>JAGBCB010000002.1 GCA_017938145.1 Lachnospiraceae bacterium
CAAAGAAGAGAGGAAAAGAAGTATCTGCCAAGTGCGATATGATGAGCATATCATGAAATAATCTTCGTGGCAAGCCACGAACAGAGAAAAATGGCGTGTGGAAGGTAATTCCACATGCCACTTTGTCTACAGTCTGAGAAGGATGATTTCTCATCCTTCTTCCTGTATTGCACTATTTCATTCTGCCATCAAAAAACACGTCTTGCTTTATATGGCTTCATGTATGTATATTCAGAAATTGTAATTCCTTTTCTGGAATTAGCTGCATGAACTACCTTGCCATCACCAATATAGATAGCAACATGATAAACCACCCCATTACTGTTTGCATAGAAAATCAAATCTCCCGGCTGTAGCTCCGATTCTTTTAAAGCCACTTCCATATAGCCGGCTGTTTTTGCTTGAACGCTGGACGTTCTTTCCAGTTCACAGTCAAAATGGGCATATATCGACTGTACAAAACCGGAACAGTCTGCACCATTGGTTAAACTGGTACCACCATATTTATATGGATTCCCCACGAACTGGAGGGCATATTTTACCACTGCACAGCCAAGAGTGGAAGTTGTAGGAGCTTCTTCAACATCTTCTTCCGGGACTTCGGATGGTACTACAGTTGGAACCGCTGTTGGTACAGGAGTCTCTGTCGGTTTTGGTGTTGCTGTCGGTGCTGCAGTTGGTGTAGAAGTTGGTGCCACGGTTGGCTCAGAAGGTTTCTCAAATTCTTCTTTTTCGTGCGGTGGTACCGGGTGCTTATGTTTGTGCTCATGTGCTGCAGGACCTGCCGGTGCAGCATACACCTGCTGAACAGGTAAACATATGATAGAAATAGCAAGTAACAAACCACATACTCTTCTCTTCAAGGTAACCCCTCCTTATCTTTCGATTATTTCTGCTATTTTTAATTTATCCGACACATTTGACAGAAAAATGATAAAAAAGAGGCAAATTTGAGTCAAAATTAATATTCAAAAAAAGACACGCCATTGTAATACAATTACAACAACGTGTCTCACTTACATTACTGATTTGAAAAAGCTTTATGCCTCATCCTTCCATACCGCAACAGGCTTATTTTCATATCGCTTTTTGAATATCTTTCTCCGGAACAAATACACCGTATATGCAAACCACAATGTGAAGAAAATTGCACAGGCGATCATTGCATTTGTCTGGGACTTTCCTGCAAATCCCAGCAAAAACAGTAACGGGGCAATCATTACCATTGCCGGGAAATTAGAAAGAATATACAGGCTGGAGGTAGGTGTCCGCAAGCCCGGATCAATCTCCTTCGTAAGAATCATACCGTTGGAGGCGGTACCGGTCATAGTACCAAAGCTCATCAGGAAAAATTCATGTTCAAATCCCTTAAAGCATTCTTTCGCAACCAGGCGGATATAAACGTAGGTGATTACGGTTCCCACCAAACTAAGGATTACAATAGGCAGGATGTAGTTTTTGATATCGTTAATCTCAATGGCTGCCACACCGGCAACAATCATTAGGTCGAAAGAGAAACCGGAAATACGGTCCATCTGATAGTTGTTTATGTATCCACGGTGCATCAGATTGTGTTTGCGTAAACGTCCAACCACCACTTTAATCAGCATTGCTGCCAAGGAAGCCCACAGGAAATTGAATCCCCACGCAATACTGTTTGTAAAGTCGGAAAGAACACCAAGCAGGCACATAAATCCAAAGGAAATTGCATAAGACAGTGCCACGAATCCGGCCTGAAGCGTAAATTTATCTACAGATTCATTATCCGGAATTTCTTCTTCCTCATTCGTCTGGTTTAAAGCCTCATTATAAATGCTTCCCTCACGGACATAAAGCTCTCCGCGTTTTTTGTAAATGTTGATATACAGCACACCAAATACAGAAGCTACTACAAATCCAATAGAGGCAAGGGACAATCCGAAGCTTCCGTTTCCGGCAAACTGCGCAGCAGGGGTATTGGTAAAATTAATATCCCAACTGAGAGCATTCCCCGGACCCTGACCATACGCCAAAGGCAGAATCAAACCACAGATATAGGAAACAACCTTATCTCCACCCTGAGTCAGCATAAAAAGAATCAGTGTAATTCCAAGACCCACAAAAGCCTGCAGCATATAGGTTCCTCCCTGCAGGGCACCAAACTCCACAATTTGTGCCTTGTTGGTTTTATGGGTACTCTTTTCCGTTTTCAGACTCATGGACGCAAAACCGATAGCTAAACAATGGTAGGTAATTACCTGCATCAGCCGGTTGTCCACTAAAACAAAACCGAACTGCTTGCCAATAATATTCACAACCAGCAACAATGCACCACCCAAAAGCGCAGACGGAACCAAACATTTCCGAAATAACGGAATCGTACGCCGGAGAATATTTCCCAGCATCAAAAACAATAATAAAAGCCCGAACTGAACTAAAAAAGCCCAGACGGCACCATAGTTTGCAAGTGTAAAATCCCAACTGGATACATAGTCCATAAAATTCCACCTCATTCTAAAAAAATTCTAAAAAAAGTATAAACTTTATGGCGTATTTTGTCAATAAAAAGCAGGCACATCATACCTGTTTACAGACATAATGTGCCTGATACTATTTCTTATTCATTTTAGTTAAATTCTATAAAAACATCACCTTATGGGACATATTTTAATTCCTCTGCATCAAAAACAGATATCTTTTCCGCATAATATTCCGACATTCCATATACATAGGACGAACCGTTTATCCGTACATAAGAAACATCGGTTTCCGGGTCCACCGAACCAAATTCAAACAACAACGTTTTTACATCCGTACTCTCTTCTTCCGTATAGCGCACCGTTACTATGGTTACCGGTTCTTCCAGACCGTACGTTGTAAAATCATCACAGTTATATTCCAAGGTGGACAGCAAAGAATACGAATTAAAGCCACTTATCGCTTCTAAAACCGCATCACTGTCACCATCAAAGGTACCCTCCGGTGTGGTCAGTTGCCATGGATGTTCCTTTGCTTCCTCATAAAAAATATGCATCGTCTGTACTCCTGCAGTTTCTACCGTGACATCTAAAATCTGCTCACCGGATACCAGTACCTTATCCTCCTGTTGCACCAGAGAAGACCAGGAGCAGGTTAACTGCTCGTACAGTTCTGTATCTATAAGGTATATCGCATTATTTTCTACATCAAGCAGGTAATATCCTTCTTCAAACAACGCTTTATCTCCCAAAAAGAAGGTCCGCTCTGTTCCATCCTTGAGTGTAACTGCCACTGTAAGCTCCGATGAGTCCAGACCATACTCTGCCTTGTCTGTACTGTCAATCTTTTGGAACGCCACAAGATTTCCGATTACTTCAAGCTGAGCTTCTATAACCTCTTCATTTGCCGGAAATGCTTCATCCCTGTAATGTACATATCCCGATTCTTCACAGTAAAAGCCCACCTCATAGTCCGGATTTTTATAACAGTAAAACGCAACGTCTTCCGTTGTAAATTCTGTTACTTCCACTGTTTCTTCTATGATATTCTCTTCCTCCCCGGTATCCTCGGGAAGCAAATCCAGAGCAAAGTAACCGCCAATAAGTATCGCAAGAACCGCAGCAAGCAATAACAATTTCTTTGTTTTCTTTTTCATTCCAATCTCCTTTACGCATGCTTTCTCCGATATACCACATGGGCAATACCATATCCAAGAAAGGCCAGCGGAAGCAGTACAACCGTAATCAGTCCCCACATATTTATCTGGGCATCAGTAAGAACCAGTGTAGTATCTTCCGTCAAGTCGATGGTACGTACTGCTACCGTGTTGCTCTCGGCATCTGCCAACACATTGATATTGTTAATCAGAAGGTCAATATTGGCAAAGGTGGAACCACCGGCATAAGCTTCATTAAACATATAATAGCTGGAATATACCGTAAGTTCTGCTCCTGTGTCCACATCTTCTACTGTTACACCAATGTTAAAGGTTCCGCTTGTATCTCCTTCTTCCTGATACAGGGACTGTGCATTCACATCCTTCTCATATGCAGCAGACGATGTAGTTAAAAAGGCACTCTGTGTGAGATTAGACGGTACCTCCTCTGCAAACATTATTGGAGTAGAATGCTGGGCAATTAAATACTTACTGTCGGAAATTCCATCCAGAATATCATGTGCCACCGTTTTCGGAAGCAGCACATAAGGTGCCTGCATATAATTTCTGGAACTGCCCTCTAAAATAATGCCGCCGGATAATTCCAGACCATATTCTTTCATAAATTCAAGCAAATTGGTATGCTCCGCATTTAAGTAACTGGCAACAAAAATCACCTTGCCACCCCTGCTCATATAATCCTTTACAACTGACACCTCTTCACTTGTAAAATCAGTTTCCGGTGTTTGGATAAACAGCACATCACAATCTTCCGGAATCTCAGAAGTGGTCAAAAGATCCAAAGAATTATCCCCGTAATTCACCTGAAAATTTGACTTTTCCAACATGGATGCCACCGTTGTACCCAACTCCTGCATTCCATGCCCTGATGCTACATACACCGTAGGTAAGTTGTCTGAAGTAACATAACCGATGGCAGAATTCAGCTGCCCCTCCATGTCAAGTCCGGTCACTTCACTGTAATATTGATACGTGTTATAATCGATTCCGTATTCCTCAATCAGCATATCGCTGTAAGGAATGTAACGGGAGCGTCCGTTTGTTTCATTAACCACAATAATACTGTACTGCTCAATATTCGCATCCGTATACTGAGAAGCAAACTTTGGATTCACCACCGGGTCTTTCTGTATAAGCTTCACTGTCTTTCCGTATTTCGTATACTGGGAAAGAATCTTATCAAACATATCCACACCGGAGCCACTCGGTGTCAGATAATAAAATGTAATCTCGTCCTCCAAACCGGATAACATGGTGATGGTTTCTTCCGTCAGGGAATATTTTCCGTCCGCAGTTAAATCCACGGTAATGTTTAATTTGGTAAACATTAAATTGATAACAACAACTATCGCTATTACTACAGCGGATATTGCGGATGCATAAGCACCACCCTTGAATTTTCTTGTATTAAAATTTGTTTTCATTTGGTACCTCCTTAATTCCAGCGTTTCTTCTTCATTGCCTGAACGGTCAAGGAAATAAAGAGTACCACAAAAGTAATATAATAAACCACGTCTGCTACATTGAGAATACCATTAACAAAATCCGCGTATCTTGCCTCCACGGAAAACCAGTCAAATACGTTAACAACGGAACCCTCCAGCAGCGTTGGTTTTAAAAAGTATACTGCCGCAATCGCACCCTGGGAAATTACCAAAAATGCGCCGGTCACAATCTTACTCTTCATCATTATCCAGGTAAGAAGTGCTACCAAAAGAAGCAGAAATGCAAATACCAGCCATGCCGTTCTTGCACTGGTAGAAAAGAGGCTGGCGATTCCTTCCATCAGATAAGAAATCAATACTACAATAAATGTAGCTACCGCCGCCAGTGCCTGACTGTCCGTTACTGCCGAAATAAAGGTTCCAAGTGCCAGATAAGCGCATCCCATCAGGAAAAAACCACCAATCGCCGCATAGTTCATGGCGAAATTCACTTCACCATACAGGGACATAATTAACGGATAAGTACAGGTAATCAGCATTACCACACCAAACACGGAAATTACCGCCAGATACTTTCCCATAATAATTTTTTCCACGGAAACCGGCGAAGTAAGCAGAAGCTGATCCGTTTTCTGCTTGTTTTCTTCTGCGATGATACGCATGGTAATCATCGGAACCAGCAAAATAAAAATCAAACCTACGGAATATAAAGAGTAGCCAAAGTGCGTATATCCGTAATACAAATTATCCAAGAAGAAATAGATTCCTATAAAAGCCAGAAAAAAAGCAATAAACAACCATCCAATGATACTGTTAAAATATGCCCGAAGTTCTTTTTTATAAATCGCTAACATCTGCATTTTCCTCACTTTCTTCCTTAATTTCTCCCTCTGTAGGAAGTTCTTCTGTTGTTTCCTCACTGCGGGTGAGTTCAAGGAAAATGTCCTCCAAATTTCTCGTTACATTAGACATTTCATAAATCGGCAGTCCGGCCCTTGCACATGCAAAGAAAATATCTTCCCGTAAGTCCACCTGACTGTCTGAAGTAACAGTAACTGTTACAAATTCACCATCGCCCTCCAAGCTAAGTTCCTTAACATCTTCCAGTTCTTCCATAAGTGGTTTTACCAGGTCCTCTGTTCCTTTAATCACTACACGGCAGCTATTCTGCGCATTCAAATGCTGCGGAAGATTTTCCACCGTATCACTGACTACCAATCTGCCATTATTTATTATCATTACCGTATCACACACCGCACTGATTTCCGAAAGAATATGGGAGCTTAAAATTACCGTATGCTCCTTTGCAAGTTCCTTCATTAAATCACGGATTTCAATAATCTGCACCGGGTCTAAACCTACGGTAGGCTCATCTAAAATAATCACCTCCGGATTTCCGATGATTGCCTGAGCAATACCGACACGCTGCCGATATCCTTTAGAAAGATGCTTTATCAGACGTTTTGCCACATCCACCGTGCCGGTTTTAGCAAGTGCTGATGCTATCTGTGGTTCTCTTTCTTTTTTAGGCACCCTTTTCAGCTCTGCCACAAATCCCAAATATTCCTTTACTGTCATGTCCGTATAAACCGGCGGCTGCTCCGGCAAATAACCAATTGATTTCTTTGCCTCCTCCGGTTCCTCATAAATATCATGACCGTTAATGGAAACACTGCCCTCTGTGGCAGATATGTATCCGGTAATAATATTCATTGTGGTAGATTTTCCCGCTCCGTTCGGTCCTAAAAAACCAAGAATCTGTCCTCTTGGTACGGTGAAGGTCAAATGATCCACTGCCAGATGATTATCATACTTCTTTACAAGGTCTTTTACCTCAATCACTGTATTATGCCTCCTCTTTTATTCTCTCGTACGTCTTTCGCACGTACTTTTCCAGTTTAAGGTATAAATCTTAATAATCTTTGTAGGTTATGTGAAAATATTTTGATTCTTCTGTGAAAAAAATGTGAAGGATAAATGAATATAAAAAATTAGACACGTCACAAGCAAAATGCTTAAAATGACGTGTCTAACTCAATGTTTAGAAAATCAATTATTTTTTAATTCAAAATATTTTAGAACTTGCCTGCCTTAGCTGCTTCTTCGATAGACACTGCAACTGCAACAGTCATACCAACCATTGGGTTATTACCTTTTCCAATTTGGCATAACTTATGATGTTTTTCTTTGCTATATCGTGCTCTGCAATGCACTGTCAAACTGAATATCCAGCATCATGTGCCTTTGGTTTCTCCGGATGTTCCTCGTTAATTCCACAAGAAGCCACCAAAACATCCTTTTCGGTCTGCACTTCATTACTCGTAACTTCTTTAAATTCCATAGAAAATACCTCTCTTTCTTTGTTTAACATAAGATATATAGAGGGGAATGTTTCCTATATCTACTACTCCTTTTCATTTGAGCAACAAAAAAAGAGAACCACCTTTTTTGCATTGGTAATTCTCTTCTTTCCTCAAGCTTCATTTTTAAAATTCTAAACTATTCTCTTTTAATAAGAAATCAAACAAATTTAATATCAATATACCATCTTCATTATAATGTGTTGGTCCATCCTTAACAATGATTACCTTTTTGAAAGAATCATTAATGTTTCTTAGCGACATCTGCTCCTGTTCTTCCTTTTCTCTAGTCGGTAAAGCTAATGCCGACTGGATATAAATCCTTCGTGAACCCTGATTACATACAAAGTCTACTTCTAATTGTTTTTGTAACCGACGCTTTTCCTCATCACTATAGGTAACCTCAACAACTCCTACATCAACATAATAACCTCTGATTAGTAACTCATTATATATTACATTTTCCATAATATGCGTTTCTTCATACTGCCGGAAATTAATACGTACATTTCTTAATCCACAATCTGTGAAGTAATATTTTGCCGGTGTGCTAATATACTTCTTGCCTTTTACATCATAACGACTTGCCTTGCTGATAAGGAACGAATCTTCAAAATAGTCAAGATATTTTTTAATTGTATCCGGATGAACGGAAACATTTTTTACTGTTTTAAAAGTATCTGAAAGTTTCTTCGGGTTTGTTAAACCACCTATCGCGGATGCAAGATAGTCCAATAATTCCTCCATTTCCGTCTGATTACGGACTTCATTTCTCTCTAAAATATCCTTGATATATGTTTCCTTAAAAATATCTCTTAAATAATTCGACTTATCTTCATTATTTTCTATTTCCAACATCTTTGGCAAACCGCCATACATAGTAAATTCATACCAGGCCTGATGTCCCTCTATCCCTTTTCCGGTCACAAATTCAGCAAACGATAACGGATATAAATGCACCTGGTCACCCCTGCCTCTGAATTCAGTAATAATGTCCTTTGATAAAAATTTTGCATTACTTCCTGTTACATAAACATCTGCATTTTTTATATGCAAAAAGCTGTTCAATACATCCTCGAACTCTTCTACCATCTGCACTTCATCCAAAAGTATATAATACATCTGTTCATCTTTGATTTCATTATGCACATATTCACAAAGCACATCCGGGTCACGGTATTTTTTATTTATTCTGTCGTCTAAGGCAATTTTAATAATATGTTCCTTATCAACACCTGACGCTAAGAGATGTTGATGAAACAACTCGAAAAGGAGATATGTTTTACCACATCTTCTGATTCCGGTAATCACCTTAATCATTCCGTTTCCTTTTCTTCGGATTAATTTATCCAAATACATATTTCTATTCATAAGCACCCTCCTCTATTGAAAATTTAGTCGCATTTGCGACTATTTTTTCAATGACATTATACACCTTTTATAAAACATCCGTCAACGCCTATTGAAAATTTAGTCGTACATGCGACTGTTTTTTCAGTAGTATATGTATTTCTAAGAAAGATACTCTTGCAAATCAAACAAATAAACTTATCCGCTATAGTAACTCAACCAGTCTCTTCGCCGCCTCTTTGGTATCCTCCGGTGAACCAAACGTAGAAAAACGAAAATATCCTTCTCCACAAGCGCCAAAACCTGCTCCCGGTGTCCCCACTACCTGAATTTCTTTTAAGAGATAATCAAAGAACTCCCAGCTTCCCATACCATCCGGACACCGCATCCAGATATAGGGTGCATTTTTTCCTCCGCAATACCATATTCCAAGCTTATCTAATGCTTCCATCAGGCAAGCTGCATTCTGCTTATAAACTCTGATATTTTCTTGAATCTGTTTCTGTCCCTCCTCAGTAAAAATTGCAGCCGCACCCTTCTGGATAATATAGGATACTCCATTGGTCTTCGTTGTACGGTTTCTTACCCACATCTGATTCAGATTCATTCCTTCTCTTACTAAGTTCTTCGGAATTACCGTATAGCCACATCGTGTTCCGGTAAATCCTGCCGTCTTAGACAGAGAACAAATCTCAATAGCACAACTCTTTGCTCCATTTATCTCAAAAATACTATGCGGAATTTCCTCCTCTTCGATAAACGCTTCATAAGCCGCATCGAACAAAATAATTGCATTTATTCTGTCCGCATAATCCACCCAGGCCTGTAATTGCTTATAATTAAATACTGCACCGGTTGGATTATTTGGCGAACAAATGTAAATAATATCTGCGGTAATGCTTTCATCCGGCATCGGCAAAAAACCGTTTTCTTTTCCTGCTGGTATATGAATGATTTTATTGCCGGCCATGATATTTGCATCCACATAAGCCGGATATGCCGGTTCCATAATCAAAACCGTTTTTCCTCTTCCGAACAAATCCAGAATATCCCCCAGTTCATCGCTGGCGCCACTGGATACAAAGACCTCTTCCTCTGAAAGCTCCACTCCTCTGTTTTTATAATATTCCGCAATCGTTTTTCTTAAATCAGGGTCTCCGCACTCCGGCATATACCCATGAAAGGTATGTTTTTCTGCCTGGTCATCCACTGCTTTATGAAGGGCCTGAATGACAGCATCACAAAGAGGTAGGGAAACATCCCCAATTCCCATACGATATAAATGAGTATCCAGATGTTCTGACAGATATGCCTTTGTTTTCTGCGCGATATTGTAAAACAAATATGAGTCCTTTAAATTACTATAATTTGTGTTTGGTATCATACTAACTCTCCTTCTTTCGCCTTTACTGCTCCATACCGTCTACGAATCAATCGTCGAAATTCCTATGGTGATTTCTTCCAGCACATCCAGAAGTACTCTTACGGTATCCAGCGACGTAAACATTGTCACATTATTTTCAATGGCTGTCCTTCGGATAGCCAGACCATCCTCATAATGAATTCCCGATAAAATCGCACGGGTATTAATCACATAGCTTACATAACCGGCACGGATTGCTTCCAAAATCTCTGTACTGTTTTCGCTGAGTTTCTTTCGAATACGGGTACGAATCCCTTTTGCCTTCAAAAACTCACCGGTTCCTACCGTAGCTTCAATATTAAAGCCCATGTCATAAAATCTCTTAATAAGTGGCAACGCTTCTTCCTTATCCTCATCTGCCAGTGTTACCACTATCGTTCCGTAATTCTGCATCTTGACGCCGGAGGCAATCAATGCTTTATACATCGCCCGCGGCAGCTTTTCATCATATCCGATAGCCTCACCTGTAGACTTCATCTCCGGTGACAAATAAGCATCCATACCATTTAATTTCGCAAAGGAAAATGCCGGCGCTTTTACGTACCACCGTTTCTTTTCCTCCGGATAGATTTTATCAAAGCCCTGTTCCCTCAGGTTCTTTCCCATAATAACCTTCGTTGCAATATCAGCTAACGGATAACCGGTTGCTTTTGATAAAAACGGAACCGTTCTGGAAGACCGGGGATTTACTTCAATAATGTATACCTGCTCTTCTTTATCTACAATAAACTGGATGTTAAACAGACCGATAATTCCCACTCCAAGTCCCAGCTTTTTCGTATAGTCAAGTATGGTCTCTTTCACCTGTTCCGAAATACTGAAGCTCGGATACACGCTGATAGAATCACCGGAATGAACCCCTGTCCGTTCTACCAGTTCCATAATTCCCGGAACAAACACATCCATGCCGTCACAAATTGCATCCACTTCTACTTCTTTACCGCAAATATATTTATCCACTAACATCGGCTTATCTTCATCAATTTCCACTGCTGTTTTCAGATAATGCCTCAGCTGTTCTTCCTTTGCCACAATCTGCATGGCCCTTCCGCCCAGAACAAAGCTTGGGCGTACCAGTACTGGATAACCGATGTTCGTTGCCGCCTTTACCCCGTCTTCTATGTTGGTAACTGCCTGTCCCTTTGGCTGCGGAATCTCCAGTTCCAATAACAGTTTTTCAAAAGCCTCCCTGTTTTCTGCCCGTTCAATGGCCGCCGTATCCGTACCAATCAGCTTTACTCCCCGCTCCTCCAGCGGTTTTGCCAGATTAATTGCCGTCTGCCCGCCTAAAGAAGCAATGATACCCTCCGGCTGCTCCAGTTCAATTACATTCATAACATCTTCCACGCAAAGAGGTTCGAAATACAGCTTATCGGAGGTGGTATAATCTGTGGATACCGTTTCTGGATTGTTATTGATAATAATAGCTTCATAGCCGGCTTCTTTAATTGTTTTCACAGCATGTACCGTAGAATAATCGAATTCCACGCCCTGTCCGATTCGAATCGGTCCGGAGCCCAGCACCACTACCTTCTTTCTGTTCTCTACAACAGACTCATTTTCTTCCTCATAGGTAGAATAAAAATACGGAACATAGCTTGCAAATTCCGAAGCACAGGTGTCAATCATTTTGTACACAGGAAAAACTGCATTCTTTTTTCTGAGTTCAAAAATATCCGATTCACTTTTCTTCCACAGCCATGCGATTGCCTTATCAGAAAATCCGGTTCTTTTTGCCTGATACAGAAGTTCCATGTTATCCACACCCTGTTCCAATTCTTTCTCCAATTCAATAATATGTTTCATTTTCTCCAAGAAAAAGCGGTCTATCTTCGTTGCTTCTGCAATGCAGGAAACCTCACATCCCAGACGTAACAGCTGCGCAATCGCATAAATACGGTCATCCGTACCAATCTTTATATAATCAAGAAGCTGCTCCGACGATTCTTTCTCAAATTTCTGCATATACAAATGATTCACACCGGTTTCCAAAGAACGTATCGCCTTTAGCAGACTTTCCTCAAAGGTTCTGCCAACACTCATTACCTCACCGGTTGCTTTCATCTGCGTGCCAAGCTTCTGATTCGCATCTGTAAATTTGTCAAATGGGAACCTCGGCATTTTCGTTACCACGTAATCCAACGCCGGTTCAAAGGACGCAGGAGTATTAACAAGTTTAATTTCATCCAAGGTCATTCCAACACTGATTTTGGCCGAAACTCTGGCAATCGGATATCCGCTTGCCTTGGAAGCCAATGCCGAAGACCGGGATACTCTTGGATTTACTTCAATCAGATAATACTGAAAGGAGTTTGGATCCAGTGCAAACTGTACATTACAACCACCCTCTACCTTTAGGGCACGGATAAGCTTCAATGCACTGTCTCTTAACATCTGGTATTCTTTGTTCGTCAGTGTTTGGGACGGACAGACCACAATAGAATCTCCGGTATGAATTCCCACCGGATCCAGATTTTCCATATTACAAACCGTAATAGCCGTATCATTTGCATCGCGGATTACTTCATATTCGATTTCCTTAAATCCTTTAATACTCTTTTCCACGAGCACCTGATGAACCGGAGACAATGTAATTGCATTTTTAATTAAATTTTGAAATTCCTGTTCGTTTTCTGCAAAACCACCACCGGTTCCTCCTAAGGTAAAGGCAGGACGAAGCACTACCGGGTAGCCGATTTCTTCCGCAATCCTTTGGGCTTCCTCTACTGTATTTGCAATAGCCGATGGCAACACCGGCTCGCCAAGCTCCTCGCATAACTTTTTAAACAGTTCACGGTCTTCTGCCCGTTCAATGCTTTCACTGCTTGTACCCAAAAGTTCCACCTGGCATTCCTTTAAGATTCCCTTTTTCTCCAGCAGCATGGCTAAATTCAGCCCGGTCTGACCTCCAATACCGGGTACAATCGCATCCGGACGTTCATGGCGGATAATTTTCGCTACGTACTCTAAGGTTAGAGGCTCCATATACACTTTGTCCGCAATGGAGGTATCTGTCATGATGGTGGCAGGATTGGAATTACAAAGAATGACTTCATACCCCTCCTCCTTTAATGCAAGACATGCCTGTGTACCTGCATAGTCAAATTCCGCTGCCTGTCCGATAACAATCGGCCCGGACCCAATGACAAGTATCTTTTTTATATCACATCGCTTCGCCATGTTCTGCTCCCTCCATCATATTTATGAACTGTCCAAATAAATAACTACTGTCTTGTGGTCCCGGAGCACTTTCGGGATGATACTGTACACTAAATACATTATCTTCCCAACATGCAATTCCCTCTACTGTATTATCCAACAGATTTACATGAGTTATTTTGAGTCTTGTTTCTGCTATACTTTTCCTGTCTACGGCATATGAATGATTCTGTGAAGTAATCTCTATTCTTCCTGTCTGTAGATTTTTTACCGGGTGATTTCCGCCACGATGACCAAACTTTAATTTATAGGTTTTCGCTCCATAGGCCAAGGCAATCATCTGATGTCCAAGACAAATACCGAACATCGGATATTTCCCGCTCAAGGCTCTTACCAATGCAATCACCGGTTCCACATCCGTTGGATTTCCCGGACCGTTGGATAAAAAGATTCCGTCCGGATGCAGCTGTTCTATTTCTTCCATTGAGATATTCCATGGCACTACGGTCACATTACAGCCTTTCTCATTCAAACACCGGACGATGTTCTGCTTCATTCCGCAATCTATGGCGACCACATGAAATCTGCCCTGCGGCACAAAATACTGTTGCATCTTTTTTCTACTCACAACAGAAACCGCATCCGAAGGTATTTCATATTCCGAAATTTTCTTTACTCCTTCTTCTAGCGTCGTTTCAACTGAAGTAATCAATACTTTTCGACTTCCGAAATCCCGTATAGACCGCACCAGTTTCCTTGTATCAATTCCATAAATGCCCGGAATATGATATCGTTCCATTACTTCAGACAGTGTATTTACACTACGAAAATTAGAAGGAATATCATTATAATCTCTGACAGCCAATCCACCAATAGTAGGAGTATCTGTTTCAAAATCCGCCTCTGCCATACCGTAATTTCCAATCAAAGGATAAGCCATCACCACTGTCTGAAAGGTATATGACGGGTCAGAAATTATTTCCTGATACCCCACCGGTGATGTATTAAATACAATTTCTGTTATTCTGTCTTCTTTACTGCCAAACCCATATCCATAATATTCACTGCCATCTTCCAGAATCAGCTTTCGGTCAAATTTTTTCATATGAACAGTTATCCTTTCTTTCAGACTCTTTCAGATAATTTTCTTTCAAACCGGTCTTTCCGAAGATCTACCGGAATTTGTGTCGGATACTCTCCGTTAAAGCATGCCGCACAGTAATTTTTACTTTCCACAAGCTTGTCCAATTTTTCCACCGGCAAGTAACCTAACGTATCTACTCCAATCAGTTCTGCAATTTCCTCCATGCTATGATGGCACGCAATTAAATTTTCCTCCGAATCAATATCTGTCCCATAATAGCAAGGATGTAAAAACGGCGGTGCTGAAATCCGCATATGAATTTCTTTTGCTCCTGCATCCCGTAATAGCTTTACAATGCGCTTGCTGGTTGTTCCTCTGACAATGGAATCATCCACCAATACTACTCTTTTTCCTTCTATCACGGATTCCACCGGGCTTAATTTAATCCTCACCCGGTCCACCCGTTCCTCCTGACCCGGCGAAATAAAGGTTCTACCAATGTATTTATTTTTTATCAGTCCGATTCCGTAAGGAATTCCGGAGGCTCTTGAAAAGCCCAATGCAGCATCCAAGCCACTATCCGGAACACCAATGACAATATCCGCATCGGCAGGATAAGTTTCTGCCAGCAGTTTGCCTGCACGCATACGTGCCTCATGAACCGAAATCCCATCAATCACTGAATCCGGTCTGGCAAAGTAAATATGTTCAAAAATGCACGTTTTTCTTTCTTGCTTTCCACAATGTTCCGCATATGACTCTATATTATTTTCACCAAAAACAAGAACCTCTCCGGGCTCCACATCCCGGATAAATTCTGCTCCCACCGCAGATAACGCACAGCTTTCGGAAGCGATTACGTAGCCTCCCTGATGCAGACGTCCAAAACAAAGCGGCCGGAAACCATAAGGGTCTCTGGCTGCTATCATTTTGGCAGATGACATCAGTACTAAGGAATATGCTCCTTCCAAAGATTCCATTGCCCTGCATACAGCCTCTTCTATACTTGATGCCGTAAGCCGTTCTTTTGTAATCATATAAGCAATGGTTTCCGTATCACTGGTAGTGTGAAATATGGCACCGGATAATTCCAGCTTATCCCGAAGCTCCAATGCATTACTTAAGTTACCATTATGAGCCAGCGCCATTTTTCCTTTTTGATGATTTACCTCAATGGGCTGACAGTTATTTCTTGTGGTTCCACCGGTGGTTCCGTATCTTACATGCCCCACTGCCATATTTCCTTCCGGCAGCTGTACCAAAGTTTCCTGTGAAAATACATCACTGACCAGACCCAAATCCTTATAAGAAAAAAACATTCCGTCATCGTTAACTACAATTCCGCAGCTTTCCTGACCTCTATGCTGCAATGCATATAAGCCATAATAGGTAATCCCTGCCACATTACTTCTCTTTGTACTTATTACTCCAAATACTCCGCATTCCTCATGAATAGCCATAAATGTTTTCCTCCCGGCACTCTACGCACTCAGCCTATTCCACTGTAACTGACTTTGCTAAATTTCTCGGTTTATCAATATCACAGCCACGATTCAATGCTACATAATACGCAAACAGCTGTAATGGAATCACACCAAGCACCGGCTGCAGAACAGGATGTGTTTCCGGTATTACAAATAATTCCGAACCCTGGCTGCTGATTGTTTTTGCTGTTTCCTCCGTAGCCATAAGTATCACTTCTGCACCTCTGGATTTCACTTCTACTACATTGGATAACGTTTTCTCAAGTAACGGTGCATAGGTAGCCAAAGCAACCACTAAAGTTCCCGGCTCAATCAATGAGATTGTTCCATGTTTCAGTTCTCCGGCAGCATAGGATTCCGAATGAATATAAGATATTTCCTTCAGCTTCAGAGAACCTTCCAGCCCCAGTGCATAGTCCACATTCCGTCCAATATAAAATACACTGCTGTGATTAAAATATCTGGATGCTGTTTTCTGATAGTTATCTATATTCTTCAACACATCCTTTATTTTTTCCGGAAGGCTGTCAAGACCAACCATAATTTTGTCGTATTCTTCCTCACTAATCTGGCTCAACTGTTTAGCAAAATAAACACCCAACATAATTAAAAGTACCATCTGTGTTGTATATGCTTTTGTTGTAGCCACTGCAATCTCCGGTCCTGCCCAGGTATAAAGAACATAATCCGACTCTCTGGCAATAGAACTACCCATGACGTTGACAATAGAGAGAACTTTAGAGCCTTTTTTCTTAGCCTCCCGCAGTGCTGCCATAGAATCCAACGTTTCTCCTGACTGGCTGATTACAATGACCAATGCCGATTCACCAAGTATCGGTTCACTATATCGGAATTCCGACGCCAAACATGCTTCTACCGGAATGTGCAACAGCTTTTCCAGTGTATACTTTCCAACCATTCCTACATGATATGCAGAACCACAAGCTACAATATAGATTCTGGTAATATTCTGTAACAGCTCCACCGCTTCTTTCAATTCCTCAAAAACGATTTTTCCATCTGTTATACGAGGAGATACCGTCTTTCTGACCGCTTCCGACTGCTCCATAATTTCCTTCAGCATAAAATGGGCATAACCGCCTTTTTCCGCTGCACTGACATCCCATGCAATGATATGCTTCTCTTTTTCTACCGGGCTCCTGTCACTGTCATATATCTGCACGGAATCCGCCGTAATAAGCGCCACTTCATCATCCTCCATGTAGGTCACGGTTCTTGTATGAGAAAGCAGTGCCGTTACATCTGAAGCAATGAAATTTTCTTTTTCTCCATATCCAATCAGTAACGGAGCGTCTTTTCTGGCCGCCAACATCTGCTCCGGATAATCCGAACAGAGAATCCCCATGGCATAGGCACCCTTAATCCGGTTTAAAACTGCATATACCGCATCCATCAAATTAGAATACTTTTTATAATAATATTCCATCAGTTGAACAATAACTTCTGTATCTGTATCAGATTGAAACTTCACGCCTTTGCGAATCAGATAGTTTTTTATCTCCAGATAGTTTTCAATAATGCCATTATGAACTACTGCAATTTTACCATCCTGCCCTACATGGGGATGGGCATTTTTATCATTTGGTTCTCCATGAGTGGCCCATCTGGTATGTCCAATTCCAATACTTCCCACCAGAGAATCACTCTCCTGAAGTAAGTCTCTTAAAACTGCCAATCGTCCCTTACTCTTCTTTACCTGCAGCTTTCCCTCCGGCGATACAACAGCAACTCCTGCAGAGTCGTATCCTCTGTATTCCAGACGTTCCAAGCCATCCAATAAAACATTTACCGCCTCTGTTTTTCCGGCATACCCAATAATTCCACACATAAAATAGCTCCTTTTTATTCTCTATAAGATAACGCTGACGCAATAAACCCTTTAAACAATGGATGCGGCGCATTTGGCCGACTCTTAAATTCCGGGTGAAACTGCACTCCCACAAAAAAAGTATTACTTTTGATTTCCACAGTTTCCACCAGTCTCTCATCCGGGGAAGTGCCACTGATAATTAAGCCTGCTTCCGTAAGTTTTTTCCGATACTCATTATTAAACTCATACCGATGGCGGTGACGTTCCTGTATCAGTTTTTTGCCATAACACTGCTCCATCCTGGTTCCCTTTTTTATTACACAAGGATAACTGCCCAGACGCAGAGTTCCTCCCTTATCTATAGCCTCACTTTGCCCGGGCATAAAATCAATTACCTTGTGAGCACATTGCTCATCAAACTCTCCGGAATGTGCATCCGGAATACCGGCTGCATTTCTGGCATACTCAATCACCGCTATCTGCATTCCAAGGCAGATTCCAAAGTAAGGAAGATTATTTTCCCTGGCATACTTTGCTGCTAAAATCATCCCTTCAATTCCCCGGTTGCCGAAGCCTCCCGGAACGATAATTCCATTCAGCCCCTCAAAGGTTTCCTTCACATTTTCCTTTGTAATCGTTTCAGAATCAATCCAATGAATTCGGACATAGGTATTTAACTCATAACCTGCGTGATGCATGGCTTCAGCCACCGACAAATACGCATCATGTAGCTTTACATACTTTCCCACCAGTCCAATATGAACCTCTTTCGTTCTGTTCCGAATTCGTTCTACCATCTGTTCCCATTCTGATAAATCTGCATCTCCTGCTTTGATATTCAGTTCTCTGCAGACCACAGAAGAAAAATTGGATTGTTCCAGCATAAGCGGTGCTTCATATAGATTTGACAGGGTTCTGTTTTCAATCACACAATCTGGCTTCACATTGCAAAAAAGGGAGATTTTCTGAAAAATAGACTCCTCCAATGGTTTGTCAGAGCGAAGCACAATAATATTTGGATTAATGCCCATGCCCCGCAGTTCCTTCACTGAGTGCTGGGTCGGCTTTGATTTATGCTCTTCGGAACCGCTTAAGTAAGGCACCAAAGTAACATGAATAAAGAGGCTGTTTTCTCTTCCCACTTCCAAAGAAATCTGCCGTACTGCTTCTAAAAACGGTTGTGATTCAATATCGCCGATGGTGCCTCCGATTTCCGTTATCACGACATCCGCATCCGTTTGTTTTCCAACCCGGTACACAAACTCTTTAATTTCATTTGTCACATGTGGGATTACCTGAACCGTGGAGCCCAGATACTCTCCCCGGCGTTCCTTGTTCAGTACATTCCAATAGACCTTTCCCGTAGTCAGGTTAGAATATTTGTTTAAATCTTCATCAATGAATCTTTCGTAATGTCCCAGGTCCAAATCGGTTTCCGCACCATCCTCCGTAACATAAACCTCACCATGCTGATATGGGCTCATAGTTCCCGGATCCACATTAATATATGGGTCCAGCTTCTGCGCTGCTACTTTTAAACCTCTGGCTTTTAGCAAACGACCTAAGGATGCCGCCGTAATTCCTTTTCCCAGACCGGACACCACACCTCCGGTTACAAAAATGTACTTTGTCATGATATGTTCCTTTCCGTTATTCGAACTCCACCGTTGCCGGAGGCTTACTGGTAATATCATAAAGAACCCTGTTTACATGCGAAACTTCATTTACAATACGTCCAGATACTCTATCCAATACCTCATACGGAATTCTGGTCCAGTCTGCCGTCATAAAATCCTCGGTTGTCACACTGCGAAGTACGACTGCCCAGTCATAAGTTCGTCCGTCTCCCATCACTCCCACGGATTTCATATTGGTAAGTGCTGCAAAATACTGATTCATGGTTTTCTCCAAATTCGCCTTTGCAATTTCCTCTCTGAAAATAAAGTCTGCTTCTCTGAGAATTTCCAGTTTTTCCTCTGTCACTTCACCAATGATACGAATAGCAAGCCCCGGTCCCGGAAACGGTTGCCTCATCACCAGGTATTCCGGAAGTCCCAATTTACGGCCAAGTTCCCTGACTTCATCCTTAAACAACAGCCGCAGTGGTTCTATGATTTCTTTAAAATCAACAAAATCCGGCAAACCACCTACATTATGATGGCTCTTTATGGTTTCCGCATTTCCTTTTCCCGATTCGATGACATCCGGATAAATCGTGCCCTGTGCAAGAAAATCTGTTTTTCCTATTTTTTTACCTTCCTCTTCAAACACACGAATAAACTCTTCTCCAATTATCTTACGCTTTTTTTCCGGTTCTGCCACACCAGCCAATTTACTAAGGAAACGCTTTGCGGCATTCACACGAATCAGATGAATATCCCATTTCTTAAATGCCGCTTCTACTTCGTCCCCTTCCTGTTTGCGGAGCAAACCATGATCCACAAACACACAAGTCAGCTGTGAACCGATGGCTTCTGCAAACAAAGCCGCGCACACAGAGGAATCCACGCCGCCGGATAAAGCTAACAATACCGTTCCTGCTCCAACCTTTTCCCGGATTTCCCTGATGCAGCGGTGCATATAATCCTCCATTGTCCAGTCACCCACTGCACCACAAATTTTATATAAGAAGTTGTGAATCATAGCGGTACCATTCTCCGTATGATTAACTTCCGGATGAAACTGTACTCCGTAAAGCTTCCTGTTCTCATCACAAATCGCCACATTTGGGCACATCGCGCTATGAGCAGTAAGTGAAAATCCTTCCGGCACCTTTTCCATATAATCTCCATGGCTCATCCAGGAAATACCTTCTTCCGGCAAACCATCAAACAACAGACAGGAAGTATCATAGTGTGTCAATGTTTTACCATACTCTCTGGCATTTCCTTCCCCAGCTTCCACTACGGCACCTCCAAGGTGATGCGCTAGCAGTTGGCAACCATAACAAATTCCCAGAATTGGAATACCCATTGTAAGAATTCCATCCGCCGGATGAAGGGAATCCTCCTTATATACGCTGTCAGGACCTCCGGTAAAAATAATGCCAATCGGATCATATTCCTTTATTTCTGCCAATGTCATGGTATACGGTCTGACCTCACAATACACCTTGCATTCCCTTACCCGTCTGGCAATCAGCTGGTCATATTGTCCACCAAAGTTTAAAATTAGTACTTTTTGATTCTGCATCCTGTTCCTCCATTAAAACATTGTGATGTATGCATCCCGTTCTGCTCCAACCGACACATATTTGATTGGGCATTCTATTACACCTTCAATATAGAGGATATAGTCCAATGCTTCCTTAGGAAGATCGTCTACGGATCTGCAACCACTAATATCACATTGAAATCCCGGCAAATATTCATACACCGGTTTTGCAGCATTTAATTCCTCAATACCGGCTGGAAAAACATCTACTCTTCGTCCATCAATTTCATACGCAACACAAACCGGAATTTTTTCCAAATAAGAAAGAACATCCAGCTTTGTCAGTGCCACATACGTACACCCCTGCATTTTTGTTCCGTATCTGGAAGCCACCACATCAAAACCGCCTACTCTTCTTGGTCTTCCTGTGGCTGCTCCATATTCACCGCCTGCTTCACGAAGTGCCTCTGCCTCTTCTCCGAATAATTCACAGGTGAACGGTCCTTCCCCCACGCAACTGGAATATGCCTTCATAATACCGATACTGTTATCCAGCTTTGCAAATGGTATGCCTGCCCCGATTGGTGCATAAGCTGCCAGGGTTGTTGATGCAGATGTGTATGGATAAATGCCAAAATCAATATCTCTTAGAGCACCCAGCTGCGCTTCAAACAGTATTGATTTTTCATCCATAATTGCTCCAATCAAATACTCGGTGGTATCACATACAAACGGTGCAAAGAACGTTCCATATTTCTTCAACCACTGATACATTTCTTCCACATCCACAGCAGTATGACCATAACCCTTTTCCACCGTCAGGTTCTTCCATTCAATAATCCCTTCCATTCTTTCTTTCAACCTGTCCAGATGCAGTAAATCGCCCATTCTAAATGCTTTCTTCATGTACTTATCCGCATACACCGGAGAAATACCACGACGCGTAGAGCCAAACTTCTTATCTCTAAGTCTGTCTTCCTCCAGACAATCTAACAACTTATGATATGGCATACAAATAGTCGCACGGTCACTAATTTTTAAGTGTTCCGGCGTTACTTCCACTCCTTGTTTTACTAACTTCTGTACTTCTCCGTACAAATGCTCCAAATCTATTACAATTCCCGGTCCTAAAATATTTACTGTGTTTTCTCTACAAATTCCGGAAGGCATCAAATTCATGACAAATTTACCCTTGTCATTGATTACTGTATGTCCTGCATTATTACCACCCTGATAACGGACAACAATATCATATTCCTCGCTAAGGAGATCTACCATACGTCCCTTTCCTTCATCGCCCCAGTTTGTTCCAACAATTGATGTAAGCATATCTATTCCTTCCTTTCAGACATTGATTTGTGCAGCCACATTCACCCTTTGCTTATTACTTTCCAGTACCGGATTGACCGTTTCCCGGATGAACTTTTCACATTGGTATTCTGCCATTCCGGTAAATTTGGAAGGTTCCAATAAGTTTTCCATTTCCGCTTCCGTCAAATGAAAAACCTCATCTTCCTTAATTCGCTCTATTAAATCATTTTCCTTACCATAAAGCTTTACCTGCTCTGCCGCCATAACAGAATGCTTTCGGATTGCTTCATGCAGCTTCTGCCTGTCCCCGCCTTTATTTTTCACACAGTACATCAAAATATTTTCGGTTGCCATAAATGGAAGTTCTGCATCCAGATGCTTTTTAATCACCGCCGGATATACCTTTAACCCGCGAACAACATTGATATATAAATTTAAAATTGCATCCGTTGCCAGAAACGCTTCCGGTACGGACAGTCTCTTATTTGCAGAATCGTCCAATGTCCGCTCAAACCATTGTGCAGATGCCGTCATAGCTGTATTCTGCAAATCACAGATTACATAGCGGGATAATGAAGCAATCCTCTCACTTCTCATCGGATTCCTCTTATAAGCCATTGCCGATGAACCAATCTGCTTTTCTTCAAACGGCTCGTCCACTTCCTTTAAGTGGCTAAGCAGACGGATATCACTGGAAAACTTGGATGCACTCTGAGCAATTCCGGACAATACCTGCAAAACAGCAAAATCAGCTTTCCTCGTATAAGTCTGACCACTGACACTCTGACATTTGGAAAAGCCGATTTTATCTGCAATTTTCTGCTCCAGCAATTCCACCTTTTTCTCATCATCATCAAAAAGTTCAAGAAAACTTGCGCCTGTTCCGGTAGTTCCTTTACAGCCGAGCAGCTTCAAATTATTCAGTTGGAAATCAAGCTGTTCCAGATCAAACAGCAAATCATTCAGCCAAAGACAGGCTCTTTTTCCGACAGTAGTCGGCTGTGCCGCCTGAAAATGGGTATAAGCAAGGGTAGGCAATGCTTTATACTGCATTGCAAACTCACTTAACGCTTCTATCGCATTTAATAAAAGATTCTTTATCTGTACAAGAGCGCTTTGCATCAGAATCACATCGGTGTTATCTCCCACATAACAGGAGGTTGCACCTAAATGAATAATGCCTGATGCCTTAGGACATGCATCACCAAAAGTATGCACATGGGCCATTACATCATGGCGCAGTTCACCTTCATACTGCTTTGCTTTTTCGTAGTCTATATCAAATATATGCTCCTTCATTTCCTGAATCTGCTCATCAGAGATAGGAAGGCCTAATTCCTGCTCACTTTCCGCCAATGCCACCCACAGTTTTCTCCAGGTAGCGAATTTGCGGTCATTGGAAAATATGCATTGCATCTCCCTGCTCGCATAACGTTCACATAAAGGGGATTGATATATATCTGTTCTCATCATTTATTCCTTCTCCTCTTCCACTTTAATTCCCAGTCTCTTTGCTACCTCAATATATGCTTCTTCCACATTTCCCAAGTCTCTGCGGAAACGGTCCTTATCTAACTTATCTCCGGTTTTTGCATCCCACAGCCTGCAGGTATCCGGAGAAATTTCATCTGCCAGAATAATTTTTCCGTGAAAGCGACCAAATTCTATTTTAAAATCTATCAGGCGAAGTCCTGCTTTCAAAAACTCTACCTTTAAAATTTCATTTACCATAAACGCATATTTTTTAATAGTTTCCAGTTCATCCTGTGTTGCCAGTTTCAAAGCCTTTGCAAAATAACTGTTAATTAACGGATCTTCCAGTTCATCATTTTTATAGGAAAATTCAATGGTCGGTTCTGCTAACTCCGTACCTTCCGATATACCAAGTCTCTTGGAAAAGCTTCCTGCAGCAACATTTCGAATAATTACCTCCAATGGCACAATTTCCACCTTACGCACTACCGTCTCCCTGTCACTAATTTCCTGAACATAATGGGTAGGTACTCCTTCCCTTTCAATAATCTGGAACAGGTAATTTGACATCCGGTTATTGATGACTCCCTTGCCTGTTATTGTTCCCTTCTTCTGTCCGTTAAATGCAGTTGCATCATCCTTGTAAGAAACAATCAGCGCATCCGGATCATCCGTCAAAAAAACCTTCTTTGCCTTTCCTTCATATAATTGTTCGCCTTTTTGCATTCTGCTCTTCCTCCCAACATTTTTTAGAAGCGTTTTCACGCAAAAAAGGCAAAAGCGCCTTTAAGTCATTTCAACTTAAAGACGCCTTTGCCTTTATGCGTGTTATTTTACTCCTTATTCCGGTTCTTGTCAATTATTTTATTTGTTGGATAAATATTCGTCAATGCCCTTTGCTGCCGCGCGTCCTGCACCCATGGCAAGGATTACGGTAGCTGCTCCGGTAACCGCATCGCCGCCGGCAAAAACACCCTCGCGGGATGTCTGACCGTTTGTTTCATCCGCCACAATACATTTATGCTTATTGCACTCTAAGCCTTCTGTAGTAGAGGTAATCAGCGGATTCGGGCTGGTACCCAGAGACATGATTACGGTATCTACATCCAGTTCAAATTCGGAACCTTCTTTAACCACCGGTCTTCTTCTGCCGGAAGCATCCGGTTCACCCAGTTCCATTTCCACGCAGGTCATTCCCTTTACCCAGCCGTTTTCATCTACCAAAATTTCGGTTGGATTTGTTAACAGCTTAAAGATAATTCCCTCTTCCTTTGCGTGATGTACTTCTTCCACACGGGCAGGAAGCTCTTCTTCGCTTCTTCTGTAAACAATATATGTAGTTGCTCCAAGACGAAGCGCCGTTCTTGCAGCATCCATTGCCACGTTGCCACCGCCTACAACCGCTACTTTTTTACCGCGGAAAATCGGGGTGTCATAAGAATTGTCAAAGGCCTTCATCAGGTTATTTCTTGTTAAGAACTCGTTGGCAGAGAATACGCCGTTGGCGTTTTCTCCCGGAATACCCATAAACTTCGGAAGTCCGGCACCGGAACCGATGAACACTGCCTCAAAGCCTTCTTCGTCCATTAACTGGTCGATAGTGGTTGATTTACCGATAATAACATTTGTTTCAATCTTTACGCCAAGAGCCTTTACATTTTCAATTTCACTCTTAACAACGGTGCCCTTTGGTAAACGGAATTCAGGGATACCATAAACAAGAACACCGCCGGCCTCATGAAGAGCTTCGAAAATAGTTACATCATAACCCATTTTTGCCAAATCACCTGCACAGGTAAGACCTGCAGGACCGGAACCGATCACTGCAACCTTTTTGCCCTTTCTCTCTGCTTCTACCTTTGGCTGAATGTTGTTTTCTCTTGCCCAATCGGCAACAAAGCGCTCTAATTTACCAATGGATACCGGTTCCGCCTTGATACCGCGGATACACTTAGCTTCACACTGGGACTCCTGCGGACATACCCTTCCGCAAACCGCAGGAAGCGCAGAATACTTACTGATAACCTCGTAAGCTCCGGCAATATTTTGTTCCTGAACTTCTCTGATAAAGCCCGGAATATCGATATTAACCGGACATCCCTTCTGACACTGTGGATTTTTACAGGTTAAACAGCGGGCTGCTTCTGCC
>JAGBCB010000014.1 GCA_017938145.1 Lachnospiraceae bacterium
AGTATAATCTTTAAATGTTGGCATGTCTTATTATATCACATAATAAGGCAAAAGTGGAGAATGGCTGGTAACCTTCTCCACTTTTTTCTTGAAAAGAGGGCATCCCTCAAGTCAATTCATGACTTTTGGGACACCCTCTTGTAAATTCAACTATTTAATTATACACTAAGAATTATTCAGCCTGAGCGTTTCTAGCATCTAACTCTTCGTTCATCTGAGCAAGAGTCTTCTTGTCAAGGTTATAAATAAGACCAAGACCAACAAATAAGAAGATACCTGCTACTAAATAAAGAACACCAACTAAGCCACGAATCTGTAATGCATTTTCCCAAGCAATCTTGGTTACATCGATGAATTCTGCGCCTGTTTTAGGATCGATTGCATTGTTTACATAACCCATGGTACCCATGATAGCTACTGCAACTGCAGGACCAACACCCTGAGCAAGCTTACGGAAGAAGGAATGCAAGGAATAAACAACACCTTCCTCACGCTTACCGGTCTTCCACTCATTGTAGTCGATAGCATCACCCATCATTGCCCAGGATACAGTAGAGTAAATACCCATACCAAGAGAACAGATGAGCTGACCAAGAATATAAACTATTAAATCAAGTCCGGTATTACCCTGAGAAACAGGAACAATTCCAAGAGGTGCTAATAAAAGAACTAACGCACCAATAACATAACAAACAGAACCAACAAAAGAAAGTTCCTTCTTACCATACTTTGTTACCATCTTTCTCGCCAGAGGAGTAAATACAACAATCGGAATCATTGCAAACATAGAAACAAGACCGGAAATTTTTGCATTCTGGAAGTAAATCTGGAAGGTAACATTAACAGCGGTAGTTGCACCCTGCATACCAATGAACATACCCATAGCTGCTAAAGTAGCACCAACAGCAGGACGGTTCTTACAGAAGTTCTTCATTGCTTCAATTACATTGAACTTTGGTTGGTCGTCATTTAACTTAACATCCTGTTCTACGCGGATTTCTGTATTCTTAATCATGAAGTGGAAGCAGATAAAGCCTAAAATACCCATGATAAATGCAGTAACAAAAACCATAATACCGTTTAAGGACTCATCTTCATTGAAAATAAGGAATGGTAAAATAACCATAGGTAACATATTACCTACCATACCACCGATGGAACGCCAAGCGGAAAGGGAAGCACGGTCAGCAGGTTCCTTGGAAATTAAGGATAACAAGGAACCATATGGAACGTTAGCTACAGTATAGAACGCATCCCAAATTACATAACCGGCAATAAAGATAATGAACTTAGCCCATACCGGAGCCTGCGGAAGCGGGATAAAGCAACATGCACCACCGACAATAAGACCGATGGAACCAAACCAGATATACTGTAAAAACTTGTTACGCTTGTATGTATGGCGGTCAGCATCTACCATGGAACCAATGATTGGGTCATTGATAGCATCCCAAACCTGAACCACAATCAGCATAAGGGAATACCATGCGCTCATACCCATAACCTGAGTCCAGAACAGAGCCATTGTACCCTTTAATGCAAAACTCATGTTACAACCAAGGTCACCTGCTGCGTATGCAAGACAGTCACGCATACCAAACTTACGGAAACCGTTGGCGTCTCTTTTTACTTCTTTCTTTGCCATTGCAAAATCCTCCATAAATGTAATTTAATATGTACCTTCTCATACACATATCGTAAGAGCTTGTATACATTATAACTCATGTTTTATAAAAAAGCTAGTACTTTTTTGTTATTTTTCATGGGAAATCGATATTTTTTTTAGTATTTTTATTTATTTTTCACAAAAAATCGGCTTTTTTATTAACTTTGCAAAAAAGAGAGCTTGTATACAAGCTCTCTTTTTGTTTATCACTTTATTGTAATAAATCATCTATTTCTTTATTTTGTTCAGCTGTTCATTTAACGCCAGCAGTTGTTCCTTGGTTACATTGATATTGGCACTGCCGGCCATATTCATGGCGCGGAGCACGGTAAATCCACCCACCATTTTCATCATGGCAGGAGTCAGTTCAAAGCCCATCACCTTTTTCTTTTCACCGTTAGCGCCCATAAACTGCTTCATGATTTCTCCGAATAACTTTTCTCCTTCCGGATTGGCAATAATATCACCAATCTTATCATTTAAAGAAAAATATCCTTCCGGCGCAGTAATATCAAACCAATTCAATACTGCTCCTTCTATCTTTAAGCGGTACTTTTCATTAAACTTGTCCACCTTGTTGATAGTGCTTTCGTCGGTGCAATTGCCCGCCTTGGCAGTAAGGGTGGTTGTTCCCTTATTTGGTACGTCAAAATAGAAGAAATGCTCTGCACTTTCCTGAACGCCCAAGCTTTCACCATTGGCAAATAACTCTACGGACGGCAGGTTGGAATATACGGTTACCTTGGTCACATCTTCAACACGGTCTACATAACGTTTGCCGCAAATGTGCACAAACGAATCATCCGCGGGGTCCACAAGCCAAGCCTTATATGCATAGAAAGCATCCTTTTTATACTTTCTGTCGAAGGTCATAAGACCCTTATGGTTCTGACCGTTTTCGCCGCCTTCGTTTCTTCCGTCGGCGCCAAAGTCAAACATGTTCCACACATGGGTCGCCCACATATATTTTCTGGTGAATAACTGTTTAATCAGTTCTTCATGATAATATGCCTGGTACTCTTCGGTATAATCACCCTGTTTAGGGTCGGAGGTGTGCCAGTTGAGGGCCTCGCAACCGTACTCGGAACAGCCAATCGGTTTATCCGGATGGGTCTTGTGGAATTCATCAAACCAAGGGCCGTTCATGGTAGTGTCGCCGCCGTACCAACCGAAGTAATGATTGTAGGAAACCGTATCCGGAATCTGTACGTAAGCTTCATTCATGTCGCACATGGAAACCACCGCCATGGTAGTAAGACGGGTTGGGTCCATCTCGTGGGCAAGGTCATTTAAGATATGATGGTTTTCCAATAAATTCACGGTAATGCCGCTGATGGTAATTTCGTTGGAAAGTCCCCAAACCACAATACTCGGATGATTATAATTCTGGGTAATCAATTCCTTCATCTGGGAAATTGTATTTTCGCGGCCGCCCGGCATATGCTTGGAAATGTACGGGATTTCTGCCCAGATAACCAAGCCCCGCTCGTCACACAAATCGTAGAAATACTGGTCATGCTGATAGTGAGCCAGACGAATGGTGGTTGCACCCATCTCGCAGATATAATCCATATCTTCCCTGTGGTGTTCCGGAAGCAGTGCGTTACCAAAGCCCCATCTGTCCTGATGGCGGGATACACCGCGAAGCGGATAAGACTCACCGTTTAAAATAAAGCCTTCTTCCGGGTCCACCTTATAGGTACGGCAGCCGAACCGTGTGCTTACTTCGTCGATTACCAGGTCTTTGTCCAACAGCTTAACCGTTGCGGTGTACAAATACGGGGCCTTGCGGCCATGCCATAAATGTACATTCTCAATAACCAGTTCGTCCTTAAAAACACCCGGAACGCCGGAGTATTTTGCCACTTCCTTACCCTCGGCATCGGTAATAATATATTCTAATTCCATGTCATAGCCCGGATTTACTACCGGTGCCTCAATGGTAACTTTTGCAGTTGTTCCCTCAATGGCAGGAGTTACCTTAATGCCCGGGCCACCGAAATTTTCCAATTCAAAATGGGAATTTGCCACCGCAATTAAATTCACGTTACGGTACAAACCGCCGTAGAAGGTAAAGTCCGCCATCTGCGGATATACGGTGTCGTTTTCGCTGTTATCCACCGCAATGGCAAGAATATTCTTTTCCTTTAACGCCTTTGTGATATTAACACGCCAGGTAGAATAACCCCCATCGTGATGTGCTAATTTTTCTCCGTTCACATAGACATCGGCGGAGGAATTGGCACCGTTAATTTCCAGATAATACTGGGCAGCGACCGGCAGGTCCTTCTTCGCAATGTCTTTTACATAATAACAGGTTCCGCGGTGATAATCGTTGCCACCGTCCTGACCGTCTTTGGCGTTCCAACAATGAGGCAGCGTTACCTTTTCCCAAAACAACGGCATGCGCTTTGGAACCTCTGTCGCCTTTTTTGAAAACACCCACTTACTGTTTAAGCTGACTACTTCTCTCATGGTACAAATACCTCTCTTTTTCATAGATATGTTCATTATATCATGGAACATCCTGATTTACGAGTGTAATTTCCATATTGTAGTTTATAATTATTTGTTAAAGTTAATAATTCTTTACCAAGGCTTTACTAAATCCGACATTCCCTCATGATATAATGAAAGGGTGCAAAAAATTATGTGAAATATAGAAAGGAGATAAAACCTTGAAATTCTATTGTGAAGAAGTTGAAAAGGTACTTAGTGAGACCAAAAGTTCTAAAGAAGGTCTTACCTCCTCTGAGGCTGCAAAGCGTTTAGGGGAAAACGGCAAAAACAAACTGGCCGAAGCAAAAAAAGATTCCTTACTGAAGCGTTTCTTTAATCAGATGACTGACCCGATGATTATCATCCTTCTGGTTGCGGCTGCCATCAGCGGTGTTCTTGCCGTGGCAGAGGGCGAAAGCTTCGCCGATGTTATCATCATCCTTGCGGTTGTAATTATTAACGCCGTTCTTGGTGTTTACCAGGAAAGCAAAGCCGAAAAGGCCATTGAAGCCCTTCAGGAAATGTCTGCTGCTACCTCCAAGGTATTACGTGATGGTAAAATCACCTCCGTCCGCAGTGAAGATTTAGTCGTTGGTGACATTGTTTTATTAGAAGCAGGTGACGCAGTTCCTGCCGACGGACGTCTCATCGAAAATGCCAGCTTAAAAATTGAAGAAGCTGCATTGACCGGTGAATCTGTTCCCGTTACCAAATTTATCGATTTAATTAACCTTACCGATTCCGCAAAGGACATCCCTCTGGGTGACCGTAAGAACATGGTTTACATGGGCTCCACCGTTGTTTACGGCCGCGGCACTGCAGTCATTACCGCCACCGGTATGGATACCGAAATGGGTAAGATTGCAGACGCTTTGGCAAATGCAGAAGAAGGACAAACCCCTCTTCAGTTAAAGCTTTCCCAGTTATCCAGGATTCTCACCTGGTTGGTACTTGGTATCTGCGTTATCATTTTTGCGGTTCAGATTATCCGCGCCGGCGGTTTTGGTTTTGAAACCATCATCAATTCTTTCATGGTTGCCGTTTCCTTAGCAGTTGCTGCTATTCCGGAAGGCTTAGCCGCGGTAGTTACCGTGGTTCTTTCCATCGGTGTTACCAACATGTCCAAGCGTAACGCAATTATCCGCCGCCTCACCGCAGTAGAAACACTCGGCTGTGCCCAGATTATCTGCTCCGATAAGACCGGTACCCTCACACAGAACAAGATGACCGTAGTGGACTGCTTCTGTGAAGATGAAAAGCATCTGGCTGCCGCCATGGCACTTTGCTGTGACGCTGAGCTTGACAAAGACGGCACCGTTACCGGTGAACCTACCGAGGCTGCCCTAGTTGTTTGGGCTCACAAGTTAGAGCTTCCAAAGTATGATTTAAAGGCTGACTTCCCAAGAAGCGGCGAAGCACCTTTCGACTCCGGCAGAAAGATGATGTCCACCGTCCACCGCAAGGGTAACGACTTCATCCAGTACACCAAGGGTGCTCCGGACGTTGTCTTAGACCGTTGTTCCCACTACCTTAAGGATGGTAAGTCGGTTCCTATGACCAAGGAATACCGTGAAGAAATCTTAAAGGCTAATAAAGCAATGGCAGACAGAGCCCTCCGTGTTCTTGCCTGCGCAGAACGCGAATACACTACAGAACCTGCTTCCTATGAAGCAGACGACCTGGAAAAAGACCTTTGCTTTACCGGCCTTTCCGGCATGATTGACCCGGTTCGTCCGGAGGTTCAGGCTGCTATTACCGAATGTAAGAGCGCCGGAATCCGTGCCATCATGATTACCGGTGACCATATCGATACCGCTATGGCAATCGCAAGAGAGCTTGGTATCTTAACAGAAGAAAAGAAGGCAATTACAGGCTCCATGTTAAACGACATGAGCGATGCAGAATTTGCTAAGGAATTAGAAAACATCTCCGTATACGCCCGTGTGCAGCCGGAACACAAGACACGTATCGTAAACGCATGGCGTGCTGCTGGTTATGTAACAGCCATGACCGGTGACGGAGTCAACGATGCTCCATCCATCAAGTCCGCAGACATCGGTGTTGGTATGGGTATCACCGGTACCGACGTTACCAAGAACGTTGCCGACATGGTTCTTACCGACGACAACTTTGCTACCATCGTTGGTGCGGTGGAAGAAGGACGTCGTATTTACGACAACATCCGTAAGGCAATCCAGTTCCTGCTTGGTTCCAACATGAGTGAGGTTATCAGTATTTTCGTGGCAACCCTCATGGGCTTCACCATTTTAAAACCGGTTCATCTTCTTTGGATTAACCTGGTTACCGACTGCTTCCCTGCTCTCGCACTTGGTATGGAAAAGGCGGAGCCGGACATCATGCAGCGTAAACCTCGTGATGCCAAGGCTGGAGTATTTGCCGGCGGCATGGGATTTGACGTAGCTTACCAGGGGCTTATGGTAGCTGTTCTGGTGCTTGCTTCCTTCTTCCTCGGGCACTTCATGGAAACAAGAAACTTTGAAATTACCAACAATGCCCATGGTACTACCATGGCGTTCCTTACCATGTCTATGGCAGAAATCTTCCACAGCTTCAATATGCGCTCCCAGAGAGGCAGCATCTTCAAGCTGAAGGGCCAGAACATGATTCTCTTAATCGCAGCAGTCGGTACTTTAATTGCTACCACTCTGGTTTGCGAAGTTGAGGTACTTGCAAACGCATTCCAGTTTACCAGCGTAAGCTTAGAAGAATACCTGGTTGCCATCGGACTTGGCGTACTGGTAATTCCTATCGTAGAACTTGTAAAGTTTATTCAGAGAAAGACAAGCAAGCAGTAATTTATTCGCAAAAGAAAAGGAAGTTCATTCTGTAAATAAATAAATAAAAAGAGAACAGCCACTTGTTCCTTGCATCGCCCATTATCGGGAGAGCCGATGCGCCGGAACAAGTGGCTGTTCTCTTTTGCTATATATTTTTTTCTTGAACTTCCTTTTCTTTTGAGCCAAGGTTATTGCTTGCGCAAGGTTTGTCTGCACGAAGCTTCACAATTATGTACCTAATTTCTTACGCCACCGGTTTTACCGCAAACGTCTTCTCGAAAAATTCTACCATGGCACTCTGGTACTTCTCCGGCTCCAAACACCAGCTAAGACCATGTCCGACACCTTTTACACGCACAAACTTCTTATCTTCGGAAGCACATGCTTCGTAGCATTTTTCGCTCATCCAAAACGGCACGAAATCGTCACCGTCGTTGTGAACAAACAGTACCGGAAGCTTACAGTTTTTCATGCTTTCATATGCGGAGGCTTCTTCCAAATTAAACTTGCCGAACCATTTAGCTCCCAATCTTGCCAAAGGATACATAAGCGTTGACGGAAGCTTCATACTGTCCATTACAGCACACAAAATTTCTTTTGGAGAAGAAAAACCACAGTCGGTTAAAATGCCTTTTACATTGTCCGGCAAGCCTGCATCTGCTGCCATCATAACAGTGGCCGCTCCCATGGAAATACCGAACAAATTAATTTTTACATCCCCGCCAAAGCGGTTTACGGCATATTCTACCCAGGACTTGCAGTCGCGGCGTTCCATAATACCAAAGGTTATGGTTTTGCCTTCGCTCATGCCCTGGGAACGTTGATTTACCAAAAGCAGATTGATGCCGTTCTTTTTGGAATAGGAATAAATTCCGTTGCCATCACGGTAAATATTGCCCTTGTAGCCGTGGAAGAAAATAACCAGCGGCGCACCGTCCTGTCGGTGATAATACCGTCCGTAAAGCTTTTTTCCGTCTACGGAGGTAATGTCCACAAGTTCGTATTCTTTAGCCTCCACCACGTTACGGATACCATGCTCGATAACTTCGCGAAACGCCTCATAAGCCGGTCCCTTTGGCATATGCCGTTGCACATCATCTTCCGGATAAGTTTCCCGGTATTCACCAAAGCAGATACGGTAAATTACATATACGCTTATCAAAAACAAAATCAGCAATATAATCGCCGACACTACAATTATCATGTCTGTTCTCCTATGTTGTCCCGTTTATTTCATAAATACAAAGTTCTTTAACTCAAACAAGGTTCTTCCTTCAAAATAACCGGACATCCAGCCGATATCCTTAGCACCGTAACCGGTAGTCACTTTAAAAAATACGGAATGACGTCCGGTAACATTCTTTACCACGGTCTTTACCACACCGTTATCCCTGCCGATGGTACAGGTTCCGATTTCTTCCCCATCTTCCCCGTCGATTAAAATGTGCAGGGTAGCGTCGCAGCCCATGCCATTGATTTCTGCGGCAAATTCCATAGTCTTGCTGGAATCATCATCACCAAAATCAAAATATTTATATCCCATGATACTGCCATCCTTAATATTGGTCAGTACACGCTCAAATACATTCTTTTCTGTTACATACGGACCGTTCTTTAATACACAGGCAATTTCTGCCGGTGTAATACGGTACGGAAGCAGGGAGTCCTCAAAACCAAGGGAAGTCATTTCCACCGTTGGAATGGTACCATCCGGTAAAATCTCGATTTTTTCCACACAGCCCCGTCTGGACATAATGCTGTTATTGGTCATACGGTGATAGAAAATATACCACTGACCGTTGATACAGCAAATGGAACCATGGTCGTTACCGCCCGGATAGTCCACGCCGTTATCAATAATATAGCCCCGGTACTTGAACGGACCCGTTGGGGACTTAGAGGTAGCATAAGCCAGTCTGCTGCCTCTCTTTGGAGAATAAATCATATAGTAGGTATCTCCCACCTTACGAGGAGATGCCGCCTCAAAGAAGAAGCTGTTTTCTTCCACGAAACCGTCTTCTTCTCTCTTTTCAATCGGAATAAAATGCTCGATGCAGGTACCGTCCAGCACTTCATACATGTTGTCGCCGTTGATTTCCGCAAGGAAAGAACGCTCGAAACCGCAATAAATGTACACTCTGCCGTCGTCATCCACTAATACCCCCGGGTCGATAAACCAGCCGTTACAGCAGATTTCATCGGAGATTGTGTACTTATACGGTGCAATCAGCTTAAACGGACCTTCCGGACGGTCACTGACTGCCACACAGCCCTTGGCATTTACAATATAGGCAAACAGATAATACTTACCGTCTTTTTCCACCACATCCGGTGCATACAGATGGCAGCGCTCATCGGTCCAATCGGTATCGGAGGCATGGTCACGGTCTGCTCTGGTATGGAAAATGTCACCATGGCAAGTCCAGTCGTTTAAATTATTTACCGGTGCGCTCCAGCACTTTAATACATAGTCACAAAAATGGTCGGAACCTGCCTCATCATGAGAACCGTACACATACACACGGTCTCCGAATACTCTTGGTTCTCCGTCCGGGATATACTCCCAAAACGGCAGATATGGGTTTGCCATAATGAATCCTCCTTAGAATTAATTTTCTTCTTTTGACGCTATCCTGCTCACGTCTTCCTTAAGAAACAGTATACCAAATCTGCATTAAAAAACAAGACTTTCATTCACACAAAGTCTACCCCATCCCGCAAGAGGATTCGGATACTCTTCTCCCGGCAGCCGCTGTGCCCCGGAAAGTAAATACTCTCTCAGTTTTTCTCCGTATAAATAGGGATCATTGCCTTCCACAACACCCCATTGAAGCAGCAATGCCGCACCTCCCGTAACAAACGGAGTGGCCATGGAAGTACCGGAACGTGCTGTATATCCGCCACCCGGTGCACAGGACACCACATCCACTCCCGGAGCAACCAAATCCGGCTTCATCCTTCCGGATTCCCTGGCAGTACCCCTTCCGGAAAAAGGTGCTACCTGAAAATTTCCAAAGTCATAAGCACCGACCGAAATAACTCCCTCCGCTGTGGAAGGAATGGTCAGTGTCCGGTAAGAATCCGGCTCCGCGAATCCGGTATCACTGCTTTCCTGCCCCTGCAAAATCCAGATATCGAAACCTCCTTCCACAATTTTCTCCGGAATCAGGGTAAGCTTCCAAATGCCCACACCAAGCCTCTCTCCTGCCGCAGTTAATGATATCCTTAGTTCACACAGGTTCTGGTACACGGTAGGCGCACTCCAAAAGCCTTCTGCCACCACAGTTCCAAGGCGTGCAGTTTTTCCTGTGGCAGAATACAAAAAAGCGGAACCAAAGGCCGTTACCGGTTCCCCTTCTTCAAACCGGAAGGTTACTGCTTCTCCCCCCGGCGCTGTCAGTTCCACTGAAAATTGGTCAGGATAATTGTTCCAAAGCTCCAGCTCCAGGGATTTCTCCCTGCCTTCCACCGCAAGTTCCAAAGAAAACGGTTCCCTTTCCTTTAGTATACCACCCGCATGTGTCCTGCCTATGCCGTCATTTCCGGTACCTATACAAATTACACACTTTGCCATAGCCGACACCACATTCAAATAGGTTTCCAACAGACTTCTTCCGTTATGGGCGCCTTCTCTTGTACCGTAGCTTAAATTCAATGCCAGCGGTTGATTTTTCTCCATGGCATATCTGACACAAAAGTCCACCGCTTCCATCAAACGTGCAGTTTCAGATACCACAGTCTGCCCGCTTCGGATTTCCGCTAATTTTACCACCAACAGTTCACTGTCATAAGCGACTCCACGGTATTTCCCACCGGAGGCTCTGCCGTTTCCTGCTGCAATTCCCGCCACATGGGTTCCGTGACCGGATAAATCCCCACTTGGAATCACCCCCTGCCGGTTCCCCGGTTCTTTTTCCTCCAGTACCATATTGATTTGTTCTTTTGTGAACAGGGTTCCCAGCTTGTATCCCGGAGGCGGAGTATCGCTTTTCAAACTCTGGTCCCATATGGCTGCAATTCTAGTAGTCCCGTCCTCATTACAAAAATCGGGGTGCCTGTAGTCAATACCTGAATCGATAATACCTACCAGCACCCCTGTACCATTTAAATTTTCCGGACGGCTTCCTGCGGAGGGACGATTGCTTATGCAAGAAGATGCCCTGCCATACTCTACCGTAGTATATACTCTCGTCGGAAGCTCTGCGTATAAAATTTCCGGTGTACCAAGAAAGCTTTCCACCTGTTCTTCCGGAAGGACCGCAATGGCATATCCTCCCAATAGGTATGTAATTTCTGCTTTCTGCACACTTGTATTTTGTTGAAATTGATTACTTGTCAATAATATCAGTTCTACCTGTGCCATAGAGAACCTCTTACTTTTGTTACTATTCTCTATTCTGCACCGCCATAAATTATAACTTTAAAATTGCCTTAACTTTTTCTACCAATTCCTGCGGGATAAACGGTTTTACCACATAGCCTACCGCACCAAGTTTTTTTGCCGCCACTACGGTTCCTGTATCGGTGGACCCGGTCAAAAACACAACCGGAATATCTTTAAATTCCTCGTTACTTCTGATTACCTCCAGAGTTTGGATACCTGACATAATCGGCATTTCTACGTCTAAAAGAATCAAATCCGGTGTATAATACATTAAACTTTCCAGGCATGCCATTCCGGATGTACATTTCACAGTATTAAATCCTGCTCTTTTTAATCCTAAATCGGCAATGGTGGAAATCACATCGTCATCATCTACTATAAAAAGTGTTTTCGCATTCGTTTCCATGCCGTTTCCTCCAATGAAATAAAATTCCTCTACTGTTATTTTACTAAAAAAGCTGCAATTAGTCCAGCAAAAAATCTACAAAGAAAAAAGACCGCATAAACGGTCTTTTTTCAAAGAAGCACACTATTATCTTTAACAAAAAGGATTTAGCTAATTTATTGATTTCCGCAGTTTTTTCCTGCTTTCTTTGCTGCACACTCTTTGGCATAAGGACAACCGATACATTTACCCTGTTTTTTCTCCTTACGGATATAAAATGCCGCAATACCAACAATGGCAAGCACTAAAACAACAATGATAATATCTGCCAGTGTCATAAGAAACTCCTTTTTATTACTTTAACTTATACTCTTCTTTCATTTTCTTTTCTGTGTTGTTAATTACCAGCATTAAAATCAATGCCATAGCAATAACAGCGATAAGACCAGGTAAGAAACCAGCACCCACTGTTCCCTCAGTAATTAAAGTACCAATCTGGTATACCAGGAAACCTACGGTAAAGCCTGTGCCAAGCTGTAATGCGATACCGCCCCACAGCCACTTCTTGCTCTGCATTTCAGAGTTCATAGCACCGAGAGCAGCGAAGCAAGGAGGTGTATAAAGGTTAAACATCAGGTATGCCAAAGCAGCAACCTTTGTAATTGCTAATGTTGTAGCAACCACATTACCGTCACCAACCAAAGCAAGTTCGTCGGTATCGATTACTGCGGATAAACCGTAGCATACTGCTAAAGTACCAACAACGTTTTCCTTTGCAATAAAACCGGTAACCGCTGCTGCTGCCAGCTGCCATGCAGCCACACCTGCAATCGGAACTAATATGTAAGCAATCGGAGAAGCGATGGTTGCAAGAATGGAGGTATTTTCCATACCTTCCTCCACTAACTGTAAGCTCCAGTTAAAGCTCTGCATGATCTGAACTACTGCGTTACAAACAAGGATGATAGTACCTGCTTTGATGATGTATGCCTTACCTCTGTCAAGCATGGAAACCAGTGCTCTTACAAAGCTTGGAGCCTTGTATTCCGGAAGTTCAATGATGAAGAAGGACTTTCTGTACTTATAACCTGTAATCTTCTTAACAAGTAATGCGCCAACTAAAATCAAAAGAATACCCACTACATACATAACGTAAGTTACCCATGCAGAGTTGTCGAAGAAAGCACCTGCAAATAATGCGATAACAGGAAGCTTTGCACCACATGGCATAAACGGTGTGAGCATTGCTGTTGCTCTGCGTTCTCTCTCATTACGGATAGTACGGGAAGCCATAACACCAGGGATTGCACAACCGATACCGATAACCATAGGGATAACGGACTTACCGGAAAGACCTACTCTCTTAAAGATTGGGTCAAGTACAACAGTAGCACGGGCCATGTAACCGCAATCCTCCAAAAGTGCGATTAAGAAGTACATAACCATTACCAGTGGAAGGAAGCCTACTACGGCAATTACACCACCAATAATACCATCAACCAACAGAGACTGTAAGAACGGATTTGCGCCCTCTACAAGACCTGCAATCCAGCCCTGGAAGCCTTCCAGAAGACCTACCAGCCAGTCTGCAATCCAGGTGCCGACAGTAGCCTGGGAAATATAGAATACTGCCCACATGATTACAGCAAATACCGGAATACCAAGAATCGGATGAGCAACGATGGCATCAATCTTATCACCAAAGTTCTTATCCTTGGTAAGAACCTTTCTCTTTTCCACTTCTGCTACAATCTTATTTACAAAAGCAAAACGCTTTCTGTCTTCTGTTTCTACCGCTGCCTTATCTGTAAGGTCAATATCTGCCTGTACATAAGGAGCCTTCTGGTTCTTGCCTGCCTGCTCTACTGCAGCCTTAACTACTGCCTTTAAACCATTATCACCGCCGGAAATGGATACCGTTTCGATTACCGGACAGCCAAGCTTTTCGGAGAGCTTTGCCTCGTCAATCTGAGTATCCTTCTTTTCGTTGATGTCGCTCTTATTCAGGGCAACTACCACCGGAATGCCAAGTTCTAACAGCTGGGTTGTGAAGAACAAGCTTCTGCTCAAGTTGGTAGCATCTACAATGTTGATAATAACATCCGGCTTCTCATTTTTTACATAGCCGCTGGTGATACTCTCTTCCGATGTAAACGGAGACATGGAATAAGCACCCGGTAAGTCTACCGCGATTAATTCCTCTACCCCATCGTAAAAGTTCTTCTTAATTGGGCTTTCCTTCTTTTCTACCGTAACACCAGCCCAGTTGCCGACACGCTCAATACGTCCGGTGAGAGCATTGTACATGGTAGTCTTACCACTGTTTGGATTACCTGTTAACGCGATTCTCATAAAATCCTCCTACATTTCCTTGCATTTTAATTTTCTCACAAGTCTTTGTCTTATATAACTTTTGTTAGTTTTAACTAACTGTTTGCCATAAAAAATAGTGAACTTCTGTCACTATTTTATACCGACATTATATTGAAATAGCCGCAGCTAAATCATTATCGATGTTGTAGCGGGCATCCTTAATGGAAACCGTACAATTTCTTTTCTTTCTGGAGACCACGGTAATTGGCTCGCCGCTATAACAGCCCAGAGAGAATAAGAAGGAATTTAATTCTTCATCATCTGTTGTAATATCTTTAATGATATATTCTTCGCCAATGTTTGCATCAACTAACGTCATGATATCATCTCCTTACTCAAGTTAGCGCTACCTAACTTCACGTAGAGTTTAATACAAACCTTTCGATTTGTCAACCTATTTTTATGAAATTTTTTCTATTTTTATTCCTTCCGTTCTTTTCATAATTATCGAAAAAAATTCTCACTATATCATTTGTATTTTTTCGAAAACTATGGTATACTAGTAAAAAGCTCTTACAAAATATAGGTTTACATTACATAAAATACAGGAGAAACAACATGGCAATCAACGAATCCGCTGAAAACTATTTAGAAACCATATTGATGCTTAGCAAAAAGCTGCCGGTGGTACGTTCGGTAGATATTGCGAACGAACTGGGTTTTAAAAAATCCAGTGTCAGCATCGCCATGAAAAATTTAAGAGAAAACAACCATATCGTGGTTTCCGGCGCCGGCTTTATTACCTTAACCGAATCCGGCAAGCAGATTGCAGAAATGATTTTCGAACGCCACGAACTTATCTCCAACTGGTTAATTAAAATCGGTGTCAGCGAAGAAACAGCGTTAGAAGATGCCTGCAAAATGGAGCATGTCATCAGTCAGGAAAGTTTTGAAGCAATAAAGAAGTTTATTGGGAAATAAGATAAGAAAAACGACTCAGCCGCCGCAACCTAATGTTGCAGCGGCTGTTTTTACGTTTCTTCCACTAAGATATAAAAATCAATTAGTCCTGTAATATATCCAAATACATATCCAACCTTGCACAGATATATCCCGCAAACAAGTTCTCCATAGCAGCAAGATTGTGTTTTACATGATACTCATCAAAGGCATTATAATAGGCAATTCTATCTGTAAACTTAATATCAATAGGTGGATAACCTGCTTTCATTAGTTCAAGATTCACAAGCAGTCTTCCGGTTCTGCCGTTACCATCAATAAACGGGTGAATGCCTTCAAACTCAATATGGAATCTGGCAAGCTTTGTCACAATATGTTCCGTGCTTTCCGCAAAATCCAATAAAAGTTGTTCCATTTTCGGTTGAATAAGATATGGTTGCACCGGCTCATGCTGCGCACCCATAATGCGCACCGGAACTCTCCGGTACACTCCGCGGTCTTCTTTTTTATCAGCAAGAACCAAAAAGTGTATTTGTTTAATAACGCTTTCGCTTATTGGGACATTATCCTTTACCAGTTCTCTCACAAACTCAAAGGCCTCTTTATGTCCGACTGCTTCCATATGGTCCTTCAAAGGCTTCTTATCAATGGTAAGACCGCGAAGTACCATATCGGTTTCTCTAAGCGTAAGTGTATTTCCTTCAATGGCATTGGAATTATAGGTATATTCCACAATAAATTCTTCTGTGAGCCGTTCCACTTCCCCTGCCGTTAAAGGCCTTCTTGTATCCAATTCTGCCTTTTTCCGGTCAATCTGCGCCAAAAGACTTTCTTTTGATTTGTACCTTCCATCTGCCGGTTTTCTTGCATCCATGGGAATTTTCCAGCCGCGGCCTTCCTGATACGCTCCCGGAATTTTGCCTTCCGAACAAAGAACTCGGATTCTTCTGTCAGAAATCCCCCACTTTTCCGAAGCCTGTTTTACTGTCATAAACATAAGCTATTCCTCCAATCCGATTATAGTATACCACTTTAGCGGAATAATAGCAATTGTTTCGGAATAATAACATGTGAATTAACGGAATAATATCACTTACACAACACCATACTAAAACAAGAAAAAAAAACAACCTATTTCTTCGCCAATCTCTTAAACTCTGCAATCGCCTCATCATAAGAATGTAAGCTCATCAGCCAGAATTCCTTCTTTGTTAAATCGATATCGCAAATCTTTGCCACATCTTCCACACTTCTCACCGGAGTTTCCTTAAGCATATAATTGTACTTTTCTAAGAACGCCGGACCTTCCTGCTTATACTTCTCATATAAACCTCTTGCAAACAATCCGCCAAACGCGTATGGGAAGTTATAGAAGCCAAGGCCTGCACTGTAATAATGGCCCTTGCATGCCCACATATACGGATGCAGAACATCATGGTCAAGTCCGTCACCGTAAGCTTCCTTCTGGGCATCTAACATAATCTTGCAGAGCTCGTCCGCAAACATAAAGTTTTCACTGCGGTTCTCCACCACACGGGACTCAAATAAGAATCTGGAGTAAATGTCGCAGATAATCTGGGTCACATCGCTAAGCTGGCCTTCCAACAGGGATAACTTCTCATCGTCGGAGGATGCGTGGTCAATAGCAAAATTGGTTACCACATTCTCGTTGAAGGTGGATGCGGTTTCTGCCACCGGCATGGAATAACCGGTATTTAACGGACGGTTATCAAAAATCATGAAATCGTGATAGCCATGGCCCAGCTCATGGGCAAGGGTTACCACATCACTGAAGGAACCGTCGAAATTGGTGAGGACACGGAACTGCTTCTTGGCATCTAAGGATGCACAGGAAGCACCGCCCACCTTGCCGTTTCTTGGGAAGAAATCAATCCACTCCTCTTCGTAGGCGCGGTCGATAATTTCTGCCATGTGTGGATTGAACTTTTCAAATACGTTCATTAAATAGGCCTTGGATTCTTCCACGGTATACTTCTTGGTATTGCTGCCCATCGGTGCAAATAAATCATACCAAGGAAGACCGTTCTTGTGGCCGAGAGCCTCTGCTTTGGCACGTAAATAGCCATGGAAATTAGGCATATATTCCTTCATGGCTTCCAAGAGAGCCTCCAAGGTTGCACGTTCCATTCTGGAACGGTATAACACCTTGTCCAATGGGGATGCGTAGCCACGCATTTTGGACTCGGTAATATCCTGCATCTTGATGCTGTTTAAGGAATAAGCGATGGAATCCTTAATCTTGTCATAAGCCTTAAGCTCCGCTTCATAGGCCTCTTTACGCACTGTTGCATCTGCATCGTATGCTTTGTTACGGATTGCAGAAAGTGTTGTCTTTTCGCCGTTATAATCCACTTCTACGGAAGAAGTTAAAAAGCCCTGTAAATCACTCCAGGCAGAACCGCCGCACACATCCATTCTTGCCAGTGCTTCTTCCACATCTTCGGAAAGAGTATACTTTGCATTTTTCTGGATTCTGTGAAGACGGTCGCTATAAGCCAAAAGAAGATCATCATCACCAATAACTGCGTCAATATCCGCAATCTTTTCGATATACTTTTCAATCATAGTGGATGCCTTGGTCACATCACCCATTTTCTGCATGAGACGACCCATGTAAGAAACGCTCTCGGTGTCGGAAGTATCTACCGACTGGCGCAAAGAACAGAAACTGAATAAATTACCTACCAGTTCTTCAAATTCTTCATCCATAAGCAGCGCTTTCTTTACGGTTTCTCTTTCTCCTTCACTGCCAAGGCTTTCTGCAAACTGTTGATATGCCGCAATTTTTCCGTCCACTGCTGCATAATCCGCTAAAAACTTTTCGTCTTCAAATCCGGAGTATAAAACCTCCAATGACCATTTGTCGTACATGTTGTTACCCTCTCTTTTTTTTATTTTTTAACCATGCAAACCGTAATAAAAACCGAGCATGGCGAATTCCGTCCCGGATTGGTCTTAAATGGGACGCTCTGCCCCGCTTGTCTTTATACAGATTACATGGTATTTCTTTTAAGTTTAATCCGGCCTTTGCTGCCTTCACAATCATTTCACTGGCAAACTCCATCTGCGAGGTACAAAACTTTAAAGAAAGCATTGCTTCTTTTCTTACACCGCGCATACCGCAATGAAAATCCCCAAGCGGAGCACCACCAATTTTCCTTCCGAGCCAGGATAATACCGGGTTTCCGAAATAGTGATGCATCCATGGCATTGCTCCTCTTTCTATTTTTCCCCGGAAACGGTTTCCTATTACCACATCGGCCCCTTGGACCAGTGCATCATAAAACGGTTTTAGTTCCAGGAAATTATAGCTTCCGTCACAATCCGCAAAAACAATAAAGGAATATGCTGCCTCCTGTATTCCTGCCCGCAGTGCATTGCCATATCCCCGTTCCGGTACAAAAATCACTCCGGCACCGGATTTCTTAGCAACTTCTGCCGAAGCATCGTTACTTCCGTTGTCAGCCACCAAAACTTCTCCCGGCAGGTTATGCTCTGCCAAGAATTGTTTTGCGGCTTCCACACAGGCTCCCACCGTTTTTTCTTCATTTAAACAGGGCATCAAAACAGAAACCCCAAATAAATTGTGTTCCATTTTGATGCCCTCCAATTTATTGATTATTCTATCCAATCAATAATTGTATCTTGTTCTATCGGATTTGTAAAGTCAAAGTCCCATTTTCCTGTCATGGTCGGCAAAAGAATCGGCACGGATGCACATTCTCCTCCCATTACTTTCTGCACAGTAAATACCTCTCCGTTATGACGGAATGTAACACTATACTCTGCCGGTGCGTGGTCAGACAGGAGCCAGCGGATCAATTCCTCCGTTTCTTCTGTTACTTCGTTGTCTATATTTTCATCAATAGACTTTAAAATGAATTCCAGAATCTTTCTCTCCAGTTCTTCATATTCCACTTCTTCCGGCTCGTCATAGACCAGGAAGGTTTCGTCCTTTTCGCTTCGGATGATAATGGTCTCATCATTTGCCACCAGGATAAATTCATCTCCCATAGTACCATCCGGCTGAATCAAACGGCAAGCAACTTCTCCCTCATATACCGAGACATGGGTTTCTAAAATGCCGTCTTCCGCAATCACAACCTCTACCCGGAATACCGTACCACGGACCGCCATGGTAGAGTTTGGCGTGGATACTTCATAAACCGACTCTTCGCTGAGTTTATTGTCTAACCGGTTTACTACCGAACCCTCTGCCAGATGAATGGCCGTTTTACTGTTTGCACTGTTGCCGGTTGCATTCAAATGCATCTTACAGCCTGGTTCTGCCATAATGTATTTATCCTCATCCAGCTTCAGATAAAGATAACTGTCTGTATCAACCGAAACGTCATCGTCGGACTGCAGCATCATTCCGGCATAGGCATCCAAATCGCCCACATCTATACGCTGTACTTCTGCATGTCCTTCTACCTTGCTGACCTGAATCACACGGTATGCTTCTTCCCGCAAGAAAAATACCAGAAGAATTACCACCGCAGCTATAAGAACTCCACCAATCGGCAGGATAAATTTTAATTTATTTTTCATGGTTTATTCTCCTTCCGAAATGACATAGGTTCCTGAAACTGCAACATAAAATTCAATACCGCCCTCATATACACTTGGGTCATCATTTACCAGCCACTTACCGGCCGGGAACCGGTATTTCTGACCGGCTATCAGTTCTACTGTACCGGCGGACAAGGTAATAACCGAATCGCCCGCAGACATTCCGCCCTGCGGATTTGCTGTTGGTTCCGGTGTCGGGCTCGGTGCTTCCGTTGGCACCGGTGTTGGCGTCGGTACCGGGGTAGCCGTTGGAATTGGTGTTGGTGTACTTGTCGGCACCGGTGTTGGTGTACTTGTCGGCACCGGTGTTGGCGTACTTGTCGGCACCGGCGTTGGCGTACTTGTTGGCACCGGCGTTGGTGTACTTGTCGGCACCGGCGTTGGTGTACTTGTCGGCACCGGTGTTGGTGTACTTGTCGGCACCGGTGTTGGTGTACTTGTCGGCACCGGTGTTGGCGTACTTGTTGGCACCGGCATTGGCGTATTTGTCGGCACCGGTGTTGGCGTACTTGTCGGCACCGGTGTTGGCGTACTTGTCGGCACCGGTGTTGGCGTACTTGTCGGCACCGGTGTTGGCGTCGATGTTGGCACCGGCGTTGGCGTACTTGTTGGCACCGGCGTTGGCGTATTTGTCGGCACCGGCGTTGGCGTACTTGTTGGCACCGGCGTTGGCGTACTCGTCGGTGTCGCTGTTGGTATTGGTGTTACCGTTGGCGTCGGAGTATTAGTTGGTGTTGGCGTCGGGGTTGGTGTCACCGATACCCACTGTGCTGTGAAGGTCACATCTGTATCCTCATTATAGCTCAGTGCTAAATCGCTGCCTTCGGTAGACTCCTCAGCAGCAAAGGTATAAAGCACATTTCTCACTGTTGTTACCCAACCGTCAAAATTGTAGCCTTCTTTAAGTGGTGCCGCAAGCATGGTAACTACATAATTCACCACATCTGCGCCTGTCTGGGTCATGGTCTGTACAACATTTTCCATGCTGTCACCAAGAATTCCTCCATTCAGGTCAAAGGTAATAGTTGCAGTTGCCTGCTCCTGCCACTGGGCAGTAAAGGTTATTGTTTGATTAGCAACGGAAGCATAGTCAAGACCGGTTCCTACCTGACCACCTGCCTGGATGTTCTCAAGAACTTCGTCGCCGATAGTTACATTCCAGCCAAGGAAAAACTTGCCTTCCTCAACAGGGAGGTTCTCCGGTGCATACATATTAACAACCGTTTCTTCTGCACTCAAAGTAGCTTTTCCGCTCCATTCCGCGGTTTCCACACCGTCATACAAAAAATCAATCCACTGGGCTTCGATAACTGCTTTCCCATTACTGTTTGTGACATTTTCCCAGTGAAAGGTCATTACTGCACCCGGCTGACCGTACTGTGGTGTTCCCAGGTTACTGTACCAGGCAAGGAAGGAGCTTCCTTCCTCTCCGGCCGGAATATCTGCAGGTAAGGTTACAGTAAAGGAAGTATCTGCTTCCTCTCCATCAATAGTCTCAGTCTGCACTACCTCTCCATCCGGAACCATAACATAGTTAATAACCGCAGACCTTTTCCAAATTGCGGAAAGCTCATATTCCATGGTAGAACCCGCATCAGCTCCAAAGGACAGCGTTGCAGTGGCAGCATCTCCCGTTTCAAAAATCTGTACTTCTCCTGCTTCATTGGTATATTGCCAGCCGCTCAAAATATAACCTGTTCTGGTCACTTCTGCATTTGTTGGCAAAGTTACTTCAAAGTCAGTCTGTCCGACTTCTGTCTGATAAATAGTCTGAGCAGTACCTGCATAAGTACCGCCGTTAGCGTTAAATGTAACCCGAGCCATACTGGCATCCTGCCAGTTGGATTGTATTGTCATGGTAGAATATGCATAATTTCCGTAATCAAACTCGACTGCCGTGGTTTCCAAACTATCAGCAGACGAAGTTGTAAATATACCACCGGACTCCGCAGAATAAGGGAAATCTGCGCCGATAATCGTCCATCCGGTAAATATTTTACCTTCTACCGTTGGTGCTTGCGGAGCCTGCAGGTTAAAGACATTCTCACCTCTGTTTACAACAGAAGCCAGACCGCTCCAGGACCCTACATCTACCGGAAAATCCTCTGTTCCGTGGATAAAGGCCTGTCTCAGCCATAAGGATACAAAATTAATGGAATTTTCGTATTCTGCCAGATTATCCCAGTATACAGTGACCGTTTCTCCCGGCAGATAAAATGCCCGGTCTGCGCTGATACTGTTCAAACTGTCGCTCCAAATGAGAAACACTGCATCATTAGGAACCGTTGTTGCCAGACTTTCCTGCGGAAGTGTCAGTGTAAACTCCGTTTCGCCCTCAACCTGCGTCCGGACAATTTCTTCTTGTAAAGGTATTCCGCTCGGGTCAGCATAATTGATGGCAGCCTCCGCCAACCAAAGTGCGGTAAATGTCGGAGGAACTTCTGTCTCACCAAAATTCCAGGTAAAGTCAGGTGTTTCATTTGCCGCATACACAAAGGTTTCTGCTTCCGTCACATACTCCCATCCCGCAAAGGTATAACCTGCCCTGGTCGGCGTACCGGATGGCATGGTTACAGTGTAGGTTGTCTGAGTCTTTTCTGATTGATATACAGTGTGATAATACATACTTTGATGGGTTATGTTTTCCTCATCAACATACTCACCCATCTCACTCAAATCAAAGATTACTTCTGCAGAATCTGCTGTAATCCAGTTGGCGGCAAAACTGACAGTCGTATCTTCCCCATAGGAAAACGAATACGGAACCAAATCTTCTTCCGTGGACACAACCCCTCCTGCTTCTGCAGAAAGTCCTGTATCCAGAGAATCGGTATAAACCATCCAGTTGTTAAAAATATACGAAGGATCTTCTGCAACCGGAATTTCCTTTGGCGCCTGAAGCGTATATCCGGCGGACGCTGCAGTTCCTGCAGGAATCACGGAAACACTACCGCTATACGTGCCAAAAGAAATATCGCTGCTTTCAAATTCTGCTGTCAGCCAAGTAGCTCTCAAATCCACTATATTAGAGGATTGCATAGACTGCCAGGTTGCATATTCTATGGTTTCTCCCGGCAAATAGTAAGACTGCCCAAAATTATTATACCAGGACAAAAAAGATTTCCCATCTGCCGCAGGAGCCTCACCAACCGTAATTACCGGCGGAACATCTTCTCCGCCTTCTCCCACATTTACTACATTATACGGCGTTGTGGCAGACACACTGTCATAATATATTACCATTGCCTGATTTTCGGTTAAAGGAGAAACATCATAGACTGAATCACCATTAGCTTTGGCATAAGTAAACTGCACCGGAATACCATCACTATTTACAAATTCCCCGAGTTCGAAATCATAATTAAAGGTCTGTTTAGTTGCCGCTTCCGTCAGTTGCCAGCCAATAAAATTATAACCGTACATCTCAGGCGTTCCGCCAGGCGGCTGAATCGTATAGGTATCATCTGCGCCATGCACCACTGTGCACTTTCCGATAACATCCGCATTACTTATCTTGGTTGCTTCCAATATAACCTGAACAAAAACAGGTTTCAAGGAAACTTGAATATTTTGGTTATAATCGATAGTTTCACCGGTTGATATTTCTTCCCAGGAGATTGTTTTTTGCTGACCTGCTCCGATATAAACCGGAAAAGAAGAACCATCCGCAGAAACCACCTGCCACATTAACAATTCACCATAAGTCCCGGTGGTTTCCGGCGCCCCTGATGTATCAATCGTTACCGTATAGCCTTCCGCTTCACTTCCACTTTGATAAAAGACGCCGGTACTGCCCGTTTCAGACCCGCTTTCATCCAAGTAGCTAACCGTTACGCTTGTTACACCGGGTTCAGCGCTTATCCTGATTTCCGGCACACCAAACACCATCGCTCCCACAATTAGTGCGAACGTCAGCGTCCATGCCAGTAACGACCTAGCCCTGTTTTTTAATTCTCTTACCCCCATTTTTTTCTCCTCCTTCGTAAAAACTCCCAATCAAACAGGTGTATAATTCCTGCCGAAAAGCAAATAATTGTCCCATATAAGGAACGATATACAAAAAAACAATGCTCTGTAGAATGATTGTTTAACACCATCATCCGTAACATTGGTATTGCTCCAAGTAAAAACAGGATACCGGACAGCACTTCCACCGGCCCCGGTTTCCGGAATAAATATATGACCGCCGCTATTATCAGTCCGATAACCAACAATAACAATGCCAGTTTTTCCAAACTGATTTTTCCGCTGAGTCCCAGTAATAAGCGGATATTGATAACCACCGCCGACAAAAACTGCGGAAGTACATCTCCTCCTGCATTTTGCAAAGCTTCCGCCGGAATGCCGTTCCCGCTCAGGCTGTCGATGGCATAATTGGTAACGCTGTTTCCCTGTCTTCCCGCCAGTTGGGAAAGCGCCGCTGAAAACCTTTCTTCTCCGTAAAAAGCGGAAGCCAGGGTCCACTTTACCAGATAGGAACCTATATAAGCCATTCCCCAGCAACAACCCGCACGGAGCAAATACAAAACTTCCTCTTTGAAGCTTTTTAGAGTTCCCTTCCTGCGCCAAATCCCGTAAACAATTGCCATCGGAATCACAAAGGCCAGTGTTTCCGTTGTCAGAAAATCAAAAAATGCAACACATACTCCGCTGACAATGCAAAGCTGAATAATCCGCTCTCTTTTTTCCTCCCACAGCACCATGCAAACGGAGCAGAGAAACGTAATCAGAAATACCGGAAAATATTCAATGCAGAAGCCTGCCATCCAAACCTGTACCGATAGGGCACCAAGCCACAGGAGTATAGTAGACAAGTACTGTTTTTGCCGTACCAGCAACGTAGTGAGTACCAGCATGCAGACAAGTAATGTCCCGATAAAAATCCAACGAATTTGCTGTAATGTGAACAGCACAAATAGTGGTTTTAAGACCATTAGCATTCCATGCCAATAACGGTCATACAAAGTATCATTCGGTTTCTCAAACCTTATTCTTTCTGTCAAAAGCTCCGTCATGCTTTTTTCTAAATTCATTTTATCCGAATAAAACGGCGACATTACCGTTTCCCAAAGCAGATTTTCCCCGTCCACGGAATACAAAATATTCATAGTGGTAGCATCCGCATAATTATGTATTTCCGTTCTGCGGTCGCCGGGTTTCAGCTGATGAAAAAGCTCTTCATTCTCCAGCAAATAATTTGCAGACTCCAGCAAATTTTCCCTGATTTTATATTTAGGAATACAGCATGCAAAAAAGAGCAAGGCAAACAAAATTCCTAACGTTATCAGAAAACACAAAATTCCCTTGCCCGCATTTTTTACAAACCATTTCAACTTGTCATTATTATTGTCTTTTTTATACATTTTTACATCCTGCTTTTATGTAAAAATCCCCTACTATAGATTTTACTAATCTGCACTTTTTCTGTCAACTTATTTCCATTAAAATATGTTCAAATAAAAGAAGAGTACCCTATGGTACCCTACTTATTCCCCCGGAATTACCCCCGGATTGCCTTTGTCTTCCAGCCGCCCTGCACATATCTGCCCATTGCCAAAAGAAGCGATATAATCCATCCAAGATTAAAGCCCCACCAGATTACATCCACACCAAACCGGCCGGCAAATCCAACCGTAACCACCAGTCGGATTACAAAGCTGAGCAAGGTTGTCAGAACGAACCAGCACATGTCACCGCTTCCTTTAAACGTTGCCTTAACCAGCATATATGCTGCAAAGATAATCAGGCAGGCGCCAACCACCCGGATGTACTCCGCTCCTACCGATAATGCCAGTGTCACATCCGCCTCCGTATCCGATAAAAACAGGCGGATAATCGGCTCTGCAAAAATTTCAAACAGCACAGTAATTCCTAAAGAGACTGCACCACAACAAACAATGGAAGACCTAAGACCCGGCCAAATCCGTTCTGTTTTTCCTGCTCCCATATTCTGGCCTACAAAACCGGAATAAGCGTTAGCATAATTGATTGGAATGGCAATGGCAAGATTAATAACCTTGGATGCAGCGGCTGTTCCCGCCATTACCGCAGAACCAAAACTATTAATAGTTGCCTGCACCACCACCGAGCCCACAGAAACAATGGACTGTTGAAGAGCAGAAGGAAGCGCAAACCGAAGCATGGTCATCAGCAATTTACCGTCAAAGAAAGCACTTCTTCCGTCTTCAGTTTTTAGCGCCGGAAATTCCTTCAGGAGTCTTGGCATATCCGTAAGGGCCAGCACCATGGCAAGCAGCTGGGAAATTGCTGTAGCTGCAGCTGCCCCTGCCACACCCCAGTGAAAGTTCACAATAAACACCAGGTCAAAAACCACGTTTACTACAGAAGAAATTATTAAAAACTTCAGCGGTGTTTTTGAATTTCCGAGGGCCATATATACGCTGCTTAAAGCATTATATAAGAAAATCGGCACACTGCCCAAAAAGTAAAAACGCAAATAATCTACCCCCATCGGAACGATCTCCAACGGTGTTTTTACATAAATCAGAAGTGGTTCGGCATAAATCCACATCAAAATTGTGCTTAACAGCCCTACAACTGTAGAAAACACGGATGAGGTAGTGGCGCAAAGTCGTATTTTATCTGACTTTCCCGCACCAAAATACTGAGAAATAACGATACCCGCTCCCAATGCAAGGCCTGTGGCCAGCTGTGCAAATACCGCCGTAATACTGCCTGCACTGCCTACCGCTGCCAACGCATCCTGTCCCAGATAGTTTCCCACAATCAATGTATCAATCACATTGTAAAATTGCTGAAATAAATTGGACAGTATCATCGGCACCGCAAAGAAAAATATGGTTTTAAACGGATTCCCTTCTGTCATGTTAGTCGTCTTCATTCCACTGCGCCTATTCTTTCTAAGTATATTAAAACCGGCAGAAGTAGTATTCCTCCTGCCGGCCTCTTTTATGCTCAACTATTCAGTCCCTTCATAGTTAAGCAGGCAAAAATCCATCTCAAATTGCTACACAATGGATTTTTGCCCACTTGAATCACTGTTATACGACCTCAGCAGCCAGTGCTTCGGTCTGTAATAAACAACTACTTACTTTCTTCTACCACTTCAATCTTGCGGATTTCTCTGGTACGGATTTCCTTGCAGATATCATCAATGAATGTCTGCAATGGCTTCTGGCCTTCGTCACCAAGGAAGCGGCTTCTTACGGAAACAACGCCTTCCTCTTCTTCCTTCTGGCCAACCACCAGCATGTATGGTACACGGTCTAATCTGGAAGCACGGATTCTGTAACCAATCTTTTCGGAACGGTTATCTACAGTTGCAAGCACGCCGTTCTTCTTTAATTCCTTCTGTACCTTTTCTGCATAGTCGTTGTACTTTTCGGAGATTGGAAGCACACGAACCTGCTCCGGACACAGCCAGGTTGGGAATAAGCCGGCATACTTTTCAGTTAACCATGCCAGTGTTCTTTCATAGCAGCCCATGGATGTTCTGTGGATGATATATGGGCGAACCTTATCACCGTTCTGGTCGATATAGTACATATCAAACTGCTCAGCAAGCAGGGCATCCCACTGGATGGTAATCATGGTATCTTCCTTACCGTATACGTTCTTTGCCTGAATATCTACCTTTGGTCCGTAGAATGCTGCTTCGCCAACACCTTCCACGAACTTGATGTCTAACTCATTTAATACGTCTCGAATGTGCTGCTGTGTCTCTTCCCAAACTTCTGCGGAACCGATATACTTTTCGGAATTGTCAGGGTCCCACTTGGAGAGACGGTAGGTTACATCTTCTTCTACGCCAAGAGTCTGTAAGCAGTGCTTAGCAAGAGCAAGACAGTTCTTAAATTCTTCTACCATCTGGTCCGGACGCACAATTAAGTGACCCTCGGAAATGGTGAACTGACGAACTCTTGTTAAACCGTGCATTTCGCCGGAATCTTCGTTACGGAACAGTGTGGATGTTTCACCGTAGCGGATAGGCAGATCCTTATAGGACTTCTGGCTTGCCTTATATACATAGTACTGGAATGGGCAGGTCATCGGACGGAGAGCAAATACTTCCTTGTCCTTTTCTTCTTCGCCCATAACGAACATGCCGTCCTTGTAGTGATCCCAGTGACCGGAAATCTTGTAAAGGTCGCTCTTTGCCATTAAAGGAGTCTTGGTACGAACGTAGCCCCACTCGTTATCTTCTAAGTCTTCAATCCAACGCTGCATGGTCTGAATTATCTTAGCGCCCTTTGGCATTAAGAGTGGCAGACCCTGGCCGATAACGTCAACGGTGGTGAAGAGTTCCATTTCACGGCCAAGCTTGTTGTGGTCGCGAAGCTTGATATCCTCTAAATGCTTTAAATACGTATCTAAGTCTGCGCTCTTTGTAAATGCAGTACCGTAAACTCTGGTTAACATCTTGTTCTTTTCGCTGCCTCTCCAGTAAGCGCCGGAGGAGGAAATGAGCTTGATTGCCTTTAAAGGCTTTGTGCTCATCAGGTGAGGACCTGCACAAAGGTCGGTAAACTCGCCCTGGCTGTAGAAGGAAATTACTGCATCCTCAGGGAGATCGTTGATTAACTCAACCTTGTATGGTTCGCCCTTGCCCTCCATGTACTTGATAGCTTCGGAACGAGGAAGCTCGAAACGTGTGATTTCTGCGCCTTCCTTGATAATCTTCTTCATTTCTGCTTCGATAGCATCTAATGCGGCACGGTCCAAGGATGGAAGATCAAAGTCATAATAGAAACCGGTATCGATGGATGGACCAATGGCTAACTTTGCTTCCGGATACAGTCTCTTTACTGCTTCTGCCAATACATGGGAAGCGGTATGACGGTATGCAGCCTTACCTGCCTCGTCATTAAACGTTAAAATGTTTAATTCTGCGTCTGCCTCTACTACAGTTCTTAAGTCTACTACCTGACCGTTAAGTTCAGCGGCACAAGCCATTCTTGCAAGGCCTTCGCTGATGTCCTTTGCGATGTCGATAATCGCCATAGAATTTGCGTACTCTTTAAAAGAGCCGTCTTTTAATGTGATTTTCATACTTTTTGTCTCCTTTCTTCTCTGACTTGCGTGATAAGCATTTTGCTTATTCCGCAAATAAAAAGCCCGTCACTTCTAATACCTGTTGGTACTAAAAGGGACGAGCGTACAATACAATTTACCCGCGGTTCCACCCTAGTTAAAGGAATACTCCTTCCGGCTTCATTCTGATGGTAACGGAATCACCGGGACGCTTAATTCACGCCCACTCCGAGGTGGTCTTCGGCTGCTTCGTGTTAGAATGCTTACACCTTTTACATTCCTCTCTGAAACGGTTCACAGCGTACTCTTCTCTTCAACGCATTGGGTTTATGAAACTGTAAATTAGTATAGCACCGTGTACTTCATTTTGTCAATGAAAAGATATTAATTTTGTTTTGCACCCCGGCACACCTATCGCCATATACTAACATCAGAAAAGAGAGTATATATTGGAGAATCCCATGGATAATTACGTTTTACTGGCACTGCTTGCCACTTTAGGTACATGGTTTGTGACGGCCCTGGGTGCAGCAACCGTTGTCTTTTTTTCCACACCGAACCCAAAGATACTTAACCTGATGCTGGGCTTTGCTTCCGGTGTCATGATTGCCGCCAGTTTCTGGTCGCTGTTACAGCCCGCCATCGAACGGGCAGAAGCCATGGACGGTCTGCCGGCCTATTTGGTGGCCACCATCGGTTTTCTGCTGGGTGCCGGCTTTATGTGGGCTTCGGATAAAATAGTAACCAGGGCAACCACCCGGGCAAATTCTTCCACAGGCAAGCAAAACGAAAAACTAAACCGCATTATTATGCTGGTACTTTCCATTACCCTGCACAATATTCCGGAGGGTCTTGCGGTTGGTGTTGCCTTTGGTGCCCTCGCCGGAGAAGGTTATACCACGGAAGCCCTTCTCGGTGCCGTTTCCGTTGCCATCGGTATCGGCCTGCAAAACTTTCCGGAGGGCGCAGCAGTTTCCCTTCCTCTCCGTCGGGAAGGATATTCCCGCAAGAAAAGCTTTTTCCTCGGTCAGTCCTCCGGTATGGTGGAACCAATTGCGGGCGTACTCGGCGCTCTATTGGTGGTTTATGTAGAACCTATTTTGCCATACGCTCTGGCTTTCGCTGCCGGCGCCATGATTTTAGTTGCGGTACACGAACTGATTCCGGAATGCCAGAAAAATCAAAAATCCCAGCCCTATACTGCCACTATCGGCATTGTGCTGGGATTTGCGGTCATGATGCTGTTGGATGTTATGCTGGGTTAAAAAACCTGCTCTGCCAGGCGCTCATACTCCTCTATTTTATTTGCTTTTACCATTTTCTTTATGAGCCGCTCTTTCTCCGGAAACTGCCGGCTCATAAAGCCCCACAATTCCTTCATTTTAAACAGCACATTATTGCCGTCGCCGTTCATCCGGTCTAAATATCCCTGAAGCAGCTTGTCGTGGAATTTTTTCAACAGTACCATGGAGTTTTCATAACCGTTCCACTCCCTGCCGGACTCCATGCACTCCTCGTACGCTTGAAGTTCCTGCACCAGCTCCGGATTTGCCATGAGTGGGCGGCCAATCATTATTTTCTTAACAGATGGAAACAATTCACGAATCCTAATATAGTCTTCCAAAGTCCAAATGTCGCCGTTATAGCAAAGAGAATGCTTTGTTTCTTTTACCGCATCCCCAAAGGCGTCCAAGTGTGGCTCCCCTTTGTAGAATTCTTTCTGTACCCTTGCATGAATAATCAATTCCGACAACGGATACTTATTATATACCCGCAATATCTCAACAAATTCTTCCACAGAATCTAATCCGAGTCTTGTTTTTACCGAAATCCGCGGATAAATATTTTCTGCAGAACCCGGTTCGCTCTGTGAGGATGCCGCTTCCACCGCCGAAAACACCTCATCAAAGAAACGGTCCAGTTTTTCCGTATCCTCTAAAAACCCGGAGCCCTTGTGTTTGGACACCACAGTTTTTGACGGACAACCCAAATTCAAATTCACTTCGTTATAACCATATTTTTCTTTTAATTCCCTGGCGGACCACAAAAACAATTCCGCCTTGTTTGTCAACACCTGCGGAATAACCGGCACGCCTGCATTATTGGCCTGCACCACATCCCGGTGCTCCTTGGGATTTACCGCATGGTACTGGTTTGGAGCAATGAACGGCGTAAAATAGGCATCTACGCCCGGATAACAGGCATGATGCACATTGCGCAGGGTATAGCCGGTAACACCCTCCATGGGTGCAAAATAAAATTTTATGTCAGACATGCTAGTTCTCCTGTGACGCCGTTTCTATCGGCTTTGTCCGTTCCAAAATGAATTCTGTATAATTTACGTCAGTGCGAAGATATTCCTTACCTTCTGCATCTGTTTCTACCAAGCCATCCAGTAACATCCGCTCTACAATTGCCGCTGCTCCCTGAATCGTCTTTAAGCAAGGACGTTTTTTGTAGTACTCCTCTGTTCTTGCTTCCGGTGTGGTATCTCCTAAAGCAATCCTTCCTCCGTCTTTATTTAACCCTAACAGTTCACGACAAATATAGGAGCCACCGTTTTCTTTTTTAAATTCGGAAGCTAACCGCTGTACAACCTCATAGTTGTTTTTCTTCGCCAGCTGATTTTTGCCCTCCACAGAACCGGTTAGCATACCTGCCACTAAAAACATACCGTTAGCCGCACCGCAAACCTCCCGCATCCGGCCAATGCCTCCGCCAAATGACGCCGACACCCGAAGTGCTGTTTCTTTATCCATGTCAAACAAATCCGCATATGCAGCAAATACAGACTGACTGCAATTAAAACCTTCTAAAAACAAAGCCACTGACTGTTCTGTTCTCGATTTCATGATACGTTACTCCCATTCCTGTAGCTTAACAAAAGCCATGCACTTATGTCATGGCTTTTGCATATTATACTATTTTGTGCTCTTTTACTGAAGCTTAAACTTGTGAACCTCGTTATCCAGTTCTTCGGAAACCTTCTGGTTCTTATTTGCCTGTTCCTCCAAGGTCATCATGTTCTGGGTTAAACCGGATACGGTTTCAGTAACTCCGGATACACCCTTTGCATTTTCTTCCATTGCAAAGTCTACTGCCTTAATCGCATCATCTACTTCGGAAATTGTTCCCTGAAGAGACTGGGACTGCTCTTCAAAATGAACCATGGTTCTCTGCAGATTGTCTGCATCCTGGCTGTAAGTTTCACAGGTTTCCATCAATTTATTGTAACCGGCCATTGCCGTTGTTTCAATGAAGGTTACCATATTGCCGGTTTCTGCAGCTAATGCCTCTACCGCTTCCATAACTGTCTTACTTACTTCCTGAATTTTCGCTGCTGCATTTGCGGAGTTCTGTGCCAGCTTACCGATTTCTCCTGCAACCACTGCAAATCCGCGACCCGCTTCGCCGGCTCTTGCTGCTTCAATGCTGGCATTTAATGCAAGCAGGTTGGTTTCTTCTGCAATTTCTAAGATATTACCGGTAAGCACTTCTATTTCAGCCGCTGCCTTAGAACGTTCCATAGCTTCTTCGGCACGCTCTGCCATTTCTCTGGATTTTGCCTTGGCATCCGACTGCTCTGTAGCAGCATTTACTTTAATTTCCTGTGCCTTTGCATTAATCTTTGTGGTATACTCAGCGCCCCATTTTGCATTGGATGCCATATCGGTAATTGCTTCATTCATTACACCGACAGACTCAGTTACATGGTCAACGGAAGCAGAGGTTTCTTCAATTGCTGCATTCATTTCTTCCATGGTTGCGGATACATCCACAATGCCTTCCTTGGCGTCTACCATACCGTGAAGCATGGTCACGGAAGCGTCCGTAAGAACTTCGGAGTTGTTGGACACATTCACCATGATTTCACGGATATATGCTAATAAGCCATTGATGAGGCCACCCATAACTTCCATTTCATCACCGGTCTTAACGGTTAATGTCTGGGTTAAATCACCGTCGCTGTTAATGAGTTCGTCTAACTTATCATTTACCTGTTTGATACTCTTTACAATACGACCGGTTGCAAAATAAAGCAATGCAATAGAAATAATACAGCCAACCAAAACAATCAAAATAATCTGTAACTGCAGATTCGTAAGTTCTTCCTTAAATCCTGTTGCATCGTAGTCAACACCAAGAGCACCGACAATATCTCCTCCGAAATCAATCAAAGGAACATAAGACGTAACCAGACATTCTCCGTCCGACTCGTCCAATTCCGGAATTGCAAGCATTTCTCCTTTTTCAAATACCGGCTTTAAATACTCATAATCTTCCGGAAATTCTTCTCCGATACGACAAAGATCTTCAGATATATCGCCGTCTACACCATAGTATACCGTGGTTCCGTCTGTATACAACGTATACATATATTTTACGTTGCTGGCTTCCTTCATATCATAAATCAAATTGCGAATCCGAACATACTTTGTGCCTTCCTCATCTCCAGGCTGAAAGCTTGAAACAATGGTCTTATCAATTTGCTTTGCAGCCAAAACACCAATGGCCTGCGCTTTATCCGCTGCCATTTCAAGCATTTCTTCCTGCATGGTGTAATAAGAAATACCGCCAATCGTAAACGATACCAATAAAATACACGCAGCAGCAATCAGCATAAATTTTTGCCGGATACTTAAGAATCTCACCTTTCTTTTTCTAAGCTGTTTTCTCATTTTCATTTGTAAATCCCCCTTTACTTTGTTGTACTTCCGAAACCGCCGTTACGAAGTTCTATAGCATTGTCATCTTCTGTAAGTCCAAACTGAAGAAAAATTCCTTGGGCAAACCCGGCCCCTTCTGCCTGGGTCAATACCTTTTCTTCGTTGGAATCGTTGGTTAATTTTATAAAAATATGTCCTTCGTTATCGGAATAATAATAGTCGCTGTCAATAATACCTACGGTATTGTTTAACTGCAATCGGTACTTAAAACCCAAACCGCTGCGTGGGAACACCATCAGCACATAATCTTCTCTCATAGAAGCCCTGATTCCGGTTGGAATCTTGATGGTCTCTCCCGGTTTTAATGTAAATTCCAGCGGGCTGTAAAAATCATATCCCGCAGAACCTTTGGTAGCACGTTTTGGAAGCTTCAGATTTTCATAAACCTGTAATGCCGAAGCTTCTTCTCCTCCAAAGGTATCCAACCAATCCGCAAGAAAACGCTCTTTGCTGACTTTTTCAAACTTTGCCACTTTCTCCATATAAGTCCCCCATTCTCTCTTATACTGCTTTTCTCCCTCTAAGCAGTACAAGGGCAAGCTGTGAATTTGTCTATGCAAATTTACAGCTGTGCCCTGTTTGTTTTTCTTATAATTCCTTTAAGAATGCCACATAGCCCTGCTTAGCTTCGTAAACATCGGACTTGCTGACAATTTCCCAAGGAGCGTGCATATTTAATACAGGCACTCCACTGTCGATAACCTGCATGTTGTACTTTGCCATAATATAAGCAATAGTACCGCCGCCGCCTTCATCTACACGGCCAAGCTCTGCGGTCTGGAAAGGAACCTTGTGTGCCTCCAGCGCTGCACGAAGCTTTGCAATGTATTCCGGATTTGCGTCATTGGAACCGGACTTACCGCGGCTGCCGGTATACTTATTAAATACCAGACCCTTGCCGAAGTAAGCGGTGTTCTTTCTTTCGTTAACACCCGGATAATTCGGATCAAATGCCGCACTAACATCGGAAGAAAGCATATGGGAATTTGCCAATGCTCTTCTTACCTTTAATTCGGAGTAGTCGCCCATGCGGTCCATTACCTCTGCCACTGCATTTTCAAAGAATACAGACTGCATACCGGTAGCACCCACGCTGCCGATTTCTTCTTTATCTACTAAGAGACAAACTGCAGTACGGTCTGTCTTTTTAAGCTCAAATAATGCCACTGCGGAAGTATATGCACATACTCTGTCGTCGTGACCGTAGCCCATAACCATGCTTCTGTCAAGACCGAAGTCTCTTGCTGCACCGGCAGGAACTGCTTCGATTTCTGCGGAAAGGAAATCCTCTGCTTCGATATCGTAGGTATCCTTTAACATCTTAAGAACATTTGCCTTCACCGCATCCTTTTCTTCACCCTCAAGCGGCATACTGCCGATAAGGATATTTAAGTCTTCACCCTCGATAACTTCGGATGCCTTTTTACCCATCTGCTTTGCAGAAAGGTGAATTAATAAATCGGTAATACCAACTACCGGGTCATCTGCCTTTTCACCGATGCAGACATTAACTACGGTGCCGTCCTTCTTAACTACAACGCCGTGGAGTGCCAGAGGAAGGGTTACCCACTGGTACTTTTTGATACCGCCGTAATAATGGGTATCCATTAACGCCATTTCGGTATCCTCATAGAACGGAACCTGCTTTAAATCGATTCTTGGTGAATCTACATGGGCACCTAAAATCTTCATGCCCTTTTCCAGCGGTTCGGAACCGATAAGGAACAGCGCCAGAGCCTTACCCATGTTGTTGAAGTAAACCTTGTCACCGGCCTTTAATGTTTTGTTTTCTGCGATAACAGTGTTTAAATCAACATAGCCCTGCGCTTCTGCCATGCGCACGGTTTCTGTTACACATTCTCTTTCTGTTTTGCAGTCAGAGATGAACTTTTTATATCCTTCGTTTAACTTGAATACGTCCTTTTTAACCTTTTCGGAATATCCAAGCCATGCATTTTTCTTTTCAGGCGCCTTTGCGTCTGCTTTTGCTTTTTTTGTAGCCATAACAGCAATACTCTCCTTCTATTTTCGCGATAAATTCAGTATACTCCTTTTTTTGACAGAAAACAAGACTATTCTGCACTTTTCAGCGACGTAGCCATGTCAATTTTTCTCAATTTGTAGAACATACCGATGTTAATGAAAATCGCAAAAACAAACGTCAAAACGATACTGTAAACAAAGCTGAGTGCTTCGATATCACGGCCGAACATCATCATATCTATCTCCACCGTCATAATGACAAACCGGTGCAGGAATAAGCCCATAATAACGCCTGCCGCTGCTCCGAGTATCGTCAGCAGGACATTTTCACGATAAACATAATTGGCAACTTCCATATCATAAAAACCAAGTACCTTTAAGGTAGCCAGTTCGCGACGCCGTTCAATGATATTGATGTTATTTAAGTTATAGAGAACAATAAACGCCAGCATACCCGCTGCTACAATCAGTACCACAATAACCAGTTCCAAAGATTTCATCATCACTGCCACGGATTCCCGCAGTTCTTCCACATAGGTAACGGAATCCACACCGTCGTCCGACAGCATCCGGCCGGAAAAGACTTCCTTTTCCTCTTCGGTCATGTCCACAGTTTTCAGATACAACTGATTATACTCCGGCACTTCGTTGCACAACTGTTCATATTTTTCCGCACTGAGATACACATAGTGGAACATATAGTTTTCTGCAATAGCATCAACCGTTACCTGATATCTGGTCACATCATCAAAATTCAGTTCTATGGTATCTCCTACGGAAACATCCAAAAGCTTGGCCAGTTTTTCCGTAATAATGGTGTTCTCTTCGGTTAAACGGTATTTCTCTCCGCTGACTCTGTCCTGAAGTACTACAAAGTCCTCCAAATCTTCCAAACGTTCCGGAACAAAGAGGGTTGAGGACACCACGTTTTCATCGGAACCCACATCCATTGTCTTGGTGTGGATGAACATATGATTTTTAATATCATCCGCCTGCATTTTTTCTTCCAAGGATACTGCCTCATCATTAATGGAGAGATAAGCATCATAGGTCCACACTTCCGCATACTGCTTGTTTACAATATCCATAATGGAATCCCTGAGACCAAAGCCCACCAGAAGGAGCGCCATACAGCCGCCGATTCCGAAAATGGTCATAAAGAACCGTTTCTTATAACGGAACAGGTTACGGCAGGTTGCTTTCCAGGAGAAATTTAACGCATTCCATACCGGTTTCACATACTCTAAGAACACTCTTCTACCTGCAGGAGGAGCCACCGGACGCATCAAAATTGCAGGTGCGGCAACCATCTCCTTATAGCAGGAGGACATAGTTGCAACCACGGTACAAACCACTGCAATCGCCACGGAAATACCGGACACACCCCATTGGATTGGTGTCAGGATATACGGTATATTGGTATATAATATACCGTATGCTTTCATGATAACCCATGGGAACAGATAACTTCCCACCACAATACCAAGAACACCGCCAAGCAATGTTGCGGATAAGGAATACCATAAATATTTGGACACAATGGCACCTTTGCCATAGCCCAGTGCCTTCATAGTGCCAATCTGGGTACGTTCTTCCTCAATCATACGGGTCATCGTAGTTAAACTAACCAGTGCCGCCACCAGATAAAAGACTGCCGGGAACACATCACCAAGATTGCCAACACGTTCTGTATTGGAACCGTATTCCACAAACTGCTGCACGGTGCCCCGGTCTAATACATACCATTCCGGTACTTCCACATCTTCCAGCTCAGCCTTTGCGTCGGCCAGTTCTTTCTTACCGTCCTCCAGTTCTTTTTTACCGTCTGCAATTTCTGTCTTTGCATCGGTAATCTCAACTCTGGCATCCTCTACCTTTTTCTTAGCGTCCGCCAGTTCTTTCTTACCGTCTTCTAAATCAAGCTTTGCCTGCTCAAGCTCTGCCAGACCATCCTCGTACTGCTTTTTGCCGTCTGCAAGGTCCAGCTTTGCCTGCTCATATTCTGTCAAACCATCTTCGTACTGCTTTTTGCCGTCTGCAAGATCCAGCTTTGCCTGCTCATATTCTGCCAAACCGTCTTCATACTGCTTTTTGCCGTCTGCCAGGTCCAGCTTGGCCTGTTCCAGTTCTGCCAGACCTTCTTCATACTGCTTTTTGCCATCTGCCAAATCAAGCTTGGCCTGTTCCAGTTCTGCCAAACCTTCTTCATACTGTTTCTTACCGTCTTCCAAATCCAGCTTGGCCTGCTCAACCTCCGCCAGACCTTCTTCGTACTGCTTTTTACCGTCTGCCAAATCAAGCTTGGCCTGTTCCAGTTCTGCTAAACCTTCTTCGTACTGCTTTCTACCGTCCTCAAGCTCCGCCTTAGCCGTTTCCAATTCCGCACGTCCGTCAGCCAGCTGCCATCCGGCATACCAAAGTTCGTCTTTCGCCGCTGCAATCTGTTTTTTGCCGGCTTCTACTTCCTGCTTTGCCGCTTCCAGTTCGTTCTTTCCTGCAATTATTTCCGCTTCGGAAGCTGCCAGTTGCTGTTCTCCGGCTAATAATTCCGCTTCTTTTCCTTCCAACAGCTGCTTAGCTGCGAGAATTTCTGCTTCTGCTGCCAAAAGCTCCGGAGTAAGAGGGAGCCCGTTTGCCTCCAGCAGCTCTTTTGCCGCATTAAATTCTGCTTCTTTCTGTGCCAGGGCTGTCTTTCCCGCCTCCAGCTCGTTTTTTCCTGCTGCCAGCTGTTCTTTTGCTACAACAAGTGCCGCTTCACCTGCTGCCAATTCCTGTTCGCCGGCTTCAATTTCTTTTTCGGCTCCGGCTATTTTAGCTTCGTTATCGGCAATTGTACGCTCTGCCCAGTACAATTCCCATTCACCGGCTGCGATTTCCTGCTCCGCATCCGAAATCTGTGCCTCGCCATCTTGAATTTCTGCTAAAGCATCCGCCAGCTCTTTTTCGCCATCGGCTATTTGCTGTTCACCGTCTTTTATTTCTGATAAGGCATCCGCCAGTTCTTTTTCCGCATCTGCCAGCTTTTGTTCACCGTCTTTTATTTCTGATAAGGCATCCGCCAGCTCTTTTTCACCGTCCGCAATTTGCTGTTCACCGTCTTTTATTTCTGCCAAGGCATCTGCCAGCTCTTTTTCGCCGTCCGCAATTTGCTGTTCGCCGTCTTTTATTTCTGCTAAAGCATCTGCCAGTTCTTTTTCCGCATCTGCCAGCTGACGTTCACCGTCTTCAATTTCTGCCAATGCATCCGCCAATTCTTTTTCTGCATCTGCTAACTGCTGTTCGCCGTCTTCGATTTCCGCCTTTGCATCGGCCAGTTCCTTTTCGCCGTCTGCAATTTCTATTTCACCATCGGCAATTTTCTTTTCGGCATCTGCGATTTCCACTTCCGCATCCGCCAGTTCCTGTTCTGCATCCGCCAGTTCTTTTTCGCCATCCGCCAGTTCTTTTTCACCGTCGGCAATCTCAGCTTCTGCCTCACGGATGTCTTCCCAGTATGGGTCGGTTACTTCCGCATACCGGACTTCGCACCGTGCATCCGCAATCGCCTCAATACGCTCAATTATTTCGTCAATATAATTCTCATATTCTTCCCGATAAGGATTTAACTCCTTAGCACCTTCCACCGTAGCATAAACCACGGTATAAACCTCCATGGAGAACGCCTCCTTCGGAAGAAACAGGAAACCGTCTTCCACGCCGGTACCAATGCTTACGGAACCTCTCTGCCAGGATAAGTAGTTAGGAAAAATACCTGCGCCCACAATAGTAAAGGTATCTACCGCCAACACATCGGAAAGCTCTGTATCCTTATCCGTACGGAGTGTAATTGTATCGCCGATTTTATAGCCACAGCTTGACATAAAATCCCGGTCAACAAAACATTCATTTGCCGCCTCCGGTACCCGGCCCTCTGTAACATAAACCTGGTTCAATGCATCTCCCATGGAATACACCGACATCTGGTAATCTCTTTGGCCCGCTTCTAAAAACAGTTCTGTCTGATAACCACCCTCAGCCATGGCCACACCGTCTATTGCACCGATTTCCTTTACGTCATCATCGGTCATTCCCAGCGTACCCAGCACCCGGACATCCATGTAGTTTGTTTCATCAAAATATTGTTTTGCACTCAACTGCATGTCCGGTTCCGAAGAACGTACTCCGGCATAAAACGCCACGCCCAGCGCCATAATAGCGAGAATGGAAATATAGCGGTTGAAGCTTTTTTTCATTTCTCTAACTAAGTCTGTTCTTTGTGCTTTTTTCATAACTATAATCCTTTACTACCATTCAATCCGGGAAACATCCACCGGATTCTCATTCACACGCATGGCACCCACTTTACCGTTTTTGATTTCAATCACACGGTCTGCCATCGGCGCAATTGCCTTGTTATGAGTAATAACAACTACCGTCGTTTCGGTTTTACGGCAGGTGTCCTGTAACAATTTCAAAATCGCCTTACCTGTCTGGTAGTCCAGGGCACCTGTCGGTTCGTCACAAAGTAACAATTTTGGATTTTTAGCCAGGGCTCTTGCAATGGAAACTCTCTGCTGCTCACCGCCAGAGAGCTGTGCCGGAAAGTTCTTCATACGGTCCTTTAAACCAACCTCTTCCAATGCTTCTGCGGAACTCTTCGGATTTTTTACAATCTGCTGGGCAAGCTCTACATTTTCCTGCGCGGTTAAGTTCTGCACCAGGTTATAAAACTGGAACACAAATCCAACGTCTTCCCTGCGGTATCTGGTCAGGCGCTTTGCATTGTATTTTGCCACATCCTCACCATCTACCAATACGGTTCCGGAGGTTGCACTGTCCATACCTCCCAATATATTTAGCACGGTAGTTTTTCCCGCACCGCTCGGTCCTACAATTACGACAAACTCACTCTTCTCCATTTCAAAGGAGATACCGTCTGCCGCATGAATTTCAATTTCACCGGTCTTATATACTTTTGTCACATCCTGCAATGCAATATATGCCATAATGGTTCACCAAAATTCCTTTCTTTTCACGTTTATTCGTTAATTTTCGACTCTCTTCTCCCTATTATAGCATGATACTTGCAAAACGTGTATGAATTTTTTATAAAGATACCAAACTCTCCAACCTGCCTTTTGTACATAAAAACACCATATCTCTGCACGAACCGTTAGCGGTGAGCGGGTTCGAAAGAGATATGGTGTTTGAAATTTAGTCATTGGACATTAAAGTATGCAATGCCCGGATATATTCGGTGCCGTTGGTTCCAACGGCATACACATAATTTCCTTTCAGCAGGAAAACGGTGTCATTACACCAGCTTACCAGATAAGAATTGTCATTCTCATAAAGCACCTGATTTTCTTTTACAATGACATGGTCAGCCAGCACATAAATGTTTTCGTAATCTTCAAATACACTTTCGCTTTCTGCCGTCAATACGTCTCCTGTCTGCAAAATCCAAAGGTTATAGCCATTGGACAATTCATATATGTAGTCCAGATTCATACCTTTTCCGGTGGCAACAAGTTCACCACCGTAATACAGGAATTTTTCATACAGCGGAATCATCTCCGGCAGATTTGTGTACGGACTTTGAACTTCTTCTCCGCAGTCCTGATTTATCATAACATAACCGTTCTCAGAATAGGAAACCTCCAGATTCTTCATGGTGTCAGGAAGCTCTACACTAAACAGAATCAAGTCACCGTCTGCAGTGTACTCTTCCATAAACAAACGGCCGTTATAAGTGCGGTACATCAAATAACCGTTGTTGCCCCAGTTGGTTTCAATATGCTCCGGAGTCATACCGTTAGACATGTTGATGGTTTCTCCCTCGTAGGCACCATATACCCAGTCACCTAACGAATCATCCCTGTAGTAACAGAATTTTTCATAAAAATCGGCGCTGTCAAAGGCATTTACCATGGCCGGATTATCAATGATCCGAAGAAGATTTGCGCTGCCGTCAAACAGATATACCTCATTTTTATACAGAACGGCATAACACCGGTCTTCTTCCGCTTCGGTAACATTATAGAATGAAGTTTTTACCTCCATATTTTCGCCGTCGCCGTACTTATCTAAAAAGGTTGCCCAGTTTAAGACAACTTCGCCGTCGGCATCCACCAGACATCCCTGCTCATCCAAAAGAATATAGTCAACGCCATCCAACATATCAGCATCATCCGGCATACCAATCATTTTCTGGAAATACACCTTTTTGAGGTTCAGATTTGCATCGTAATAACGGAAAATCGTACCATTTTCCCAGTTATTATAATCGTAGACATATTCAAGATAACCGTTGCCCGTCTTACTGATAGTCAGCCAGTCAGACATTTCCACCGGAGAAAGAATCACCTTACCGGTGCCGTCAATGATACTCCACTTCATCCAGGAAAAGTCGTCCTCCAGCCAGTTTTCCGGCGGAACCGCATAATAGCCCCGCTTCACATCAAGCATTTCCATACCACCGTAAGAAGGCGCTATGGAATATGTACCCTGTTCCAAATCATAGACACCGTAAAGCACCTTTTGTGTGCCGTCTGTGCTTTGGCGGATTTGCCCAACCGGGAGATAACGGTTTGTATATACACCCTGTACTCCATGATTTAACGTCACGTTGTAGAAGTTGGCAATTTCTTTCCACTCGTGGTTATATACGGTCATGTCTCCGTAATAGTAGTCGGAAACCATGTTCTGCGGATTTACAAATACAAAGTACTGCCCCTCTGCCAGTGGTTCCTTGGCAAGTATTTCTACCTTCTGCTGCTGTTCTACCTTGGCATCGGAAATATCGGCACCGGCCGGCATCTGCACCGGCACATAGCCAAGGTCAAGCACTAATTGCTGACCCGCCTCACCGGTAAGCCAGTCAAAAATTTTATGGGCGTTGGAATCTGCCGGTTCATCCGGGCGCACCACTGCATAAAAGGCATTGGCAAGCTTGTAGGAACCGTCATAAATAGTCCGGGTTGACGGAAGTACACCGTCCACACCCATAAGCTTTAAATCCTTTTCAAAATACATGTTATTGGCATAGTAAAATACAGAATAGCCAAGGGTATTATCCTCGTTATTGTAGGAAAGCATGCCTTCCAGAATATCGGACATGGTGCTGTAGCGGAATACATTGTCGCCATCCACCATAGGAACATCCTTCATTACAAGCTTCTGCATCAGGGTCTGGCTGCCGGAATTCACCGGACGCTGGAAGGCTAACAATTCTCTGTCAAGACCGCCTACCTCTGCCCAGTTAGTAATTTTTCCGGAATAAATATCCACCAGCTGCTCCATGGTAAGGCCCTGCAGCGGATTTGCCGTATTCGCAAGAAATACCAGCGCATCCAGGCCGATTGGCTTGATGCACAGCGGCTCTGTTTTCATGCGTTCTACAATAACCTCTGCCGGTTCATACACAATCAGCAAATCTACCTCGCCGCTATATAACCGATTGTAGGAATTGGTTGTTTTGGTATGCACTACTTCACTTGCCGCCACCTCGGCGCTTTCACCGGTAGCCGCCATAAATACCGCCTCGGAAAGCGGCAGGGTTGCAGTGGAACCATCCACCCGAGGATAAGTATCAACTGTCATGGTGCCCGCAATATCCACAACCTCATTCTGTGGTACCGGAGAAACCATGGCAAATGGTGATTCCACTTCCACGGGAGCGTTAGTTGGTATCGGAGTTGGGTCGTCCTTTGGTTGTTCGGTTGGAACCGGGGTAGTTGTAGAAATAATACGTTCTCTGATTTTGAAATTATCCACAATACCCTCTGCGTTGTAATAAACAATCAGAATACGTTCTTCATCCAGATGCCAAATATCACCCCATAACCCTGAGAGCATACTATTCGGCTTTCCCCAGAATTTCTGCAATTGTTCTACTCCCCTGCCATACAGAGCATCTCCGGTATATTCCTTGCCCTGCGCCAGGCTATCCTTTGCAATCTGGTCTAAGGTTGGAATTCCCGCATAGATTGGTATTTCGGTTGGTTCAACCGTTGCCGTTGGTTCAGTCGTTGGCACAACCGTTGAAGTTGGTGTCGGAGCTGATGTAGGTGCTGTAGTAGGTGTAACCGCCGGAGTATCCTTGCCGCAGCCCGCCAGCACTAACACACCTAACAGCGCCATGCATAAAATCATTCTTTTTAGTTTCATTTATTCCCCTCCTTTTGTCTATTGACAAATTTTCTTATGATAAACCATAAAAAATGAACGATAAGAAGCACAATTGCCTGGACAATCCAAAACAAAAGCGTTGTTGTTACGGAAGTAAATTCATTTCCGAATGAAATAAACCCTTGCGCCGGATGTGCCAAATAACGGTGCTTTACGCTTTCCCCGAAAATAAAGTAGCAGATATACCATGCTGCCATGTAAAGAGGCAGATTAATCCAGGTATATTTTACTTTGGTCTTTAACGAAAACAACACCGGAATGCCAAACAATCCGAGCCGGAAAATAATTCTTCCGGTAGGATCACTTACTTTTAACGAAAATTCATGGTGTCCGTCCGGATATTCTATGTAATCATGTATGGTTCCCTCGATGCCGATTAAGCCGTCTGCAACTACCATACACACCAGCACGGTTAAAAGTCCAATGATAAAAGCAAATAAATAGCCTTGTTTCATTTTATTTTCCATAGATTTTCCTCCCGACACTTCTGTCTGCGTGTCCTAACACTTCGCAAGCTAACAAAAAAGAGTATGTCACTACCAACATACTCCATTTTTATGTCATTTCCCAGTCAGAAATGTTACAATTTCTTTGATTTTTTAGCAAATTACTTTGAATACTTCATCAGATTCTTTAAATCTTCTACCGTAAACTCATACTTCTTATCGCAGAAGTGGCAGTTTACTTCAATTGGTTTGCCTTCTTCAATCATTTCCTGTAAATCCTTTTTGCCAACGCTGGCAACCGCCTTTTCCACACGCTCCTTGGAGCAGTTGCAGTAATACTCTGCAGGAACCTTGTCTAAAATCTTTGGTTCGAAATCTGCCAGTACATACTCAATGAGTTCTTCCGGAGTCATTCCTTCGTCAAGCAGGGAAGAAATGTGGGTTACCTCGGTAAGCTTCTGCTCTAAGCGGGCAATTACCGCTTCTTCTGCAAACGGCATGAGCTGGATGATAAAACCACCGGCCTGACGTACCGTGTTGTCCTTATTCATAAGAACGCCCAGGGCAACTGCAGACGGAACCTGCTCGGACACCGCAAAATAGCAGGTGATATCTTCCGCAATTTCACCGGAAATCAAGTCCACCTGGCCTACATATGGCTCTTTTAAACCAACATCGCGGATAACCTGCAGCATACCGTGGCCTACCGCACCACCGACATCCAACTTACCCTCTGCACTCGGAGGCAGCATTACGTTTGGATTGTGCACATAACCCTTAACTCTTGCCTTGGAATCCGCAGTTACCACAAGTCCGCCGATAGGACCGTCGCCGCGAATCTGCAGGGTGATTAAGTCCTTATCACCTTTCATCATGCTTCCCATCATGGCGCCGGCTGTAAGCAGACGACCGAGAGCCGCAGATGCTACCGGACTGGTATTATGCATTTTTCTGGCTTCTTCTACTAAATTTCTGGTGGTTGCAGCAAAGGCACGTACCTGGCCGTTCGCTGCGGTTCCTCTAACAATATAATCCTGATATTCCATCGTAAAAATTCCTCTTTTCTAATGCGTTTAATCTATTACTTCGGCAATCAGTTCCAAACCAACCTCAATGGCGATTTCCACCACGTCGGCGATAATGTCCAGTTTGCTGCCCTTTTCTACCCTAGGCATTATAACCCGACGCTCGGTTAAAATGCAATCCATTTTTTTATCATGTTCTTCTGCCGGCAGCTTTTTCGGGGAAATCTGGCAAGCAAATGCAAGTCCGATGAGATACGGCTGATAACCATACGCTTCAAATATTTTGCTAATATACTTGTCATAATATCCGCCGCCGTATCCGAAACGTCCGCCCTGATGGTCAAACACAGAACCCGGCACAACCATCACATCACTGCTTGCCGGCACAAGCGGTTCTCTTCCTTCATTCTGTGGTTCTAAGATGCCCTGATAACCCGGAAACAGTTCCTCCCATGATTGAATTTCATAAAAGAACATATCCTCTCCATGTACCTTTGGCACAGCAACCCGCTTTCCCTGACGAAGTGCCCCCTGAATAATTTCCTTTGTTTCTACTTCGCTCTTGTAAGAAGCATACACAAACACTGTCTGTGCCGCCTTATAGTGTTTATTGGCAAACAGCCACTCTTTTATTTTCTTTGAAGCCGCTTTTCTCTTTTCCGGCTCCAGCTGATTTCTTTTTTCCAAATATTTTGTACGGATTGTTTTCTTTAACTCCGCTTTTGTTAATTTACTCATAATATTTATTCTCCTGATAGGTTTCTTTCGCTACAAAATAGATTCTTCCGTCCTCCGGCTTTGGTGCTTCCTTCGTGCCGTCTCCGTATACCGCCACAAATTCAAGACCTGCTTTTTCGAGCAATTCCTTTATCTTGTCTACAGTGTAAGCACGCTGCACGTGGGATTCTTCCATCCGTTCAAAAAGAGGCGGCATATCTTCCTCATCCTCGTCCTCTTCTTCAAACTCTGCCTTGGAATAAATGGTAATGTCGTACTGGTTCAGCTGCTTTTCCTTATCATAGAAATTTTCCCAAATAAGGCTGCAATCCTCCCGGTTATCCACAATGGTACGATTGCCCATGAGCTTTTCGTAATGATATTCCGTCTTCATATCGAAGATGAAATATCCGCCCGGGTCCAAATAATTATTTACCAGCTTGAATACCTGAAGCAAATCCTCTTCGGAGATTAAGTAGTTCATGGAATCACAAAGACTAATTACCGCTGCCACCGTGCCATAAAGCTCAAACTCCCGCATGTCCTGATTCAGGTACAAAATGTCCTGCTCACATTCCGGATGCTCATACCTGGCAATGTCTAACATTTCCTCCGACAAATCAATGCCAATCATATCGTAACCCGCTTCTGCCAGGCGCCTTGTCATACTACCAGTGCCACAGCCAAGCTCGCAAAGAAGGCTGCCCTGTGCCACACCGTATTCCGTTAACATGCATTTAATATAGGTTGTCCATTCCTCATATGGAATGTTGTCCATAAAGGTTTCGTATACTTTTGCAAAGCCTGTGTAGGCGTTCATTGGTTTACTCATTTACCTCTCCTTTTTTGTCCGTTTTTCCAAAAAGATTTTTGACTGTTTTTACCTCTCTGCTAACAGACCGTCTGCGCTTTCCCGTAAAGGTCACAATAAAGATTCTGCAAAACCATCCCACAACCGACTGTAGAACTCTTCCTTTCACGTTAGGAGCATAAAACTTATAGGTATCATACCCCGGAAACAATCTGTCCCACGCATAACGGAGCTTTGCCATTTTCAAACCCTCTTTACGATACTGTTTCACACGGTTTTCTATACCGCGCCCCACCGTACCGTACGCACCGGAGGTAAGGTAATACAAAAGCATTTCCCATTCTTCCTCTGAAAGGCTATGTTCCAATGACTCCATTCCCTTTAAGACTTCTCCGGAAAATGCCTTCCTGCAAAGGCTCCTGTTCCGCTTTTCAAACTCCGCAATACCAAGCACTTTGCATTCTTTTTCAATATAAGAAAAATCAAGTTCCGGCTTCGCTTTCAGATACGCATAAAAATCGAGTAACGAACGCAGTCCCGTACCACTGCCAGCATAATGCTTATAGGTATGGGAAGTAATGTACACATAAAAATCCTCGTCCGTAAAGCGATACTCACAGGCGGTTCCTTCGGTTAACACAAGCCTGCCTTTTATATTCCCATAATACTCTGCCCATCCGTCCTGATGGGTTTCGCTGTATAAGGCACTGTGTAATTCAAAATTGTAGACAGGCTCCTTATGATACACATCATGGTTACCTACGCCCACATGAACGGCTTCGTACCCCGCTGATTCCATGTAACCCTGTACCGCATCACAAAAGCTGTAATCAAATAGAATATCATTATCCGACATTTGCCGCATTCCCACCGTCGGGTAATAGTCCTTTAGGATAATTCCCTTTAACGGCAGATGCCAGATGCCCTTCTGCTCCATAAAGGAAAACAGCTTTGCACGTTCCGTATCAAACAAAACCACCTTGCGGATTGCCTTAGATATATGCTCATTCCAATACTGCGGTACCGGGATACCAGCCTTTTTCAGTGATGTACCCACAAGTGCATCCAAAAAATGCATATAACTTATGCGGTACAATTCCTTTTCATTCACTTCGCCGAGCACTGCCCTGTCCGGACAAATACCGTTGATGCCACAGGCAGACAAATAAAGCATGTCATATTGTAACTTATCCATGGTCTGCCACCTCCAATCCCTGCAAAACTCTTCCATTGTCCGAAAACTCCAACCTGCGGTTGCAGATATTCAGTGCTTCCGGTCTGTGGGTTACGATAAACACTGTCTTATCAGTAAGCTGCTTCAGGTTGTAAAGCAAAGCTTTTTCCGTGTCACTGTCCAAAGCACTGGTTGCTTCATCCAGAATCAATACCGGAGCATCCGTATACAGTGCCCTTGCGATTGCGATTCTCTGCATCTGTCCTTCGGAAAGTCCGGCTCCCTTTTCGCCAAGCACCGTATCAAGTCCATTTGGAAGCTCAGAAACGAACTCCCCACAAGAAAGCTTTAATGCCCGTTCCACCGTCATAGTTTGTTCCGCTTCCTCTCTTCCAAAGGTAATTACTTCCCGTATGGTTCCTCCCATGAGGAAATTTCCTTGCGGAACATAGGCAAACAGACGCTTTAAGGATGCAACAGGCATTCTCTCCATATTGCTTAATAAAACCTCAATCCTGCCGCATTTCGGCTCATATACGCCCATCAGAAGCTTTAACAACGTGGACTTGCCGCAGCCGGAAGCTCCGGTAAAGGCAATAAAATCGCCCTTGTAAGCGGAAAATCCCACATCGCACAACACAGCTTCCCCATTATCATAATCAAAGGACACCTTATCAAACACGATTTCACGGATACGCTCCGCATAAAGCTCCTTCGTTTCTTTCAAACCCAACACCTGCAATCTGCAAGCGTCCTTGTATTCCTCCGCTTCCATCAGGCGCTCAGCACTTGCAAGACAGGCATAAAACCTTGGTACAAAGCCGCTGAGACCGGATAAAGGAGCCTGTAACTGACCGATTAACTGTATAATGGCAGTTAATGTTCCATAGCTGACCACTCCGTTTACGATACCAAATCCACAGTACCCGATACCGATGAGATACATTCCGTTTATTGCCACGGAAAAGCCGGAATTGCATAAATTAGAAACAAACGTCTTTCTCATTCTCGCCTTTCTGTATTCGGAAAGCTCCACATCTGCCCCTTTTAAGGCTTCCTGCTCCACACCAAAGGTGCGGAGAATGAGCATACTGCTGATACGCTCCTGTAAATATACACGAACAGCACCGTCTTTTTCCTGTACTCTTTTGTGCTGTCCTTTCAAATACTTTCTAAGCCAAAGGGTAATCCCTACAAAGGCAATCCCGCCCGGTACCAAAAGATAAGCAAGCCCCGGCTGTAACACAAGCATCATACCAAGGGCACCCACCATGCGCACAAGCATTCCCGTAAATCCCGGCACGATATCCGTCATGCCCCCTGCACAGACGGAAGTATCCGAGGTCATGCGGTTCATCCATTCTTCAGAATGAACGGCACTAACCTGTGCATAATCCTTGGATAAGAGTTTTTCAAACAGCCTTTTCCTCAGTCCGCTCTCCAATCCGCTTTTGGTAGCTTCCTCTATCTGCCGGAGCAGAATGCGAAGCAGAATCAGTACGGCCATCAGCAAGCCAAAGGTAATAAGTCCCCTTATAAAATCTGTGCGGTTACCAGACACGGCACTATCCACCATTTTTTTCATCACAAGGGCATAGCAAACCGCCCCTCCGTTGACTAACATTTGGAGAAGCAATAAAAGCACCATATTTACCTTGTAACCGTTGGCTGCACCATACAACCATCTTATCGCCTTTTTATCCGTCATGTCCTGTCTTTCCTTAACATTCTTTTGCATCTAAGCTTACACTTCATCACAAATCTCCGTAGCGGATAGAAGAAATACCACACAGCCGCATACATCCGATAACCCTTGTGACTGACTGGAATTTCCTTTCCGTTTCTGACAAAGGATGTCATAACACCGATGATATCTTCGTCACGAATTCCATGCTCTTTATTTAAACAGTTATCACCGAGTATCACATAGTCCGTTTCCCGAACCTCCACTATACGGTGCAGTACATAGGACTTCGGCGGTCTTTTATACAACACCACATCGAACTTCTCATACCGGCCCTGCTTCTTTTCAATGGTGAAAAGGTCTTTGTGCTGCCTTAGAAGCGGAAGCATGCTGACACCGCTGCAGGTATAGGTAAACCTGCCTGTTCTGTTCAATTCTTCCTCGTAAGTGGTCTTAATCATCAATCGCTCCTATGCTTCGTAACTGCTCCAAAATCTTTTCTACGTCTTTTTCCATCACTTCCCTTGGAGCATCATACTTCTCAAGCATTTTAGAGATAATATCATCTTTTGTCACATCGTTTTTTAAGCACTCCACAATAAAGCCTGCGGTCCGATTACTACGAATCATCCCGTTAAATGCCGTATTTCCGCCAGTCACCGTAATGTGTTCTCCGTTACTTGCATGGGTAATAAATCCGTCTCTTAACTTCATGTCAATCCTCCGTCTTATCTCCGTTCATCCCCTCAAAAGCCACCCTTGCAGCTTCCGGGGACATGTTGCAGCCTAATCTGTAGAATCTTATGTTCTTCATCACTCTGTCAATCAGTTCCAGGGTCTGTAGCATAAAAGCACCGTTCTTTGGACGATAAGTCTGCTGTAACAGCATCTGATAGGCTTCCCCGGGCGAAATCTCTTCTATGTGGTTTTCCTCGCTTCTGGTAAGGATGCAAATTGCCTTTAACGGCACGGAACAATTGGTACTCAGTCTGTGCTTGCCATCCCAAGGCGTACCGTAGGCTATCACACTGTCTTCCGTCACCTTCAAAAGGGGCTTGTCGTCATTTACCATCACCGCCCGGTTCCCGAACCGTTCCCTCCACAGCCTTGTATGGGTGGACTTCCCGGTACCGCTCTTTGCGGTAAATAAATATCCCATACCGTCCACCGCAATCACAGAACCATGAAACAGTAAGGTATCAAGCATAGGTAATCGTTCCGCAATCTGACGGTACACAGCCAATGTTTCCAGATAGGCATCGGAAAATTCCATGACAGGACTTCCTTCTCTCTCTGCTTCCCTTCTGGAACGCTCACGCTCAAAGGCAATATCCTCCGGTTCTGTCCTGACTGCAAAAGCAGCCTGTTCTTCTGTAATGTATTCCTGACAATACTCTTTCATATAGTCATACATAGGTTCAATGCGGATAACCACATCTGCCAGCTTTATACGAAAGGGAATTGCCCTGTTATTTTCTGTCATAGCTTCACATCTTTTCTTGATAAATTAAAATGCCGGAACAAAAGGTAACTCTATCGGAGCTTCGGTTGGCTCCTCAGTCGGTTCTTCGGTTGGAGCTTCTGTGGTTGGTGTAGTCGGCTCCTCAGTTGGACTCTCCGTCGGCTCTGTGGTAGGTGTTTCTGTCGGTCTTTCCGTTGGTGCAGAAGTCGGCTCCTCGGTTGGTTCTTCCGCTGGTGCATTTGTCGGTGCTTCTGTAGGCTTTACAACAGGCTTTTCGGTAGGGGCATCTGTCGGTACTGCTATAGCTGTACCCGCTTGCGTACCCTCGCTCGCCTGTGTCGCAGTCGGCTCCTCAAGACCAATTATAGGCAAATCTCCTACTACTTCACTTTGCTTCTGTGGTTCTTCCGTTTCCATAGGCTCAGCTGTCTGCGAAACAGACTCTTTATCTACGATGTTGTTTGAAGTCTCCTTTGCCTGCTCCTGCTTACCACAAGCTACAAGGCAAACAATCAAGGTTAATACTAAAATAAGACTATATATTCTTTTCATACCAATTTCCTCTCTCTAAAAAGTGACAGGCATCATTATGACACCTGCCACCCCTTACTTCCATTCATTCTACTGTTACCAGCTAATCAGAATTTTTTATGTAATTTTACATACTAAGCAGATATTACTCAGCAGGAACAAAAGGAAGTTCTCCACTTGCAGTAATAATGTCCTCTGTCTCGAACTCTACTACTTCCATTTCCGGTGTTTCATATACCTCTTTCATTGTCACACTCCATTCTCTTCTATAAAAATTTAATTGTTACCCGAAACATAAACCTCAGACTTCTGCTGATATACACGAAGTGCTGAAATCAACTGTATCAATGTGTCCGGATAAGTGCTGTTTCCCTTATTCAAGACACTATATCCATAAGACAATGCGCTGCAAGAAAATTCTAATTCTACACTGCCATTAGATACCTTAAATGCATAACTTGTATCCAAATCCCAAGCCTTGATGTTCTCCAAAGACAACACATAATAATCTCCGGATTTAGTAGGTGTTACTGTTTGTCCATTAGCTGTAAATGTCAAATTACTTACATCCACACCCTCAGCCGGCTTGAAATATGCCTTTAATGTAGTTTCAGACTTTAATGTAAGACTATATCCGGCAAATGTACCTAATTCATTACTTGTAGCAGATACCTTGTATGTTTCAAGGTCACTCGCTATAAGCGTTGTTACCGTTTGGTCTGCTTCATCAAGGTTCTTATTGGCAAGATTGCCTGTTTCTACTTCAAAATATGTCTGTGAGCAAGCTCCATAATTCAACAAAGCCTTTGCAAAAGCCACATCATCAGTAGAATAGCTTGCTGTATTGTTAATGATATACTCTGCGTAATCTCTTACGGTGTAGCTGTATTCCTTACCACCGTTTCCGTTTCCGTCAAACATCTGAGCCTTAATGCTCTGTGCCATCTCATAAGAAGCTACTTCGCAGGAGAATATATAATAAGTCTTGCCTTCTACAAGTGTTGTATTTTGGGTTGCATCTGCAATAGCTACCTGCTCTGTATCGCCATTTGGTAATGTAAAGAGCATGTATGCTCCGGTATCACCCACTACCTCTGTGTCAAGTTCCATATAGAAGTTTACACCGATGTTACCATTTAAGCTGATTGTGTATCCTGCCAAATTCGCTCCGATACCATCTGTAAATAAACCACAAACATCACACTTTCCATCGGAATTTGCATCTACATGACCTGCTTCTGTCGTTACTTTGCCACATACGCTACAGGTTATTGCTGTCGTACAGTCTCCGTCATCTGCATTTGGTGTACAAGTAATTGTCAGTATAATGGTATCTTCTACTGCATTATAATTATCAGTTTCAGACACATTTACCTTTACATCATATATTCCGCAATCACTCGGAAGTCCGGCTGTATATTCTGCATCACCCTGTACTTTATATGAGTATGCAAGCACCACTTCCGGATTGTCGTTTCCGATAAATGTAAGCGTTGGTGCAGTAAGTTCTGCCTCCTCACCCGTACTTGCAAGCGTCTGATCATTCCATGTAATAACTGTGTTTGCCTTTGTAATCTCAAACTCATCATAAACTGTTACTTCTTCTTCATAAGTAATCTTTGCTGTATATGTTCCTGCATTGACAGGAGCGTCGGTACCAATTAAAGTATCACCTTGATAGTAATTAACAATAACTTCCTCATTTTCGAATATGCCTGTCTTTTCAACGGTTGCACCGTAAGCGGTTGTTCCGTCATAAATGCCGCCCTCAGCGGTAATGATAATGTAGCCTTTTTCGCCGCAAGCGGTACATTTCTTAGTAATTTTGTTTTCCACTACGCTATATTCGTCCGTGCATTCCTGAATTGCAACAGAATTACATACGGTACAGGTAAAGCTGTGTGTTCCATTGCCGTTGTTGGTGGCGGTGGTGTGGGCGCTGTCTATGTGGTCACAGGACACGCCGCAGACGGTGCAGGCGCCGCCCACCCAGTTATGCACCTTGTTCACGGTCACACCCTCGTCAAAGGTGTACAGGCTGCCGTCCCAAGTGCAGGGCACATTCACGGTGGTCAACGCGCTGCAGTTCGAAAACGCGTTATATGCAATACTGGTCACGCTGGCGGGGATGGTAACGGTGGTCAGCGCTGTACAGCCAGAGAATGCCCACATATCAATGGTCGTCACACCCGCAGGGATGGTCACCGCGGTCAATGCGGTGCAGTCATAGAATGTGTTGGCTTCAATGGTTGTCACACCCGCGGGGATGGTGATGGTGGTCAGCGCCTCGCAGCCGCCGAACGCCGAACTTCCAATCTTCTGCACACCGTCGGGGATGGTGATAGTAGCAAGATTCTCGCAGCCGTAGAATGCTTCTTTGCAAATCTCGGTCACGGTGGAGGGGATGGTGTAAGTCTCTACTTCTATGTTCGGACGGCAGTAAATCAAGGTGGTTTTATCCTTGTCAAACAGCACGCCGTGTTCATCAGAGGAATAGTTGGGGTTATCCTCAGCCACGGTGATCTTTGCCGGGCTATACCCAAAAGCACCCTCATCTATGGTGGTCACGGACGCAGGAACCGTCACTGATGTGAGATTTTTGCATTCGCTAAACGCCCGATAACCGATGGTTGTAAGTCCCTCGGGCAGGGTGACGCTCTCCAACGCGCACCCAAGGAAAGCCCAGCCTTCGATGGTTTTTAAGTTAGCCGGGAAGTTCACTGTTTTCAGCGCCGTGCATCCATAGAATGCTTGCTGCGATATGGTCGTAAGGCTGTCTGGCAGCTTTGCAGTGGTGAGTTTCTGGAAACGCCAAAATGCAGCCTCACCAATAGAGGTGATGCCGTCGTTCACCACGATTGTGGTGATCTGGTCTACATATTCTTCCCAGGGACGGTTATCGTAATTATCGCGCTGATCCGCTATAGCACCGGTACCGCTGATGGTCAGCGTTCCGTTCGCGTAAGTCCAAATGACATTCTGCTCATTGCCTTCCTCACCACAGTAGCCGCCGATCACTCCGCAGCCGGTGCAAGCACCGTCGGTGAAGGTGTGACTTTCGGTGAAAGGATTTCCGCAGGAAGAACAGGTATAGCTGTGTGTGCCGTCGGCATTGACGGTGTAGCCAGCTGCATTGGGGCTGTGACCGCCCACTTCGCCATAACTTGCGCCGCAGGATTCGCAGACTGCCAGAGTGGTGCAGGTCGCCGTACCGCCGGTGTGGGCGCAGTCTTCGCCGCAGTCTTCGCACTTGCCGTCAACGTAGCTATGCTTAAATGTGATGGACTTGAAGGTGTAGCTCAGGTCTTCTCTTACCTGCCAGGTTGCTGTGCCGTCATCATGAAAAGTCACGGCATCTTTCTTATCGCAGCACAGCACCAAGTCAACCTTACCGGAATAGTTCTGCGATGCTATGTTGAAATGATTACTGCCATTGAAGGTGATATTGCCCGCAGCGGTCAGCTCCAGCGGGAAGGGCATAGGATTATTTTCGGTCGTAAATTTTGCTCCAACCAGCAATCCGCCCTGTTCAATGGTCGTCACCTTCGGGAATTTGGCAGAGGACAAGGTCCAGGTACCGCTGAACATATCAGTGGGGATCGTCGTCAATTCGGGAAATTCTACGGATGTAAGTGCTGTATAGCCAAATGCCTGCGCTCCAATTGTCTGCGCCTTGGGAGCTGAGACAGAAACCAGATTTTCACAAAAATAAAACGCCTGAGCACCAATTTCTGTCACATCGGGGAGATTGATAGATGCCAATTGGGTAACGAGTTCCTGATCTACAATTTCTCCGGCTTCATCATATATGTCACCGGGGCCAAAAGCAACACCGTCCCAGTTGGTGGTACCGGGAATCGTAGTCACGCCCTTGAGGGTGAGGTGGATGCTGCCGTCGGCAACGCCCTCGGTGTCGCAGATGGCGCGGCGGATGGCGGTGATCATCCCGGCTTCTGCATCGACAGGAAGCTCCACCGTAAAGGTTCTGCTGCCGGTTTCCAGAATTGCGGTTACTGCCTGATTCAGCGTTGCTGCATCGGCTGCATAGCAGGTGTTCGTGCCATCGGTGACGGTGGCAATCGAAGCATCCGCGCCGCACGCACTGCACTTGCCTGTGGTAACATCCAAGGTGTGCGGCACCTCGGCAACAGCAGCGCCGCAGGCACAGGTATAGCTGTGGGTGCCGTCGCCGTTGTCGGTGAAAATGGTACCTTCCGTAGGGGTGTGAATATTCGCATCCTTATCGCCGTAGCTTACGCCGCAGGCTTCACAGACTGCCGGATCCTGACAGGTAGCCGTGCCGCCGGTGTGCTCTGTAGCTTCGCCTATCGTCCAGTTGCAGACAGAGCAGACAGGGGTATGGGTGGTTTCGGTGGTGATATAATCCAGTTTAACATCTTTGTGATCGCAGATGGCGCGGATGGTAATGTCGCCCTTATCGGTGATGCTGGTAGCATCATCAGCCACGGTGAGCATGGTATCCTTGTCTTCCACCTTGCCCCAATAGGTTGCAACTTCGGTAGCCAGCAATTCAGCCAATGTAGTACTTACAACGGTAATACCGCCGGGGAAAGTGGCACCCTCAGTCTTAACCTCGTCCAAGGTAAGATTCAAAATACTGTCAGATACTCCTACATACAGATCAACCGTTCCGCCGGAAATGGAGCCTCCGGTGATGGTGGCGCTTCCGCGTTCGTTATACACGCCATAGGCCGTGCTGGTGATGGTTCCGCCAGTGATTTTGACCGTTCCGCCATCGTGGACATACACACCGGTGTCATATGTCTTACCAGCGATGGCGCTGAAAGTACCACCGCTGATGGTAAGTTCAGCACTGTCGAAAACCTCCACGGCATTTTCAGCACTACTTGCTGTGATAGTGCCACCACTAATGGTAGCCGTACCACCGGAAACAACAATATCACCCGTATAGCTGCCGCCACTAATGGTAGCTGTGCCTCCGGTAATATTTATACCACCTGTATAGTTGCCGCCGGTGATGGTAAGCGTACTATCTTGAGACTCTACCCTCGACTTTACAGAACAAACGGTGCCGGTGATATTGGTGTTGCCACTGATGTTCGCAGTACCGCGATTATCCACACCGATAGAACCGCTTATGGTGCTGTCTGTAATAGTCAAAGTTCCTATGTTATCAATTGCAGATGCAGCCGAACTCGAATGGGTATTGAGAATCTGACTGTTAAATACATTCAGCGTGGTCTCATTGGTCATATCGATTGTAGCAACAACTGAATTGCTTTCCACAGTACTGCCGCTGACTGTCATGGAGGTACCCGACACCGTCTTAACCGATCCACTTACAGTGCAGCCGTCGATGTATGCCGATGCGCTGCGAGCTGTATATGCCCCAGGCTCTCCTAACATTAGAGCATAGTCAGTACCCGTTCCGTCCAGCTTACCGCCGCCGACACTATCGATAATCGTCAGCTTTGTGTTGTTGGTTGTGATCGCCACCATCGTTTCATAGTCATCAGCAAAATAAGCTGTACAGGACAGAGTATTGCCGTTCAGATCCAGCGTTGCGCTGTTGGTAATGTCCAAGCGTTCTCCAGTGGTGGTATCTTGCAGGAGGGTAATGGTGGCATTGCCGGACTCATTGGCTTTGGCGACTGCATCCTTGATGGAGGTATAATAGGTGGTTTCGCCGTTGATGGTAACGGATACCTTATCGCCCTCCGTATAAACCACAGCCGTATCGGTGCCAGTGCATTTGGCATAGTCAAAGCCGCAGACATCGCACCAGAAGTTCTGGGTCTCCACCCCGCAGGCTTCCGCACAGCTGCACACGGGATTCTCAGGAGCCACATACACCGCACAGGTGGTGGCGTGGATCGCCGGGTCATCGGTTCCGCAGGTGCATTCTGTTGTAGCAGACGCATCATTCGATGAAACACTCTCTACTATCAGTTCATCACTTATAATTGTATCCGTCCCTTCTGCCGATACCGTCAGGATATTCCCCGGCATTAGTCCTACCATTAAGGCTACGGTCAGCACGAAGCTTAGTATTCTCCTTCCGAGTTTGTTTGATTTTACTTTTTTCACTTTTATTCCTCCTATCAAAAAATCCTATGTATATCTATCCATTATCTATATAAATGGTGAAAACCATAATTTGTAAATTATTTCTCTTTTACTCTTCTATCGTTTTCCATAGTTTTCTTTCATTTTTTCTTCCACAAAGCTGTAGAACTCCTCAAACACATGATTCCCGCTACTCCGATAATCCATTGCCATGACTTCTTTTAAGACACTTTGCCGAATATCTTTCGGCACTTCATATACTTTCATGATTGCATCCAAACTGCTTGTGACTCTCTGTTCCAATGTAAGCTTTTGTGCATTCTCTGTCATAAACATGGCACATTCAATACCGGAGGCTACATTCTCTGCCTGTATATACTCTGTCTCACTCCACTCCTTACAAAACTCCGCAAAGGTTCTTTTTGACCTTTCAGTATCATTTGCACGGATAACGGCAAGAGGTAATGGCTGTGTATATGAAGCGATTAGCAAATCCTTAATATTCGGATTCTCCTCACAAACAGAAGCAAACATTGCCAGTTCAAACAGATATTCAATCAATAGAGAATATTTCTTATCTGCTTTTTTGGCATCTGCTTGTGCCTGAAATGCACACAACTCTTTCATCATTTCTGCAAGGATATGTTCCTTTGTTGGAAACCAGAACGTCAGGTTTCCGGTGCTTATCTGCAATGTATTTGCTATGGTGGTAACATAGGCATTCGTATAGCCTTTTTCCAAGAAAAGTTTGGTTGCACACTGTAATATTGCATACTTTGTGCCCTGTGATTTTATTTGAGCCATCTTCATCTCCCCTTAGTACAAATCTGCATTTTAGCATCGTTCCTAGTATAGTATTTTACTGCGATAAAGTCAATAGGATTATTGCTAATTAGGACAAAAGGCAGGCCATAAATTATAATTTTATAGACTTTTTTCTGCTTTTGGTATAAAATTACACTCAAATAGATTCTGCTTAAATATCGCTAGGAGGAAACCATGAACCTGATTTTTATCCGCCACGGAGACCCGGACTACAGCATCGACTCCCTCACCGAAAAGGGCTGGCGGGAAGCCGAGCTTCTTTCTGCCCGCACCACCAAATGGGACGTGAAAGAATTTTACTGCTCCCCGCTTGGCCGTGCTAAGGACACCGCGTCCCTTACGTTAAATAAACTGGGCCGTACCGCCACCATCCACGAATGGTTAAAGGAATTTTATGTAGATGTGAAAGACCCGGAAACCGGCAACAACCGCATTCCGTGGGACTTCATGCCAAATTACTGGACCAATGTTCCGGAGCTTTACCATAAGGATACCTGGCTGAATGCTCCTGTCATGCAAACCGGTGATGTATCAATAAAATTTGAAGAAGTAAAGCAAGGCATTGACGCTGTTTTAGCAGAGCATGGCTATGAACGCACCGGAAACTACTATAAGGTTGTAAACGGAAATTCCGATACCTTGGTTTTCTTCTGCCACTTAGGGGTACAGTTTGTAATTCTCTCCCACTTGCTTGGAATTCCGGCACCGCTTCTTTGGCAAGGTGCTTTTGTGGCACCGACCTCCGTTACCGTACTTACCACCGAAGAACGTGTACCGGGCGATGCTTATTTCCGTCTGCGCACCTTAGGCGATTGTGCACATTTATATGTTGGCGGGGAACCTTACTCCAGATCCGGATTTTTTAGAGAACAATGCTTTGATAAAATTGACAGAGAAAATCCGCCGGAAATAAAGAGTTTTTAATAAACATATCAGGGCGGCAAATGCCGCCCTGATATGTTATAAATTATACTGTAAATAATACTTTTTTCTTAGTTCAGCATCAGAAGCCACTTTTTGTACCTCATCAAATTGGCGGTTCTTACATAAAATGCTGATTAAACTGCCAAGGCGTTCTTCTCCTTCTTCTCGCCCTTCTTCTCGCCCTTCTTCTCGCCCTTTTTTCAGTCCTGCCGCCCTGCCTTCTTCTAATCCTCTTTTTTCTGCATCTTCTCTAACCATTTCCCAAAATTCTTCAAGGCCTTTACACACGTTACCAACTCCCTTCTCTAAGTCCCTCTCGATTTCCAGTTTTGCATCTAAACAAATGTTTAGCAAGTCAATTGCCTCGCTACTTAAATTTTCCCATCTTGTTCTTTTTGTTTCAAAAGCATTACTAAACTTTTTACCGTTTGCCGCTGAATTAATGAACTCCAGCAACGGTCCCATTTCTGTCTTAAACTTATCAAAATCTTCGATTTCATTCGGAATAATTAAATTCAACTTATAGTCAGAGACATACTTTAAAATTACCTCATCGCTGACATCCAACATTTCATGCAGGCTTCTTGCTCCGTCCCAACTGCCCGCATTCCAATAAATGGTTAGTGTAATAACCGGAACCAACTTGTCATCTTTGGCAAAGCCGGACAAAAATTCTGCCTTTCTCAAATCTTTATCCTTTCGATGTTGTTTTGCTATTTTCTCCACCTGGGATGAATAATTAAGCGCATCATAGAGCATATTACGGACTACCATGGCGTAGTGAGTGTCGTTTTGGTTTTCAATACCAATAATCAGATAGGTAACACCGTCTGCTGTTTTGACACAGCAGCCTTTTAATATATCGCGGATTTTTTCCACTGTTTCTGCACTTTCAAGTCCCTTTGGAAGTGCCAGCTCCGTAACATCCTTCTCTGCCAGATTCTCCGGCTTAATTACCTGCTGTCCGTCAAACAAATAATAATTGCAGATGTCAGCAAAACGCGCGTTATCCTGCATATAATGCTTGGTCACAATATTTTGTTTCCCCATTCCAATCCTCCTCTATTATTGTTTGCAGGAGGCACGAAAACCCCTGCTTTTTCTTGGAATAAAAGCATGAATTTTCAGAATGATCATATCAAAAGATTTTTAGAATGGTGGCCACCGATTGCTATGGAAATTATGCTTTGTGCAGAGTATAACACGCACTCACAAATAAAGCAACTTTTTGAAAAAATTTTCGGCATAATGCACAAAAATCGGAGCAAAAAAAGCCGAAAGAGCGGGGTCAAAAAAAAGACAGGCAGGAACCTCCAAGAAAAACCGGACGATTCTTACCTGTCTTTATTTTACTTATACATTAGCTACATCATCAAAAACATCCTTAAGTGCAGGATATAACTTCTTAAATACCTGATACTTCTTCTCGTACTTTGCAACCAGTTCTGCGTCAGGCTCGGTAACATCAACCACACGGATTAACTTGTCGCCTGCTTCTTCTACGTTTGCAAAGGCGCCGCAGCCAACTGCTGCAAGGATTGCACCGCCGTAACCAGGGCCTTCCTCACTGTTGATGATTTCTACACTAACGTTCATGATGTTAGCAATCATCTTTCTCCAAAGCGGGCTCTTAGCACCGCCGCCGGTTGCACGGACGCGGTCGATCTTTACGCCAAGACTTCTTGCAATTTCTACGGAATCACGGAGTGCAAAGGTAACACCCTCAAGCACTGCCTGAGTCATGTCGGCACGGGTAGTATCCATGGTCATACCGGTGAAGGTACCTCTTGCATTTGGATTGTTGTGAGGTGTACGCTCACCCATTAAGTATGGCAGGTAGTATACGTGGTTTTCGCCAAGTGTGGTAATCCGCTTCTGTTCTTCTGCGTATTCCTTTGTGCCGATGATTTCGTCCATCCACCACTTGTTGGAGGAAGCTGCGGAAAGCATACAGCCCATTAAGTGATACTTGCCGTTTGCATGGGCAAACATATGTAATGCGTTAGCATCGTCCACTGCAAACTTGTCGCAGGAAACGAATACGGTACCGGAAGTACCGAGGGAAACGATGCACATACCGTCCTTTGTGGTACCTGTACCAACGGCACCAGCAGCGTTGTCGCCGGCACCTGCAATAATCTTAACATCCTTAGACAAACCGAGGCGTTCAGCCACGTCTGCCTTGATAGTTCCAACTACGTCGTAGCTTTCGAAAATCTTAGCAAGCTGTTCTTCCTTAACATCGCAGATTTCCATCATTTCCTTGGACCAGCACTTATTCTCAACATCCATAAGAAGCATACCGGAAGCATCGGAAACATCGGTGCAGTGTACGCCGGATAAAAGATATGCAAGGTAATCCTTTGGAAGCATAATCTTTGCAATCTTTGCGAAGTTTTCAGGCTCATTCTTCTTTACCCAGAGAATCTTAGGTGCTGTGAAGCCGGTAAGAGCCATATTTGCTGTATATGCGGAAATCTTTTCTCTGCCGATGGTCTTGTTTAAGTAGTCGCACTCTTCCTGAGTACGTCCGTCATTCCAAAGAATAGCAGGACGGATTACGTTGTCGTTTTCATCTAAGATAACGAGACCGTGCATCTGACCGCCGAAGCTGATGCCTGCGATTTCCTTTAAATCAATCTTGCTGCCAAGTGCCTTAATGGAAGCCTCCATCTGAGCCACCCAGTCGGATGGATTCTGCTCAGACCAGCCCGGCTTTGGAAAGCTTAAACCGTACTCGCCGCCTGCACTTGCCTTAATTTCACCGTTTTCATCCATAACAACCAGCTTGATGGACGATGTTCCTAAATCGATACCCAAAAATAACATTGTATAATCCTCCTTAGAAGTTTTGGCCTTTCAGCCCTATTTTCCTATTATCATAATAAAATATCCTGTCCTCTTATTCAAGTCAGATATTGCTTTTCCTAACTCAGTTTTTAGCACGCTACATCATAATGGACAAAAGTTCCTTTCGCAACGCCAAAATCTGCGCCACATGATAATTGGTGATAGTGTCCTTGTCGGTCCACTCTGAAAGCTCCGGCTGCTCTGCGATATTGGCACCGCCCTTTCTTAATTCTGCCAGATTTTCATCGTTTAACTGCCCCGGCACCTCCATGGCGCAAAGCACCTCCAAGTGGGATACCAGTCTTCTTGCCCTGCCCTCGCACATGCGGAACAGCTTTAGCTTTTCCTTTTGTCTTGCCTTATGAAACGGAAGCACCTGGTTTGCAAAAATGCTGAGCTGATAAGCGATATCTGCCAGCTTCTTTTCCATGATATCCGCATCCGGCAAGGAATTATCACCGTCGAAAATGTCCTCTAAAAATAAAATCAGTTCCGCGTCCAGATTCTGCACCGCCTGCCTGAATTTCTTACTGTTATCGTAAGGGAACACCAACACATTGATAAGCATACCAACCGCCAGACCGATGGCACTGTCCCAGATTCTTCCCAGGGCATACAGCACCGGATGCACATCCGATGTGGTACAAATCATGACCACGATAAAACACGCTAAGGACGGTGAATACGGGAGTTTTAACATATTGTAAAATACAATAACAATAAGAATGCCGATACCTGCCGCTACAATATCCGGAATCGGCAGAGTGTGGAGCAGTACTGCTGCCAAGGCTCCCACTACAATGCCGATGAACTGGGAAAGCACCGCTTCCACCGATTCTTTAAAGGTAGGGCGCACCGCCTCCATGGCACCCATCATAGCAAAAATAAGCCTGGAAGACGTAGTACCGAAATACTCTGCTGCCAGCATGGCAATGACTACTGCTGCCACGGTTTTTATGGTACGGCGGCCGATATGAATTTTTTCTAAGGTGAGTTTCATGGAGGATGCCCCTTTCTCAGTGATTTATTCTTCGGTTTCTATTTTCACAACATCTGCAATATCTACATTTGTTTCCATCAACCGGTTTTTCAGCTGCAACACTGCTTGTTTCTCTGAAAACACCAACAATTCTGCCTCTCTGAACTCCCTGTCCTTTCCGAAAATTCCATCAAAGAACCGGCGCTCATTTAAGCTTACATTTACCTGTTTTCCGATAAAATATTCTTTGGAAACCGTTTCATACCTGCTTAAATCAACCTGCTTTTTTGCTTCCGGAAGAATTTCTATTTCCGTAATATACTGCTTTGCCAAACAACCGATAAATGCACGCTTCTTCTCCGGTACGACATAATACAAGAAGCTTTCATCCTGACCGATAAGGTATCCTTCTGAAAATCCATCGTTCCAATCGGACAATTCAACCCGGCAACACTGTAAAAGATACTTATTAAACTTATCCATCGCTACCGGTATAGCTTGTACCGGAGTATCTTCTTTACTTTGTTCCGCCGTATTTTCAATGACATTACCAACCAGTTCATCAATGCTGCAGCCCAAAACTTTGGACAATGCCTTCAGATTTTCAATATCAGGCATGCCGTTATCACTCTCCCATTTTGCTACCGCAGAACGGGAAACTAAAAGTGCTTCCGCCAGCTGTTCCTGGGACATCCCAAGGTTCTTTCTTTTTTGTGCAATTATTGTTCCTATCATCGTAGAAACCTCCTTAATTTGTTTGATGCCCTCATCTTATGCAGGCAACATTCAAATTGCAAGACACTCTTCGTTGCAGCGGTGTTACGCTCCGTAACATTAGCCTTACAGCCCCAGCTCGTTCACCAATGCCGGCACTCTTCCCCGTTCAAACCAGAAATCCTCCATGGGATTTCGGAGGAAATGCTGCAATGCATCCGCATCTTTCAGCACCTCATCAAACGGGGTATCTACTCTTCCCTTGTCACTATGGTTATATACGGCGTTTGTTACCATTTCGATTTCTTCGTCCGTAAATTCTCCTGTTTCCGTAAGAAGCGCCTTCACATACGGTGCAGATTTATGAGCGTGGTCATCGCTTTCTTCCACAAAATAAGAAGTATAGTCATGGAGCATTCCTGCAATTTCTGCAAGCTCTGCCACTTTTCTACCCATGCCGCGCTTTAAAGCAAGCATAGCAGCCGCCTGACCCACACCATACAAATGGACATAGGCGCATCTGTGCTGGTCTGCATCCTCAATGGCATTGATTTTTTCATCCAACACCTGCCTTACCGTGTCAATTCTTGTATATTGTCTTTCGTACATTATGTTTTCCTCCTTACACCCTATGTAAACTTTTAATTCTCCAAATATTTAAAAATCTCCAACGGACTTTCTGCCTGCATAAACTCCGGCTTTCTCCAGGTTGGTTGCTTGCTTCCCTGTTGCAAATACCAAACCGCCTGCACCGGTTTCATGCCAAGTTTTTCGGCTGTTTCCAGTTCATGACTTCCGCCGTCGCCAACATACAAACATTCCTCATAGCTCACATCAAGTTCCTCTATGCACCGGCGAAAGATTTCCTCCTCCGGCTTGGCAACGCCCTGCTCGCAGGAAAGACAGGCTACATCAAAATACTGCCATAACACACTGTTTTTTATTACTGCTGCTTCCTCGAAGTAACAATTGCTGAGCAAACCAATGCGATAGCCCTTACGTTTTAATTCTTCCATCATCGGAAGAATTTCTTCATGCAGATGATTAAAACACTCTACCTTACAGGCAGTACGTTTATCTGCAAGTTTCTTCACCAGATTCGCATCGTATTTATCACTCGCTCTAAGAATCTGCCCAAACACCTCTTCCAACGTCATTTTGCCGATAGTTCTGTCATAGTCCGTCGGGTCCCAGATTTCACGGAGCTTTGCCTCCGGAATATCCATGTCCTCTGCTATTTGCTTTCCAAAATACAGCGGACTTTTAAAATGGGTGATTAAGGTTTCGAACATATCGAAGATTACTGCTTTTGTCATGGTTTCACATCCTTTTACTTTTTGATTCCATATATTATATCGTTGCACGCTTTATCATGGCAACCACATCGGCCACTTCAAACTCACCATAAATATCCGGCGCAAAACCTCCCAATTCATCGATATTCTGTGTTCCGTTATAGAGGATACGTCCGGTACCATAATATATACAAAGCCCGGTGTTCGGAAGATAAATATTCATGCAGTTTCCGCAAAAATAGCAACCACCGCTGTTTTCACCAAGCACTACCGTTCCCTCGATTGCTTTTAAATTTGCAATGGCAGACTCCCCGCTGGAAGAAACATAGCGGTCAATCAGCACGTAAATCTTTTGTCCGGCAGATACCATCTTGCCAGCAGAATTATATGTTTCAATACCCTGCTCCACAATTTCTTCTCCGTACTCTTCTTTTAGCAACGCCACAAACGTGTCGGAATTTTTCTGAAGAAAATCCATTGGTGGCTCCGGTTCCTCTCCTGTCAAGCCTACCAGAAACTCCCACAAATAAGCATCGCTTCCACCATTATTCATCCGCAAATCAAAAAGCAAGTACGGGCAATTTTTGTAGTCTGCCCCGCTTTTCGCAAACTTCTCCAGTTGAAGCTTTTCTTCCTCCGTATCATAATAAAACTTTTTTATATCAAACACCGGAATTCCTTCTGTTTCCCATACTTTTACTGCATAATCAAATGTTTTGGGACATATTCTGTCCCGATGATGTAACGGAATACCGTCTACTTTAAAATGTCCATCGTAAATAAACGAAGTAAATTCTTCACGTAACACAGAAACTGCATTTTCAAAAGAATACCCATTTTCTATTTGTCTAAGTACATTCTCTTTAGCAAGTAAAAAACGCTCCTCGCCAAAATGCTCATAACCGCCGTAGCTGTTCTTCAGTTCATCAAACAGAATATCTAAATCTGCAATAAACTCCGCTTTGGTGGCTGCAGTGTTTTTTTCTTTTTTTATGATTAGTTCTTTCAACTTCGTTTTCCTACTTTCTCATATTGTATTTTTCACATTCTGCCTCTAATCTTTTAAAGTCGAGACATCTCATCTTTCCTTTATAATTTGATTCACTTGTACACAATTGATACAAGCAGTTTGCTTTATTTATTATAACATCTGCGTGCTTACGACACCAGTTTAATTCATCAATACATAATTGTTTATAGTATTTTTCTCCTACTGAATCATCTTTATCTGCTTTTAGGTCTACTTTCAGCAATTGATGTTCTTCTACCGGAATCATTAGATTGTAATTTAAAACTCCTAGTAGTTTACCATTTTTATTTATTATTTTATCAAAATCAGCTCGGGGATTCATTCTTTTATGTTTTTCAACAGGATGAGATAGAGGAATTAAATATTTTCTTTCATTACAGATAACAACTATACCAACGTAAATTCGATGTTGCTTGCCAATTTGAGGTGACACCGAGGATACCCGGTTATCAACATTATGTAGATTTCTTATGTACTTCATATCGATTCGATATAGATTAAGTCTTTCTTGCTTCATGATACTCCTTAGATAAAAATGTGGTTATGCATGAAGCATAACCACAACTGTGGAATCACTCACAAGCGATTCCAACGCTTTTACAACTTCCACTTAAGGTAGGACTCACCTCTACTATTATACTAACATATTTTCAGAATTAGTCAACAATTTTCAAAAATCCAATCTCTACCTCCACTCATTCTCTATCCACACATCCACTTCATCCCGCTCCGGTTCTTCAAAGATTCCGTCAAACTTGGCCGCCAGTCCTTCATCCACAAAATAAGCGGAGGTTCTTCCTGCTAACACATCTGCATTCCGCTTTTCCAGATTCTTCTGCCACTGCTCATTGGAAACATTCACATAGTGTATCTCACAAGGAATATTATGTGCTTTGTAAAATTCCCTCGCTTCGATTCTTTCCTCTTTCATCCAAAGACCCCAGTCCAAAATGACATTACAGCCGATTTCAATTATCTCTAAAGACTTCCCAAACAAATACTTCTGGCAGCGTTCCACGATGTCGTCATGCTTTTCTCCCACGTTACCATCAAATAAAGCCAGTGTAATTTCATCACAGGAAAGCAAGACTGCTTTTTCTGACTTTCTTAACTTTTCCGCATAGGTACTTTTTCCTGCACCGATTTTTCCACAGGTGATAATTACTTTTGGCATGATTTTTCTCCTTACATTGACATTTTTCTTTCCCTTTGATAGAATTGCCTCGGAATAAGGTCTTTACAAAAGACAAGGGGGAAACTATGAAAAACAAACTATTACTTGTACTGAACATTCTTGTAATTTTATTTTGTGTTGTTATGCTGATTTTGCATTTTACCGGCATTGCTGAAATGACTACCAAAACCTTAATGAAGGCCGGCATTTTACTGGTAACCTACTTCCTGGGTGTATTCAACTACCTTACAAAATCCCGGGCAAGCCTTCCAAAAGCCACCCAATATGCCGAATTGTACAAACATATTATACGGGATGCCTTTGCAAATGACAAGACCGGCTACCGGAAATTGATGCAGGGCATTACCTACTTTAATAATGACCAGTACGACAAAGCCATCAGCCACCTGACCAAGTTAGAAAACCGCTGTGCCTCCTATCGTGACACTTCTGCCGTACTCTTTTTTATCGCCAAGAGCTATAAAGACAAAGGCCAGACCAGCAAAGCTATCGAAACCTACGAACGGTTGTTAAAAACAGATGCTTCCTGCTCCTCTGCCTGGTCAAACCTTGGTCTGATTCATCACGAGGCGGGACGGGTTTCCGATGCCAAATATGCGTTAAACCAAGCTCTCCTGTATAATCCGGAAAACCCATATGCCCACGTTAATCTGGCAAATGTGCTCTACAAAAACGGCGAATTTGAAGAAGCAAAAAACTTAGGATTAAAAGCGTTTCAGTTGAACAATCAGATTCCGGCCGCAGCCAGCATTACCGCACTTTGCTATGCCAGCCTGGGTGACGCGGAAAACGCCAGAAAGTTCTGCCAAATTTACGGCACTACCGAAAACAATAAAGATTTAGTTGCTATGGTGGAACGCCAGTTAAAACTCACTGATATTTTAAAGGATGTTGCAAAGTAAATTGCAACATCCTCTTTTTATTCCGTCTCCTGTTCTTTTGCCAGCCTGCACACCTCGTTCCACTGCTTAGAGCACGGGAAATAAATCAGCACGCAAATCAAACCAAAAATATAATTTATCGGCATGGAATACATAAAATAGGTTCCGTCATAGAACCAGTCGATGGCATAGCTCACCGGAATACGTACTGCCCACAACATCAGTAAATTGATGATGGTTGGATACTTTACAGCACCGATGCCGTTTAAATACTTAGTCAGCACGCTGAATACCGCAAAAGTCCAGAACCACGGCAATACAATTCCGATGTAGCGTACTGCATAAAACAGCACCTCCGGGTCATCAGAGAAAATGCACAGTATCGGACGGCTGAATATGGTACCGATAATACCTGTTGTAAACATAATGATGCCCGCTGCCAGGGAAATCTGTTTAACCCCCTTGCGCAGGCGCACATAATTTTCTGCGCCCTTGTTTTGTCCTGCAAAGGTGGTTGCCGCAGAGGCAAAGGAAGAGTTTGCAAACTTACAAAGCCCCGTCAGCTTGGTTGCGATGGAAAATGCCGCCATAAAGCTGGTTCCCTGGGCATTTACTACCGCCTGCACCAGCAGGTGTCCCACGGAATAAATGGAGCTGTTCATGCCAAGAGGAAGTCCCACGGAAACCACATCCTTGATAACACTTTTTTCAATACGCTTTGGTAACAGCGGAAACTCCAGTTCCGGATACTTTTTTCTGATATATAGGATACTGCACACCCAGGAAGTCACCATAGCAATCATGGTAGCCAGTGCCGCTCCTGTCACATCCATATGAAATCCTGCCACAAACACTAAATCAAGTGCAATATTCACACAGCAGGAAATAATCAAAAACCGCAGGGTGGAACGGCTGTCTCCAAGACCGCGTAAGATTCCGGCATTCATGTTATAACCTAGATTTCCGAGGGTGCCGAGAAATATGATTCTGATATAGGCCGACGCCATATCAAAGGCATCCTCCGGCACCTGCATAATATGCAACACCAGCGGACCGAACAACACACCCAGCACCGACAACGGAATTGCGCACATAAATAAAAAGGATGCCACCGTATTTACTACGTTCTGCATCCGCACTTTATCACCACTGCCCGCACTTTGGGACACTAAGATGGATGCTGCCGCACCAAGCCCCATGAAGATGCATAAGAAAATCTCCACCGGCTGGGCACTGGTGCCTACTGCCGCCAGGGAAGCGGAACTGCAGAAATTTCCGATAATCAGGGTATCCACCGTATTATATAGCTGCTGCAGCATATCCCCGATGCAGATGGGAATGGCAAATAAAATCACTGCTTTTAAGATAGAACCTTTTGTCATGTCAACTTTACGTGTAGTGGCCATGAAATTTTAACTCTCTTTCTATTATCCTTAGTAATACTTTCCTACAGTATACCACAAATGTTCATAAAGAAAAAGACCGGCAAATCACTTTGCCGGTCTTTTCCCTGTTATTCTCCTGATTCCCGTTATTATTTACTTTGCAAATCTTGGATCCAATAACGGTTTGCCGTCTTTATCCACCAGAACAGTAATACCACCGATGTTGGTCCAGTGTGCCATCAGATACTGCACTCCGGTTTCTGTGTCCACAATGATTCTTGTTCCTTCGATAAATCCATCTTTGTCCTTAATAATAAATCTGCTTCCCATTTTTCATTTCCTCCTTTTATTCAAACGACACATCCACATAAATAGATCCGCCTTCAAACTCAGAAAAGTATATACTGTACAATCCCTTGTCAAGCCACAAGCGGATATTTTCTTCCTCAAATTCCGTATCTCTTGTAGTATAAATTACATTCATCTCTTCATCCACAAGAGACACCCGAAGCGGTGCACTTGCATCAATTTTCAAATCCAGGTAATAGTTATCCGGATATTTTACTTCCATTGGAAGCCAATTCACTGCTTCATCCAAATCGGCAGAGATTGGGTAATACTCCGCCGACCGGTTCGACCAGCTGCAATATGGTCTTGCTTCAATCAAGGAAAAGTATATGATTCCGCCAAGAATTCCCCATACAAAGAAGAACGGCATCAGCCACTTATCAAATCTGGATTTTTTACTGGAGTCCGATTTACGCATTACCAATACACCGCGTAACACTACCGCAAAAATCACTCCCAAATAAATCATTCCGAACAAAGTGGTAAGCTTTGGTTTTGTAATCATCCATATTAGATAAAACATTAAATATATAAATAAAAAAGCAAGACATACCATGCCCACAATGGCCCAGCGGTTGTTCATTTCCTTTGCGGAACTTATGTCTGTGAAAATTTCATATTCTTCCTCCGGCTTAGACGCATCGTACAGCTTACGGAAATAATGCCAGCCGTTAAAAGTGCTGCTTACATACTCCCAACCCTGTTCACGGAAGGTTTCAATATAGCGTCCCTTATCTTCGATGCTTGGTTGGAAATCCAGCTGATACCGGTACTGAATATCCGGATTTTTCTTAAACTTGTTAGAAAAACATCCACCTTTGATTAACTGCCAACCCTGCTCGGACATTTTGTTTAAATCTTCAATTTCCAATTCATAATTCCATGCGGAATAAATACCGAATTTTCTTTTATATTTGCCCATGTTAATTCTCCTCTCTTATACACTTTCCAACATGCGTCTGAGTCTGGCAATTTCGTTTTGTAACGCTTCTTCTCCCGCTGTTGTTAAACAGTACAGACGCTTCCTTTCCATACCCACTCCGTCAGACATAATTTCTTTAATCCAGCCCTTTTTCATCATATTGCTGGTGGCTCCGTACATGGTGCCGGAACCGATGGTTACTTCACCCTTTGACAACTGTGATGTCATCTGCATAATACCGTAACCATGGTTTGCTCCCTTGGACAAACAAAGCAAAATGTAATAGTAGCTTTCCGACATAGGTTCACTCTTTTTCATGGTAATCCTCATCTCCCTGTTTCATGATAATCAATTTTCTATTTTCGTATTTCAACAATAAAAGTCTTAATAACTTCTTTTTTTATCATCAGAATTATCCAAACTACGATGATTAACGTAGCAGCCCCACTTACAAATAAGGGATGATAATCGTGGGTAAAGTTATACAAAAATTTTGTAACGTCGTCGCCCGCAGGGGCGTTACCCTGCATATATACAAACGGTATTATTACCCAGGCAAACAAAGAACCAACCGGTATAAGACAAAACATGTATGAGAAGATGTGATAAAACATGCTTCTGCTTTCTTTTTTATAAAACAGCATATATACGAATGACACAATTACCGGAAGAAGAGCTCCATTTGCATGGAGCCACAAATCAGATACATTGGTATAGTTTCCTCCTACCCCGCTGACATGGGCTGTTAATATGCTGAAATCTGTAATTGTTGCACCTGCAGAAAGCATCACAATCATGTGACCCCCTTCGTGTAAAATAATATATATAAATATTGCAAGCAATGCTGAAGCAAAAACATATAGTACTTTTTTAACCTTATTATCCATATCCTTCCTCCTGTTTTGTTATTCTCCCTTATATTATATACTGTATCGCCTCTCGTTATGTCGTCTTACGATATATATCATATCACGACATATGTCGAGTGTCAACATATATTTTAAATTTTGTAAAATTGATGTGCAATCGAGGTATTGCCTCGCAACACCTCGATTGGGACGGCTCGGAAGTGCGTGGCAGATTACAGCCTATGCAGGTCCTCCTTTTGATTTTGAGTATGTTTTCTTTTTCACGACATTCTTAAGCTTTGCCGAAGGTTCCAAGAGGCTTGTCACAGGAGGTATGGGTGCTGCCGGCGTTTTAGCTATTTGTCTGAAGTGACGGAAAGTAAAAGTTTTTTGCTAAAGTTAGTTGCCGATTAAAGTGCAAAGCACTTTATAAAAAGGGTAGTAATGGCGTCTCTGGAAAACCCGTGTTTTCCGAGAGCGCCTTCACTACCCTTTTGTAAAAGCGTCCCTTGGACGCTTCGGCAACTAACTTCTTATATACTTCACCTTTCCGTCACTGAGTTATAGTAAAACGCCGGCGGTACCCATTAATCACCTTTGTGACAGGCCGATTGGCTAACCCTCCTACAAAGCTTAAGAGTCTGAAAAAGAAAACATACGAAAAAAAGAGGACTGCATGGCTGCAATCCTCTTCTACTCCTCTCGCTATAACAAAAATCTAACTCTATAACTTAAACTGTCCAACCATGTTATCCAGGGAAATTGCCTGTGCGGATAATTCCTCACTGGTAGCGGCAACTTCCTGTGCAATAGCGGAATTTCCCTGTACAACTTCGGAAATCTGCTCTACACCAAGCTCCAGCTGTCCCATCATTTCTGCCTGCTGTACGGAGTTTTTGCTGGATGCTTCTGCACCCTGTGCCAACTGGTTTAATCCCTCAATTACTTCCTGCATTACCTTGGTGGTGCGTTCCGTAATCTGGTTACCCTGTTCTACCTCTGCAAGGGAGGACTCAATCAGCTTTCTTGTATTTACCGCAGACTGGGCACTGTCTTCTGCCAGCTTTCTGATTTGATCAGCTACAACTGCGAAGCCCCGGCCCGCATCTCCCGCTCTGGCAGCTTCGATTGCTGCATTTAAAGAAAGCAGGTTGGTCTGAGACGCAATTTCTTCGATTTCGCCGATGATATTTACAATTTCCTGAGAGGTAGAGGTAATACGCTCCATCGCCTCGGTCATGTGGCTCATTTCTTCGTTACTTGCCTGTGCTCTGGAAACAACATCCAAGGCCATGGTTGCAGCTCCCTGACTTACTTTTGCATTTTCATCTACCTGCGCAGTAACGTCTGTAATGGTAGCTGTAAGTTCTTCAATAGAGCCGGCCTGGTCGGTTGCACCTTCCGCAAGATTTTGTGCACCGTCTGTCAGCTGGGTTGCGCCAAGGGATACCTGGGCAGCACCCTCTTTAATTCTGTTGAGGGCATCAATCATCTTCAGCTTCATGTCACGGGCAGATAAAATAAGGCGCTTATACTCGCCCACATAAGCACTGTCGCCTATCTTAGACTTTACGGTAAAGTCTCCACCGGCCATTTTTTCCAACACATAACCCAAGTCGCCGATAATTGCCGCCTGAGCTTCTACAATAATTCTTGTAGCTTCAGCAAGCACCAAGGTCTCGTCCTTTGTTGTAACTGTTGGAACCGGAGTATATAAATCTCCCTCCGCCAAAAGTGCCAGACGTTCTGCACACTGATGAATCGGGGTTCCGATAGAAGTTCCCAGCTTTCTTGCCATAGCTCCTGCCGCACCGTTTACAATAAGTATACTGATAAGAATGATTGCAATACAAAGAATTGTAGTACCGATAAATTCTCTCTGTACCGCACAAATAGCCAGTGACCAACCGTTATTATCGATAGGCACATACGCTGACATTTCGGAATGACCCTCGTACCGGTAACTGCCGGTTCCGGTCTCTCCTGCAATCATCTTTCTTTCAATGGCTGCCAGTTTTCTTAAGGAAGAGTCTGTTTCCGAATTCTTTATGGTATTTTCTACATTAAGTACGGAATCATAATCGCTACTGGCAATTACGTCACCGTTTTTATTAATCATATAAGCGCTTCCGCCATCACACACAAGCAAGGATGACATCATATCAGAAAAAACAGAAGCATCTGCTGTTACTACAATAACACCGATTACTTTGCTTCCTGCTACACCGTTTTTCCATAACGGAGCAGCATAGTTAATAACTACTTTGCCTAACTGTTCCTGGTAAGCAGGGTCATTGGTGCAAGCCACACCGGACACTGCCTTTTGAAAATACTCTTTATCAGCTATGCTGTAGTTTGCATTTCCAAGCAAAGTACCGTTTGCGTCAAAGATATTGGCAGACAACCAACCATAATTTTCTTTATAACCGTTTAGTACCTCATTTTTGTCCTCCACCGGAGCCCCTTCTATGCCAAGGTCAGGCATGGTTCCCAGCATTTCCACCTGACCGAGATAAATCTCCAATTCAGCCTGAACATGCGCTCCCGACTCTTTTGCAATCAACTCCATGGAATCTTCCAGATTAGAAATGGTAGAGGTATAATTCAAAATACAGGCAATTATACCTACCAAGAACAATGCTACACCAACTACGGCCAGCATATAGTTCTGAATCTGGGCTCTGATTGTTACTTGCTTTTCTTTCTTCTCCTTTTTTTTCACAAAAAACACCCCACATTCTTTTGTAAAATAAATACACAAATATTTTAGCAAATCATTCTGCATTTTTCAATCTTTTTGCGAATATTTATTGTTAAAATCAGAAAAAAGAGGACTGCAACATCTGCAATCCTCTTTTACTTCTCTTATTATCTTAAAAATGCCCCCGTATGGGTATCGGTTGCAAAGGTTACCGCATTATAAAGCACCAGAATATCGGTAACTCTGTACTGCATAATAAACTGGGAAATCGGCATATTGAAATACCGGAAATCCACCAGATAAACCTTCTGATAATCGCCCAGTGTCAGCGGTGCAAAGCAATGGGAATAAGAATCCTTAATAATAAGCAGGGTTCCCTTACCCTCGCTGTTACTTGCAATTTCAGTCAGCGCGTGGTTGCCGTCCAGATAGTAGGAATACTTATCTTTCTGGCTTAAATATTCATCATTATATAAACCGTTGAACTTTTCTGCCATATCCACCGTCATCTGAATTTTAGATGGTGTATTCGGCAGTGTCACGGTGTGCATGCTGTCTTTGCTAAGTTCCAGATTCAGCTTAGAATATACCGTACCAAGAAATTCATTGGAAACCTCGGTAAAGGTTGCATCTTCTAAAGCCGGAACTTCAAAACCCTTTGCTTCACAATATGCCTGATATGCGTAAAATGCACCAAGACTGGTCCAGTGATGGTCGGTCTTGTAATAAATATACTCGTCGGCATGCTCCTTTAAGATATCCCGGACATCTACTGCAACGCCTTCCGGCAAAGATGCGTACACCTCATCGATCATGCCGTTCTGGTCGAATCCTTCCGCAAAAGGAGGAAGCTTATCAAGCAACACCTCAGATGCGGTTGGAACCAGCATTACTTTTACGCTATCCTTACCAAGACGCTTGGTATAACGCTCCACAAACTGTATCAGGTATTCCTTACTCTTTGCGAGCATTTCAAAATCTATTTCTGAATCTTCATGGCGCTCGATGAGGTAACCATCCTTGCCCATGTAAACTCCGTTAATATCCTGCTTGTTCAGTGCCATTTCGGTCATGGTCTTTAACTGAATCCACTCATCACGAAGGAAGAACTGGTCAGTAATGTACTTCTCGTAGTCCGACATAAACTTACCTTCAAAGAGATTTTCTACACTGAATTCCGGTGCGGAAGCCAATACACGATTCTCGTTTTCAGAGAAGGTACGGTCCGGCCAAACCATGGACACTGCGGTAAATCCGAACACCAAGAGCAAGAACAGGATGATTACGGACTTGGAATATTTTCTGTTTTCCATATTCAATTCCCCCTATTCTAGAACCTGAAATATAAGAACGGGTTGTATGTTGCATCTACCAGATATGCGGTAGAAATAACAAACACTACTGCTACAAAGGCCAGCTGTAATACTGTGGAAACAGTACCTCCAAGCGTAATTCCCTTCTTTTCTGCAGCTTCATTGTCTGCTTTCTTTTTGCCTTCCAGCAGGTTCATAACCTTCATTGCCCACTGTCTTGGGTAAGGTGTGGATGCCAGTACAAGAATTACCAACATTACTGCATAGCTGATAAGCAAGTACCAGGTTTCTCCGTTCGCGAACCCCGCTCCGGATAAACCGAACATCGCCTTTAAATACTGAATTACTCTTCCCATATCATCAAAGGCAAAGAGAGCCCAGCCTACCCATACAATAACCAGGGTGTACACATGGGAAAAGATTTTGTGTTTCTTTAAAAAGTCTAACCACAGGAACTTTTCTAAAATGAGGAACACACCGAAGTATACGCCCCACAAAAGGAAGTTCCAGCTGGCACCGTGCCAGATACCGGTAAGCAGCCAGACAACAGCAATGTTTCGGATTTGCTTCTTTAAGCCCTGACGGTTACCGCCCAGCGGAATATACACATAAGACCGGAACCAGCTGCCCAGGGAAATATGCCAACGTCTCCAGAACTCGGTAATACTTCTGGAAACATACGGATAATTAAAGTTCTCAAGGAAATGGAAGCCCATCATCTTACCAAGACCAATGGCCATATCCGAGTAACCGGAGAAGTCAAAATAAATTTGGAAAGCAAAGGCTGTAATACCAAGCCATGCCATTAGTACCGGCACTTCACCGACTCCGCGGGCACTAATCATGTCCCAGAGCAGACCGATATTGTTTGCCAGTAATACCTTTTTGCCCACACCGGTCATAAAACGCATCACGCCGGTAGCAAAATCATCCATGGTTTCTTTTCTGCCTTCTAACTGCTCAGCCACCGTATTGTATGCTACAATAGGTCCGGCAATTAACTGCGGGAACAATGCCACATAGGCACCAAAGGAAATGATATTCTTTTGCGGAAGAGCATCACCGCGGTAAATATCAATGGTATAGGACATTGTCTGGAAGGTATAGAACGAAATACCAATCGGCAGTGCCAGCTCAAGGAGCGGAATTTCCACACCCGGAATCAGGTTTAAGTTGCCGATAATAAAGTCCGTATACTTAAAAAAGCCAAGCAGGGAAAGATTGATAATCATAGAAGATATCACAAACAGCTTTGCTTTTTTCATTTCCCCTTTTTGCTTATATTTGTACACCAAAAGGCCGTGTGTGTAGTCTACAAGCGTAGAAAACAACATAATTACCACATACACCGGTTCACCCCAGGCATAGAAAATAAGACTGGCAATAAATAAAATTGTATTTCTGATTTGTTTTGGTGCTATAAAATACAACAACAGCACAATCGGTAAAAACCGGAACATAAATAAAATACTACTAAATACCATACTCTCACCTATTACTTGATTTCAAGATTTGCTATATCGGTTAACACAAGCTCTGTGTATCCGTTATACTCTGATAAAGTTCCTGTTACAGAAAGCTGTACACCCGGTATAACCTCCTCACTGATTGGTTCCATCATATCCCACTTTATAGTAATGACACTATCTTCAGAAAGAAGCTTAATTGTAACGCGTTTTTCTTCGAAATCAACGCTTTCTACCACACCGTCAATCGTTACGTTTTCTGCTTCAGGTCCTATTCTGAGCTGAGCCGCACCGCCGAGGTCATCTTCTGTCTCGGAGGTTAATGCAATACCGTAGTTTTCTGCAGACGGCATCGGAACCTTGCTTGGAACAGGTTCATTTCCGTTGCCGAGTACCAGGGAGCCAATACCTGCCAGACCAACACATACAGCAATCATAGCAGCAATTCTGGTAGCCTTAGCCACCCAATTTACTTTAACAACTCTTGTTTCTTTTTCTTCTGTATATACAGCGGCTTTTTCATAAATGCCCGCAATAAATTCTTCGTTGGATTTCATATTACTCTCTCTTCTTAAACTTTCGTTTTATCCCAATTTACTTTGAAGTTTCAACAGCAACGCTTTTCTTGCCCTGTGGGCAAGAACCTTTGCCTGGGCTTCCGTCTTTCCCATGACCTTTGCCGCATCCTTCAATTTCATTCCCTCTAATTCTGTCAAAACCAGGATTCTCTGGTACTCTTCTTTTAACCCGTCCAGAGCCCGGTATAATTCTTCTTTTCCTTCCTGTTCTAATAAGTGAACCTCAGGACTTTGGTCACCGGACATGGCGGTTTCTTCTTCCTGATAAAAGTCTGTCAGAACTTCCCGGTTACTTTTTCTTACATAGTCCACCGCTTTATGATGTCCTATGGTGTACAGGTAAGTTTTAAAAGATGCCTTCCCCGGCACAAAACGCTCTTTATGGACATATACTTCCACAAAGGCGTCCTGCGCCAGGTCTTCGGCAATCGTTATATTCTTAATTATTTTATTCAAATAGTAGATTAACCCGTCTTTATAGCGGATAACCAGACGTTCAAAGCCTGCATTATCGCCCGCAAGAAATACGGAATAATCCTTTTCGTCTTCTAACATGGCGGTCCTCCGTCAATCACTAATGCTATAAGTAACCAATTACCTTATATCATATCATAATTCGACAGGAAACCGCAAGTGGTCATATCTGGTTGTTACTGTTTTGTAACCAAATTATTCCCAGATACCGAGATAGCTCTGAAGTGCATAGATTGCATTCATGTTCATGCTCTCGTAATAAGCTGCAAGCTCCTCATCGTTGGTAATGCCCCATTCTTCCGGATTGTCTACCGCACCGCCAAGGATGGAGAAACATACATAGTCACCAACCTGGGCAACTGCTGCAGTCTTTACTCTTGCTTCGTTCATTGGGTACTGTAAAGCTTCTTCTGCTAAATATGTCTTATAGTCCTGTAATGCCTTTAATACATTTTCTGCATTTCCTTCGGATGGGTCTACTAAAATTAAAGTATCTACATTTGCGGAAATCATCGGAACTTCAATAATGATATCATCTACCCATGCTGCATCAATCTTTAATACGTCTTTAAGATAGGTTTCAAGATAAGCTTCATCCTGATGAACCTTTACGTTTGGATAGTAAGTATTGCCGTACCCCTTTACAATTTCGTTACGCATCTTATCAAACTCAGTCCAAGGAGTTACTGTGATTTCGCCGCTTACTACGGCTGCAATCATCTGCTTAACCTGCTCATTTGCATCGGCGTAAGTCTGAATCTGGGTTGCTTCATCTACTTCCCAAAGGTCGCCTACAAAGCCGGTGAAAATCATGTAGCATACATAGTCACCGATGGTTGCAACTAAAGCAGCCTGACGCTGGGTCATTGTGGAAGGATACTGGAAAGTATCTGCAATCTGTGCCTGCTTATAGTTTTCCATTGCATTCTGTACATTTTCTAAGTTACCTTCTGTTGGATGAATCATAATGAACTTATCTGCGCCAAAGGACATCATCGGAACTTCTACATAAGCCGCATCATACCAGGAAGCATCCAGGCCTAAGGTATCCTTCATGTATGCTTCGTCACTCTGCATCTGCATATCAGGCACATAGGATGCACCAAAAGTTTCCTTTAAGAACTGAGCCACATTCTGAATCATCTGGTTGTGGTCTACTGTTTCTACAGGAGTTTCTGTAGGAGCCGGAGTAGAAGGACCATCGCCTCTTTCATCGGAGGAAGGAGCTTCTGTCGGAGCTACTGTTACGGTAGGGGTTGGGGTTGTGTTGTTTTCTTCGTTATTCTTGTTACCGCATGCTGCTAACATGGAAACCGCTGCAAGCATTGCTACTGTTGTTACTAAGTACTTCTTCTTCATTATTTTTATCTCCTTTTTTCTTATACCGGAGGTGCTTGTATCATACCACCGGAGTGTTTTTGTTTTTTTGCTTACATCCCTTATTCGCACAAAAAAGAAAAAGGTTACACTTAAAATAAAATTTTTTTTGATATTTATTTTTTTGTTGAAACCTACCCTCGGCAAGCTTATAATGTGAATAGAAAAATAACGGGAGGATACATCCGTGAAAGAGAAAATAAAAGAATATGTTTTACTGACTGTCGGAACATTGTTTGTCGTTGTCGGCGTATACTTTTTTAAATTTCCGAATAACTATGCTATCGGCGGCGTTACCGGCCTCGCCATGATTGTCAGCAATCTGCTGGGAGGTGCCATCAGTTCCGCTACTCTGGTTACCATTGTTAATACCATCCTGCTGGTCATCGGACTTATCGTCCTTGGAAAAGAATTCAGTATCAAAACCATTTACGGAAGTTTTTTGTTATCCGGTACCCTGCAGCTTTTGGAAGTGATTTATCCGATGGATGCTCCATTTACCACGGAGCCCGTTTTAGAGCTTGCCTTTGCCGTCGGATTTCCGGCCATCGGCGCTGCGATTTTATTTAACAGCGGAGGTTCCACCGGCGGCACCGACATCGTTGCCATGATATTAAAAAAATATTCTTCCTTTGATATAGGACAGGCGTTATTTTCCACCGACGTATTTCTTACACTGCTTGCCTTTCCTACCTTCGGTATGCAGACCGGTTTACTTTCTTTCCTGGGTCTTGTCTTAAAATCTACCGTAGTGGATTCCGCTATTGAAAGCATGAACCTTCACAAATACTTTACAGTTATCTGTGATGACGCCGAATCCATTAACCGCTACATCGTTAAGGAACTCCGTCGTTCTGCTACCGTATGCGATGCCACCGGTGCCTTTTCCGGCCAGAACAAAAAAATAGTGCTTACCGTATTAAACCGTGCACAGGCTGTGCAGTTACGCCAGTTTATTAAAAATGAACAGCCAACCGCTTTTATTCTCATTACCAATACCAGTGAAATTATCGGCCGCGGCTTCCGTGGTACCAATTAAACAAAAAGGATTGCCCCAACGGAGCAATCCTTTTCTTATTTATATTCTTCTTCCGTAATAGTCCTTTTCGATTTCGGAACCATCAAAATTCTTTCCGGTGGTTTTTTGGAACAATGCATTAAATATTACAAACAGCAGCATTCCGATGAGGCCTCCCAAAAACGAGAAAATAATGTCATCCATATCAAAAGAATTAAACTTTAAAAGGTACTGCAGCATTTCCACAATAACCGGAAGCACCAGTACCAGCCCCAAACGAAGCAGACTGTGAATTTTTCTTCCTGCCATGGCAGCAAAGAAGCCGTATGGAAGAAACATACCAATACGCTCTGCCACAAACCGGATCATGCGTTCCGCCGGAACCGTGTCGGAAATCACCCCGTCAACATAAGCGGCAAAGGTGGCAAACGGAATAAACTGAGCGGAAATTTCTGTTTTTGGAATGCGGCTGTATGCCACAAACCAGTAAACCAGCACACCAAAATATGCTACATAAAAGAATATTGCAGCTTTTTTATAAAAGGAAGAAAACTGAGGAAGTGCAGAGCCTCCTTCTGCCCAGGTAAACAGGCACCCATACACTACAGGCACCAGCCATGCCAGAAAACATCCTACAAACACAGTAGTACTATCCGGAAGAATTTCTCCCGAAAGATGCGGCAACAAAAGGCCGACACCTCCGTTACAAAGGCAAGGGAACAATAGATACGGAAAAACTTCTTCTAACTCTCCCGTAAGTGCATGCACAGCAATTCCGCCAAGCAGGATACAAAGACCTGCCAGCAAAAGTGCAAGCCAGCCTCCATCCAAACAATAAAAAACAAAAAACTGTATTGCAGTAACCAACAGACTAATTAAAACAATCCATAATGTCTTGCTGGATTCTATTTGATTTCCCAGTACATTTCTGCGATTCATTCTATTACCTTTCCGTAATTCACTGCCACATTCTACAGCAGAAGAATTATCCCGACAAATTAACCGATACACAATAATCATACCGAATCCTACCGTATCTGTCAACTGTTACGGGGATATTCCTTATTTATCAAAAGCAGGGTTAATCATATAGAAGTTTCTGCTGTCCAATCGCTCCTGTACACTGCGCAGTGCTTCACCAAATCTCTGATAATGCACAATTTCACGCTCTCTAAGGAAGCGGATAGGATCACAAACCTCAGGGTCCTTAATCAGGCGGAGAATATTATCATAGGTAGTTCTTGCCTTCTGCTCTGCTACAACAAACAAGAACAACATTATTGACATATTTTGTTAATCATATCTAATATTTTTCCATATTTTAGCGCATTGTTTCCATTTACTGTAAGCAAAATGTAAATTTACACCATGTAAATATCAGGATATTATTGTTTAAAAATTCCAGTGAATTTCAACCGGGACATCTTTTGTTCCCGGGATGCGTTTACCAACAGACACATAATCAATGAGTGTTTCCACCATCTCGCGCGTAAGATGTTCTAAGTTGGTATACTGCTCAATCAATTCTCGACGATTATCCCCTTTCTTTATTTTTTCTTCAATTTCTACCAGTTTTTTCTGACCTTCAGCAATAGCATTTTCCAACCGGGTTCGTTCTGATGTAAACTCCTCTGACATCTCCAAAAAATCGTTTTCAGAAAGCACGCCTTTCACTTTATCTAAATACAATTCTCGGATTCCCCGGGAGTATTCCTTAACCTTTTTTTCATAGGTAGCAATATCCGCAAGAAGTCGTCGTTTCTGCCCTAACAGATTATCTGAAAACTCTATATTCAGCTCCAACTCATCTTTGTCTAAATACTCGGCAGCAAAACGATTCAGTTCATTGATAACAATTCTCTCCAATTTATCAACGGAGATAAAAGAGCCGATACAAGCATCTTTTGCAACATGCCTATTAGAACATTTTAAGTAATGCTTGCTTCCACGCTGAGGAGCTGATTTTGATGAACGCATCGTATATCCGCAATTTGCACATCGTGCTTTTCTTGCAAACAGTCCGATTGTGCCATCGCTAAATGGTCTCGCCTTCTCTCTGAGTATTTCCTGAACTCGTTCCCATAACTCACGATCAATGATTGCCTCATGCGTTCCCTCAACAATGTACCATTGATTTTTAGGCCGGGGCTTACACTGCTTAGTTTTATAGGAAACACTACCGTATTTTCCCTGGACCATATTGCCGATATAAATCTCATTAATCAGCATATCTGCAATAGCAGAATATTTCCACAGTGTACTGTTTCGTGATTTCGGCTGCTGATATCGTAATCCATGCAACCTCTTATATTCAGTTGGATTAGGGATTCCTCTGTCATTAAGCATACGTGCAATAGTCGTTTTGCCATAACCTTGAGAGAACAAAGTAAATACTTCACGTACAACTTCTGCAGCTTCTTCATCAATAATCAAATGCCCCTTGCGGTCTGGATCTTTTTTGTATCCGTAAAGCGCAAATGCACCGATATGATAACCATTAACACGCCTGTTAGTTAACACACTGCGGATATTATCAGACATATCTTCTAAATACCACTCATTAACAAGTCCATTAATCTGCCGGGATTTTTTGTTTCCTTTGTTTGCTGTATCGGCGTTGTCCACAATACTGATAAAACGAATTCCCCAAATAGGAAATAGCCCATGGATATACTTTTCTACCAGTTCCAATTCACGAGTAAAACGCGACTGGGTCTTACACAGAACAATATCAAATCTGTGTGCTTCCGCATCTTTCAGCAAACGATTAAATTCCGGCCGACGCCGGTCTGCTCCGGCATAGTCATCATCGCTATAAATGTTGTATAGTTCCCACCCTTGGTCCATAGCATATTGCAAGAGCATCGTTTTTTGATTTTGTATGCTATTACTATCATCAGTGGCAGATTGCTTGTTCCTATCTTCTTCAGATAAGCGGCAATAAATTGCTACTTTCATATTCATATTCTTATCTCCTTCACGAGATAGAACAAGCCATTTCTGTTTTTATCGTACCACAACAGAAACGGCTTGTCATTACTTTTTAGATATGTTTACTACCTTTCCTTTCTCCACTTTAATTATCATTTCCGTCCACAATTTGGTTAATTGCACCTTAGATGGTGTACTTTTACCATCTTTAAAAACATTGCTACACATAACAGTAGGTTCTTGCGCTTTTTCCATCGTTCTCATTTCTCCTTTCATAACGCTAATACAAATATATGAACCTTTGCATGTCCTATAGTATATTTATCTATCTTCTAGTTTTTCCGCACATACCTTCCATTGCCGCTTCCTATGCCCTTCCGGCCACGTTCTGGCTGTACTATGTACTATTTAATATAACAGCTGGCATTCTTTTGGCAGTCAGCCACCTGTCATAACCCATATTCACAATGGCATATGTTTTTAAATTATCAAAGTACATGGATTTTTTATCCTTCTAATTAATAAATATCCGAAAATCCAAAAAAATTTGAAAAAATTTTATTTTATGTCATCTTTTGATAAAAGTTGACATATAACAAAAATGTATGTTAATATAAAGCCATAAATCATTTATGCTTCCCAGTGGGAATAATGCATACGCAGTTTATGATTGAACGCATGTCAAAGGATACCATTATTTGTAATGGCACTCTTTTGGCATTTTTTATTTTCTGCAGTTTGCAGTTCAGATAAAAAAGTTATTTTGTGGATGTACCACACACAGTCAGGAATGGATTCTAAGCGAACCATTCCTTTTTTA
>JAGBCB010000015.1 GCA_017938145.1 Lachnospiraceae bacterium
GTCAGACCAGAGATTTGCCTCCACCTTCCTTCAGATTTCACCTCACGATGAACACCCTTGGTCTTGGCTGTATCCTTCCCACTACTAGGGCGGATTAGGGACTTTCACCCGTTAGAAACGTGCGCCGCTAGGCGCACACAAAAAAACCGGGCTCCTTTCGGAACCCGGTTTTAATTATTTCAATATTACTTGAAATTGTAGCCGCTTAAATCAGCAGTTACAGTGAAGGTCTTACCAATGTTGATTGTCTGCTCGAAGTAGCAACCTGTATCATTGATAGGAGTCTTAATCTTGATGCTCTGTACGAATAACTTACCAGCACTCTTGTTGTAAACACCAGTTACCTTAGTGATGTCGGATTCGGAATCTGCGAAATCCTTATCGCCAAGCTTGAAGGAAACGATATCTGCTACAACACCAGGAGCGGTAGCTGCGTCAGAAGCGAGACCCTGCTTGTATTCCTTAACTGCCATCTGTGTACAGTTGTTTTCAACCTTGAATGTAGTTGTAGCAACCTGTCTGTGAGCGATTAAGCTGGAGCCGGAAGCTGTACCTGTATTAGCTGTTACATTAGTTACACTGTAAAGAGTAACATTGTATGTGCCTGCTGCGATTGTATTTAATGCTGCACCAGAAGCTACGGTAGCAACCTTAATCTTAGCAACGCCATCAGCAACGCTTTCTACAGCAACTAACTTGCCGTCAGGACCTGTAACCTTAAGAACTAAGTCACCAGCCTTAAGACCTGTCTTGTTTTCTGTGAAGAACTTATCATTAGCGAATACATTAAGATCCTTAACGTAACCAGTCTTTGTACCAGCCCATGTTGTGTAGTTAGTTACAGTTGCATATAATGTTTCACCAGTCTTAGCAATATCTTCAGCCTTAACATTTACGTTGAGACCCTTAGCATCTACTGCATAACCAGTTGTAACAACATCCTTGTTGTCGTTTGTTGCAGGCTTCTTAGGAATAACATTTAAAGTAGCCTTAATCTTAGCTGCTTCTACTGTGAAGAAGATGGAGCTAACGTTTTCCTTGGCATAATCAGCACCAACGATAGTAATCTTACCCTTACCAGCGCCGTCAGCAACAACATCAAGATATGTCTTGCCAATCTTAGCAGTTGTTGTTACAGTAGCAAGATCAGCTGGATATGTGGTGTTGTACTGGTCAAGTACTTCATATGTTACAGTTGCCTTTGTGAGCGCATTATCACCTGTGTTATCGTTTGTAAGAACAGTAACGGTTGGTGCGCTGAGCTTAATTGTTGTAGCCTTTCTAGCAGGCAGAATATTTACATTGAATGCATATACATTCTTTGTGCTTACGTTACCGTTAGCATCAACAGTAGTGAGCTTAACGATAATTACTGCATTACCTTCAGAAATAGCGGTTACATAACCGTCATTACCAACTAAAAGCTTAGTTTCGTCGGAAGACTGGAAGGAGAATGTACCAAGTTCTGCTGGGTACGCACCCTTATCCTTGATAGGAGCGTTGAAGGAATAGGTACCATCTGTTGTTGTACCAACGTTAAGACCTACATAGTAACCTGTGTCACCAACGATTAAATCAGTCTTGCCCCAAGCAACCTTGGAAGCGTCTGTAAGCTGATTTGTGATAGTGAAAGCCTTGATAGTGTCATATGCTTCTACTGGCTTAGGCATACCAACGAGTGGGAATTCATAAGGAATTTCAACTACATTGTAGTCCTTGTCATAGTAGGAGTAAACAGCCTTAACTCTTGTGGAAGCGCCTACAGCATAGATGTAGGAAGTCTGACCATATGTGCTGTCAATGTAGATGTTTTCGTTTGGATCTAATGCTTCATAAGTCATCCAACCGCCATTAGCAGCTACCTTGATATCACCAGCATAGTATTCAACATCAAACTTGATTGCTTCATTAACATAAGTTACAGCCTTGTCGCCAATCTTAGCAACAACCTTGATATTTGTGATAGGACCAACGTAGGAAACGAAACCAACGGATTCGCCGTTAGCCTTAACTACGAATGCATCGCCATCTGCGAAATCAACGTATGCTTCAACTGTAGCAACGCCATCCTTAACGGATGTCTTAACTGGCCATGTTACTTCAACATCACCAGCAGATGTGCTGAAAATCTTATAAAGTTCAACCTTGTCAGTAGCCTTTGCAGGGTCTGCGAAAGTAACATTAATCTTGTTACCTGCTGTCTGCTTAACTGTGAATGTGTTGTCAACAACAACTTCACCCTTACCTACTACTAATTCAACCGTAGCCTTCTGCTCACCGATTGTAAGTGTAACTTCTACCTTACCATCCTTGAGACCTTCGAATCTACCATCCTGCTCGCCCTTCTCATTTACGAGTGGCTTAGCAATTGTTTCGTCGCTGGATTCCCACTTATAGAGATCCTGCCAACCTGCTGCGGCATTGTAGAACTTTAAGTCTACTTCCTTGCCGACTTCCACGCTATAGGACTCTTTAGCGTCAGCCTTCTTTTCTTCCTGACCAGCGATGATGAGATCATCAGCTGCGAAAGCAGAAGCGGCTGGAGCCATCATGGATACAACCATAGCAAGAGCCATAACGAGGGAAAGCTTCTTAAAGAAACTCTTCATCATATTTTCCTCCTTAAATAATATATGGTTTTTTTGACCCGTCTTCTATTCTGTACATCTCTCGGTTTTCTGCCGTGCTGCTGTGCCGTCAAAATTCTTCAAAATGGGCAAAATTTGGACGCAGTCGTTCCAATAACAAGATGATTATAGCAATTTTGGTTTCAAAGGTCAAGTATTTTCAACAAATTTTAATTTTGTTGAACCTCCCCCGGCTATTTTCATCTGTCTGGATTTGATTTTGTTCAATACAGGATTGCTTTTCCTTTTTGGATTGCACCCAAATCGTATATCGGATTAGGATGTGACACCCGGTTTGGGGTAACCCCTGCGGGAATGGGCAATCTGCTTGACCTGACATAATAATGCACCTTGAATGTGTCAAATATATGTCATGCTTTTGTCATAATTGGTTTATTTTCATATTTTTTTAAAAAAATTATAACGGTACCGTAACTTTTTTGTCACAAAAGGGACATTCACCTCTGTAAATGTCCCTTTTAGCATTCCATTTCTCTTTCAATTCCAGGTTGCACGTTTTCGTTCCGACTCTTCCCGCGCTTTTGCTTGTGCCGCCATTGCTTCTTTTTCTAGTTCATCCCATTCTGCTTGGCTCAGATAAATACAACTTTTATCAATATTTACTCTGTCATCAATTCCTTCCATTGGACTCATTGACTTTTACCTCCTTGAAGAAAATCCTGCCGAACTACCTACATTATATGGTGCGGTTTCTTGCAAACATAAAGTCTTCTTTGGCAGTTCACCCTTTCAGGGATTACACAGACATTCTACAGCTTGCATTATATACATCCCGCTGCAGTTCTTTATTAGCTGAATTTTCTCTAGGTCTGCTTTTTAATTCCTCATACAATTTTTCTAATTCCTCCAAACTCATATCCAGATATTTCTGGTCGACTACTATCCTGTCATCGATACCTTCCATTGGATTCATCACATTACACCTCCTCCACATCAATCTGATACATTTCCATCAAAGTTCTCCACGTTTGTATTTGCGCCAGGTTTTCATCACGACATTTTTTATAATTTACCTGATATGCAACTACCCATTCCTGCTTCGGCACTTCTTCCTTTGCCCAATACACATAAACAATCCCGTTGTGTCCACATACAACTCCTACACCATTGTTGTGAATATAATTTGAATTAAAGTCCTCCAAGCTCGGTGGAAAACTACTTGGGTGGGTGTGAATTGTCACTAGACCATCTTTTCCTCGAATTGCTCTTTTGGTTGCTTCTGAATAAATAATTCGTTGTTCCTCACTACAACTTGTTTCCGATGCCACCACCTCCAATGTATCCGGATCTATCCAGTACATATCCTCGAACAAGGTTCCGGAACGGTGGATAAGCATCTTTTTTGCCAGTTGATATAACAGCTTGTTTAATTCAGCGTTATCGGATATGTTGTCAAACTTTCTTCTATATTCGCCGCTCTCGATATAGGAATGATTGACAAGCGTTTCTTTATTTCGTCCATAACGCTGCTCTTCTTTAGATAGCAGATTCATTATACTCCTTTCTATAATTCTCTGCCATCTCTCCCAGTTTAAACATTACAACCAAATTATGTCATTATTATGTTTTAATTGTTACATACACAAAAAGGCACCCATCCCGACTCCACAAGAGTCCAAATGAGTGCCCCTCCTAATTCAACTATATTCTTACTTCAACCCAAGAATTCCGGTTACGGTTTCCTGCATCTTATCCTTGTCACAAACCATGGTATGACGTACCTTGGCATTGCGGATTTCTTCGATGGCATTCGGAACCTTTACACCGGACACTTCGCAGAGTCTGTCAACCAATGTGAAATCATCTTCGTCGGTTGCCTTATTTTCTACTGCTTCCATAACGCTTCTTGTAAACTTGTATGGGCTGGCGGTGGATGCGATAACAGTTACGGTATCGTCCTTTGTTTCCTCTTTGTATTTATAGAAAACTGTTGCTGCAACTGCGGTGTGGGTGTCAATGACATAACCTGTCTTCTCGTAAACCTTGCGGATGGTTGCCGCAGTTTCTGCCTCGGTAGCATAGCCGCCGGCAAAATCAGCCAGCTTTGCCTTCATAGCGGAAGTAATTTCGTACTTGCCTTCTTCCTTTAACTGCTGCATGAGCTTTGCGTTCACGTCGGAATCTTCACCGGCACAGGTGTAGATAAGACGCTCTAAGTTACTGGATACCAGAATATCCATGGAAGGAGAGCTGGTAAGCACGAAGTCACGCTTTCTGTCGTAAACGCCTGTTTCGAAGAAATCAAACAGAACCTTATTTTCGTTGGATGCGCAGATTAACTTCTTTACCGGCACGCCCATCTGCTTTGCATAGTAAGCAGCCAAGATGTTACCGAAGTTACCGGTAGGAACCACAACGTTCATTGGTTCGCCGCAGGTAAGCTTGCCTTCTGCAACCAGTGTTGCATAGGTATATACGTAGTAAACCACCTGAGGAACCAGACGGCCGATGTTGATGGAGTTTGCGGAGGAGAACTGATAACCCTGCTCCTTCATGCGCTTTGCCAGTTCCTTGTCGCCAAAGATTTCCTTAACGCCGGTCTGGGCATCGTCGAAGTTACCATGGATAGCCACAACGTTAGTGTTATCACCAACCTGGGTTACCATCTGCTTTTCCTGAATCTTGCTGACACCGTCCTTTGGATAGAACACGATGATGCTGGTGCCCGGCACATCCGCAAAGCCAGCCAGGGCAGCCTTACCGGTATCGCCGGAAGTAGCAGTAAGGATAACAATTTCTTCCTTCATGTTGTGCTTCTTTGCTGCGGTTGTAAGTAAATGTGGCAAAATGGAAAGTGCCATATCCTTAAATGCGATGGTTGCACCATGGAACAGCTCCAGGTAGTAAGCACCGTCGGCTTCCTTTAACGGAGCAATCTTCTTTGTATCAAACTTATCATCGTAAGCGCTGTTAATGCAGTGCTTTAATTCTTCTTCTGTGTAATCGGAAAGGAATAACTTCATTACTTCATAAGCCACTTCCTGATAAGACTTTCCGGCTAAATCCTGTAAAGAAACATCTAATGCCGGGATGGAATCCGGAACAAATAAGCCGCCGTCATCAGCCAGACCCTTTAACACTGCTTCCGATGCAGTTACCGATATATTGGAATTTCTAGTGCTCTTATAACGTACCATTATGTAATCCTCCTCTTTCTTCCACATCTCTTATAACCGAAAAAGATGTGACTCTCCGGGTTCGTTTCAACCCATTTTGTCACATCTTATCACAACTTTTCCGCTTTAGCAAGATAAATTATTCTTTTTCTCAATCTTTTTCTGCGAAGAACTCATGGCAGCCGTGTTTAAATAAAAATGTCAGACTGCTGTCAAACCAACGGATACCTTTCTTGCTGGCCGCACTTCTCTGCATAAAGTACAAAGCGCCCTGGGAATGGTCTTCACCGTTTAATGCACGTTCCACTGCTTCTACCGTAACTTCATCCGGCGTTACACGGAAAATTCTTCCGTTGGCTACCGGAGCAAATTGTCCTTCGTCAAACACTACCTCTGCGATGGTGTCACCGCCAAAACCAATTTCCATACGGTTTAATACAACATTTGCTACCAGAAGTCTTCCGATAACATCCTCGGTGCTTGCTTCTGCCTGAACAATCTGCAGCAGTACCTGGTAATCGTCATCGGTAATGGCAAAGCGCTTACCATGATAGGTTACAATATGGTCGGTAGAACTGGTCATCAGTTCCAAATCACGTTTCTTCACTTCTGCCAGTGCTAACGCTGCCAGCTTCTCGTCGGTCATTTCACCGTAGGTTAATTCCTGAAATACATTTTTCCAGACATCTTCCGCACAAACCAAATCTACGGAGGATACGGATACCTTATTTTCTAATTCATCTTTGGTTACTGCTGTTACTGCTTCTGCATCAGCGGTTCTGATAAAACCTTCCGGTGCAAACATATAAGCAGCCAGTCCTAAAAACAGAACTGCGAACATCGCAAACCAATTCTTCTTAATAAACATACAATTCTCCTTGTAATAAATCACTTAAAAAGCCGATATTTTGTTAACTTCGAGTGAGTTTAAACCAAAAAGTGGCATTCTGTCAATTGATTTCATGGATTTTCGTTATATCTCCTAAAAAAATGGAAGTGTTTTTTCGTCAATCCTCACTTCATTTGTGCGTTTTTGCTATTTTTTTCGAGTTTTTTTGTGATTTTTGCACAATACTTTTTCCATTTTCATTTTTGTACTTATAGTGTAGACTATAGATAAATCACAAGTTTTCATGCATTTTGTGCAGATTTTAATACATTTGGAGGTAAAACCGCATGCTCCCGGGCGTATATTTGAATAAAAAAAAGGACGGAACGACCTTATACCGAGCTTCCATTACCCACCGCGGCAAGCATATCAGCCTGGGCAGTTTTCCGGATGAACAAACCGCCCACCGGGCATATCTGGAAGCCTCCTCTTTGTTTTCCACCAGGCAGCCTGCTTCCCGCCTTTTGGAACACTATAAGCAGGAGTTGCAGGTGCTTCCCTTTGAAAAATGGGTGGTGCTTTTAAACTACCGTGACAATGACATTTATATCAAAACCCCGATTTATCTTGAGCACCGCTCCTTCTTATACTATTACAGCCAGACCATCCGCTACCGCTTTGATGTAGACGACCTGTTCTACTACTCCAACCATAAGATTATGAAACGGGGCAACCACCTTTTCGTGGCGGACTACGGCATGCAGGTAAATATCCTCTCCCGGTACGGCATCAAAAACTACGCCGTACCCGGCCGGGACTACCGCTTCGTCAACGGCGACGACACCGACTTCCGCTACCGCAATATCGAAATCATCAACCGTTACCACGGCGTAACCAAACAGATTTTAAAAGGCCGCGAGGTCTACGTTACCAAAATCCATGTCAACGGCGATTTCATTGTAGGCCGCTATGCCACCGAAAACGAAGCCGCCGCTGCATATAACCGCGCCGCCATGTTGTTAAACGAACAAGGAGTAACTAAAAATTTTCCGATTAATTATATAGAGGGAATTACCGACATCGAATATGCAAATTTATTAATGAAAGTAAGAATTTCTTCTAAAATAAGAAACTATAACCGTGTTAACGTTTGACACAGTACCCGGCTTATTTGTGTTGCTCATCAAAACTAAAAAAGGCTTGCTGTGAACTAATGAATTTTGAGATTACTATTTCTAAGTGTCCGACCTCTCAGCGGATAGATGTTCGAGCAAAGCGGACAAGCAAAATATCAATTTTGGTTGTCTGATTTGAACGAACAGCTGTCTGAGGAGGCAGGCGAACACAGAAATAGTAACTCAAAATTCTTTTTTCTGTCACAACAAGCCTTTATTCATCTTTTTTTGAGCAGCACTATAAGCCGGGTTCTGTATCAAACGATCATCTTTCTTGACTGTACGTTACCGCACAGCTCCTCTGCCCGGTTACCCGGACAGAACGCAACCAACCCGGAAGCACGACGGGCCGCCGTATCGCTTCCTGTTCGGTCTTGCTTCGGGTGGAGTTTACACAGCCCTGTCTGTTACCAGCCAGGCGGTGGGCTCTTACCCCGCCATTCCACCATCACTTGCCGCAAGCGGCAAGCTGTTTCTTTTCTGTTGCACTAGTCTTGGAGTCACCTCCACCGGACGTTATCCGGCACCCTGCCCTGTGAAGCCCGGACTTTCCTCACCAAAATGGCGCGACCGTCTGTGCTGCTCATGCGGTATTCTAACACGATTTCTCTTTTTTGTAAATTACCAATACAACAAAAAGTACGCATAGTGCGTACTTTTCGATTGTCGAGAATAATACCGGCACGGACCATGTTCCATGCCGGTACATTTAATCAAACTTTAAAACAACTTCCGCCGATAAATTCACGGATAATGGAATTCTTCGGTACATTTTCACAGTCTGCTCCCAGGAAATAATCCAGGAATTTTAACAACCGTTTTGCCTCTACATATTCCGGTGCATCCTTTGGCACGCAGAATAATAACGGTTCCGCAAACTGCTTAATTAACACCAGCTCATAGATGAGCGCAGAGTTAAACATGGCATCCGCACTTTCCTGGAACGGGAAGATATTTTCTTCTTCGCCCTGTCTTACCGACGGCCACATACGGATGGTATCCACTGCCGCAGCTCCGCGGGTGCGGGCATCTCTTACAATGCGGCGCAACATTCTGGCATCTGTGGTCGGAATGCGGTTGTGTTCGTCAATATTTAACTGGGTTAAAGCACTGATATAAATCTTAAACTTACTTTCGGTAGGGAGCTTGTAGGAAAGAGCATCATTTAACCCATGAATACCCTCAATTACCAGAATATCCTCCGGACCAAGCTTCTTTACGTTGCCCTTGTATTCTCTCTGACCGGTTTTAAAGTTAAAGCTTGGCAGTTCCACTGCCTCTCCTGCCAGAAGTGCTGTCATGTCTTTATTAAACTGCTCCACATCAATGGCGCCGAGACATTCAAAATTATAACTGCCGTCGGCATGCTTTGGTGTGTCGTCGCGGTTTACAAAATAGTCATCCACCGCAATCGGATGGGGCTTCATGCCAAGGGTCTTTAACTGAATGGACAAGCGGTGGGAAAAGGTGGTCTTTCCGGAGGAAGACGGTCCGGCAATCATAACAAATTTTACGTTGCCCCGCTCCTTAATCTGCGCCGCAATATCCGCAATCTTCTTTTCCATAAAGGCTTCCTGCACCAAAATCAGTTCCTGCAGTTCACCCTTTGCCAGTATATCATTGATATCACCAACGGTTTCCACGCCCATGATGCGTCCCCAGGTAGAGCCCTCCTGCAAAACATCGAAAAACTTTTTGCGTTCTTCAAATACCGGCAATTCGGAAGGATTTTCCTTGGATGGCACCAGTAAAATGAAGCCCTTGTCATAAGGGAACAAATCAAAGGTTTTCAACACACCGGAGGAATACGGCATATAGCCGTAGAAATAATCTTCAAAGCCTCCCAGGCTGTAAATGTTTGTTTTGGAAACCCGGCGGTAGCCGAACAGTTTTTCCTTTTCAAACATCCGGTGCTCCCTAAAGATTTTGCAGGCATCTTCCGTGTTTACTACTTTTTTATCGAACGGGATATCTGCCGCTACAATGCGCTCCATTTCCTGCCGTACCTTGGCAAGGGTTTCGGCATCGGCGCATACTTCTCCCTCTAATTCTCCGTAAATTCCGTTGCCGATAGAGTGTTCAATACGCACCCTTTCTAAGCCCTTCGCACCCAGCACCTTGTAAAGAGCCTTCATAAACACCAAAATCATACCTCTGCGATAGGTGCGGATACCGTTTTCGGAATTCACGGTGACAAATTCCACCACGTCGCCGTCCTTCGGGATTTTCCGCAGTTCTTTTAACTTGCCGTTTACCATGGCAAGCAGTATCGGATGGGCATACTCTGCTGCCAGTTCCTTACTGATGGCAAGGAGTGTGGTTCCTTCCGGATATTCTCTTGTTTTGCCTACTATGGTCAGTTTCACTAAGCATCAACCTTTCTTACTTTTCTGCATTCATACGGACTCTGGCTTCTTCAATCAGGGAAAACTCCATAGCAAGGCTTTCCTTTCTTGCTCTGGCATTTTCCGTATCCTGCCCCGAAAGTGCCGTCAGTACATCGGCACGCAGCCGGTGCTCCCGGTCAAGATATTCCAAAAGAACCGGATTTTTTTCTTCTAAAAGAAGCTTGCCGTATACATAATCACATTCTGTCTCATAAGCTTGCGGCACCTCACTTTTTACCGCCCGCATCATGACATAAAATTTACCGTCTTCCTTTAACATATGCTCTTCGGTGATTTCATATCCCTGCTTATGTAAAAACGCACGTACTTCCCCCACTTCAGACTGGGGCTGCAAAATCAGTTCTTTTAAAGAAGCAGTTGCTTCCGGGTAATCCGATAAAATTTTAATCATGAGTAATCCGCCCATGCCGCAAAGAAGCACTGTGTCTGCTTCGCCGGGGATGAGCCTTTGCAGGCCGTCGGATAAACGGATATCGATGTTCTCCGAAAGACCTGCTTCCTCCACGTGGGCTTTTGCTCCCACTAAAGGGCCTTTATTCACGTCCATGGCAATGACTTTTGGTGCAATGCCTGCCTGACACAAATAGATAGAAGTGTAGGCATGGTCGCACCCAACGTCTGCCACAATATTTCCTTTGGTTACCATTCCTGCTGCCGCAAGAAGACGTTCTGATAATTGTACAAGTTTCATTAGTCAAGATAATCCTTTAATTTTCTGGAGCGGCTCGGATGGCGAAGCTTTCTGAGCGCCTTTGCCTCAATCTGGCGGATACGCTCTCTGGTTACCTGGAATTCCTTGCCCACTTCCTCTAAGGTTCTTGCTCTGCCGTCGTCTAAGCCAAAGCGCAGGCGGAGCACCTTCTGTTCTCTGTCGGTTAAAGTGTCAAGCACCTCGGATAACTGCTCACCAAGTAATGTATAAGCTGCTGCCTCCGGCGGGGTCGGTACGTGGTCGTCCTCTACGAAATCGCCAAGATGGCTGTCTTCCTCTTCACCGATTGGTGTTTCTAAGGACACCGGTTCCTGGGAAATCTTCATAATTTCGCGGACACGTTCCACCGGCACTCCCATTTCCTTTGCAATTTCTTCCGGAAGAGGCTCTCTGCCGTACTCCTGAAGAAGCTGGCGCTGTACGCGGATTAATTTATTGATGGTTTCCACCATATGAACCGGAATACGGATGGTTCTTGCCTGGTCGGCAATAGCACGGGTAATGGCCTGACGGATCCACCAGGTTGCATAGGTAGAAAACTTGTAGCCCTTGCGGAAATCAAACTTTTCCACCGCCTTCATAAGACCTAAGTTACCTTCCTGGATTAAATCAAGAAACTGCATGCCTCTGCCCACATAACGCTTTGCAATGCTGACAACCAGACGCAGGTTTGCCTCGGACAGACGTTTCTTGGCAGCCTCGTCCCCTTCTTCAATACGCTGTGCCAGTTCCATTTCTTCCTCTGCAGAAAGAAGCGGAACCTTACCGATTTCTTTTAAATACATGCGGACAGGGTCCTCTAAGCTTACGCCCTCCGGTACGGACATGTCGATGTTGGCATAATCCTCTACTTCTTCGTCATCTAAAAGAATGTCCGGTTCTAACGCATCATCCTCTTCCTCGGTGAAATTTTCCACACGAAGAATATCCACGCCGTTGGACTCTAAAAACTCATAAATTTTTTCAATCTGGCCTGCTTCCAGCTCGATATCGCCAAGAAAATCGTTGATTTCCTGATATTCCAATACATTCTTTTTCTTCTTGGCAAATGCCAGCAGCTCCTTCATTTTGTCCATAAACTTATTTGCATTCTCTTCCATTTGTAAACCATCCTTTTCACAAAAAACGCCTTATTGTAACAGTGTAACCAACCAACTCTATATTATACGCTTGTCCCTAGTCGGGAATCGGAAACTGATTTTTATACCGGTTTTTCTCGGTAAGAAGTGTCTGGAAACGCTCCATATCTCCGGTTTCCACCGCCTGTTCGATGCGCTGCTCGATGGAGGCCTGCTTCACCTTGCGGACCGTATCCTCAAAGGCCTTCTTTTGTCCGGCTGCGTCCATTTCTTCCCGGAATTCCGTAGAGAACAACGCTGCTGCCATGGTCTGCTCTTCCTTATCCTCAAACTGGTTAATGATTTTTGCCGGATTCACCTTGCCGTCCTGCCAGAACTGGTCAAATACCATTTCCGCCACCTTACGGCAAAAGCCCGGGGAGAAATCCTCCGGCGTGATGATGTTTTGAATCCGCCGGAACTTTGTGGTATCGGTAGAAAGCCAGGTAAGAAGAAGCTTTTGCGGCTTTGTTACGCCTTCTTTATCTTCTTCCCTTTCTTTTTTTGCCAGAGCAGATTTTCTGCTGCCCTCTGCCTGGGCATTGGACACCACCTGTCCCTGTACCACAATCATCTGGGAGCCGTATTTGTTTACCAGCTTATGCAGCATGTCGTAATCGATGCGGTATTGTCTAGCCACCGCTTCCTCATAGTTGGAACGCTCGATTTCGTCGGAAAAGCCCACCAGCTTTTTTGCCACCTCATGGAAGAACTTGGTTTTCTGTTCCGGATCTTCCATATTGTAGCCCTGTTCCAGCACCTGCAATTCAAAGAAAAAGCTGGAAGTGGCATTGTCGATACGCTTCTGGTATTCTTCCGCACCCAGATTTTTGATAAATTCATCCGGGTCCTTATACGGTTTCATATTGACAACCTTAACGCTGACGCCCGCCTCCTTCATAATAGGAATGGCGCGGAGTGCCGCTTTGGTTCCGGCACCGTCGCTGTCGTAGGTTAAGTAAACTTCTTTTACATACCGGGATATCAGATTTGCCTGCAGTCCGGTGAGCGCCGTACCAAGAGATGCCACCGCATTGGTAAAGCCCGCCTGATGCAGGGAAATCACGTCCATGTAGCCCTCGCAGATTAACATGTACGGCTTGCGGGAATGCTTCGCATAATTGAGACCGTACAGGTTGCGGCTCTTGTCGAACACCTTGGTTTCCGGGGAGTTCAAATACTTTGGTTCGCCCTCACCCATAACACGGCCGCCAAAGGCAATGACACGGTTGTTGGCATCCATAATCGGGAACATGGCCCGGTTCCAGAACTTGTCCCGTCCGCCCCGCTGCTCATCCAGGGTTACCAGACCGCTTTCTTTTAAGAAACTGTCTTCATAGCCCTGCTGCTTCAAATACTTATATAAAGTGTCGCTGAACTTACTGGAATAACCAAGACCGAACTTTACCATGGTCTCATCGGTAAGTCCGCGCTTTTTGAAATATTCGTAGGCCGGTCTTCCCTGCTCGGACTTTAACTGCACATAGAAAAACTTTGCCGCCAGCTTATTAACCTCTAACAACCGGCTCTTAAAATCCGCTGCCTGTTTGGCTTCTGCAGAATACTCAATTTCCGGCAGCTTAACACCGGACCGCTCCGCCAAATATTTTAATGCCTCCACAAAGGTGAAGTTTTCATATTCCATGACAAAAGTAAACGCATTTCCGCCGGCACCGCAGCCGAAACAATGGTAAATCTGCCGCCCCGCATGTACGGAAAAGGACGGGGATTTTTCGTTATGGAACGGACACAGCCCCATGTAGCTGCCGCCCTTTTTCTGGAGCCGCACATAGGTGCCGATTAAATCCACAATATCGGTCCTGCTTCTTACTTCTTCTACTATTTCTTCTGGATAAAACATGTAATTATGTCCTTTCTAACGTTGGTCTGATTGCTCCTGCGCCGGATGCTGCGCAGTAATGCGCAATCAGAAGATATCCCAAGCGTCAGGGATTGTAATTTCTTTAAATTTTGCTACTGCGTAGCGGTCGGTCATACCGGCAACATAGTCGCACACCACACGTTCCGCCGGTTCGCCCTGCTCGTCCATCATGACGCGGAATTCCTTTGGCAGAAGCTCTACGCGCTCCAGATAGTAACGGTAAAGTTCCTGTACCATCTGCTCTGCCTTAGCTTCCTGACTCTTTGCCACCGGATTGGTATACACGCTCTTAAACATGTAGGCGCGCAGCTTTTGGAACGCATCTTCAATATGGGCAGACATGGTAATATCATTCTTATCCTCACTGTTCATGATAATATCATGAATCATGGTATTCAAACGCTCCGACAGGCTGTGACCAAGCACGTTGGTAAATTCTGCCGGAATCTCTTCTTCCTTGATAATATGTCCGCGGATGGCATCGTCAATATCATGGTTTACATAGGCAATTTTATCGCAGATGCGGACAATTCTGCCCTCTAAGGTAGCCGGTGTGGTGCTTACCTGATGGTTGGCAATACCGTCTCTTACTTCTTTCGTAAGATTCAAACCCTTACCGCCTTTTTCTAACTTCTCCACAACACGGACACTCTGCAAATAATGGGCAAAGCCTCCCGGACAAATCTCGTTTAAAGCCCGCTCTCCCGCATGACCAAACGGAGTGTGACCAAGGTCGTGACCCAGGGCAATTGCTTCGGTTAAGTCTTCATTCAAACGCAGTGCTTTTGCGATAGTTCTTGCAATCTGGGAAACCTCTAACGTATGTGTTAAACGGGTGCGGTAATGGTCACCTTCCGGAGTTAAGAATACCTGGGTCTTACCGTTTAACCGGCGGAATGCTTTACTGTGGATGATTTTATCTCGGTCCTGCTGATAAATGGTGCGGATATCACACAGCTCACTGGCATAATCCCTGCCCTGGGACTGGTCGCTGTACGCCGCATATTTACTCAACAAAGTATACTCTCTGTGTTCCTGCATTTCTCTAAGATTCATCCTTGCTCCTTCCACCGATACAAGTCGGATTTATAAATCAACCTGCTTTGTTTCCTTTGTCTCTAGTATGAGAAAATAATTGCAAAAAAATGTCTCTAATAAATTAATTCGACAAAAAAAAGGGATATCCTTTTTTTGATATCCCTTTTTTAGAAAAAATATTATTTTACTTTGAACACTACTCGATTTGATGTCCAATAATTTGTTAAGTATTCTACTTCAATTACTGTTGCATCCACAGGAACTTCAAATGTTACAGTTCCCTTAGTTTTTCTTCCTGCAGACATCGTAGCACTGAGTGCATCATCTCTGATATATGTTGCATCACATGCCACCCCATCTGCATAGCAATAAAACTCATAACAGCTTACATACTGATCTGTACTTGAAACATTTTCAAATTCGAATTCACAGGACACAAAGCGATATCCTTCTGCCGGTTGTATAAACATATTATCACTCACATATTCTTCACAAGAAAGATATGTAATAACCAACTGTTTTGAAGATACGACATCACCTACCACATAAGCACCCTCTGTAGCAGTAGTATTCGCCGGAATTTGATATCCGGAGTCTTTTTCACCCTCATATGCAAACTTAATCTTTTTCTCTGTAAAAATATTGGTTTCGTATTCTATTTCTATTTCCTTCGCATCTTCCGGAACTGTAAAGTATAAGAAACCGCTTGTTGTTCTTCCCGGAGACAAGGTTGCAGAAAGGTCACCTTCTCCCCCGTAATAGGATTCGGCTGCATATCCATCTGCATAACACTCAAAACTAAAAGAAGAAATAGAATCATCTGTGGACTTAGATGTGTTTTCAAAAGCAAGTTGAATATAAATATACTTTTTTCCAGCTTCAGGCTGCATGAATTCATTGTCTTCTACATATACACCGCTGGACATATATGTTATCTTCATATTACCATCCTGAAGAATATCGCCAACTCGATATATCGTCTTTACAGGTATCGGCGTGGATGTCGGAGCCTTTGTCGGTGCTTCTGTTGGCACCTTTGTTTGATTTTCCTTATTGCCGTTCACATCCGAAACCGCTTTTGTAGGTTCCGGCATTTCTGTACCACTAGCCACTTCACCAATCTTTTTATCAGTATCGGTAGATCCATCCGAACCTCCGCTTGCCAACGCAATGCATACAATTACTACCACTACCCAAAACCACCACTTTTTATAAAAAGGCTTTTTGTTCTTTGCGCCACAACCCGGACACACTTTGGCATTTTTTGCAATTTCTGCACCACAGGTTTTACACTTCACTAATTTGCTCATACTATTAACTCCTCCTTCGAATTTGAACTGTATAGGCATTATTTTGCCTGTGTAGTTTATTTTATGATACCAAATTTGCCTATATAATTCAAGTATAAATAAACTGTATGGACGTGATAGTATGGATTATTATAAAATCGGACAGAAAATCAGACAATACCGAAAAGCCTTAGGCTTATCACAGGAACAAGTAGCAGAACAAATCGGAATATCAGTCACTCACATGAGTCATATTGAAACCGGAAACACAAAGCTTAGCTTACAGGTTCTGGTTGACATTGCAAAAATTTTAAACGTGCAGACTGATGATTTGTTATTTGATACTAAAAACGATAAGACCATTGCAATTCAAGAAATTGCAGAAACATTAGAAACCTGCGATGCACAGCAGGCAAAAATTATTACCGATTTGGTAAAGGCAACGAAGGTTGCCCTGGATAAACACATTACTAATTAGCTCACGCACCAAAACTGAATCTTGTTACCGTTGTTAGTATAGCACAAGCTTTCAGTTTTGGTTGCCCCCGCAGAGGTGGGAATTTTTCTTATTCCTGTATGCCACTAGTTCGTAGCGGCTGCATGCCGTTCTTCTGCAACAACTCATTCACTTCCAAAATACTGCCGGGTCTATCGTTAAATGCTATCATAAGCAGAGCATCCCGCGGAACCTTTGCGTACAGTTCTGGCATTCCATATTTCCTCAAGGCTCTCTGGGTTTCTTTCAATGTAAATTCTGCAGCATAACAAATTCTAAGAATAACATCCCTTTGTTTTGTGTGTTTTTCCCCGGATAAAAGTTTATATCCGTACCTCTCCGGAATATCCGCTTTCAAAAAAACCATCTGCTGCGTAATGCATTTTTCTTTAAAAAGGCTCTTAAAATATTCCACAAAAGCAAGCTCATCACCATTCACACTTTCTTTATTGGAGACACAATAAGCCTCAAAATCCTTCGGATGAGTACTACCTAAAATTTGTTCCAGTTCTATTGTTGATTTTTCGTTCATTTTTTACCTCCAATCTGTTATAATAATTTTATCAAATGATGAAAGGGTATGTTTCGGTATGGATTACTCCAGTCAGCTTGCATTATCATATTACAAGACCATTGCCACACTAAATGAAGATCACAAAGTCTATCTGGTACAGCATCAGGATACGCAAGAAATATTTGTCAAAAAAATATTATCGGTTTATAACACAAATGTCTACAAAGAGCTTTCTGAACATCCTGTGTGCGGTACACCCCGGATTATTGAGTTCTATGAAGAAAATCATCAGCTGACCCTGATTGAAACTTTCGTCTCCGGACAGTCTTTGGAGCACCTGATTAAAACAACCCGCCCGGGCATTTCCGACATCATTCATTATACCATCAAACTGTGCGAAATTCTATGCCGATTACATAATATGCAACCACCGATTATTCACCGGGATATCAAACCCTCTAATATAATTATCACTGAATACAACAATGTAGTACTGTTAGATTTTAACGCTGCAAAATACTATGCAGAAGACTCGAACCGAGATACTGTCTTGCTTGGCACTAAGGGTTACGCGGCTCCGGAACAATATGGGTTTGGTTCTTCTTCTCCGCAAACGGATATCTATGCCGTAGGTATCTTGTTAAAGGAACTGACCTCCACCTTGCCGGAGGTTCCGCAAGAACTGGTTCGCATCATTGAAAAGTGTATTGAATTTAAACCATCCGACCGCTATGAAACAGTTGCCGAATTAAAAGCAGCCCTAGAAAACAATATTTCCAAAAAACCTGTTGAACAAACTACTACTTTTTCTTTTCGGGACTTCTTATTTCCGGGGTTTCGTACCGGTACAGTATGGAAAATGATACTTGCAACGCCAACTTACTTGTTTATTTTTTGGTTGTCCCTTTCTCTTGAAGTAAAGGACACTTATGGTTCCCAGCTATGGGTACAGCGCATTGCCTGCCTGATGATGTTCTTGTCCATTATTTTTGCCACCTGCAATTATCTAAATATACAAGACATCTTACCTCTTTGTAAAAACAAATACCTTGTTATAAGATACTTGGGCGTCTTACTGCTTGATTTTATACTTGCTGCTATTATTATGATGCTGATGGTTATCTTGCTATTATTCCTCGAGTAGTACATTTATTATATCATGGATGCATTTGTTTTTCTGCCACCTCAGTGGTGGCAAATTACTGCTGATGAATTATTTTATGATGCAAAGAACAAAGACTATTTTAGATTAACATATTACAGAACTAATATGTCTTCTAACTTTCTGTTGAAAAAAAGCACATACCGTGCTATAATCAAAACAGAAAAGGAGCAACCGCCACACAAGGTGGTTAGCCTCAAAGAATAGTCATAAAATGTCTACCTTCTACCGCCAAGTAACAAGGTAGGCATTTTTATTTTCGCTTGTTATCCCTATCTATGTAGGCAAGCAGTGCAATAAGTAACATACCAAATGCTAACATCAAAGAAATCACTTCGTAAATCGTCACCATTAACACCACCTCCCCTCTATTTCTAGTTTGGGAGGCTTACCACCTTGTACACGGTTGCTAAATATATTATATCACATTTCGAACATATGTTCAAGTTTTTTCTTGCGCTTTTCACGCAAAACCAGTAACCTCACCACTCTCCACTATGCCACTGCCGTGCTGTTTCTCCAATCACGCAATCATAATAGGTATTTCCGTACGGACTTATTCTTTCTAACGGCGTAACTTCCAGATGCTTTGGCAAAAGAATGGTCGGTTTTATCTCGGAACTACGGTGAACCACACAAGTATGAAGTTTTTCACAGGCTGTCAGATCGATGGTGATTGCATCCCCTTCGTAGGTCAATTTAAAAACTCCCAGTAACGGATTTGTTACAACAACATCCCCGCTCATATTCATACCAACCAGCTGGATTTCATATAAATTCGGGAAATATTCTATGCCCTGCAGATTTTCCACATCACAAAGCGGCATCAGATATTCCGTTGTTATATAATCGTAATAATCCACATCTGCATTGCCCTCGTTCCACGATGCACTCTTGTCATAATCATCAAAATCATTTTGAATCCGGATCACCGCCTCCCGCTCCTCCAAAGAAAGAATGCGGTCTTTATTGATATCCGCATATTCATATAAATACGTCCTAAAATTCATATCCGGAAAATATTCTTCTGAAAGCGGAATATCGATCATCGGCGTTGGGCTCGGTGTTGCCGTTGGTTCCGGTATTGGCGTTGCCGTTGGCGCCAGCGTAACGGTAGGCGTTACTGTATTTGTGATAGCTGTCTCTTGTTCTGTTTTCTGTCCGCACGCTGCCAGAAGCAGAAAACAACCAATCAGTAATCTTTTTACTCCATTATGAGTTGTTCTTCTCATTGTTTTTCTCCCCTAAAATCCCTTATCTAATACTATTTACTCATTCCGTTCCGCCTGCAGCTTCGAGAACACACATCCGCAATAATTCTGCCGGTACAGCTCATACTGCGCTGACAATTCCACAGAGCGCTTATATCCGTTCTTCTTTTTAAAGTCCGACGGTAAATACTTTACACCGTATTCCTCCGCCAACTTTTCCCCTATTTCATTCAGCTTCTGCGCGTTTTTCAGTGGGCTGATTGTCAGTGTTGTGGCAAAATAGTCTGCGCCCTGCTCCTTGGCAATTTTTGCAGATTCCCGAAGGCGCATCTCATAACACTGAAAGCAGCGTTCGCCGCCCTCCGGCAAGTCTTCCATGCCTTTTGCCATAGCAAAGAAATCCTCCGGTGTGTAAGTTCCTTCTAAAAAAGAAACCTCTGTGGATAACCCCATTTCACGAATCAGGCGCACCAATTCTTCTTTGCGGTCTTCGTATTCCTGCTTTGGGGAAATATTCGGATTATAATAAAAATCGCAGATATTAAAATACGGTGCCAGATATTCCAGCACGTAACTGCTGCAGGGTGCACAGCAGCTATGAAGCAAAAGGGAGGGCTTTTCGCCATCCCTTTGCTGTTTTTCTATTAACTTTTCCAGTTCTTTTTGGTAGTTTCTGTTTTGCATATATTATTCCAATCTAAAAATTTGCGCATTATTTGGAAGCCAGATATTTTTCCACTTCGGCTAAGAAAATTTCCATCTGTTCCGGCGTACCGATGGTGATTCTCAGATAATTATTGATTCTCGGGCTCTTGAAATAACGCACATAAATGTGCTTTTCACGAAGCATCATAAACAATTCTTCAGCAGGAACGCTCTCATGTGCCGCAAACAGAAAGTTTGCAGAAGAAGGCAATACGGTAAATCCAAGTGCCTCCAGCTTCTTTGCCACATCCGCTCTGGTCTCCATGATGGCGTTTCTTGTTTTGTCAAAATATACACGGTCCTTTACCGCTTCTACGCCGCACAAAATAGACGGCATGTTCATGGTGTAGGAATTATAGGAATTGCGCACCGCATACATGGCGTCAATCAGTTCCTTGTTACCGATGGCAAAACCGATACGCATACCCGCCATGGAGCGGGACTTGGAAAAGGTCTGTACCACCAGTAAATTCTCATACTTATCCACAAGAGGAAGGGCACTTTTCCCACCGAAATCCACATAGGCTTCATCCACAATTACTACGGAATCCGGATTCTTTGCCACAATTTCCTCAATGTCCGCTAAAGGCATGGCGATGGAGGTCGGCGCATTCGGATTGGCAATCACAATACCGCCGTTTTCTACAAAATAATCTTCTTTCTTAATGCAGAAATTTTCATCCAATGCCGGACGGTTATACGGAATCTTAAACAAGTCAGCCCATACCGGATAAAAGGAATAGGTAATATCCGGGAACAACACCGGTTTCTCGCTGTTGAAACAGGTCAAAAACGCCATACCAAGCACATCATCGGAGCCGACGCCCACAAATACCTGATTAGCAGGAACCTTATATTCTTCTGCCAAAGCATCCACCAGCTCCCTGGCATCCGGTTTCGGATACAGGCGGAAATCTCCGGTTTCCATGCTCTTAAGCACCTTTTCCACACCCGGTGCCGGCGGATAAGGATTCTCGTTTGTATTTAATTTAATCATATTCTCCTGCTTTGGCTGTTCACCCGGCACATACGGTTCTACCACACGCAGGTTCTTTTTCCAGTCTCCCATTATTATACTCCTTCTTGTTGTTCTTTTTCCGTGACATGGGCACCGCAAAAGTTGCAATAATCCATGCCGTGGGAAATTCTGCGGCCACAGCCCGGGCACGGAATTTTCGCAGGTAAAATTTCCTGCTCGATAATTTCGTACTGGCTGTTTTTATCAAAATATACCCGGATTGGGGTTTCTTCTCCCTCTAAAATCTCCAACTCCTGTTCCGGCGTTGTTTCCTGGGTATTCAAATTTCCTTCAATATAAATTTTCTTTTTCGGAAGCAGATTATGAAGTTTCCGCCAAAAACTTGTTTTGCGCGCCATACCACACCTTCTTTACCTTGGTAGTTGATTAAAGTACAGTATAATATCACGGTGTCGTCTTGTCAAACAAAACTTAGAAATTTCCGCGATAAAAGTAACCGCCCTGCCCGCATTACAAATTTCGCAAAAATTCAAACACCCCATACAAATTTAAGTTTCCGTAACCATAGGCCGGAGAAGGATACTCGACCCCTTCTTCCCGTACCGCTCCCAGGGAAAACAAATTTCTAAGCAGTACCGTATCCATGGGAACCGCTGCTCCCGTGCGCCGGTATTCCTCTATATATTCCATAAACAGAGCCACACAGCCTGCCGTATAAGCAGCTCCGATACTGGTACCGCTCTTTTCAATATAACCGCCTCCCGCAAAGGGACCGTTTACAGCAACGGAAGGTGCCAGCAGGGTCGGCTGGTTCAAACCGTCCGCCGTAAAGCCTCTCCCGGAAAAAGGGGCCAGACTGCCGTTTTCCGTGGAATAACCGCCCACTGCTAATAAAAGAGGAGCATTTGCCGGTTCACATAAGGTCATTTCCGTATCCGGTTCCGTAAAATATACGTCTCCCTCTAAAAACTCGCTGATAGGCAGCCACAGATTTACTTCCGCCGCCATATCGCTCCGTCCGAATTGTAACCGCCAGATACCGGTGGAAGGGCGTTCCAGACGCAGCCGGATTCTTTGCATGGTTCCGGCCCGCATCAGGCTTTCCCTCTCAATATACAGCACACTCCGGTCAAAAATCATCGGAAACCGCTCCGTCCCGGAAAATCCACTGCCGAGCGCCGGGGCATCATCCCCTGTCGGGGAAATCACCCGAAGCCTCAGGTCTGCAATCGCTTCCGCAAAAATTTCCAATGTGAAACCGCTGCCCTTTTCCTCTACATATACTTCCACCTCCTGGGGTGCTGCTCCCAGTAAAAAATGTCCGTGATGTCTGGCATTTCCTTCATTTCCCGCTGCAGTAATTATACAAACATCCGGCAGGTAAACAAGACTGTTTAAATATAACGATAAAGGCATGGTGCCGCGATGGCTTCCAAGACTTGAGCACACCCCAAGACACAGTACCAAGGGTTTTCCCTGGGCAGCCGCATATTCCAACAGGAACCGCACCCCCTGCATAATGTCTGCCTCGTTAAATGCTGCCACATTCGGCCGCATACAAAAATATTCTTTTAACTCTTGCGATGCTTCCCGCAATCTTACCACGGCCAGTTCCGCCCCCGATGCCACGCCGGAAAAATTATTGTTTCTATCCTCCCGGCCTGCTGCAATGCCCGCCAAAAAAGTACCGTGTCCGTTTTCATCCTTTGGTGCCGTTCCTGCCGAAATCTCTTCCGGGCCAAACAAACCGCCAAACCCGAAGCCTTCCGGTGGCGTTCCGTTTTCTTCATCCTGCGCCCAAATTACGCGCACCCGGCTACTGCCGTCCGCCTGCACAAACACCGGATGGGTGTAATCAATTCCCGTATCTACAAAACCGATAATAATCCCGTTTCCACGGTAGTCAAAACCCGGTATCCTCCTCACCCGGTTCACACCAACAGCCTCCAGGTTTTCCAGCTGCGACAGACCAAAGAGGTAAGGATGCTCCTCCAGCATATTATAGTAAAGGTCAAAATCCGACATAAAAAAACTCCCGTACCTTTTTTTACAAGATATGAGAGTTTTGTAATTTCTATTATTCTCCTGTTAAGAGCGGAGTTACATTGGTGCGCATTTCGATAATCGGGGCACCGTTATTTAAAATATAATCTTTGGTAATGGTAACCCTGCCGATGGCATCGTCCTTTGGAATCTCGTACATAATGTCTAACATTAAGTCTTCAATAATAGCACGGAGCGCTCTGGCACCGGTGTCTTTTTCCATTGCCTTTTCCGCAATGGCTTCCAGGGAACCTTCGTCAAATACCAAATCCACCTCATCCATGGCAAGCAACTTTTTGTACTGCTTTAAAATAGCGTTCTTTGGCTCCTGTAAAATCTGGATTAACATGTTTTTGTCAAGAGGACTTAGAGCAAACAGTACCGGAAGACGACCGATAAATTCCGGAATCATTCCGTATTCTCTAAGGTCTGCTGCCGTAGCCTGGGCAAGTAAGTTTTTATCACCGTCAAAGCGGTCGCGAAGCTCGCCGGTAAAGCCCATGGTGGACTGCTTGGTCAAACGTTCCTTTACCACGTTTTCCAAATCCGGGAACGCACCGCCGCAAATAAACAAAATGTTTGTGGTGTCGATGGTTGTCATCGGTACCATGGCGTTTTTACTGGATGCTCCCACCGGAACCTCCACCTCGGCACCTTCCAACAGCTTTAATAAGCCCTGCTGTACCGATTCACCGCTGACATCACGGCTGTGGGCGTTTCTCTTTTTTGCGATTTTATCAATTTCATCAATGAACACGATGCCTTTTTCGGCTCTGTCCACATCGTTATCCGCCGCTGCCAAAAGCTTGGAAAGCACGCTTTCCACGTCGTCACCGATATAGCCCGCTTCCGTTAAAGAAGTGGCATCCGTAATAGCGAGAGGTACATTTAAAAGCTTTGCCAAAGTTTTTACCAGATAGGTTTTACCGGAACCGGTAGGACCCAGCATCAGCATATTGGATTTTTCCAGTTCCACACCGTCTTCGGACTTATCGTATACTCTCTTGTAGTGGTTATATACCGCAACAGACATCACCTTTTTTGCCTTTTCCTGGCCGATAACGTATTCGTCCAGCTCTGCTTTGATTTTATGCGGCGGCTTTAAGTTGCGGATATCAAACACACCCTCAGGAACTTCACCTGCATCCTCTGCCGGCTGCTCCTTTGGCTGCTTTTTCTTTATTTTCTGGCTCTTTGGCATTTCTCCGCCACCAAACATGAACGGAGAGAAACCGGATATATCGATGCCGCCCATCGGAAACGGTGTATTATTCATAGCATCAAAGGTTTTCTGCATGCAGTCGGAACAAATGCAGATACCGGTAGGAAGCTTCATCATCTTGCCCACCTTGCTTTCCGGCCGGCGGCAGATATAACAAATTTCTTCGTAATTGTCCTGTTTTTCTTCTGTCTTGTTTACATCGTCAGTCATTTAAAAATTCCTCATTTCTATAAACTCTCTTTAATATGCGTTTTTGTTGATAAATCCCTTGAACACCGTTAAGAACATAATGAGCAGGTCAAAGCCCGGTGTCCAGTTTTCAATATAGTATAAATCATAGTCAATACGCTTGCGGATGGAAGTGTCTCCCCGGTAGCCGTTGACCTGGGCCCATCCGGTCATGCCCGGACGCACCTGATGCTTTACCATATATCTTGGAATTTCTTCCTTGAATTTTTCTACATAGAACGGCCGCTCCGGACGAGGTCCCACCAGACTCATATCGCCCTTTAACACATTCCACAGCTGCGGCAGCTCGTCGATACTGGTCTTGCGGATAAACTTGCCGATTGGTGTAACCCGGGGGTCTTTAAAAGTGGTCCACTCGGTCTTTTCTTTTTCTTCCTCCTGGATTTCCATGGAACGAAACTTATACATTAAAAATTCTTTATTACGGAAGCCTACTCTCTTTTGTGTGTAGAGCACAGGGCCTTTGGAAGTACACTTAATAATAATTGCAACAATGAGCATCGGAATTGCCGCAATAATGAGTGCCAATACGCCTAAAATCAAATCCATACCACGTTTGATGAAGCGGTTTAATTCGCTGGAAGAAAGCGGAACCTTTCTGATATGCACCACCGGAAGTCCCTCTAAATCTTCCATATACGGAATGGTTGGGATAATATCCTGATAGTCCGGCAAAAATTTTGTATGGACACCGCTCTTCTCACATTTAGCCACAATTTCTGCCAGACGGGTATAATCTTCCATCTTCATGGTAATGTTGATTTCGTCCAGATCGTAATCGTCCAGCTGCTGCTCCAGCGTCTCTAAGGTTCCGATTACCGGAATGCCCTTATATCTGGTTCCGGTTTCCATCATGTCATCCAGAATTCCGATGATGTGGTATCCCCAATGGGGATTTGCCATCATGCGGTCGATTAAACCTTCTGCGGTGCGGCTGTAGCCCACCAGCAGAACATGCTTAATGTTATAGCCTTCCTTGCGGATTTTCCGGAGGGTTCTTCTGAGTACAAAACGGTACGCCAGCTCCAAAAATACATTCAGTAAGAAAAAGATAACCAAAAACCATCGGGAGATATTCATTTCTTTTATCAGGAACAGAAGTGCCATGATATAGAACATACCGATGATATTGATTCTTACAATCCGCATGATTTCGAGGAACCGGCCGTTGCTTCTTTGCGGCCGGTACACCCCGTTGGTTAACAAAATAATAAGGTATCCCGGAAGAATAAACCAGAGATAGCTCATGTAAACGCCAAAATCCAGATAAGTTCCCGGCTGCTTATCGAAAATCGGTATCCAACGGAGCCACAGGAAACGGAATCCGTAAGACAGTGCGTATGCAACAACAACCAGCACTAAATCAATAACCACATGAATCCGATTTAAAGTTTTCTGATGATTTTTTATCATTCCCATAGTTTACTTAGTCTTTCCTAGTGCAGAATATTTTTATACAGTGTACATTGTAGCATAACTCCTAAAAAATCAAAAGCATTTTAACAAAAAAAACAGTTTTTCTTCACAAAGTATACACAAACTCCTGTTATGATACATTCACAGCAACACGAAAGGAGTAACATTTTCTATGTTTGATGAAGAAAGAACTATTCAAAACGAATCCAATACCAATGTTGGTACAAAGAAGGAAAGCGAGCCTGTGATTTCCGAACCGTACCGCTATAAATATGAAAACGGTGAAAAGCGCGAGGAACCAAATTCCTCTTCCTATTACCGTTCCCCATATGATACTTACAATTACAACACTTCCTATAATTACGAAAATACAGCATCCCGGGTTACCGCAGAGGTTCCTGTGAAAAAGAAAAAACGTCCTTTCGTAAAAGTCCTCAAATGGGTAGCCGGCGCTGCCTGCTTCGGCATTATTGCCGGTGCTGCCTTTATCGGCACCTCTTATCTGGCAACGGAAGTATTTGACCTTCCTTGGTTACAAAAGCTTGCGGTTAACGACTCCGAAAACAGTCTGACTGCGGATGGCAACACCATCATCACAGGCAACGGCACCCCGGTTAACATTACCCTTGGTACTGCCAGTGTAATTGAAGGGGCAGAAAGTCCGGCAGAAAGCGTAGTGGTACAGGTGGTAGAACAAAACCTTGCAGCTACCGTTGCAGTAAACAGCACTATATTAGATACCATCGAGTCCTTCTGGGGTACTTACGAGCAGGAAGTTCCAAGCAGCGGCTCCGGCTTCATCGTAGGTAAAAACGATACCGAGCTTCTGATTGCCACCAACAACCATGTAGTTGCCGATTCCACAAAAATCGAAGTTACATTTATCGACGATACCGTATTGGAAGCCATGATTAAGGGTACCGATGCCAAAGCCGACCTGGCAATTATTGCGGTTCCGTTGAAGGACCTTACCGCTGAAACATTGTCCAATATCCGTATCGCTACTTTAGGCGATTCCGAAAAGGTGCGTCTCGGCGAAATGGCCATTGCCATCGGTAATGCTTTAGGATACGGTCAGTCCGTAACCGTAGGTTACATCAGTGCCAAGGACCGTACCATTAACGTGGAAGGAAACGAAATCGTAGCTTTACAAACCGATGCAGCCATCAATGGCGGTAACAGCGGCGGCCCGCTGTTCAATACCAAAGGCGAGGTAATCGGTATCAATTCTGCAAAGTACAAGGCTACCGGCGTGGAAGGCATGTGCTTTGCCATCCCGATTTCCCGAGCCATCCCAATTTTAAACGAGCTGATGACCCGCGAAATCCTCGCAGACGAAGACAAAGGCTTCCTCGGTGTTACTCTCAAAGATGTTACTACAGACATTTCCGCCTTCTACGGCTGGCCAATCGGAGCTTATATCTATTCCATCCTGGAAGACAGCCCGGCAGAAGCTGCCAACCTGCAGGTGGGTGATATTGTTACCAACGTTAACGGTGTCCGTGTCAGCACAGCTAACGAACTGATTGCTGCCGTATCCTCCTACCGCTACGGAACCACCGTGGAATTAACGGTACAGCGCTTCGCCAACGGTCAATACAACGAAATGACCATCAATGCCACCTTAGGTAAGAAAGCAGATTTTGAAGAGGCGGTTCAGGAAGAGGCCGAAGGCCAGATTATTGAAGAAGAAAATTCCAACCGCAGAAAACCTAAACAGTAATCCTTCTCTCTCCCTTATGCAAATACGCCGGAGCATCCTGCTCCGGCGTATTATAATTTATCCTGTTATGGTTTTATATTTTTCCAGCACTTCGTCCACGGTACCGCTGACCGTCATTTTACCGTGCTCCAGCAAAATTCCCTTGGTACATAAATTTCTGACCTGGGATTCATTGTGGGATACAAAAAGAACCGTAATCCCTTTATCAAACATATCCATAATTTTCTTTTCGCTCTTTTTGCGGAATTTAGCGTCTCCCACGGAAAGCACCTCATCCAGAATAAGAATGTCCGGCTCCACAATGGTTGCAATGGAGAAGCCCAGTCTTGCCTTCATACCGGAGGAATAATTTTTAAGCGGCACATTAATAAAATCGCCCAGTTCGGCAAACTCTACGATTTCCGCATACTTTTCATCCAAAAAAGCTTTGGAATATCCAAGCATTGCTCCGTACAAATAAATATTTTCAGAACCGGTGTACTGCATGTCAAACCCCGCACCGAGCTCCAGTAACGGTACCACCTTGCCGCGCTTGGTCACCGTTCCCTCCGATGCCTTTAACACTCCGGCGATTACCTTAAGCAGTGTGGACTTACCCGCACCGTTCATGCCCATAATGGCCAGGCGGTCACCCTTATTTAGCGTAAAGGACACATTGTCCAACGCCAGAAATTCTTTATATCGCAGCTCCCGCTTGAAAAGCTTAATGAGATAATCCTTTAAATCATCTACCTTTTGTTCTGTCAGGCGGTATTTTACGCTGACATTTTCTACTTTTAAAACTGTCTCAGACATAGTAACCTCATCTTACATTTACAGGTGTAAAATAAACTTATCCTGATTTTTATAAAAAACAACCAGCCCGCTTAGGAAAATTACAACAGAAAATCCCACGGAATACAGCATAACAGGCATATTCATGGCATTGCCGTAAACCGCATCACGGAAGTTTTCAATTACGGAATAAAGCGGATTTAACCGGAACAACCAACGGTTGTTATCCCCGACTACGGTTTCTACTCTGTAGAAAATAGCACAGGCATACATAATCAGCGTCAACGCAACTCCCCAAAGATATTCCAAATCACGGAAAAATACTGCCAGGGTAGATAGCCACAAGCCTGCACCCATAGTTAAAACCAGTATCACAGTTAACGGTACCAATGCCTCCAACAGATGCCAGGTTGGCTTAATATTACAATATACTGCCACACCTGCAAGCACCACCAGGGAAATGAGAAACTGCACATAGCCCGACAACACACTGGCAAAAGGATACATGTATTTTGGCACGTATACCTTTTTTATCATGCTGGCATTGGCACGTACGGACTTTAAGGCTCCACGGGTTGTATTTGCAAAAAAGGAGTATAAAAGACGTCCGGTTAAAATATAAACCGGAAAGTCTTTCGTGTTATGATACAGCTTTGAGAACACCAAAACCAGAACCATCATGGTTAACAATGGTTCCAGCAATGTCCACAATACGCCCATGTATGAGCTTCTGTATTTTAATTTTATGTCTTTCTTTACCAGCTGAAACAGCAGATAACGATATTTCTTAAATGTCAAAAATAAATTTTTCAAAATTCTGATTCCTTATCTTCTATTCAGCGCCACCGTTTGCAGTATCATCTCCGGTGCCCTGCACATCTGTATCCGGATTGGTTTCGGAATCCGGTTCTTCCACCTGCGGACGATATTCCACATCCACCATTGCAGTTAAAACAGAATCCAAAATCAAGTCTCCCTGATTTTCCAGACAGATGTTCAGGCGGTAACTGCCCGGTATTGCAATATCAATTAAGTCTATGTACGGCGCAAGCTGATCAAGGGTTAAGCCTTCCAGACTTGCTTTGCTGCCACGTACCTGTACGCGGGAAGAGTGAAGCATTCCGATGGAACCTGTGAAATTTTCCGGTAAACCTCTCAGTTCTACATCTTCCGGCGTAAGTTCAAAAACCTTCTTCTGGTACTCCTGCATGGTAACCGTAACTGCCAATTTATCTTCATCTACAATACGGAGACTGTCTAAAGACTCATCCCACAGGCTGGCAATATCAATATTTTCTTCTACCACACCGCTTTGGTCGGTAATATTAACCTTAGCCGTTAATGTGGTGCCAAGCAAAACCAAATCAGTTGGCATGCCTGCAACCGTTACATACTCCGGCTGATGGGATATAGGCCCCACCTCATAACCGGGAGCAGGTTCACCCTCTGTAACAACATTAATTTTTACAGTTTGGGTTTTTAACACCGGAATGACTACTGAAACCTCTTTAGCACTCATGGCAACCTTAGAGGAATTGACAATATCACCGTTCATATCGTAAATAACCGGAACTCCGGTTGCATGGGACTCGGAAGATATTTTATCCACATCTACCATCAGCACCACTTCTTTTACCTTGCTGATCTGGGTACCGGAGCCGGTAAGGGTAATCATGTTCGGGCTGGCTACCATGTCGCCGATTACATATCCTTCTGCAGCTTGTCCGGTGGTGGAAATTTTAATGCGGAAATCCTTACTGATGGAATCTTCCAGACGAAGCTTCATCATCTGATTCATTCCGCGGACAATTTCTACTTCTCTTTCGGTATATCCTTTTACGGATACATCAATCGGAACGGCATCGGTCACGGAAACCTTTTCAAAATCCGCCACTGCAATAATATCTGCTTTGGTTAATTTGTCGCAGATAGAACGCCGTGCTTCTACCACAACAGAAACAGAATCTCCCTCCACAACCTCCGGGATTTTATCCTTTGCAGTCAAAGCATCCTCATTTATGATAGTTACCGGAATGTCTTCAAAGGTAACGGTTTCTACCGGGTCCTGGGAGTTGATAACTACCAGCCAAAGTAATGCCGCCAACACCACCGATAACATTTTTAATCCAAAATTGTGTGTGACTCTTTCTTTCATTTCTCCCGCTTTCCTTTCAATCTTGGGAATCTCTTTGTTTTAACTTCCTGCTCTTTACCCTTTTGCAGTTCCATAAGCTTTGCCTTGAGGAAATCACCGTCTACATTGAAAATCAGGTTACCGCCTTTTGCAATGGAAACCTTTCCGGTTTCTTCGGAAACAATAATGGTAAAGCTGTCGGTTACTTCACTGATACCCACGCCGGCACGATGTCTGGTGCCAAGGTCTTTACTTAAACGCATATTGCCGGACAACGGCAGATAACAGGTAGCGGAAACCACTCTGTCACCGCGGACAATAACCGCACCGTCATGCAATGGCGTATTATGCTCAAAAATATTGATTAACAGCTGGCTGGTTACAAGACCGTCAATGGTAATACCGGTTTGTGCATATTCATTGAGAGACACGTCCTGCTCCAAAACAATGAGAGCACCGGTTTTGGTTTTTGCCAGTTCGAAGGTACCGCGTACCAGCTCATTTAAAGTATCCTGGGAGAATTTTTCGTTCTTTTTGTCTTTGCCCTCCATGAACAGATCTAAGGAAAGAATTTTTCTCTGGCCCAGCGTTTCCAGAACTCTTCTAAGCTCCGGCTGGAACAAAATCAGAACGGCAGTAATACCTACACCGATAGTGTTGGTGAACAACCACAAAATAACATCAAATCTTAATACCGTAGCTAAAATCCATACAAGCAGAAGCACAATCAGACCCTTTACAATAACCCAGGCTCTGGTTGTTTTAATCCACTTTATGACATAATAAAACACCACTGCAATCAAAATAATTTCCACGAAATCCATCGGGTGCATTTGCGGCAGTGACAGCCATCTTATTAACTTATCCAACAAATTTAAGATGTTATCCATAATGTTGTCCGTTCCTTATCTTTATTATTCCTCTTCTTCTGTTTGCTCCTCTTCGAAGTCTTCTGTTTCTTCTGCAGATTTTCCACCGGCAGACGGTTCCGCCGCAAACTCAAAGTCTTCTTCCTCTGCCGCTGTCAATGCTTCTTCCTGCTCCTCTTCTTCATCGGAGAAGGTTGTTACATTTTTCTGCAGCATGGAAACATCAATCTTTGGCACAGCCTTTACATAATAGTAATAATCGTCATCTTCAAACTGTACATGCTCCACGGAAGTGTAGTCTAACACAACCCGGAAGAACTGGGCCACAAATACCAGCAGCATGGAAACAACGGTTCCGAGAATCATATCGCCGGTTCCCACGTTAATGTCTAACTGCAGGTTTGCCAGTAAAAAGCCTAAGATATTAATAATTGCACCGAGTACAATGGTAATTTCAAATACAAATTCAAACCGGAGACGTCTCACCAGCCACATGATAAAGATTACTGCCGCAAAAATTGCCGCGGTAAGAAACATTTCTTTATGCTTAAACAGGCTGTTGACTACATCGATATACAATGCCAGGGTAGCGTCCAGACTGGAAATGTCCTGACGGGTTGCCGCCTCCTGGATTACTCTGAATACAAAGTAAACAATAACACCGCTGACGGTTGGGAAAATTGCCATTGGAGTCGCTATCATACCGAGCAGCAGCGGAACCAGGTACGGCATTTTGAACACAAACAAAATCGGCACCGCCACAACCGCATATCCGTACTTTCCGGAAAAGCGGGCAATAAAGCAATAAAGCACAGCAAAAATAACCACAACCAGTGCTGCCAGAATAGGAGATGCACTGTACACCTGCAAGATTGCAAGCATTGCACAAAGCAGGATTAACACCACCGGCGGAAGAAAGGCTCCCACTGCTGCCAGACCCAGCTCGATAACCGGATTAGCAACTCTGGTATTATATGCTAATGCAGTATTAATTGTATGGAATGCCAGATAAGAGATTATGAAACGAAATACCGGCTCGATTAACAACTGGTACTTCTGAAAAAATCTCCGGGCCATTCCTCTGAATTCCAATAATTTAGTTATAATCATCATAGTTATTCTTCCACCTCTTCCATTCCAAGCTGTCCTTCTTCTTCCTGATACATGCTGCGGAGCAGGCGGAGCATTCTAAAATACTTTGCCAGCTTTTTACGGGAGTAATCGTAATACAAACCGGAGCACACCAAAGAAGCCATAACATAAACCGTAACCACAATAATATAGCAGCCGAGAATAGTCTTGCCAATGCCGACATAGTCTAAGTTTACTGCCTCACGGATTAAATATTCCATCTGATAGGCAACGACCATAGCCAGCACCAGCAGATAACCGATGGTTACCGCTACGATATTGTGCAGGATTTTTAACCGTACATAATCCCGCCGGAAATACTTACCCAGCCGGATGTCTTCTTTTCCTTCTGTTTTTTCATATATTGCCAGCTTTGTCATCAGCCGGACCTTTCGCATATTTACCATGCTGTTCCTTCTTTCATTCTGTCTGTTCTGCCATTGAACATAATTATACTTATACATAGTTTATCATACCACAAACTTCCACGATTTCAAATACCTTTTTTACCATTCTTGCCAAATTAATGTAAATTATGCCGTTCTTCAAAAAAATACCCCTTTTTGTTGCGGAACCGGCCGTTTTTTGGTATGCTGATTATAAGAATATTACGCATGCAGGAGGGTTATTTATGAAGCGTCTGAATAAAAAATTCTGGGCAGTACTTGCTGTCTTTGGTTTAATGGGCCAGGTGGCCTGGGTTGTGGAAAATATGTACTTTAATGTATTTATCTACAAAATGTTCCATGCCTCTGCCGCAGAAATTTCTTTCATGGTCAGCGCCAGCTCCGTGGCCGCCACGGTTACCACCCTGCTGGTTGGCGCCCTGTCCGACCATTTAAATAAACGGAAGCTGCTCATGAGCGGCGGATATATCGCATGGGGTGTGTCCATTTTATCCTTCTGTCTCATCCGCATGGATATATTAACTCCGATTGCCGGAAGCACCGCAGCAGCAGCCTCCCTTGGTGTAACCTTAGTAATAATTATGGACTGCGTCATGACCTTCTTCGGTTCCTCCGCCAACGACGCCGGCTTTAATGCCTGGATGACCGACTGGGGCGACGATGCCAGCCGGGGCAAAATCGAAGGAATCAACTCCATGATGCCACTGGTTTCCATTCTGGTTGTTTTCGGAAGCTTTATGTTCTTTGACCTGGAAAAAGACCAAAGCTGGACCCTTATTTTCTTAATCATCGGTTTCGCCACATTGTTCATTGGTATCCTCGGTCTTTTTATCGTGGAAGAAGCGCCGGAGCTTGAGGCAAAAAGAGAAGCTGAAAAAGCTGCTGAAACCAAAAAGAACTACTGGGCAGGTGTCGTATACAGCTTCCGCCCGGGAGTAATGAAAAACAACCCGATGTTATATCTGATTGTTCTGGCATTTGCGGTTTTCAATATTTCCATCCAGACCTATATGCCATACCTGATACTGTATTACGAAAAGAGCCTTGGCATGACCGATTATGTACTTGTTATGGCTCCGGCCATTATTGTGGCAGCAATTATCACCGCATTTTACGGCAAGCTGTTTGATATGACCGGCTTCAAAACCTCCGTTATGCCAACCCTGTTACTGCTGATGGCCGGTTACATACTGCTGTTCTTTGGCCGTGCTACCCCGGTGGTGTTTATCGGCTCCCTGCTTATGATGACCGGTTACCTTACCGGCATGTCCATTTTCGGCGCCATGATCCGAAGCCTGATTCCGGAAAGCCGTGCGGGCCAGTTCCAGGGCATCCGCATTATCGGCCAGGTGCTGATTCCGGGCATTATCGGTCCGTCCATCGGTGCGGCGGTGCTGAAAAATGCAGAAACAGTTACCAATAACGACGGTACCACTTCTTTTATTCCAAACGAAAACATTTTCCTGGCGGCCTTTGTGGTTGCTGTACTGGTTTTACTTGTACTCTCCGGCATTTTCCATTTTGTAAGAAACGGTCACTACCGTTTAATGAGCGAAGCGGGAGAAGCCCTGGGCGATTCCTCCGAAGTTTGGCAGGAATATCCCCGTCCGCAGTTAAAAAGGAACAATTGCTACTCCTTAAACGGCGAATGGAAGCTGAACAACGGCACCTGCCTGGTTCCGTTTCCTCCTCAGTCGGAGTTTTCCGGATACAAAAAGAAAGTAGGAGCCCAACTGGTTTATAAAAAGAAATTTATGGTAAACAAACCGGAGGCCGGCATCCGCACCCTGCTTCATTTTGAAGCGGTGGACCAGCTGGCGGAGGTTTATTTAAACGGCGTATTACTGGGTAAACATACCGGAGGATACCTGCCGTTTTCCTTTGACGTTTCTAACGTAATCTATACGAACAAAGAAAATACTTTGACGGTAAAGGTTACCGACAAGCTGTCCACAAAATATCCATACGGAAAACAGACAAAAAAGAGAGGCGGCATGTGGTATACACCGGTCAGCGGCATATGGAAAAGCGTCTGGCTGGAGCAGGTGTCCGACACCTACATCAAGGATTTAAAACTGACTCCTGACTTAAACGGTGTCCACATTTCCTTTGCCACCAACCATCCGGAGCGGAGTGTTCACGCAAAAGCACTGGTGACTCTCCATACCGGCGAGCAGATGGAGTTTACCATGACCGGAAATTCCGGTTACCTGAAGCTCCGCGGTCTGCTCACCGCAGATGACACCCCGTATGAACCGGAGCTTTGGACCACCGAACATCCTTACTTGTATCGCATGACCCTTTCCGTGGACCAGGATGAGGTGGAAACCTACTTCGCCCTGCGTACCATAGAAATTAAAGAAATAAATGGAATAAACCGCGTCTGCTTAAACGGCGAACCCATCTTCCTTCACGGCGTTTTGGACCAGGGATACTTCTGCGACGGCATCTTTTTACCTGCAGAGGAGCAGGAATACGAGCGGGACATTCTCCGCATGAAGGAGCTGGGCTTTAACATGCTCCGCAAGCACATTAAAATCGAACCGGAAGCATTCTACTACTACTGCGACCTCCACGGCATGCTGGTAGTGCAGGACATGGTAAACAGCGGCAAATACTCCTTCCTCAGAGACACTGCCCTGCCAACCGTTGGCATAAAAAAGCTGGTAGATACCCTGCGTTTCTTCCCGGCAAAGCAGAAAGAATTCTGGGAACAGCACATGAAAGAAACCCTGTCTCATTTATATAACCACCCGTCCATCGTGGTTTATACCCTGTTTAACGAGGGCTGGGGACAGTTTGACAGTGACCGCATGTATACCATCGCAAAGAAAATGGACCCTTCCCGGCTGTACGATTCCACCTCCGGCTGGTTTGCCCAGAAAAAAAATGATTTTGACAGCCTGCATGTTTACTTTGGCAACTTAGAACCACAGCCCGCCTCCCGTCCGATGTTTATTTCCGAGTTTGGCGGATGCGCTTATCCTGTGGAAGACCACATTTATGCCAAGTACGCTTCCTACGGCTACGGCAACTGCAAAAATGCCGATGAAGTTTCCGAAAAGGTTTGGGAGGCTTATAACAAAACCATTCTCCCTGTGATTGAAAAGGGCTGCTGCGGTGCGGTTTATACCCAGCTTTCCGACGTAGAAGACGAAATCAACGGCTTTTACACCTACGACCGTAAGGTATGTAAAGTCAATGTCGAAGAAATGCAGAAGCTACGCAAAGAGATAGACAATAAAATTTGTTCATAAAAATTATGGGACTATTTGCTCAATTTTTCGTGAAAACGGTTACAATTACTTGAAACATTTGCTTTTTTGAGGTATAATACTTGGTACAAAAGATTTAAACTGTTTCTCTTAGCACAACTCCATAAAGCCACCTAATTGATGACCGATTCCACATAGTTGCTAAGAGGGGAAGGAGTACTTATGAGTAAGACAAAAAAGAAGGGAAAATTTTTAAACTTTAAGGGGATGCGTATCGAAGAACGGTTACGCAAAGCATTTAACATTATTATTGCTATTGCTTCCGTTGCTTCCGTTGTTGGCATTATTTGCCTGTTGGTCGTTGTAGCCAACTTTAAGAGCGCTATGAATAATTACGCACTGCCACAGGGTGATATTGCACTGTTTATGAATGAATATGCAGAATCCCGTTCCAACACCCGCGGCATTATCGGTTACGAAGACCAGGATTTAATCGACCAGCTGGTAGACAAGCACGATGACCGTGTAAAAAACACCAGAGCAAGATATGAAGCAATTCATGAAACTATTGTTACCAAAGAAGGCGAAACAGCCTATGCAGCTATCGGAACTGCATTAGAGGCTTATCTTGCAAAAGAAGCGGAAATCATCAAAATCGGTGCTACCACCGACCAGGAGCAGTGCCGCATTGCCCAGGACATGGCAATCAATGACTTAACTCCGTTATACGAAGAACTTGACAGAGCAACCTTAGCACTTATGAACATCAATATCGAAAAAGAACATCAGATGGAACTGCACTGTGCCATTATCGAATGGGGTTCCGTTATTTTGATGGCTATTCTTGTTCTTACCGCCGGCATTATTGCAAAGAGAATCGCCCACATCATTTCCAAGGGTATTTCCAAACCGCTGGCACAGTTAGAGGACCGTTTCGGAACCTTCGCAGAAGGTGACATCAAGTCCGAATTCCCAACCTCCAATGCCCAGGATGAAATTGCTGGACTTATGAATTCCTCCCACGACATGGCAGAACGCTTAAAGATGATTATCCTCGACGTAGAAAGAATGTGTGCCGAAATGAGCAACGGCAACTTCAACGTAGAATCCGATTGTGCAGACGCTTATGTAGGCGACCTTGCCGAATTATATGTTTCCATCAAGAACATGAATATCAATGTCAGCAACGCTTTAAGCGAAGTAGAAGAAGTTTCCAACCAGGTAAACGGCGGTGCTTCCAACTTAGCAGAAGCAGCTTCCAGCCTTGCAGAAGGCGCTACCGACCAGGCAGCTTCCGTAGAGGAAATGTTAGCTACCATGAACACCGTATCCGACGGCTTAAAGTACACCGCACAAAGCGTAGACGAAGCTTATGTACAGGCGCTTGCCTGTGCTAACGACGCACAAAACAGCCACAAGGAAATGAACAACATGGTTGAAACCATGAACCGTATCAGCGAAACTTCCAAGAAGATTGAAAATATCATTGCAGAAATTGAAAATATCGCAAGCCAGACCAACCTGCTCTCCTTAAATGCTTCCATCGAAGCAGCCAGAGCCGGTGACGCAGGCCGCGGCTTCGCTGTAGTTGCCGATGAAATCCGTGACTTGGCAGACCAGAGTGCCAAGTCCGCAGTAGATACCCGCGAACTGGTTAACAACACGCTCCGCGAAATTGAAGAAGGCAGCCGTGTTGCCAACCGTACCGCCGATGTATTATTTGGCGTAGTAGATGCTATCCAGAAGATTGCAGAAACCTCCAAGACCTTATCCGAAAACACTCAGGTACAGGCAGAGGCAGTAGAACAGGCAGACCAGGGTATTGCCCGTATCTCCGAGGTTGTACAGAGCAACTCCGCAGCTGCAGAAGAATCCTATGCAACCAGCGAAGAATTATCTGCCCAGGCAGCAACCATGCATAATCTGGTAGCTCAGTTCCAGCTGAAGAAGTAAGAGCCCAAATAAAACTAATCTCACTATATGAAATTTAAAGGCTGTCGCATTCATGATTATAAATCATGGGCGACAGCCTTTTTTGTTGAGTTGCTGATGTAGAAATAATATACAGCGGACCTTTTTTGATTTTTTTGCCCCGGCAGGGTATATAGACTTTTTGCCCCGACGAGGTATATTCTTTGGCATTTTCCTTGGCGGGGTATATAGAGAAAAACTTACTTGCCACACCCCTTCAGCCTGTAAAAAAGCTGGAAATTTCTTGCTTTTGAAGACGCCAAGGGTATATAGAAAATAGACAAAAGCTGATACCCCACATTTTCTGTACAGTAGGGTATTGAAGTATAAAAAACTTGTCAATACCCGCAAGGCCATAATTATCTGCCAGCAAGCAAAGGAATCCGGGTACTGGAGTTCTGAATTTTTCTATATACCCCGCTTAGCACATTGAAAAATCAAACAAATATGTTTCTTACTTATCATATATATTTTCGATTTTCAAATCATGAATATGCCTTGCATCATTCATAATTTCGAACCTCGGCTTTACCAAAGCGCCCGGTGTATCCGGAAACTCTACAATGGTAATACCAGTGTAATCCTGGTTCATCGTAGTGCACACAAAAGGATATGGAATGTTAAACAGGTGACTGTAAATGGCAGAACCGGCACCGCCATGACCGAAGGCTGCGATGGTTTTAACGGTATTTCGAGGGGTACCATCCTTGGCAGTTTCCAGCACCCTGTAATATAATCCTTCCCTCTTGTACCCCAGCGTTTCCAGCCATTCATCCAAGGCAACCGCAATATTTTCCACATAACCCACCAACTTGTTCCGCACAAACGGCTCCTCTTTTGCCCAGTTTGGATTTAACATACTCTCGCCCTTTGCCACCATATCATCTACCGTAGACCAGGGATGTCCGTCAAAAGGAATTGGCTCATTATCCACAGAGCCCCAGGAAATTTCCCGCATGAAGTCACATTTTACGATAGGCAGACCATACTTTTCTGCCACATAACCTGCAGTTTCATAGGCACGCCCACAGGTGGAGGAATAAATCTCGGAAATCCCTTCGTCTTTTAAGCGCCCTGCCGCTGCGGTAGCATGCTTGTGGCCAAGCTCCGTTAAACAGTCATTGATATAGTTTGGATGTCCGTGGCGGACGAAAATGATTCTCATGGGGTACTCCTTTGCATAAACAAATTCTATCTCATAGTATAACGGTTATCTGATGCAATTGCAATTACAAAGTCTCTACCTCACCGGCACAAAATAAGTTTCGGGATTTAACATCCCTTCGCCCTTTTGAACCGCCCTAATAGCACCGACGCATTCCTCGATACAAAGTCGAATACAGTTTATAGTAATATCGTAAGTATATATGGCAAGCTCTTCTTTTTCCGCCCTCGGTTCCAAAAAGAAGTCCTTGAACAGCCCGTCAAATACCTCATCATACAGTTCCGGATGAATCCCCGCAAACGCAATATTCCGGTCTTCCGTAAGTTCATACCGCAGGTCAAATTCTTCCCGTAAAAGATAATTTAACTTGTGGAAGTCTGTATACCCCGCCTGGTATTTTTCCTGCCGCTCTTCCTTGGATTTTACTTTGCTGCGAATCTGCGTTTCCATAATTTCATGAAACCAAATCATGTCCGTAATCAGATGACACAAAATGCCAAGATACAAATCATCCTGTTTCATTTTCTCGCCATATTCCGCCACAAAGCGCAACCAGTTACCACCTTTTTTGTCCCCGTGAATTTCAAAATAGTGAGTCTGATTTTTAGAACCGTCCGTATGCAGGGACATATCCGGACAAAGGGAACCGATTTTGAAACGGTTTATATCCTTTATTTTCACCTGTTCCGTCACTTGTTCCGCAATCAGGTAGTGAATCATTCTGGATGGCATTCTCACACCCCTTTTCTGCATGTGAACAAAGCGGTATCCCTAGTGACTTCATAAATACCCTGCTCGTTTTTCAACTCTTCTTTTCCCCGTAAATAGGTTAAAAACTCTTCTCTTCTGACTTCCAGCACTTCCCGTACCGGCTTGCACACCTGCACAATATAATCCAGAAATTCCTCTGCGGTGTCAAAGGTCAGGGTGATTATGTACGCATGCTTTTCTACCAACGGAAAGACATCACGCAGCTCCTGTTCCCAGGCATCCGCTCTTTCTTTGTGTTTCTTAAGACCTGCATCCAATTCCGGACAACTTCCGAAGAATTCCCTGAAATAAGGCTGCATGTTATCATAAAAGAGATATCCGCCCCAGGTACAGGTGAGGATTCCGTTTGCTGCAAGAGCGTCGTAAAACTTATGATACAACGCCTTTCTGTCTGCGATGTGGGATACCGTATGATTAAAGAAAATGCGGTCATAGTTTTTTTCAAAGGACATGGTTTCCAAATCATCCCACACAAAAGAAAACCCGCTGTTTGTAAATTTTCCTTCTTTTTTTTGCTCTTCCAGAAAAGCACAGAACGTATCCATGTGAGTGTTGTGCCTGTCTACACAGGTAACCGATAAACCGTCCGGCAAACGTTCTTCGTTACAACGCCACAAGTTGCCCCAGCCTGCACCGGCATCCAGCACACGCATGTCCGTTTCAAATCCTACCGTATCCACAATAAACCGGGACCAGCCCCACGGCTCATTATTGGAGTGACGAGCCAGGTGACCTACCAGTTCATCCGCCCGCTGATTCCGCACGATGCTGCCAAGTGATTTTAAGAATGTGTTGCTGTCCTGCTCGCCAAGCTTGCACTCCTGCACCGCTCTGTCCACATGGGCAATAACGGTATTTAACTGCGCTCTCTTTTTTTCAAGCAACCGCTTCTGCTCTAATAACATCTTCTCTCTGCTGACGTTTTCGTAAAGCTGCAAAAACTCCGCAATCTGATCCAGAGAAAAGTCCAGCCATTTCATTAACTGGATTTTCTCCAGAGTGCGTACTGCCTCTTCACCATACAAACGGTAACTGTTGTCTGCGTTACGCTCCGGAACAAGCAGGCCCTTTCGCTCGTATACACGTAATGTTTTTGTAGAAATTCCGGCAAGCTTTGCCAGCTGACCGATGGTATATAAGTTGTTCATGGTATTTTCCTTTCATAAATAAGGCTCCCGGGAATATGTTTTAAAGTAGCATGTCGATTAATCTGATTTCATTATAAACCTTGCCCCAAGGACAAGGTCAAGCATATATTTCATCCCATTGATACAAAATCTAAAGAAAGATTAAAGTTTGATTAAGAATTCGGTTTGTTAAAAATTTAGTCACAATTATGTGTTATTATAGACTTAAACAAAAGAGCAGGTATCTGCCTGCCGCAAGAAAGGAACAAAAACTAATAATGTATGATGATGTATTTCTTCCGGATGTGTATGGAGAACTCCGCAGTACTTCCATGGAGTGGGAACGGATGCAGTTAATTTACGATGCTGCCCTGCGTGAGGTCAACACAAAACTGGAAACCCTGAACAATGAATTTAAAATAAAACACCAATATAACCCGATTGAGCACATGACATCCCGTATCAAGTCTCCAGAAAGTATTGCAAAAAAGATGCAACATAACAACCGGGAGTTGACAGTGGGAAATATCGTCCGCTACATCAACGACGTGGCGGGCATCCGCGTTATCTGCTCCTTCACCTCTGACATTTACCGCATCGCCAAACTGATTGCAAAGCAGTCCGATGTCACGGTTTTAAAGGTAAAGGACTACATAAAAGACCCAAAGCCAAACGGGTACAAGAGCTATCACATGATAGTTTCCGTGCCAATCTTTTTAGCGGACACCATGGTAAACGCCAAGGTGGAAATCCAAATCCGCACCATTGCCATGGACTTTTGGGCAAGCTTAGAGCACAAAATGTATTACAAGTTTGAGGGCAACGCACCGGAAAGCATCCGTCGGGAATTAAAGGAATGTGCCGATTTGGTAGCCTTCCTTGACCAAAAGATGCTGGCCATCAACGAAGAAATCAAGCACTACTCCGGCGAGGAGGAAGATGATGATGAGTTCGACGGAGAGTTAAAAGAAATGTACGGCACCGTGTTAGATGAAAAAAAGATTTTAGAAGAGGCTGTATAACTTAACAAAGGAGTTTGCATATATGTTTATATTTGGTGGAATTTTGTTAGTAATTATCGGAATGTTGATGTTCTGCTTCCCTAATGTAGTATACAGCATTACGGAACTTTGGAAATCCGATACTTCCGGTGAACCTTCCGATGCTTATAAGGTCCATATCCGTATTAAAAGTGTTGGTGTTTTCTGTATTGGCATATTTTTTATTGTTGCTCATTTCTTCATTCCGTAATTTCAAACAGATTTATCAAAACAAAAAACCCCTTGCACTTTTTGTGCAAGGGGAAATTTTTTACTTCTTATAAGAACTGAATTCCATTCTCCTGTGCTTTTTTCAGCACTTCATCCGGCCAGATGGACGCTTGAACCTCGGCGATATGTGCCTTATGTAAGAAGAACATACAAATTCTGGACTGACCGATACCGCCGCCAACGGTGTACGGAAGCTCACGGTTTAAAATTGCTTTCTGGAACGGAAGCTCTGCCCTATCTTCACAATTTGCCTTCTTTAACTGCTCTGCCAGAGAAGTTTCATCCACACGGATACCCATGGAAGAAAGCTCTAAAGCGATGTCAAGAGTTGGGTAGTAAACCATGATGTCGCCGTTTAATTTCCAGTCATCGTAGTCCGGTGCTCTGCCGTCGTGCTTTTCGCCGGAAGCAAGCTTGTCGCCAATCTGCATGATAAACACGGCACCTTTCAGCTTTGCAATGTTGTATTCTCTGTCCTTCGGAGTGCAGTTTGGATACATATTTTCAAGTTCCTGAGTCGTCACAAATGCGATTTCCTCCGGAAGTACTTCTTCAATATACTCGTACTTATCTGCCATGTAGTGCTCGGTTTCGCGAAGTGCCGCATATACCTTGCGCACCACGTGCTTTAAGGTTTCTACATTGCGCTCATCCTGCAGGATAATTTTTTCCCAGTCCCACTGGTCTACAAAAATGGAGTGGATGTTATCGGTGTCTTCATCACGGCGGATCGCGTTCATGTCGGTGTACAGACCCTCGCCGTAGGAGAAGCCATAAGCCTTTAATGCCTGGCGCTTCCACTTAGCCAGGGAATGAACAATTTCTACCTCCGCATCGTTCTGCTCCTTAATACCGAAAGCAACCGGACGCTCTACGCCATTTAAATTATCATTAAGACCGGATTCCGGCTTAACGAACAGCGGTGCAGAAACACGGGTTAAATTCAGCTTTTTAGCCAGCTGACGCTCGAAGTGGTCCTTTACGCTTTTAATGGCTCTCTGGGTTTCTCTGATATCAAGTTCTGATTTGTATCCTTCCGGGATGTAAAACTGTTCCATATATCCTCCTAGAAATGCAATGCAAAATGCCTGCAAATTTTACACTTTAATTCACTAAACTTATTTCATAAGTGTATCAGTTTTTTTCTCAAATAGCAAGAGAAATTTACAGTTTTTCTCTATTCTCCCAACCGGATATCCGCTTTTAAGCCTTCAAAGTCTAAATAATCTTCGATAAATTGCTTGCGAAGCAGCTGTTTTGGCACAAATTCATTGTACTTTCCGTCAATCTGCACTTCATCTGGTAACGGCAAAGAGTATAAATCCAACCCGGAGGCCAGCACATCTTTAATGATTTGCTCCAGTTCTTCTTTTTCTCCGGAGAAAATCACTTCCAGATATACCGCCCGGCTCCACGGAAGCTGATTCTTGATACCGCGTTTTAACAGTGCATAATGAAGCGTCACCAACTGTCTGGTTCCCACCCACGGAAATACTGCAAACTTTTTACCGGAAAGTCTGGTAACCAGGTTATCTAAAATGCCGCTGTTTCTGGTAATATATTGAATTTCTGCCAGACGCTCCTTGCAGCGTTCGCTAAGGTACGGATAAGTTCCGTCATCCTTTAATACGTTGCGGATTTTACGCACCAGCATTGTGTGTAAGTCGGCATTAAAATCCACGTCCCAGTCCACCACGGAAATGCCCGGCACCCTCTTTACAAAGATAACCTTGGACTTGGCGTTGACCTCCACCGTTTCCCAGGAAAGACCCGCCAGAGCAAACCGGGTACCCACCGGATACACCTTATCTACAGTGCCGATGGTGCGGTTTTCATCCTTTACCAGCAAATATTCCGGAGCCAGAAAAACCGTTAAGAACTTGTGACTGTTCACGATTTTTTCGCCCTCTCTGCCGATAATCAGACCACCGTTTTCGGTACGCTGCAGCTGGTCTTCTTCTAACATATGCGCAAGCAGTAGTTTATAGTCTTCTTTTGAAATATGCCGGAAACTGCCCAGCGATAAAATCTGCTGTGCCAGAGCTGCCGCCGACATTTCACCGTTACTCTTAAGTATGCTCATGGTCTGATGATACAGCAGGTTATAGGCATGATTTAACGGCGGAATTGGTTCTATCCAGTGCTCTCTGAGGTAAATTTCTATAATGGCAATGGTGCGGATGAAGTCCCAGTTGATAGGGCCCAGCACATCACCGGAATTGATTTTGATGCTCTCTACAAAGGTGAACAATAGCTGCGGCACCTGACCACGTCTGCCGCAACGTCCAAGACGCTGGGCAAAGCTGGACACGGAAAGCGGCGCACCAATCTGCACCGCCTGATCTAAAGAGCCGATATCGATGCCAAGCTCTAAGGTAACCGTAGCTCCGGTGACGATTTTTTCGTCGTCGTTTTTCATTTCATCTTCGGTATTTTCACGAATTAAAGCCGACACATTGCCATGGTGCACCCGGTACACATCCGGCGCCTTTTTCTCCAGGGCAAGATTTTTTAAGTGAGCCATGACAAACTCGGTTTCTTCCCGGCTATTAGTGAAAATGATGGTCTTTTTATCTAAGGTCTGCTGAAATAAATACTCATAGTGCTCTCTGTCGCCGCTGGTGTCAAAGGAAGAATTATTGCCGGTTTCCCTGCCGTCATATTCGTCCACATCACGTTTATCGGCGTAGTTGACAAACCGCTCGATATGCAGACGGATGCGCTTTTTGCCTTCATCGGTAACCGGTGATGCGCAAGCCCTGCCTGTGCCGGTGTTTAGCCAGTCTTCTGCCAGGGATAAATCACCCAAAGTGGCAGACAGCCCGATACGGCGGGGAATTATCCCTGTGAGTTCCTGCAGCCGCTCCAACACGCAAAGTAACTGCACGCCCCGGACATCCCGCATAAAATAATGCACCTCATCTATAATTACAAAACGCAGATCAGAAAATAGGGACATGCAGGCGCCACGTTTGTTGGTGATGAGACTTTCTAAGGACTCCGGTGTAATCTGCAAAATACCTTCCGGATGTTTGATTAACTTCTGCTTCTGGCTTTGGGATGCGTCACCATGCCACTTGGTGACCGGAATGTTGGAATCTATCAATAACTGGTCCAGACGCTTAAACTGGTCGTTAATCAGCGCCTTTAACGGAGAAATATAAAGTACTCCCACGGATGCCGACGGATGCTCATACAGCTCGGTAAGCACAGGAAGAAACGCCGCCTCGGTTTTGCCGGATGCCGTGCCGGAAGAAAGCAGCAAATTGTCATCGGTATCAAAAATTACTTCACAGGCCGCCACCTGGTTCGCCCGAAGCTCTTCCCACTCGTTACGGTAAATATAGTCCTGAATAAACGGGGCCAGTCGTTCAAATACGTTCATGGTATCCTCCATTGTTACCTTATAAGCAGTAACACTTATACTTCAAAATCTACAAACTCATCGTGTATCTCTTCTTCTGACAGTCCGCCCTTTGCCATGGCAAAGCTGTTACTGCCGAGAATTTCGGCAATGGTCTTTTGCGGATTCTGATGCAGAATATTCAGCAGTTCAATAAAGTCGCGAATAATTTCGCGTGGTGTAATGTGGGTTTCTGCCCCCACACGGTTATACTCCACCGTTAAGAAATAAACCAAATCCTCCTGTGTCATTTTGGGCTCGTAGCGGTACAGCTGGGCATGGATATGCAGAAGCTTTTCAATTAAAATGTACATTTCCTCCTGGGAAAGCATCTGCAGGCGGATGATTGGTGCAGATAAGTCCTTGACATCGGCAGTGGCAAAATGCCCCTCTGCCAGACGGGAACGCAGCGCCTCGTAGCTGAACACGCCCTTATATTTATCTTCAATACACTGTGGCGTTCCACCCATAAGAAAACCGATGTGCTTGGCCTTGCCCTGCAGTACGTCATTGTACATAGTTAAGATTTTTTCATAATTGTTGGCTCTGGTGATGGAGTTTGGAATCTTAAAAATGTTTACCAATTCATCGATAACCACCAGCATACCCTTGTAGCCGGCACCCACCAAAAATGCCGCAAACAGCTTTAGGAAATCGTACCAGGTTTCATCTGTAACGATAAAATTAATACCTAAGTCTTCCTTTGCCTCTTTGCGGGTGGCATACTCGCCACGGAACCACTTCAGTACGTTGGATTTTAAGGCACTGTCATCTTCTTTATACGCCTTCCAGTAAAGCACCACTGCCTTGGCAAACTCAAAGCCGTTTACCATACCCTCCAAAGAGCCTGCTACAGCGTAGATACGACGCTCCACCAGTTTGTCAAATTCTTCTCCGGATACGTCAGACTCTGCCTTAATTTCCATCTGAATGCCGGAAATCCACTTTTCAAGCACAAGAGGCAGAGCACCGCCATCCGGCTTGGATTTGGTGGAGAGATTTTGGATCAGTTCTTTATAGGTGGCAAGACCCTGTCCTTTGGTGCCGGCAAAACGGCGCTCCGGAGAAAGATCCGCATCCACCACCGCAAAGCCCTTGGCAGTAGCGTAGTTGCGGATGGTCTGCAGTAAAAAGCTTTTACCGCTGCCGTACTTGCCCACGATGAAGCGGAAGGATGCACTACCTTCTTCTATCATTTCGATATCATGTAAAATGGCGTTGATTTCCTGGGTGCGGCCCACGGTAATATATTCTAAGCCCGTACGGGGCACCACGCCGCCCTTTAGGGCATTCATTAACACATTTGCAATTCTCGTCGGTACCTGATTCATTGTTCCACCAGCTTTCTTACTTCTTCGATATAGTCTTCATATAATACAAATTCTTCTTCCATCAGGCCGTCGCCAATGGCGTCCATAGCCTTTTCGTTAATGCCGTCGGCTAACACCTCAACCATAACGCCTTGTGAATCGGCAAAGGCTTTAAAATCTGCGCCTGTGAGCAGTATGCTAAGCGCCTGCAGTTCTACGGAGTTCAGCGCTTGTTTTAACTCTGCCCACGGACCTGCCAGTGTTTCCGGCGAAGCTACTGCTATCGACATATTTTCTTTCAACTCTGTTTTCGACACAATTTCTTCTTTTGGCTCTTGCTCTACAATCTCTTCTAACAAATCTTCTTCCGCCGGTGCTTCCCGCATCGGCTTCTTTACCGCAAAACTCCACTCCTCTTCCTCCGGCACGGTGAGTTTTTCCTGGGTAATATAGGCCTCTTCCCGGATTTTTTGCAGGTTACCCACGTCCACCTTTACCACGGTTTTGGTAGCCTCCCGGTAAACCGCCGTTACCGTACCGGTTACCAGCTTTTCTATGGAACTTCCTGCGTTTAACAGCATCTGCACCGCCTCATGGGTGAGAATTTCTGCATCTGCCTTTAATTTATGCTTATAACCCGTTAATCGGCGCAGTACCGCCTCGGTCTGCTTAAAAATATATCCTAACAGCTTTTTGCCCCGCTCGGTGGTAATTACCTTGCTGACACCCCAGCTGTTGTGACTGCACACATAAATCTCTTTTGGAGAAATCATAACCGTTTTATCCGGCTGGCTGTTCCACGGAAAGAATAGGGAATCCTTAAAGGGCTGCCAGATTGCCATGCTCTTCATTGGCTGAAAGATGGAGTCTTCCAAAGACACACCGTTCTCTGTCATAAGCACGGACAACTGCTCCAATATCTGACCGACGCTCTCCTGAAACCATGGCAGGTTTTCTTCCGAAACAAAGGAAGATTTGCGGATATCGTAAGAGGAAACACTGCAAAATAAGTCAAAGCGGTTTTCCTGCCCGGCAAGCTCCGGATAGTACTGCTGCAAACCCACACCCTCTACAAATTCCGCAAAGGTATGAGGCAGGTCGTAATAAATGTGATAGTCTTTAATCCAGGCAGGCACATGATTATCAAGTGCCGCGTCCAGCTCCCGATACTCCTGCCAGAACCACATGAGCTGCTCTAAGCCTTCCATGGGGTCTGCAACGCCGATGTTGGTAATTAACTCGTACAAATAAAGATATGCATAAGACAGGGATGTTTTTTCCACCACACCCTGCCGAAGCTTGGTGCGCCAGGTAAAATAAGTGCGCAGCTGCTCGTAGCCCATCATCTGATAATTCGGAAAATAGGAGGAGTACTCCGCACCCCCCTCGTAATCATCCGTAAAGTCCTGCATGAAGACACCCTGCTTGTAAAACATACGGGCAGTTTCCCAACGGACACGAGGGTCGAAAAATCGGTTGCTGCCATACTGGAAAGCGCGGGAATTGCGGGCAATATCCCGCATTTTATCAAACCGCTCCCGAACCGGGTCCTTTTCCTTTAACTCCACCTTTTGACTCTTTAACACAAATTTGCCGGCTCCCGGAAAGGGACTGGAATCATATTCAATTTCATAATACATATCATCAAAGTTTATATCATCCATGAAACTGCTCCCCCCCCGGCAAACTTTTGTTCCCGAACTTTTGTTCTTATTATACCGCCATCTACCGCAAATTGCAATCACATTAATCAAAAAAAGACACTGTTCTAAATTTTCACTCAGAACAGTGTCCCATTTGTTATCCTCCTAAAACCGCTGATAAAAATACCGGCACCAACAGCCCTGCAGCACACAGGGCAATGCATGCCACCCGGTCCTTCACCAGCCGGCTGACCAACATGGTAAAAAGTCCCATGGCTGCCGCATACAGGCACCGCCAGCCATATAACAAACACAAATATCCGGTAATGGATATTGAAAACGGAAAGTCCCGCATACATTCGATACTCTGCACCGGACAATCCATGCTGTGGTACGGGAAGACCTTACCAATCTGCACAAACTGAATCATGTGGATACCAAGGGCTGTCAATGCAGAAAACAGCACCACGATTACAACCTTGTACACTACAGTGCGCTTACCCCGGTAGGACGTACGCAGCACCGGCTCCATCTTAGCTTTATACTCGTAGGCCATGCAGCCGGAAAAAGCCGCCACCACCGCAAGCAGTATGTACAAACGGTTTTTTTCATAGGTTTTACTGTCGTTTTCCAAAAGCAACTGGTAGGTATACGGTTCCAGAAGCCAAAGCTCCCTGCCGGTTTCCAACGTGTATTCCAACCCGGAATATGCCCGTGGAAGAACAATATTCAGGCCGGCCATCTTCTTTAACAGCTCCATCAACTGATCTTCTCTTTTCTCCAGCTCCTGACCAACGTAACTGATGGCCGGGTCACCCGGTTTTTCCATCATAAGCTTTGTCAGACGTTCCTTGAGCCTTGCAATGGAGGCCTCCAGCTTCAGCCGGTCTTCCTCCATGTCCGCCATAGTCTGCTCCATGGCTGCCACGCTGTCTTCGGTAATTGGGCCCGCAAATTCCTCATACCACATCATCTCGTAAGGATTGCGCAGGTCGGCATACCGGGATTCCAGGGAGGCGGAATACGCCAGATATGCCGCCAGCAAAAGAATTACAAAGCCCATCTGCTTTCCCAGAAGCTTTCTTGCTTCCCAGGTAAACCCGCCCACCGGGCGACGGTGTCTGCTAAACCACGCCAGGATTTTATCCAGTCTGGACGCCAGTGCTCCCACGGTTTTTGCCCGGTTTCCGGCGCAGGCAATCAGACCAAGCAGCGGAAGGACAATCAATAACAACAAGGCAAACCAAAGCTGCAGCTCTAAAATCAAAATTGGTTTTCCAAAGAAATTTAAGTTCAGGTAATTAATAAATCCGTCCCGACCTACCAGCATGGCGCACAGGTTAACATACTTCACTCCTGCCAGCACCGAGGTCGGCACAATGGTAAGATAGCACAAATATTCCAGGCCTACGGCCACAGAAAACGCCACCAGGGCAACCATCGGGGTAGTGAACACCGACAACGCATACAACAAAAGCCCCGTTACAGACGCCGCCAGCGCCTTACAAAGCATGTCATAAAACAAATACTCCCGGATGCTGATTTGATAGGTACTTTTTAAAAACTCCGGCACGGACTGAATTGCCCGGCCAAGGTCCGCACCGGGATATCGAAGCTGCACCACCAAAAGGGTGCTTCCGTATAACAAAAATGAAATGGCTGCTGCTCCGAAAAGCAGGGTTACGACCCTCCAAAGAAACAGGGGTATTCTTCCCAGCGCCGTGGAACGCACCAAAAGCTGCAGTCCCTTTTTTTCTTCCTCCAAAAAACGCAGTACCAGATAAATGACAAAGCCTAGCACCAGAAAATGGGTCAGCTGGAACCTGGTGTAAATAACAATGCCCCGGTTTTCCCCTTCCTCCGGTACCAGTCCGGAGAGAGCACCATAGTCAACTGCGGACTTCTCAATGTTCTTTCTGGCGAAGGAGTCTTGTTTCGCAAACAGCGAATTTCCAAGCATTCCGGACACATTGTCCATGGTTTCCGCCAAAAAGTCATCATACCCATTCAAATATTCGGTCAGAGCATCCCCGGTTAAGGTGATTTCCTTACTGTCATTACACTGGAACAGGCAGAAAGTCACGTTTATCAGCAGAAGAATCATCGCAAACAATATTGTTTTTTTATTCCAAATGACTCTTAAAAATTCCCGCATAATGCAAATACACATCCTCCAAATTATTACATTCCGGAAGCTCCGAAATCAGCGTCGCCGGACTGTCAAACCGGCACAGCTTCCCCTTTACCAGTAACAGCACCTTTTCCGCAATACTCTCAATATCCCCTACGATATGGGTTGCGAGGAGCACGGTACGGTCTTTTCCGATGGAGGCGATATACTCCCTGAGGCGGTGCCGTTCCTCCGGGTCAAGACCCACCGTCGGCTCGTCCAGGATTAAAATTTCCGGTTTCCCAAGCATGGCTGCTGCCAGCAGGGTTCGCTGCTTCATACCACCGGAAAAGGACCCGATTTTCTGATGGGCCGCCTTACTCAAATTGACGATTTCTAAAAATTCCTCGGTTTGGCGCTTACATTCCTTTCGCTTCATGCCCTTTAAGGAACCTATGTAATGCAGAAAATCCCTGGCGGTAAAGTCCTCATACATACCCTTTACCTGAGGCGTGTAACCCAGCTTTTTGCGGTACGCAGCCCCCATGTCCAGAATTTCCTTTCCGTCATATAAAATACTGCCATCCGTACGTTTGATATTATCCGTAATCAGATTCAGGAACGTGGATTTTCCCGCACCGTTTGGGCCAAGCAGCCCGTATACGCCCTTATCAAAGGTCACCGTCAAACCGTCCAGCGCCGTAAAAGCACCGTACTGTTTGGTTAAGTTTTTTATCTCTAACATCGTAACACTTCCTTTACTTATTACTGCCACTGCCAAACAGTGCCCGGATTAATTTCAATTACATGGTCATATACGGTCGTAAACACCGGCTCTCCTGCCAAAAAATCCTGAAGCGGACACCCGTACACCGTATTGACAGTTTGCAGATACACCGTATTATCAAGGATTTTGATGGAAAAATTCTCATAGTAATCCGCCAGACCCTTTATGTTGATTGGTACCTTGGCAATCTCTGTAAGCTCCCGGTCAAGTACATGCACATAGCCTGCTATCATTTCCTCAGCATCCACTACCATTCCCGGTAACAGCATATTAACATTATGGAAGTCCACGGTTTCAGCTACATAAAGGTAGGTGCCGTCCGTCATCATATCCTGACATTTATATCTGTCAATTGTCTCCATTCCATATGTAAGACCATCCGTTATTTCCAAATCAGGAAATAGGAGTTCCATGTCGTCCGCATCAAAATACGTCATATTCCGTTTTAAAAAGGCTTCCTCATGGGGAATGGTTTCCTTCGTGGAAATCTTATACTCAAACAAGGTTTCGCCGGAATAGTAATAGTAGACGGTATCCTCGTCCATTACCTCATAAATTCCAACGTAGGTATTCAGAAGCTCCAGCTCCTCCACGGTGCCGTCCGTCAGACAATACCGGGACAAGGTATTTTTCCGGTTCATCTGGGTGTTAAAATAAATGTAGTCTCCATGACCGATAAAACGCTCCCTGCCGTTACTCCTGGCTCCGTATTCCAGTTCCGGAAGTGCCGTCAGTTCTCCGGTTACCAGATTGTAAAAGTAGGTGCCGGTAACTCCCTCATCTGCATTTCCTATGCTACCAAGCCGGTACGGGAGCACCGCCACGCCACGGTGAATCATCATGGGCTGGCTTGCAATTACCACGGAATCATTATTTAACATCAGGTAGGTAACCAGCTCGGTCAGCTCGGACCCATCTGCCGATACCCGAAGAAGCTTGTATAAAAGCTCCGTTTCCGTAGCTTCTACTACATCCAGATACAGGCTGCCTCCGTAAAAATATGTACTGTTTATCTCGTATTTACTGCTGGTGGCGGTGCAGAACACATCCCCGTCGTGCCGGCATTCCGGCTTGCTGCAAAGATAAATATTCTGGCCGCTCTCCACATCATCGTAATGCAGGGACAGGTTTTTCCCATAGGCCGCACTGTAATAATATCCTGTATCGGATTTCATAATGTTATTTATTGCTGCCGTAGCCGGATTACTCTGCACAAAATCCTCTATCGGGATTTCTTCCTTGCCGCAGCCTGCCAGCAGGAAAAACAAGGCAAGCACTATAATACTGATTTTTGTTTTCCCCTTCATTCCATCTTCTCCCGGTCTTTATCAATTAAACTTCTCGTACTCCACATTTTCGTGGGTATACAACAATTCAAAGGCTGGTCTGCCGCCCTTCAAAAACTCTTCCAACGGACAGGTAAACACCGCTGATGTGGTCTTAACGTAAACCACGCCGTCCAAAATTGACAACGAGGAATACTCCAGAGCATTCAGGTCCTGTATGAAAATTTCCACACTGGCCACCAGGTTCCGTTCCCGGTCAAACACATAAACGGTAGGCAAAAGGTACTCCTTAACCCCATCCTCTCCCACATAAGAACCGACAAGCTCGTCTACGCTATCCCTAAACTCCAGAAACTCGCCCACATAAAGATAGGTGCCGTCGGTTATCATATCTGACATGTTAATATATTTGGTCGTTTTGGGTCTACCGTCAGGAAATCTCTCTGCTACTTCAAGCAACACATTATCGTACTGTGTATTCGTCTTCGTGGAAATCTTATACTCGTACAACCGGTACTGGGTCCAGGTATAGAAAATGGTATCCTCATCCATTACCTCATACACACCGGCGTAGGTACGGGACAATTCCATATCCTCCACCGTGCCGTCGGTGATACAATACCGGGACAACGTATTGGTACGATCGATTCTCGTATTAAAATAAATGTAGTCCCCGAAGCCTGTAAAACGTTCTCTTCCGGTTGTCAGCTTTGTATATTCTATTTCCGGAAGCTGGGTAAGTTCTTCGGTTATTAAATTATAAAGATAGGTGCCGGTCACTCCGTTTTCTACGTCGGCTGTACCGCACAACCGGTACGGCAGCACCATGACACCCCGGTGGATCATTGCCGGTTCACCGCCGTATAACGCAACCATGGAGCTTTTATTTACGGTCATGTAGGTAATTACTTCGGACAGCTCCGAACCGTCCGCAGACACCCGGATAACCTTATACAGATATTCCTCCTTCGTTTCCTCCACCACCGCCAGATACAGACTGTCACCGTAAAGATACGCACTGTTTACATGGTACTTTTCATTGGTGGCGGTACAAAAGGAATCCCCGTCATGGCGGCACTCCGGCTTACTGCAAAGATAAATATTCTGACCGCTTTCCACGTCATAATAATGCAACTCCATCTCCCGTCCGGATACGGTGCCGTAATAATATCCGGTGTCGGATTTCATAATCATGCTCATACCCGATGTGGCAGGATTACTCCGTACATAATCCTCTATCGGGATTTCTTCCTTACTGCAGCCCGCCAATAGAAAAAGCAGGGTAAATAATACCATATAAAATTTTGTTTTCTCCTTCATGATACCTTCTCCCTAATTGTTTATTGATACTCCTAATACTCTACGTCTTCATGCTCATATAACAGCTCAAAGGGTGGCTGTCCGCCCTTTAAGAACTCCTCCAGAGTGCAGGAAAATACCGCAGGTCTCGTTTGCAGGTAAACCATTCCGTCAAGAATCGCCACGGAAAAATAATCCTCATAGCCCAGGTATGGCTCCGCATTCACTTCCACCTTCACTACCTCGTTTAACTCCCTGTCATACACATGAACATAGGATTTTATTTTCTCTTCCGTACCTTCGGAATACACTATGGACCCTAAATTTCCTTTTGATGTTCCGTGGAAGGAAACGCCGTGCCCGGCATAAAGATAGGTACCATCCGTTATCATATCCGTACAGGTATAGTTCTCCTCTGCCTCCACTTCTGCATTTAAAAACGGATTCCAATGCTTCTCTAAGTAAACAAACACCTCTTCGTGGGTGATATTTTCCTTGGTGGAAATTTTATGTTCAAACAACCGTTCCCCCGAATAATAATAGTAAATGGTATCCTCATCCATTACCTCATACATGCCAGTATAGGTACGGAGAAGCTCCAGCTCCTCTATGCTTCCGTCGGTGATGCAATATCTGGACAACGTATTTTTACGGTCCTGTTTTGTATTGAAATAAATGTAATCTCCGTGTCCGGTAAACCTCTCCCGGCCATTACTCTTGGAGTTGTATTCCAATTCCGGAAGCTGTGTCAGCTCTCCGGTTCCCAAATTATAAATGCAGGTGCCGGTAAAGCCGCTAATCTCTCCCGCAATTGTTGCGCCCTCCAGACTGATTAACGTATACGGAATTACCGCAACTCCCCGATGGATTATCATTTCTTCCCCACCAATAAGAGCCCTTATCGAAGCCTTGTTTACCGTCAGGTAGGTAACCACCTCGGTCAGCTCCGAACCATCCTCCGATACACGGAGCAGCTTGTAGATATACTCCGATTCCGTTGTTTCCATTACTGACAAGTACAGGCTGCCGCCATAAAAGCAGACACTGTTCACACTATACTTTTCGCTGGTGGCTGTACAGAAAGCATCCCCGTCGTGACGGCATTCCGGCTTACTGCAAAGGTAAATATTCTGGCCGCTTGCCACGTCATAATAATGCAGATTCAAATCCCCGTATTCCGTGGAACTGTAATAATACCCCGTATCCGACTTCATTATGGCGGTCATTCCCGCAGTACCCGGATTGCTCCGTACATAATCCTCTATCGGGATTTCATCCTTTCCGCAGCCTGCCAGCAGCAGTAGCGCAAGCAAAAGCGTGCTTATCATTCTTTTATAGTTCATGGTCCTTCTCCTGTCCCTCTGTTAAAATTCAATGTCTATGTGGTCATATAAGCGTTTGAACGGCGGGATTTCGTTTGCAAGAAACTCCTGCAGGGTACATGAAAATACCGCTTCGTAGGTCTTAAGATAAACGGTTCCATCTAAAATTGCCAAAGAGAAACTCACCGCTTCCTCCATATAATTTTCTGTAGCAATTTCCACCTTAGCCACCGGATTCAATTCCCGGTCAAACACATGCACATAGGACGGAACCTCTGTTTCTGTTCCGTCGTGACTTACCAGCACTCCCAGATATCCGGTACTAAAGCTTTGGAATGTAACGCCTTCTCCCACATATAAATAGGTTCCGTCCGTCATCAAGAAAGGAGATGTAATATCCATTTTGTCATAAAAATAGGAATGTGTAACGTTTTTCTTGTCCTGTGCATGGTATTCATACAGATTCTTTCCGCCATAATCATAAAACAAAAGATTATCATCCACCACTACATAATCACCGGTAAAGGCGTTTGCAAGCTCTAAGGTTTCTTCGGTTTTATTTGTCAGACTGTAACGGTTCAGACCGTACCGCCGTCCCTGCTTCACGGCATAATATATATAATCGCCATAAGCAGTGATACTGCCATAGGCAGCTCTTTGGCTGTCCTCACCCGTTTCCGGCAGCAAAACCAATTCTTCCGTATTCAAGTCATACAGGCAGATACCTTCCACCGATACAGACTCTTCTGTATTGCTTCTCATGTAATACGGAAGTACCGCCACTCCCCGGTGAATCAGCATCGGTTCGGAACTGGAAACCCAAAGAGAGGTACTGTTTACCGCCTGATAGGTTACTACTTCTTCCAGTTCCGTACCATCCTCGGAAACTTTAAGAAGCTTACACAAATATTCATTGTCTGTTTCCTCCACCGCATTTATATATAAGGAGCCTCCGTAGTAGCAGGCCCCCCGCACCGTATACTTCCCACTGGTGGCGGTGCAAAAAACGTCTCCGTCGTGCCGGCATTCCGGTTTACTGCAAAGAAAGATATTCTGACCGCTTTCCATATCAAAGTAGTGCAGGTTCAGCGGTCGCCGGTTGATGGCACAATAATAGTAGCCCGTGTCGGACTTCATAATCGGGTTCATTGTGCGGGTGCCCGGATTACTCGGTACATAATCCTCTATCGGGATTTCATCCTTTCCGCAGCCGGCAAACAACAGCAATGCCACCAGACACAATATTCTTGTTCCCCATAAAACAAGCTTCTTCCTTTTGCTATTCTCTCCCATAAGTACGCTCCCTTCTTTTCCTTTCGGACAATTTCCTTTTGTCTATCTGCCCCGATTATAAAACAAACAAAAATAAAAAAACAACCGCTTTTGCATAAGTGGTTGTTTTTTCCGCATAGGTGGTAAATTAGTACCATTATTGTTTTTCCATTAACAACAGATGCACCCGGAATACCTGATTCTCTGCGCTGATTTCCATGGTACCCTGATACTTTTTGCACACCTGCCGCACAGAGGATAATCCGATACCGTGGCCGGATTTTTCTTCCTTGGTGGAAGCAAACTTACCGTTGTCACCCCGGCGCTCTCCGGCATAAGGATTTTTACAGGAAATAAGCAACATGCCCTGCTGCTGTTTTAATTCCAGTTCCACGCTGCGCCCGTCCAGCGGAAGCTCTGCACAGGCCTCCAGGGCATTATCCAACAGATTACCTAACACACTGCACAAGTCGTAAGCCGCAAACTCCATGTCGCCAAGGCGGCACTGAATGGTAAGCCGTAAGCTTGTTTCCAGCTCCCTTGCCAGCTGCTGCTTTTTATATAACAGCAAATCCACCGGCGTGCATCCGGTTTTTGCCGCCAGCTGATTTTTTAAAATGCTCTCGTTTAAATCCTTGATGTAATGGTCGGCACCCTCTCTGTCGCCGCTTTCGTTTAATGCCTGAATGGTCAGCAGGTGATTCTGGAAATCATGCCAGATTTGCCGCATTTCGGTATACTGTCTGCTGATTTCCGCATCGTAATTTTGCTGCAGGACTGCCAGGGCATAACGGTGGAAGCTGCCCATACGGCGCACGCAAAAGACTACAGTCACGACAAGCAGGATTATCCAGAACACCAAAAACAATGGAAGTCTGGAGTAGGCCCCTCCTGCAATATTCAAGTTCAGATACCGGTTAAAGAAACGCTCCGGATTTAATGCCGAAAATACGTTGATTTCCCGGAAAAATACCAAAACAGGTGCGTCTCCCGGATAGCGGGCCAGTAAAAACTCTGCCAACAATATCACCGGCAAAAGCACAACCCATATCCGGCGCTTTTTTTGCTCCATGGTGAGCAAAGCAAGTGCTCCGCAAAACAAAAACACAAAAAAGGACAGCTTTAGTATCATCCAAATGACGGTAAAACCGCCGATGGTCAGCACATACTGACAGTTCCGGAAGGACGCCAGCGACTGGATACTGACAGAAAACTGATTTGCTTCCAACAGAAGCTCCTTCATTAAAAGGGAGCTGCCGTAAATGCCAAGTACTCCAAAGATTGTGATAATTCCGGTTTTAATAAGCACTCCCGAAATACCGGAAAGCATCTGCTCCTCCCGGTTCTTTAAAAAGTACAGCAACAGTGCTGCCATAATCACCGACAGGCCTGCTGCCAACACATCGGACACCGCAAAATTGATGACCGCATTCCAGGCATTGTCCTGCACCGGAGAAACGGTAACATATTCCAGACCGTAGTAATCCCGCCCGGTTTTTGCAATGTTGCCCAAGTACCAGCCGTCACTGTACAGCGCCGTCTGAGACATACCATGGGCCTTTTCCCCCAGCTGCACAATCTCCGATTCATAAGAAATTACACCGGACAAAATCTCTGTCAGCGCTTCGTAATCTTCTTTATTTCCCACAGAAGACAGCAGCGCATCCAGTTCCGCCTGAGACTCTTTTTGCACCCTCTCTACTTTATTCCGGCTCTGACTTACCTTCTCTTCTGCCTCTTCAATGCGCTCTATGGTCTGCTCTGCTTGTGCAAGTGCCACAGATACATCCGTCGGAATTGCCTTTAACATCCGCAATCTGTTCTGAAACCCGCTGTGAGAAACCGTCTGGGTATTCCCCCATACATCGGTGCTTTGCAAATACTCACCCGAGCAGTGCATCATATAAAACATCAGACAATTAAGTAAAATGACCGCCGCCAGTATTACCACCTGCAGCGACATAAATCCACGTTTTGTTTTCATCCTGCCACCAGCCTTTTCATCACCGCTTCTACCACGCTCTTGCGCTTTCTGCGGCTTACCGGAACCTCTTCACCGGTATCCAGTAAAAGAGAATCTGCATCCACCCTGCTGATGTGGTCCACATTTACATACAAACAATGGTACACTTCAATAAACACTTCTGCCGGAAGCTGCTTTACAAAAGCATGAAAACTGTCACTATCGTAAAACACACCATCCTGCGTATGTATCTTTGTGCTGCGGTCCTCTGCCTCCACATAACAGATTTCCTGTCTGGGAAGTACCCGCACACCTTCTTTTTCTTTTACCATAATGCGGGATGCATAAAAGTATTCTGATAAAAATTTTTCCAGAATACCGGAAAGACGCTCCGTATAATTGCGCTTAAACAGAAAATAAAATGCCTTTACGTCAAAACCGTCCAGCACCCGTTCCTCCAGACCGGAAAGGAAAATCACCGGCAGGTTCGGATATTCTCCGCGGATACTACGCACCAGCTCCACACCGTCACCATCGCCAAGCTCAATATCCATGAACAATAAATCCGGCTGCAAACCTTTTTCAAGTGCCTCCTTAAGCTTCTGCCGGCTGCCGCACCAGTTAATTTCCGCCTTTATTTCTTTACACGCTAAAAAGGCCCTGATTTCCTCTGCCAGAGCCTTTGCAAACAGTTCTTCATCTTCACATAGTGTTATTCTTAAATTCCCCATAGTTAAAACCCGATAAAGTTTTCTTTTTGTGTATAGGACCAATGCAACTGCTTAATAAAATCGTAGTCCTTTACCTCGTTATAAAATACTATCTCACAAATGCTTCCGTTGAAGGAAGGCTGGAACACATCGCCGCCAACCACCACCCGGTTTACAAAACGGTTGGCCGGAACATTTTCCAGATGGCCTACCGGTTCTCCGTTGATAAAAACCATTACGGATTCGGTTCTTGCATTATAGGTCATGACATAGTGGAACCAGGAACGCTCCGTTAACGGACAGGCAGCCACGTCATACCAACCGTTTACATGTCGGGAATCACGGATTCTGCATACCGAATTTCCTTCAAAGGCCAACGGTACAATGCCCATAAAGCCGCTTTCAAACTTCACATACAGGGCAGAGCTCCATGGATTGCTGACTTTTGTATGAATCCACATGGAAACGGAATAACTGTCGTTTACCAGCACATTATTTGGCAAAAGAACCGTGTTTTCCTCTCTCTCACCTCCCGGAAAATACAGGGCTTTACTGTCGGTAAAAATACCCTGCTCATATACAAAGCCTTCTCCGTTTATGCTGCCTTCCAGTTCTCCTTCTTCGGCTCTTAAGCTTCCGTTAAACCGGAAGGTGTAGGTTCCGCTTGTCTTTCCGATATTTTCTTCCGCAAAATAATAGAATTCCCTTTCCGGCAGCGGACGGGCATAAAAGAGACCCTGGGCCACCTGACAGCCGCATCCTATCATAAATTTTACCTGGTCCTTGGTTTCCACACCTTCCACTACCACGTCCATTTTAAGGTCTTTACACATGGTAATGACACTGCGGAGCACCTTTTTACCCCGGTTATCGTTTGCTGATGAGCGGACAAAGTCCCGATCGATTTTTATCGTATTTACCGGCAAATCCTTTAACAGATAAAGGGCCGAAAATCCGGAACCAAAGTCATCGATGGATACCTGGAAGCCCTTTTCTTTTAACCGCTCGATCATTTCAATGAGTTCTTCACCGTCTTTTACAAAGGCACTTTCCGAAAATTCCAGCTCCAGCTCCGAAATATCCACACCGTATTTGTTTACAATCTCCTCCAGATGATTCGGAAAGTCCCGGTCATACAGATGCAGTCTGGACATATTGACGGACACCGGAATCTTGGCGTACCGCTTGCCCTGCCAGGAACTCTTTAACCGGCACACTTCTTCAAATATATAGTAATCCAGCTTTACTACAAAGCCGTTTTTTTCAAACAATTCCATGTACATTTTTGGCACAAGGATACCTTCTTCGGGATGAATCCAGCGGGACAGTGCCTCTGCACCGTACATCTGGGAGGTTACCATATTCATCTTTGGCTGGAAGAACACCTGAAACTCTCTGTTTTTAAGGGCATCCTCCATTTCTGCTTCCATACGCCGGTTGGTTTCATATACGGAATTCAGTTGGTCATACATGGTGTAGCGGTTTTTACCGTTGTTCTTAGCATGATACATGGCCGCATCACACTTTGCCAGAATATCGTCTAACGGCTCCGTTACACTGTTATTCACCAGCACGCCGATACTTAAAGAAACCAAAGACATAACGTCCTGCCGGAACTCCATTTCTTTAAAACGGATCAATAAAAGCTCGGCAATTGCCGGCACATCCTCCGCTAAAATTTCACTTGGAAGGATAACTGCAAACTCATCGCCGCCAAGGCGCGCAATAAAGCAGCCCTCCAGTACTTCCTGCAGGAAATCCGCAATACCGACCAAAAGCTGGTCACCCATATTATGGCCATAAATATCATTCACTTTTTTGAAATTGTCCACATCCAGAAACATGGCATGAACCGTGCCGTCCTGCGGCAATTCCAAATAGTACTGATATAAACTTTTTCTGTTTGGCAAATCAGTTAAATAATCCAGTTCTACTATCGCCATATTTCTTCTCCCGTTAAAACTATTTATCAAAAGCAATAAACTTCTCGCTTTCTGTGTAGGACAAATGCAGTTTCTTAACAAAATCATAGTCCTTGGCTTCGTTGTAGAAAATCAGCTCACAGATATTGCCGTGGAAAGACGGCTGGTACATATCGCCACCAATATAGGCAAGGTTTACGAAGCGGTTGGTCGGTACATTTTCCAGACGGCCCACCGGTTCTCCGTTCACAAAGCCCACCGCAACTTCTGTTTTTGCATTATATGTAATTACATAATGATACCATGTGTTTTCGCGGAACTGGCAGGATGCAATATCGTACCAGCCGTTTACTACGGTAGCATCTCGCAGACGGCAGCAGGAATTGCCCTCCCACGCATACGGAACAATACTGCAGAAGCCGCTCTCAAATTTAACAAACAATGCAGAAGTCCAGGCCGTTACCGACTTCGGACGAATCCACATGGAAATGGTAAAACTGTCGCTGACAATGATATCGTTTGGCAGGACCACAATATTTTCTTCCTGGCCGCCTCCCGGAAAATACAGGGAACTGCTGTCGGAGAAAATACCCTGGGCAAAATAAAGACCCTGACCGGTAATTTGGCCTTCCATGCTTCCGTCTTCCGATACCAGCGTTCCGTTTAACCGGAAGGTGTGATTGTCCTTTGCATTGCCGATATAGCCTTCCGCAAATTCATAGAATTCGCTGACCGGCATCGGCTTGGCATAGAAAAAGCCCTGGGCAATCTGACAGCCGCAGCTGATGACAAAGTTCACCTGCTCTTTGGTTTCGATACCTTCGGTTACCACGTCCATTTTTAAATCCTTACACATGGTAATAATGTTACGGAGTACGGTTTTACCTCTGGCATCATTGGTGGAGGACTGTAAAAAGCCTCTGTCGATTTTAATGGTATCTACCGGCAAATCCTTTAATAAATATAATGCAGAGAATCCGGAACCGAAATCATCGATGGATACCAGAAATCCCTTTTCTTTTAATTTGGATACTACGGCAATTAATTCATCACTGTCTTTTACAAAGGTACTCTCCGTAATTTCCATTTCCAATTCCGGAAGTTCCACTTCGTACCGCTTTGCAATGGCTTCCAGACGCTCCGGAAAGACTCTGTCATACAGATGCAGACGGGACATATTTACCGATACCGGAATATGCTCATACTTGGTACCCTTCCAGGATGCCTTTAACTTACAAACTTCTTCATAAATATGTAAATCCAGTTTGGTAATAAAACCGTTTTTCTCGAATAAATCAATGTAAACCTTTGGCGGGCGTATTCCCTCTACCGGATGTACCCAGCGGGACAATGCCTCTACGCCGTAAAGTTCGGAAGTAACCATGTTGATCTTTGGCTGAAGATAAATTTGGAAATCGCCGTTCTGCATAGCCTCTTCCATTTCCTTCTCCAGCTTCCGGTTTACTTCCAAAATGGAATCCAGTTCACTATATAACGAATAGCGGTTTTTTCCGCTCATTTTTGCCTGGTACATGGCATTGTCGCACTTTTCCAAAATATCGTCCAACGGCTGTGTAACCGCTTGGTCGCGGATAACACCTACACTTAAAGAAACCAGGGAAAGCACGTCTTTTCTGAAATCCATTTTCTTAAAGTCCACAAGCAGCTGCTCCACAAGCCCCGGCACCTGGTTTGTCGGCATAATTCCATCCATCAGGATAACAAACTCGTCGCCACCCAAACGGGCCACAAATCCAAAATCCTTTCCCTGAAGAAAATTTGCAATGCATACCAATAGCTGGTCACCCATATTATGACCATGGATATCATTTGCTTTTTTAAAATTGTCTACATCCAGAAACATGGCATGAATCTTCATGTCCTGCGGCAGTCCCAGATAATATTGATATAAGCTTCTGCGATTTGGTAAATTGGTTAAATAATCTCTTTCCATATGTTCTCTCCCAATAGAAAAAACGTATTTTATCTCATTCTCAATTTTACCGTAGAACGCAGAATATGTCAATAAACGTTCATATCCCTGCTTTTTGTTGACATTTTATATCATAAATTGTAAAATACTTTATGGCTTTACTTTAAAAAAGAGTTAAGGAGGAAACAAATTATGAAAAGAAAATTATTACTTCTGTTTCTTTTACTGACCATGGTTTTTGCCATAGGTTGTAATAAGGAAAATAAAAATCCTGAGCCTACACCGACACCGGTTCCGACTTCCACACCTACACCAACACCGGTTCCTGTCAACCTGGCAAAGGATAATTTAGAAAAATTTCTGACAGAATATGATAAGCTGATGGCACTGGATCCGAACAGCCGGTACGACCTTACCAAGGGCGTCGGCTACGATATGACCATAGATTTATCTGTGGGTCAGCAGATACTGGACCTTCTGGGCGTTACCGGTTTAGACACCATCCGGCTTAACGGCTCTGTTGATATGAAGGATTCCATTTCTATGGACATGGGCTTATTCTTAAATTCTTCGGAAATTATCAATGCGGTTATGTACATGACCGATAACAAGATGATTCTTAATTTACCGAAATACTCTTCTGCCTATGCGGAAGAATCTTTAGAGGAAGCATTAAACGAAGCCGGCTATACTGATTTGGAAAGCCTGAATCTTGGCAATACCATGCAGCTTTCCGCAGAAATCAATAACATGCTGCGCAGCCATCTGGCAGACCTGATTGCCTGCTTCAAAGAGGTTGACATCACTCCAAAGTCCTCCATCGGTACCGGCGATTATGTCATGACCGGCGACAAGCACACTGTGACTGCTGCTTCCAAAGATATTCTTGTTGTATTAAAAGCCTTCGAAGCAGACATGGAAAAATACTACGGCGAACTTGATTTTGGTTTATCCGATTTGGACACATCCGAAGTTCCTACCCTGTACCTTGACTACTACACAGACGAAAAGGGTAACTTTGCATGGGCATACCGTACCGACGAAGCTCCGGAAGACCAGATTGTTCTCATCAATACCAACCTTGGTTTCTGCCTGTATAAGCTGGAAGACGGCGTAACAACCCCGGGTATGACCTCTATCAAATCCACCGAAAACACCGGTGTGATTTACCTGTACTTTAACGAAGAAGAATTGGCTGAGGGCGAACTTGCCGAGCCAATGGGTACCATCGACTATGAATACAGTGATAACGTTATTCATGCCGACATTTTAGTTGACACAATCGAAGCTACCCTGGATTATTCTACTAAAAACGATATCATTGCCTATGAATTAACATTGGTTATGGATGGACTGTCCTTTGTATTTGAAGAAACAGCCACCAAAGAAAATGCGAAAGCAACCATGACCCTGGCATCCTACGGCATCAAATATGCTACTATCGATATCAACATGACATTCCGTGACTACATGGAAAAGAGTGTACCAACAAACACGGTTGATCTGGAAACCTGGGCTGCCGGACTTGACCTGGAAGCGCTGACCAACGACCTTACCCAGTTAATGACCGACTATCCGTTCCTTGCCGCTTTATTTGGCTCTGAAGAAGAGGACGATGGTTATGATGATTGGGAAGGCGAAGAATGGAGCGACGGCAACGAAACACAGAGAACCGAACCGTTTGTACTTCCTGAAGGCTACACCGACGACTTTATGCACATGACCGGTTGGAACGTAGATGCCGACGGTTATGTTGATTTTGAACCGCTGGAAAGCGAAGTACTTGCTGCCGGCAAGCCATCCACCGGTTACGACAGACTTGCTGTTTCCGAAGATCAGACTCAGCAGTTATTCCTCATCGCAGAAAAAGCTGTAAAGAATTATGAAAAGTCCTCTTACCCATATTACTGGGTATGGGGCAGTGCAGAATATCAGGATATAGCAAGTTATTATTCCAATTCCGTGGAATTCGCTAATCCGGATAACTGGGATGACAGCGTTTCCTATATCTTCGATGCAGTATCCGGTGACTTTATCGGTGCGGATATTTACAACCCATCCAAGGACGAAGCACTCCGCATTGCCAATGAAATTTATAAAGTTCTTGGCGGCACCTACACCATTACCGATACCATGGCAGAAGAAGGCACCTACGACGCAGATGCCGGTTTCTCCTTCTACGGTTATGATGCAGCCCAGTACGGAGATTCTTACTACAACATCAGTATCAACGTTTATAATGACGATTGGGAATGATAAAAAAATAAGCCCCGCAGCAAATTCGCTGCGGGGCATTTTTTGTACCTCTTATTGATTAGTCTAAAGAGTAAGGCATGAGTGCTACGTGACGTGCTCTCTTAACTGCTACTGTTAAAGCTCTCTGATGCTTTGCGCAGTTACCTGTGATTCTGCGAGGAAGGATCTTACCTCTCTCGGATACGTATCTCTTTAACTTGTTAACATCCTTATAATCGATACCTGCGTTTGTCTTGTCTGCACAGAAAACGCAAACTTTCTTTCTTCTACGAACAACGCGTCTCTTCATAGGAGCGTCTGTTCTTTCAGGCTTATCTGTTTTTGTCATAGCCATGGTTATTACCTCCTTATCCAATCGACTGTTCCATTTTAATTAAATGGTAATTCTTCGTCTATTCCGTCCGGAATATTCATGAATCCATCACCTGCTGCACTTGGTGCCGGTCTCTGAGGAGCCTGATAGGAATAGTTGCTATCGCCACCACTCTGTGCATTCTTGCTCTCTGCGAATTCGATGTCGTCTAACACAACGTCTGTTGTGTAAACCTTCTGACCGTCTTTGTTTGTGTAGCTTCCTGTTTGGATTCTGCCGGTTACAGCAACCTTCGTGCCCTGTCTTAAATACTTTTCTGCAAACTCTGCCTGTCTGCCGAAGCATACGCAGCCGATGAAGTCTGCATTCTGCTGGTCTGCGCCATCCTGACGACGACCGCGTCTGTCAACAGCAAGAGTAAATCTTGCGATTGCCATGTTGTCTCCGCTCTGGGAGTAACTGATGTTAGGGTCACGAGTGAGTCTACCCATTAAGATAACTCTGTTCATTAGGAATCCCTCCTATTATTCTGCATCCCGTCTAACGCATAAGAATCTGATGACATTGTCCATAATGCGAACTCTCTTCTCAACTTCCGCTGGAACTGTAGCATCAGCATCGAACTGAATGAAGAAGTAGTATCCTTCTTTCATCTTCTGAATTTCGTAAGCAAGTCTCTTCTTACCCTGATCTTCAACGTTTGTTACAACGCCACCGAATCTGGTAATGTACTTCTGAGCCTTCTCGACTGTAGCAGTCTTTACGTCATCCTCAACTTTTGCACTAACAACTAACGCTAATTCATACTGGTTCATAGTTGTGTTGCACCTCCTTTTGGTCTCTGGCCCTCTTCCTTGAAGAGAGCAAGGAAAAATTTACTCGTCACGAAACAAAATTTTACCATAAAAAAAGTGGCTTGTCAACCACTTTTTCTTTACATTTCCTGTTTTTATGCAGGCTCACCATTTTTTATGCACCGCCGGGCAATAATTGGTATTTACCGCCGCCCGCATTTCCACATAGCAGCCGCAGACACCGCACATGCCGTTCATGAGGCTGTCGCACTCTGTGCAGATGCCAAGACGCGTTTCATATTCTTCCTGCGGGGTTTTTATATCCTCATCGATACGGGCAATATACTCCTGCATGGTACGGAACAGGTCTCCTTCATCAAAATCCCGTATCAGACATTTTTTACAAAATCTCCAGTCTTCTTTTTCCATATGTACTCTCTTTCAAAGCAATGCGGGGTATTATTCTGCGCTTTCGTTTACCCTGCCGTCCATATTTATCTGGCGGATGTTTTTTTCCACCTGCTTGCGGGGAATCATCACCTGATGGTCACAGCCCCTACACTTTAAGCGGAAGTCCATTCCTGCACGGAGCACTTCCCATTCCTTGCTGCCGCAAGGATGCTGCTTTTTTAAGGTTACAACATCTCCTACCTGAATATCCATGACAAATCCTCTTTTCTATCAAACAAATACTGTCGGTGTTTTTACCATTCTACCCCATAATCCATGGAACATGCAAGCAAAATCTGCGAATTTTACTGCTTCCCTATTCTTTCGTAAAATTTTATAAAAACCCCTTGCATTATTAAAACATATGTTGTAGTATTAAATTACAATTCATGTAGTTTTAAGAACTACATATAATGTTATAAATAACTTTGTCTTGTTTTTCATATACTACAAACCAAACTAACTAATCTTAAGGAGGAACAACTTATGTCAAAAGAAACCCTGCAGCAAAATCTTACCCATCCAAAGGACCCGGGCAGTGCCCTGACCCATTTTATCGGCGTTATTATGGTAGTACTCGCTGCCCTGCCGTTGCTTTCCCGGGCTATACAGGGCGAACATCCGGTATACATTGTTTCCCTGTGCATTTTTGCTGTCAGCATGTTTTTATTATATTCTGCCAGCACGCTTTACCACACGTTTAACCTTTCGGAAAAAGTAAACCGCCGTTTAAAGAAGCTGGACCATATTATGATTTATGTTCTGATTGCCGGCTCCTACACACCGGTATGCCTGATTACTTTAAAGGGTGCCAGCGGCACGTCCCTGTTTCTTCTTGTCTGGGGTGTGGCTCTGCTTGGCATTCTTCAATGTATATTCTTTATTAACTGTCCGAAGTGGGTATCTTCCCTGCTTTATATTGCCATGGGCTGGCTGTGTGTTTTTTCCTTCGGCGATATTGTAGAACTGTTAAATAAAGACGCCTTCTGCTGGCTGCTTGCCGGCGGCATCATTTATACCATCGGCGGCATTATTTACGCCTGCAAATTTCCGGTGTTCAACCGCCTGCACAAAAATTTCGGTTCCCACGAAATTTTCCACTGCTTCGTTTTAGCCGGAAGTATGTGTCACTTTGTTACTATGTACTGCATATAATAAATCAGAAGCCGGTACATAGATAATCGCTCCTTGATTCTTCTTTGTTCAACCAAAAAATAAAGCGGTCGGCCTCCTCACACATACCCACTGTGCTGCATGCAGCAACTGATACCGTACCGGCTATACCGACCGCTTTCACATATTTTACTGTTCTTCTTTTAACAATTCTGTCGGGTCAACACTTGTTTCCCTTTCCAGTACTTTAAAATAAAGATTCGGACCTTCCACTACGTAGTATCTGGTTGGCTCTGCCACAGTACCGATACATTCACCGGCCTCTAACACATCGCCTTCCTTTAAGTCGGTTACATTCAGCTGACCGTATACCAGGCTTGTATCATTTCCAAGCGCCAGTGTTACGGTAGTACCGGTGCGGACATCCTCTTCGATGGAAGTAACCACGCCCTTGGCTGCGGCCTTAACCTCAGTACCCACTGCAGAAGAAAGCACAATGGCCTCACTGGTGGAAAACTGGTCTAAGGTCTGATAAAACACACCATGGTCCGGGCTGTAAGGAATAATTACCTGACCGGAAATCGGCCAAAGAAGACCTGCGGACTTATCAAAGTTTAACTGCTCCGCAATAAGTGCCGGGCTTAAAACCTCTGTCGGTTTTTCGGTTTCATCGGGAATGTCAGCCACCTGACTTGGGTCCTGCACTTCCGGTTTCTGAGTGTCGTCCGGATTTTCTGCCACATCGCTAGGATCCTTCACTTCCGGTTTCTGGGTGTCCTCCGGATTTTCTGCCACCTGGCCCGGGTCCTGCACTTCCGGATTTTGGGTATCCTCCGGATTTTCTGCCACCTGACCCGGATCCTGCACTTCCGGCTGATTTTCATCGCCATCCGCCACCTGGGTATCGCCCGGTTCATCGGTTTTGTTTAAATCCACCAGATTGTTTGGTGTATCGTCCTCCTCATTTCCTCCTATGCTTAATGCGCCCACAGTTGCAATTGCCGTAATACAGAAAATCGCCACGCCAAACAGTGCACGCTTTCTGAAAACTTCACTTATCTTCACATTAACCCCTGCCTTTCTTTTTATCATTCAGTTTTAGTTTCTCCGAATGAAAAAGTTTTATACAGGGGATTTTAATTTTAAATTATTTAAAAATAAAAAGGAGAAGGTCTTAAACCTTCTCCCTAAAATTTCTGTCTGATTCTGTTCCGTCTGTTTTACAATTACTTTAAGTTGATGCTGTAAGTTACTTCGTTTACAACGTAGTAAGCCTTGCCATCTTCCGGCTTAACGTAAATCTTAGCGTCTGCCATTTCCTTAACCTTGTTGCCCATAGCAACCCAGTCAGCCTTTACAGCCTTTACGATTTCGTCAGCATTGAAACTGTCGCCTGCATACTCGAAAAATAAATTCTTAATCATTTTTTTCTCCTTTATAACCAAACCTGTTACAAGTTTCTATAAACAGGGACGATTATAGCATAAAAAAACATGCAAATTCAATATGAAAAATGAACAAAATTTTACCGTAAACAAGCGGAAAATGGCGCATTTTGACGACTTTTACTAATTTACCTCCAAAAATCTGGTCAGGAACAGCACATCCTTTAAGTGTTTTGCTTCTCTGTACACGTAGAGAACCACTACTATGCCGTCCTCACCGTCGGCCTGGAAAATAAATTCACAACGGTAGCCCTCGCCGGCTTCTAACGGATTTTTGTAAACACCGTCGTAATAGTTGTATTCAGCACCATAGTAAGTGGTTGTCTTCTTTGTCGGAAAGATGCCCACATTGCCCAGAATATTTTCCACGATGGCCTTTTCTATCAACTTGGTTTCATCGGAGTCTCCGGCGAACGCCAGCTGGGCATTATTATCAAAATAGCATACAAAAAGGGATTCCGGTATCGGGTCGGTAGGACTCAGCTTATTTAACACATACTGATAGCCTTCCATGGTACCCAGATTCTCGTCCTTTACACTGTGCCGGATTTTATCATTATCCCAGGTGGAAGGAATATAGTACTCCACTGCTCCGTTGTGCAACGTAACCCCGGTAGAATTTTTCTTATTATACTCGGTACCGTCTATCAGATAATACATGTCACTTGACAGGGCTGTTTCCGGCAGGGCAGTAATTTTATCCACCGTAAGATATAAATCGCCGGTAATCAGACCGACTTCCATACTGCCGTACAATGCCACCTTCGTTCCCCTCTGGTAGGTTTTTGCGATGGAGCGAAGACTTTTGTCGCAGATACACTCAATGGTACGGGAAGTAAAATTAAACCCGGTTACTTCTATATTTTTTCCGTCCTTGCCCACGCTTACCACAGTTCCGTATAAAAGCACGGGCTGACCGTTATATTTTGTTTTTGCCGCTTTCGAATTTAGTATAAAGCCCGACACAATTTCATCCGCAGTACGGTACCGATACACCTTGTTATTTTTTGTATCCACCACGACCTTAGCACCGTCAAACCAGCCAGCACCTACAAAGGAGAGGCATATACACAGCGTCATGAGTATGGCTGTCATCCGTTTTCTAATCATACTGCCGCCCTCCTTACTCTATGGTGTAGCGGAGACCGTTTTCGGTTTCCAGTTTTTTCAAGGTTTCTAACAGTTTCCGATACACATGCGCTTCCGCATAATTATCCGCCAGACGGAAGGTAGTCCACTCGTTACAGTCATTTTGAAGCTGTTCCGTAAAACTATCCAAATCTGTCCACTCCGTATTCTTATACGTTACTACCTGATCACGGACGGAAACTTCATATGTTCTTGGCTTAGGTGGAAGCGTCGGTCTCGGATGGATGGTTGGCGCCGGCATTGACGACGGCGTTGATGTCGGTCTTGGTGTTACGGTTGGTTTCGGGGTAACACTTGTCATCGGAATCGGAGTAGCCGACAAATTCGGCGTTTCCTTTCCTTCATCCGGAGGAACCAGCTCCTCTGCTCCCAACATGCAATTTCCGATGGCCGCACTCAAATCTATTAACTTTTTGTCACTCAGCAATTCTACTTTTTTCTGACCCCAGCCCGCTAACACAAGCAGGGATACTGCCAAAAGCAGCAACAGCTTTCCTTTTCTTTTCATCGCGTTTCCTCGTAATCGAATCCCATTTTGTTTAAAATTTTCTTTACCTCACGATAGGTAGAAGAAACAGCAAAACTATCATAAATAATTACGGTGTTTTCTCTTTTGACTTCAGAAAGACGTTTTTCCAAATCTTCCATGTCTGCGCACGGCAACCCGCTGAGGCTTACCTCGTCACCGGATACAAGAATATAATAGGTATATGCCTTGCCATCCTCTGTAACAAACTGCCCCGCTTCATTGATTTCATCCCAAACCTGCACGGTAACTCTGTCCGGAAATAATTTTTTGTAAAGCCAGAAGTTCTCTCCTTTTTCCGCATAGCCAAGGTAAAAGCCCGCAAAAAACATCATGGTTCCTAACAGGATGCAGATAATAAAGTCTCTGGTTAAATTCTTTTTTTCGTACCGGACATGCTTACCGAATTCCTTATCGGTTCTTGCCTGAATGATTTCTTTGTCTTTGTCATAAACAATTTCAAACCGTTCGAATATCGGCAAAAGAATAAGGGAAATCAATCCGAGCACACCAACGATGACGCACAAAGCACCAACGATAATCAGAGTCCAAGGTATCATTTTTCCTCCTCGTGTATGCTTCCCCGGATATAAACATTGTTATATTCCTTTGTCAGCTCGTAAAAAATATCTGTTACCATAACTTCATCCCGGTATAAAATGTTGTCATCATATTCGTTCAGGGAAAGAATTACCGGTCTGTCTTTATTTTCCTCCACATACTTTACCAAACAGCTTTGAAAAGCCTCTATGGAAGTCTGGACGTTTTTTCCCACCAGTTCGAAGCTTTCTATTTCTTCGCCTTTTTTTAAAATTTGAATAGTTCTGTGGGTAACGTCATCTTTGTCATACGGCACTACAACCGATACTGCAAACACATATTGATTAATATTATCTGCAATTTCCAGCTGCTGCTCATAAAGCTTTTGTTCTGCCTCTGTCTGGGTTTTGGCCGCTTCTGTTTCTGCCTGCGCCTGTTTTAAATTGGTTTCCACCGTATTTTGGCCCCACATAACAATCAGTAATATAATAAATATGACATCCAAAAGCGATGTTAAATCAATCAGCACATCGCCTTTCCCGCCTCTTCTTGTTCTCCGCATGCTTACACTCCCCGGAATTTATTTTTCTTCTTGGAACTTCTTAAACATTTCAGCAATGTTTAACTTCTTGTCGAAATCATCCAGCATAACCTCTACATCATAAATAACCCTGGATGGGAACACTGCTTCGATTACCTTTAAAATAATCGCAAAAATCAGACCCCAGAAGGTTGTATCCAGCGCAGTATTCAAAGACAGCATCATTGCTTCAATACCGCCGCCCTGCACCTGCAGCATCAGACCTGCAACGGTACCTAAAATACCAAGCAGTGGGAACACCGGAATACACTGCACCAATACCCCGTGCCAGGAACATTTCGTATTAAATTCCGTTTCATATTTCCGGATAGTGTCCGGTGTGATGGCAGCTGCCTCGTCTTCGTTTTCTTCCATCTCCTTGGAATCCGCATTCAATGTGTATGTATTATTTTTTCGCTTTAACGCTTCTTCGATGCGGTTCTTCTGGTTGGAAAGGTCAATACCGTTCCAGAAAAGTAAAATAGCTACCGCTATACCAAAGAGCACAATGCCTGCTGTTCCGTATTTTGAAATAAATTCTAACATAAATCCCATAATATTTTCTCCTTTGCTCCGATTAATTATTACTTTCTCACTATTAGTGTATTATTTTCGTCGAATTATGTCAATTGATATATCAAAAAAAGGCAGCTTCTGAAAAGAAGCTGCCCAATCCTACGGGTTCAATGACTACCGGAATTTTTATTTTTTAACTTTAAAATAAATCTGATACGGTTCATAGCCGATTTCGTTTAACTTGCGGAAATTGATACCCGGGTCCTGGTTTTCCGTGCGGTAGAAGGTACGGAATTCGCCCCACTGACGCTCGGTATCTAAGGACAACTCTTCTTCCGGTGTTTCGGTTTCCAGCTTTAAGATGCGTTCTGCTTCGGTAATGCCGGCAAGCACATCTGCGCCGTAACGGTAAGCACCCATGGTTTCATCATCCGGCAAAGGAATAAACTTCAATCCGATTGGAAGAATTACCACTATCTTATCGCCTTCGTTCCATGCGCGGTTGATGGTCACAAACTCCTTGGTGTTACCGGTTTCTGCTGCCAATTCCTCATTCACAAATACTCTGGCGTTCTTTGTAATCCAGTCCGGAATACGTAAATTCAGGGCAAACTGCACCGCACCCTCTGTGTGTACCGTGATGACATACTTCTTAAATTCCGGCTTGTTCTCATAGGCAGACGCAATATCGTTTACTGTCTGCTTTGCATTGTTTTCCGAAGAATTCATCAAACTTCCGTTTAAGTAGTCCTGGCGCTGTTCCAGTGTGATTTTCTGGTTTTCCAAAATAAAATCCGCTGCGGAATTCACATAAGAGGTTACGTAAAATTCTTCTCCGTCCTGATAGAAAATACGGCGGTTCCAAGCCGCATTTACCTGCACCATGGTTCCGTGACAACAGAAAAAGCTGTCACGCTCTCCTGCCCAATCCTTTTTGCTGCCGGCCTTCATTGGCAGGAAATAAGTAAGAAGACCATGACCCGGGCTGTTCTGATACGGCATACCCTGCCAATAGGTCTGGGCAAAAATACCGTTGGCAACGTTATATTCAATGTAATGCATATATTCCGGATTCTTTGTCTGGCGGAATAAAAACTCAGCCAAACGGATCATGTTGTAAACGGTGCAATGCTCCTGGTTTTTATCGCCCAGTCTTGCTTTTAACTTTTTCATTGGAGTCCAGATTTCACCCTGGGTCTGACCGCCGGTAACAAAGGCACCGCGGTCGGTAACCGCACACTTCCAATAGCAGTTTACAATATCCAGCCACTTCTTTTCCCCGGTTACCTCATAGGCTCTGGCGCAGCCAAGAACTTCAGGGATGGTGGTATTGGCATGCATGTTGGTCAACACATCCTTGCCTGCAAGCAGCGGTTCAAATAAACGTCCGCGGTAATAACGCTCCAGTAAAGTCTTGTATTTTTCGTCGTCGGTAATCTCTAATAAATCTGCCCAAACTTCCAGCATACCGCCGGTTTCCATATCTAAAATATTATCAAATTCTTCTCTGGTATATTCGCCGCTCCAACGGTAAAACCAGTCTGCCAGCTTGTCTGCAATCTGCAGTGCCAAATCCAGCTTCATAAACTTATATACATCCACCAGACCCATAAACAGCTTGTGGATATTGTACTGCGGTGCCCACACATTTTTACCCTTGCCAATCCAGTACAGGTACTTTTCCGGAATCGGGCAGACCCACTCGCCGCCGTTGTCCTTCTGGCAAAGCTCCAGTTCCTTTAAAATAGTTTCTGTTTTTGCCCTCAGCTCGCCATCTTTGGAAGCTTCATAATTGAGGGCAGCCGCAGAAAGCCAATGACCGAGGAAGTGGCCTCTCAGCTGGCAGCTCAAATCTTCCCAGCCGCCAAGAGCATTCATATCGTGTCCTCTGCCGGTCATACGTCCTGCCTCGTGTTGATAGCTGCGGAGCAGATAACGGGTCTCCAACTTCATAAGATAGTTTCTATTTGCTTCTTCCCTGCGACGCATATCGCCTTCCCATAAACGCACCTTAGAACCTTTTAATTCTTTCATTGTGATACAATCTCCTTCCCAAATTACATATGTAAAATTATATTACTTCACAATCAGTGTCATCTTTACATCCCGAAGCAGTGGATTCACATCCAATTCTTCCGTCATATCCAGTCTCGGCACGCCATCGATATCAAAGTGCACTCTGCGGATACCGCTGCTGCGTACTCCGTCCACGCCCGGACGGGCATGATAAGTGTTCCAGATATCGCCGTATTCATCCTCCACATATGCATTGTGGCCGGTACCGAATTCGCCCTCCACACTGCGGGAGGTAAATACCGGATACGGATTCTTAAACCAGTTGGCAGGGGTTAACAAATCCTTGCCTGCTTCGATGGACATATAATTTACCACATAGGAAGAATCTACCGCTGCACTGGAATAGGTAATATAAAGCTTGTCACCCACCACCAGGGAAAACGGTCCTTCATCTACGAAGGTATGGTTATTTGCCCAGCTGTAGTCCGGCTTGGAAAGCACCACCGGCTCAGTAAGAAGCTTCCATGGCTCTTTCGGATTTAACTTTGCAATATATAACCATGCTCCTAAATCCTTTGGCAGGAACTGTCTCTGGGACCAGATGGCATAATAGGAACCTTCCCACTCAAAGCAGGTCATGTCTAATGTAATTTCCTTACCCATTTCACAGATATTGCTGCCGTCGGCCTTTACCACGCGGATTGGGCGCTCCCAGTCTTCTTTTTTAGTCATGTCGCCGCCGTCCTTTAACTTAAGAACGTGGCTTTCTTCCTCAAAGAATGGACCCGGTGTGGCTGCATGGAAAATATACATTTTGTCTTCCACAATGTGAAACTCCGGTGCCCAAAGAAGTCCGCCGATGCCCTCGTGGGTAGTGGAATCTAAAATCAGATGCTCCTTGGCATTTACCAATTCCGGAATGGAATCTGCCTCTCTGATGTATAATGTATGGTTAAAATCTGCGTCATTAGTGGCAATAAAATAATACTTACCGTTCCACTTGCCGATACACGGGTCTGCACGGTCAAATGCCACCGGAAATTCATAGTGGTCCTGATGGATGGTTCCGGAAATTTCATAGATGCCTGGAATTGTAAAATCCACATCGGATAATTCCCAGTCAATTCTCTTTTTTGCTGTGGTGCCGTCACTATACCTGGCAGTTGCCCGAAGGGCAAGAAGCTCCTCTTTGCTGCTGACGGTAACCTCCTTCGGAAGCTCCATAGCCACATTGGACGGTGTTAATAACTTCTTTCTTAAGTAATCCGCTTCCTCTGCGGTAATTTCAATCACATTTTCCGGCACGGCTCCCGGGATATCCACAGCAAGTTCTTCTTCCTTGAGCGGTGCACACACTGTCACATCGGAAAGCACAATGTTCTCAATATCTGCAAAACTTGCCTGCTTCCACTCAGCGTAACCGTTCATCCAGGTAAGCACATAAACACCCTTTGCCTCATCTAAGATACAGCGCACCTTCATCACATGAATATCATCTGCCTGCACAAATCCCTTATTCTCATACACCACAAGATCTTTTGTAGTGTAAAACAGAACCTTTCCGATGGACTGTTCGTCCGGCTCACCCTCTGCCGCAGTGCGGATGCATACCACGCCGTAACCGCCTTCCTTCAGTGCAAACAAACAAGTACTCTTTAAACATTTTGGATTTAAGGATCCATCCTCATTTTCTGTAGCCAGCCCGAACAACACGCCGGAATTATGGTTTAATGCCTCAAAGGTTTTACCGTCTTCGCTAAGTGCTAAATGCATGCTGTAGGCCAGTCTCGGGTCGTATAACTTGGAACTGACCGGATATCTGGAATAATTTAATAAATAAGCCATGGTCGCCCTCCGGAAATTTGATTTATTAGTTTCACTTTACTCCAAACTTCCACTGTTTACAATGATATATCCTCGTTATAAATTGATGAATCCGTCAACACATAGAAAAAAGTCCTGCGGAAATCTTCTTCCCGCAGGACTTTCTGAATTACTGCTATAAAATTACTTTCTTATGCTCTTCTTTACAGTAACCTTCTCTAAGTGCCAGATATCCTGAACATACTCTTCAATGGTTCTGTCGGAGGAGAACTTACCGCTCTTTGCAATGTTGATAAGTGCGGATTTCGCCCAGCCCTTTTCATCGCGGTACTTCTCTTCTACGCGCTTCTGAGCTTCTGCGTAGGATACGAAATCCTTGAGGATGAAGTACTGGTCAGCACGCTCATAACCGTTAGTCTCCAGTAAGGAGTTGTACAGCTCACGGAACAGGTCCGGATTATCCGGAGAATAAGTTCCGTCGATGAGCTGTGTCATTGCCATACGGATGTCGGTGTTGGTGTTGTAGATAGCCTTTGGATTGTACTCGTTGTTATGCTCGTAAGCGATAACTTCATCCGCACTAAGACCGAAGATAACTGCGTTTTCTGCGCCAGCTTCTTCTACGATTTCTACGTTAGCACCGTCCATGGTACCGAGAGTGATTGCACCGTTTAACATAAACTTCATGTTACCGGTACCGGATGCTTCCTTAGATGCAGTGGAAATCTGCTCGGAAACATCTGCTGCCGCAAAAATCCACTCAGCGTTGGATACACGGTAGTTTTCAATAAATACAACCTTAAGCTTTCCGTTAATGGAAGCGTCGTTGTTGATCACATCACCAACGCTGTTGATGAGCTTGATAATTGCCTTTGCACGGCGGTAACCTGCGGATGCCTTTGCACCGAAGATGAAGGTTCTTGGGTAGAACGGCATATCCGGATTCTTCTTAATCTCGTTGTAGAGATACATGATGTGCAGGATGTTAAGGAACTGTCTCTTGTACTCGTGGAGACGCTTCACCTGTACGTCGAAGATAGAGCGAGGGTCAACCTCAACACCGTTGTGCTTCTTAATGTATGCTGCAAGTCTTACCTTGTTCTGATACTTGATGTTCTGAAGCTCTGCCAGTGCCTTGTCGTCATCAGCATAAACCATTAACTTCTCAAGGTGGGACAGGTTGGTAATCCAGTCGTCGCCAATCTTATCGGTAATCCAGTTTGCAAGTAATGGGTTACCGTGAAGAAGGAATCTTCTCTGGGTAATACCGTTGGTCTTGTTGTTGAACTTTTCAGGCCACAGCTGATAGAAATCTTTCAACTGTTCCTTCTTTAAAATTTCGGTATGAAGGGCAGCAACACCGTTTACGGAGAAGCCGGCCACGATTGCTAAGTTCGCCATACGAACCTGTCCGTCGTAAACAATTGCCATCTTCTCTACCTTGCTGTAGTCGTTTGGATACTTCTCCTGTAAGAGAATTAAGAAACGGCGGTTGATTTCTTCTACAATCTGGTAAATACGTGGAAGAAGTCTGGAGAACAGCTCTAACGGCCACTTTTCCAGTGCTTCTGCCATGATGGTGTGGTTGGTGTATGCACAGCACTTTGTAGTAACTTCCCATGCCTCATCCCAGGTTAAGAAGTAGTCATCAAGGAGAATTCTCATTAACTCTGCTACGGTAACGGTTGGATGGGTATCATTTAACTGGAAGCAAACCTTTTCGTGTAACTTGCGGACATCATCGTGGGTTTCCATGTACTTGGAAACGGCACGCTGGATGCTGGCAGATACGAAGAAGTACTGCTGCTTTAAACGGAGCTCCTTACCTGCATAGTGGTTGTCGTTTGGATAAAGAACTTCTGTGATTGTCTTAGCCAGATTTTCCTGCTCTACGGACTTCTGGTAGTCACCCTTATCGAAGGACTCTAAGTTAAAGTTGTTGATGGCTTCTGCATCCCAGATACGAAGGGTATTTACTACGCCATTGCCGTAACCGATAACCGGAATATCGTAAGGGATAGCCATAACGGAGCTGTAGTTTTCCTGTACGAAATGATCCTTACCGTTCTCTGCACGAACCATCTTTACGTAACCACCGAACTTAACTTCTACGGCATATTCTGCACGCTTAATTTCGAATGGGTTACCATGCTTTAACCAATCGTCCGGCTTTTCCACCTGGAAACCGTCCTTGATGGCCTGCTTAAACATACCGTACTTATAACGGATACCGCAGCCATACGCCGGATAACCAAGGGAAGATAAGGAATCAAGGAAGCATGCTGCCAGACGGCCAAGACCGCCGTTACCTAAAGCTGCATCCGGCTCTTCGTCCTCAATCACATCGAGGTCGAAACCGATTTCTTCCAGCACTTCCTTAACTACCTTCTGTGCCTTCATGTTGATTAAATTGTTACCAAGGGCACGACCCATTAAAAACTCCATGGAAAGGTAGTAAACAGTCTTTACATCTTCCTTTTCATAAGTCTTGTGAGTGTCCATCCACATGTCAATGATGTAATCCTTTAATGCATAGGACACAGCCTGGAATAACTGCTGCTTGGACGCTTCTTCAATATCCTTGCGGTACAGCATTCTCATGTTGTTAGCAATTTTCTGCTTAAACTCTTTCTTTGTAATTTCCATACTCTTTATTTTCTCCTTACTGTCTCTTTACGCCGATAGTAACGTCTTCCCCATTTAAATTCCATTCCTTTGCAATGCCATCCATTGCGCCGGTAACAACTTCGTCAGCAAGAACAACAGACTTGATTTCTGCCTCGTTCTTCTTCATGAGCTCTTCTAACTTTGCGTTGCCGTTTACATAAACCACAATGTGGTCCATAACCTCGAAATCGGAATCCTTTCTCATGGTCTGTACCTTGGAAATTAACTCTCTGACAAAACCTTCTTCAATTAAAGCGTCGGTTAAGTTGGTATCCAGAACTACGGTGATGCCGTGGTCGGAATCAGAAACATAACCTTCCTTCTGTGCTGCCTCGATAAGTAAGTCTTCGGTAGCAAGCTCTTCTTCTACACCTTCTACCACAACGGTAACCCTGCCGGTCTCGTTTAAGGAGTCCATAACTGCGTTGCCGTCGACGTTGTTTAACACTTCTCTTAAAGCATTTAAGCGGCTGCCGAATCTCTTACCGAGAGTCTTAAGCTGCGGTTTAAAGGTATAGGAAGTGAAGGAGCGTACATCATTTGTAAACTCTACTGCCTTTACGTTCAACTCATCTGCCACGATTTCACGGAAGAATTCCGGAAGCTCCTGCTCAGCCTTTACATACATCTGAGCCAGCGGCTGACGCTGCTTTAAGTTTGCGTTGTTACGGCAGGCACGGCCAAGAACTACAATCTGCAGAACTTCGTCCATATCCTGCTCTAACTTTTTATCAATCCATGCTTCTTCCACGGTTGGGAAGTCACACAAATGAACACTTTCAGGGGCAGAAGCATCTACGCTGCAAACTAAGTTGCGGTAAATTTCTTCTGTCATAAACGGAATCATCGGAGCTGCTGCCTTGGAGATGGTAACCAGTGCAGTGTACAGAGTCATGTAAGCGTTAATCTTATCCTGCTCCATACCCTTTGCCCAGAAACGCTCTCTGCCGCGGCGCACATACCAGTTACTCATTTCATCAACGAAATCCTGGAGCGCTCTTGCTGCTTCCGGAATGCGGTAGTTGTCGAGATTGTCGTCCACAGCCTTAACGGTGGAGTGAAGTCTGGACAGTAACCACTTATCCATTACGGATAATTTATCATAATCTAACGCATACTTGGTTGCGTCGAAGTTGTCAATGTTTGCATACAGTACGAAGAATGCGTAGGTGTTCCACAGGGTACCCATGAACTTACGCTGACCTTCCTGAACTGCCTTGCCGTGGAAACGGTTTGGAAGCCATGGTGCGGAGTTGATGTAGAAGTACCAGCGGATTGCGTCGGCGCCGTAGGTCTGCAGGGCATCGAACGGATCCACCGCATTACCCTTACTCTTACTCATCTTCTGGCCGTTTTCGTCCTGTACGTGGCCAAGCACGATAACGTTCTCATAAGGAGCCTTGTTAAACAGGAGTGTGGACTCTGCCATCAGGGAGTGGAACCAGCCTCTGGTCTGGTCAACTGCCTCGGAGATGAACTGAGCCGGGAACTGCTGCTCAAATAATTCCTTATTTTCGAACGGATAGTGATGCTGAGCGAACGGCATTGCACCGGAGTCGAACCAGCAGTCGATAACTTCAGGTACACGCACCATCTTCTTGCCGCATTCCGGACAATTAAGTAAAATTTCATCGATATACGGACGATGGAATTCTACGGTCTTTGCCTTTTCGTCGCCACTCATGTTGTAGAGGTCTTCACGGCTGCCTACGCAGTGCTTGTGACCGCATTCACATTCCCAGATGTTAAGAGGAGTACCCCAGTAACGGTTTCTAGAAATTGCCCAGTCCTGAATGTTCTCTAACCAGTTACCGAAACGGCCCTTACCGATGGATTCCGGAATCCAGTTAACGGTATTGTTGTTGCGGATTAAATCATCCTTTACTGCGGTTTCCTTGATGTACCAGGACTCTCTTGCATAGTAAATGAGAGGAGTGTCACATCTCCAGCAGTGAGGATAGCTGTGCTCAAACTTTGGAGCTTCAAATAATAAATTCTTTTCTGCCAGGTCCTTTAATACCATTGGGTCCGCATCCTTAACGAATACGCCTGCGTATGCAGTTTCTGCGGTCATTTCACCCTTGCCGTCTACCAGCTGGACAAATGGCAGGTCGTAGTTACGGCCAACCTTGGCATCGTCTTCACCGAAAGCAGGTGCGATATGTACTACACCGGTACCGTCGGTTAATGTTACGTAGCTGTCGCAGGTAACGAAGTGTGCCTTCTTGCCCTGCTTTGCAATAATGTCGTTTGCAAAATCAAATAACGGCTCGTATTCCTTGTACTCTAAGTCCTTACCAACGTAAGTTTCAAGAACTTCGTATGCAGGAGCGTCTTCTGTCTTAAGCTTGCCGAGAACGGTATTGCAAAGAGCCTCTGCCATGTAATATACGAATCCGTCTGCTGCCTTTACCTTAACGTAGGTCTCTATCGGATTTACACAAAGTGCCACGTTGGATGGCAGTGTCCATGGGGTAGTGGTCCATGCTAAGATGTAAGCGTCCTCGCCCTTCACTTTAAAGCGTGCAATGGCGGAACGTTCCTTAACGTCCTTATAGCCCTGTGCTACTTCCGCACTGGAGAGAGGGGTACCGCAGCGTGGGCAGTAAGGAACAATCTTAAAGCCCTTGTACAGTAAGCCCTTATCCCAAATCTGGCGGAGAGCCCACCACTCGGATTCGATAAATTTATCATCATAGGTTACATATGGGTCATCCATGTCTGCCCAGAAGCCAACAGTGCCGGAGAAATCCTCCCACATGCCCTTGTACTTCCAAACGCTTTCCTTACACTGCTGGATGAACGGTTCCAGACCGTAGTCTTCAATCTGGTCCTTACCGTTGATACCAAGAAGCTTTTCTACTTCAATTTCTACCGGAAGACCGTGGGTATCCCAGCCGGCCTTACGAGGTACCATGTAACCCTTCATGGTACGGTATCTCGGAATCATATCCTTGATTACTCGGGTTAAAACGTGACCGATATGAGGCTTGCCGTTTGCGGTTGGCGGGCCGTCATAGAAGGTATAGGTTTTACCCTGTTTTCTTGCTTCAATACTTTTCTCGAAAATGCCTTCTTCCTTCCAGAAGAGCTCTACGGCTTTTTCTCTGTCCACGAAATTCATGCTTGCGTCAACTTTTTTGTACATGATTCGCTCCTCACTTTCTACATAATGGTTAATAAAAAAGGCTCTTATCCTGTGCAAACAGGACGAAGAGCCTTACCATTCGTTATACCACCCATTCGCATACGAAATTTCAGCAAAAGCCAAAATTTGATATGATATCCATATAACGGTGGAACCCGTCGCAGACTACTAAAGCAAAGCTTGTTCGAAGCGCAACTCAGAAGGGATATTCGCCGCCCAGTACTTGCCGCCGGCTTCCACTGTCCCGGCTTCGCTGTGCCTTTCCTTAAACGGTTACTGTCTTCATCAACGTTTTATTTCCTCAATATTACAACGAAAATTCACGAAAGTCAACGGAAATTTTTGATTTTTCCTTATTTTATGCATTTTCCATGAAACTTCTTTGTTTTTTTATTTGTACATTTAATAAATTTGTGGTATAACATATAGATAGTTGATTTTCATACAATTTAGAATCGAGGAATATATATGTTACAAAAAAGAAACGGACTTCTCATGATAATATTACTGGCAACTGCCTGTCTGTGTGGCTGCACCGAGCCCGGTCCGATTGCAGACCCGGTAAGCCCAAAGCCATCGACAGCTCCGGCAATCTCCGAGGCTGCTACACCAACACCGGATGCCACACCTGCCGCAGAAGCTACTTTTACTCCAACTCCGGAGCCAACGGCAACAAGCACACCGACACCTACCCCAACGGCAACACCAACGCCGACACCAACTCCAACACCTACACCGACGCCGACACCGATTCCTACGGTTCCTCCGGCACCGGTTGCAGTAAATACCGACACAACTACCATTGATTTTATTATTAACCGCGATTATCCGTTAACCGCAAATTACAGGCCAAAGGATCTGGTTGCTCCGGACATCCCTTTTGCTTTTTCCGACAAAACCTTAGACAAGCGCAAGCTGTGCAAAGTAGCTGCCGATGCCTTAGAGGAATTATATCAGGCAGCATTGGAAGAAGAAGGACTCACCATTTACGGCGTTTCCGGTTACCGTTCCTACGACCGCCAATACGATATTTACGGTGCTAACCTGATCAACCGTGGTATCCGCCATACCAACCTGTATTCTGCTGCTCCGGGCAACAGTGAGCATCAGACCGGTCTGGCAATTGACGTTTCCTGCAAATCCGTTAACTTTGCACTGAACGACAGATTTGCCTCCACACCGGAAGGAATCTGGTTAAAAGAAAACTGCTGGCGCTTCGGTTTCATTCTCCGTTATCCGAAGGAAAAGGAACATATTACCGGCTATGCTTACGAACCATGGCACATCCGCTATGTAGGCGTTCCACTGGCATACTATTTGTACACCAACGGTTTAACCTTAGAAGAATATTACGGCTCCCCATCCAGCCATACTTTGGCAGAGCTGGAAGATACTCCGTTAATCGATACGAACACCGAGCGGTTCTATAATTTATATGCCGCAACTTTAGGCTCTGAGCTTCTTTATAAGGAAGACGGCACTGTCTGGGTTTCCGAAACAACCGGATTCCCTATGGTAAAGGAACTGATCCGCGATGCGGCCGGCAATGTTATTAAGGTCAACGGTACGGCATTGTTTATTGAACCGGTTTATGACACCAACGGTAATTACGTTTTAGATGTAAACGGTAACATTCTCTACACCAAGCCTTATTTTGATGCAGAGGGAAATCTCTGGCTGGATTATAACGGCTCGCCGGTTTATATGCAGCCATTATGGAACGCCAACGGCACTCTTGCCACCGATATTCTTGGCAACATACTTTATACCGAGCCTGAAAAAGACCTGTTCGGCATGGAAATCATTACCGAAACCGGTTCCTTAAACCAGAAAGTTCCGGTACGCGACATTTTCGGCGAATTGACCTATCATCCGGACGGAAGTGTTGTCTTCTATGAACCGTTTATCAATCCGATTACCGGCGAATATATTTTAGACAGTGCAACCGGCCTTCCGCTGTATCCGGCCGAATATTACGAAGTACCGCACAACACTCTTCCGCTTCCGCAGGAAGTTCCGGAGGATGACCCGGTTTATGAAGATCCATTTTTAGAACAACCGGCAGATGACCCGGTTGCAGAACCTGTTCCGGAAAATCCATCCGATACTCCGGAAGATCCGTTCTATGATACTACCGATGAAACAGGAGGGTTCCTTGGATGAGAACCATTTTTGTATTTATTCATTTAGCCATATTTTTTATAGTAACCTTTCCGGTTTACCTGGTTCTTTTGCTTCTTAGAAAAAAGAACCGACTGCTGTCCTCAAAAATTGCCCAGAAATTTGTGCAGTGGGGATTTAGGTTTGTCACCTTCCCTGCCGGCATGAATCGGGTAGTTCTCGGCCTTGAAAATGTACCAAAGGATACCGCTGTACTTTATGTTTCCAACCACCGCAGCATCGCTGATGTTCCGATGGCTTACATTACTGCGCCAACCCTCATGGGGTTTGTGGCAAAAATCGAGGTAAAGAAAGCTCCGTTCTTAAGCTGGTGGATGGAGTTGGTAAACTGCTTATTCTTAGACCGCAGCGATATGCGCGCCGGCATGAAAATGATTTTGGACGGCATCGACAGCATCAAGCAGGGCTACTCCATTTTCATTGCCCCGGAAGGAACCAGAAACCACGGCAAGGAACTTCTTCCATTCAAAGAAGGTTCCTTAAAAATGGCAGATAAAACCGGTTGTCCGATTATTCCGGTTGCCATTTCCGGTACCGACGATGTCTTTGAAAACTCTTTCCCGTGGATTAAAAAATCCACCTGCGTCATTGAATACGGAAAACCGGTTTATCCGGATCAGTTAACAAAAGAAGAGCGCAAATGCATGGGCGCCTACTGCCGGGATATTATCACAGAAATGTTAAAGGGTCACGAATCCTATCTTGTGAATAACCCTTCTCAGAAGAAAAAATAATCCGCTTGCAATTTATGCGGAAATTTTATACAATGAATTTTAGTTTGAAACAAAGGAAGGAGGAAATTCTATGGAAACATGGATGATTGTTACACTTGTTATCGTTTTGGTTGTAACCGCAGCTCTGATTGCGTTATATATTTTCGGCAGCAAGATGCAGAAAAAGCAGGAAAAGGCTCAGGCAGATATGATGGTAGGTGCTCAGACCTACTCCATTTTAGTCATCGATAAAAAGAAGATGAAACTGAAAGATGCCGGATTCCCTGCCATCGTGTTGGAACAGACACCAAAGTACCTTCGCAATTCCAAGGTGCCGGTTGTTAAGGCAAAGATTGGTCCTAAGGTTATGTCCTTAATGTGCGAACCAAAGATTTACGACTTAATTCCTTTAAAGAAGGAAGTTAAGGCAGTCATGAACGGTATCTACATCATTGATGTTAAGGGTGCCCGCGGCGGTTTGGCTGAAAGACCTGAAAAGGTTGGCTTCTTTAAGAAAATGAAGGCAAAGCTTACTAAGAAAGAGAATGTCTGATGAATAAAATTTTTCCCGCTATGTACAGCAAGCCAAGTACAAGCAAAATCATTGCACTTATTCCCTGTTGGGTTTGGGTTTTTGTACTATTTCCCATGTTTATGCCCTTTCTGGGATTTGGGCTTTGGGAACAATATGAGCTCAGCGTATGGCTGGAAATCAGCTACCACGTAGCCAACGGAATTATTGCGTTGTTTATCATTTCCGACTATTTGAAAGATGATTGGTTTATGGTAACAACCGATTTACGCTTTTATATTAAGCACATAGCCCTTACCGTAGGCTTGGTTATAATAGCAGAGTTCGTGTTGTTAGGCCCGTTGACGCTTTTCGGCTTCGATATTATGAATATGTTGGAAAACCTTCCGGTGGTTGAGATGTCTGTCAGTCACACACCCCTTTTTTTGATTGAGCTCCAACCAATCATCGGTGCCATTACCCTGACGGTTTTCGCACCCATCAGTATCTGTGCTTTATTCTACTGCTTTGGTTTTGCACCGGTATGTTGCAGAAAACCATGGCTGGCTTATCCGGGCATTGCAATTATTACGCTGATTCCGCCTATCATAAATATTCTTTGGCGGGGTGGGGCAGAGCTCGTGCTGAGCGGTTACCTGATACAGCTGCCTATTCATTTGCTGCTGTGCTGGTCTTATCAAAAGACAGATAATGTGTGGACACCCCTGATCTCTCTGGTGGTTATAAATCTACTGGCTTCGATTGATTTACACTTTATCCCGCTTTGATACTATACTTATTAAAAAAACAGAGAATGTTTTTGCATTCTCTGTCTTTTTTTAAATCAAATTGTTTTCTTTAATATATTCCACCAAATACTCCGCCAGCTTCTTCTGGGTACTTTCCGTTGGGTGCCAGTCCGCACCGATTCCGTCCACTTCCCCGTTTTGTAAGAATGCTTCTTTAAAGAATACCTTGTTGTCGCCGAAATCATTCACACGGGATACGGCTTCTCCTACTAAATCCTTGGCTGCAGTCGCCATAACACCTACGGTACAAAGAATGTTGGCATTCGGATTCACTTCTCTTACCTGACGCAGGAATTTAACATAACCGTTTACAAAGGCTCTGTCTCTGGCCGGAATGTTGCGGGTGTAACTGCCGTCGTTGGTGCCAAGGTTAATGATAATCAACTGCGGCTGATACGCGGTAAAGTCTCTCTTCTGATACTCTGCCCTTGCCTTGTTACGACGATGCTCCGCAGAGTAGTCCTCATAAAAGTACATTTCCGGCATTAACGCTTCGTCATTGCGCGGCTCGTTTACATCCTCCGGAATCCAGTGGGAAATAATACCGTTGCCGCTCCACGAAATCAAGGAAAAATCCACATCTAAGGCTCTTGCCACGCGGCAGGCATAAGCGTTCCACGGATTTTCCTGGGCGGTTGTGAAAGTATCCACATCCACAATGCCTTCGATACCGTAGCCACAGGTGATGGAATCACCGATTACTTCGATTTTCTTTTCCTTAGCAGCAGGCGGAGGAAGCATCTCTCCGTCCACATCTACAGAAGTAATGCCAAGGGCATTAAAAGCCGCCTCGGAATACTTCATAATACGCAGGGTAACTTCCGTTGCTTCTGCACTTTCGTACAATACAAAACGCTCTTTTTCTTTGGTAAGCGGAAAGCGGAGCGCCGGTGTTTCTGCACCGTTTACGAATACCGCTACCCAGGCGCGATGCATTTCTTCCCAGTCTAACCGGTCGGTTACAAACTCTGCTTCTGCTCTGGTTCCTTTAAAAGAAAACTCCAGAAAGGAAGCGGAGTAGCCAAGATATAATACCCCCTCCTGCCGGGTGGTTCTTCCGGACAGCCGGTAAAAATTTCTGTTCTCTAAGATATTCATCCTACTGCACACTCCTTCACTTCGATATCCAGCTCGCATTCCGACATGTGGGTTCCGTTTACCTCCAGGTCGTAGCGTAGCGCTGCAGATATCTGCATGTTTTCTTCCGTTACTTTAATATGTTTTGTGGTCATGCCCAGAGTCAAATCACCAAAAGGTGTAGCATAGCAGGCATACTGCTTCTGCCCACGCACAAAAAGCATCTGGGTGGTAATGCCGCCCTGCTTTGTCATCTCGATGGACTCCGGCGTAATTTTGATTCGGTTTTTTGTAATTTTTCCGTCTTCGTCCGCTTCTTCATAAGATAAGTAATGGATGTCGTCTTTTCTTAAATAGGTACCGGCACTGATTACCTCCACCGGTTCTTCCTCATCCACCTGCCGCTGAAGTCCGCGCACGGTGATTACTACATTTTTCTTCATATGCTATTCCTATTCAAAGCTTTTTACTGCCACATCTTCCACCTCTAAGTGGTCGCACGGCAAAATCGAATTTGCAAACCGGCGGAATTTTTCCGCACCGTCGCTGACATAAAATTTATGTACCGGCTGTGTATTTGCTTCCCGAAGAAGATGATTGTCTTCCAGTACATAACACAATTCTTTGGCAGTTTCATAAGCCGGATTTACCAAAGTAACTCCGTCGCCCATTACCTCGCCGATTACTCCCCGGAGTAATGGATAGTGGGTGCAGCCCAGTACCAGGGCATCCACCTTTCTTTCCTTTAATTCCGCAAGATAACGCTGTGCCACCTGCTTGGTGACATCATCGGAAAGCCAGCCTTCTTCCGCCAGCGGAACAAACAACGGACATGCCTTGCCAAATACCTCTACCTCCGGGCTGGTAGTCTTTAAAAACTTTTCGTAAATGCCGCTTTGGATGGTTCCCTCCGTGGCAATAATACCGATTTTTTTGTTTTTCGTGGCCTGGGCCGCCATTTTGGCACCCGGTTTTACCACGCCGATAAACGGCACATCAAACTCTTCTTTAATGGTTTCTAATGCCAGGGCGCTGACCGTATTGCAGGCTACCACAATAGCCTTGACTTCCTGGGTCATTAAAAACTTTGCAATTTGTCTGGAGTATGCCGTAATGGTTTCTGCAGACTTGCTGCCGTAAGGCACTCTTGCCGTGTCGCCGTAATAAACAATGGACTCGTTCGGCAGCGCCTTCATAATTTCTTTTACAACGGTTAATCCGCCAACGCCGGAGTCAAATACTCCGATTGGGGCATTGTTATTCATATTACTTCCTTTCTGCCTTGCGCCGGGGCAAGGGATAGACATTACAGGTTGATTTCTCTCACATGAGCAAGTTCTAACAAGCGGCTGATTAACGCCGGTTTTTCGATGCCCTTTGCACCCCACAGCATCGGATACATACTGATGGAAGTAAAGCCCGGTAACGTATTAATTTCATTGAAAATAACACGGTTGGTATCCTTTTCTAAGAAGAAATCCACACGGGATAAGCCTTGGCCGTCCACTGCCTTAAAAATCTTTACGGCAGCCTCACGGATTTCTTCTTCCTTGCCTGCAGGAAGCTCCGGAGAAATTACGGTTTTGGACTCTGCGTTGTGATACTTCGCTTCGTAATCATAAAATTCTGCTGCAGCTAAAACTTCACCGATACCGGATGCATCTACCTTGCCGTCACCCAGCACGGCACATTCTAACTCTCTGCCGTAGATGGTTTCTTCTACTAAAATCTTGCGGTCGTGGATTGCCGCCTCTGCAAGACCCGCAATCAGTTCTTCACGGTTTGCCGCTTTGGAAACCCCTCGGGAAGAACCGGCATTGGATGGCTTAATAAACACCGGATAACCAAGCTCAGCCTCAATTTTTTCGTATACTGCGGTATCTTTAATTTCATCTTTATATACGCCAACGTAGCGCGCCTGGGCAATACCCAGGGTATCTACGATAATCTTTGTGTATAACTTATCCATGGACACCGCGGAAGCCAGTACGCCGCAGCCTACATACGGAATACCTGCCAGCTCAAATAAGCCCTGTACAGTGCCGTCCTCGCCGTTTAAGCCGTGAAGCACAGGGAATGCCACATCTATGGTAACTTTCTTCATTTCTTCTTTTTCAAACACATACAGTGCCTTCTCGGCAGTGTCAGGGGAAAGTACCGCCTGCTTTTTGCTGCCCGTCCAGGTGCCGTCTTTGATTGCTTCGATATCGTCAACCAGAACCCAGCGGCCCTCCTTGGTAATGCCCACTGCATACACCTCATATGCTTCTCTATCCATATTGGAAATCACGGTAGTGGCCGATACGCAGGACACCTCGTGCTCCGAAGATCTTCCTCCAAATAATACTAATACATTTTTCTTACTCATGACTTCGTGCCTCCATTCCGCATTCTAAAAGGTATTTTACTCTATTTTATGCAGTAATTCAATGAGAAATAAAAATTATTTCCCATGAATGTAATCAAAAAAACCGGTCCATACTTTTATCAGAAACTACCGGAGCTTATGCTCCGTTTTAAGAAAGGACCAATCCCATGAAAGAACGACTTATTTCCATCTGCATTTTATTGCTGGCCGCCGTTACTGTCTGTCTCATTATCATTGATCTTCCAAGAAAAAACTATGCCAAGCCGGCTTCTGATTTTACCGAAGCTGTTCGCAACGGAACCTGCACTGACACGCCGTTATCCGCACCGTCTGCTGCCACCGGCAGCACCGGTTCCCCGGCCGTGGCAGAAGATGTCATCCGGCTACATATTCTGGCTGACAGTGATTCCGAATACGACCAGACTGTAAAACTTGCCCTGCGGGATCTACTGCTGCCCTATCTCAATGCCGCTACTCTGGATGCAAAAAATAAAGACGAGGCCATGGCACAGCTCTCTACACACTGCAGCACACTGACTGACATTGCCAACACCTTTTTGGCGGAGAAAAACACCGGATATTCCGCCACGGTTTCTGTGGAACGCATCTATTTCCCCATCCGCATTTACGGCAGTCAGACCTACCTTTCCGCCGATGCGGTTATTTTTCCTCCCGGCTTCTACGACAGCGTGCAGGTGGTGCTTGGAAGCGGCAAAGGACATAACTGGTGGTGCCTTGCCTACCCTTCCCTGTGCTTTATCGATTCCTCCTATGACTACATTCCAAAGGACACCGATATGTATAAGCTGAAAATCGGAACGGTTTCCAAATCCTCGTTAGAAAAATTGTTTTACGGTACTACTCCTCATACCTGCCATGCAGCGGAGGATGCTCTTCTGTCCGAAGATTCCGAAGATATCACCCTGTATTTCGGCAGTAAGCTTTGGGAATTTATTAGAAACTTGTTGAAGCCTGTCGAGTGAATTTCCAATTTTTTACTATGCAAATCGGATTTTCTGTGATATACTGTCGATATTGATAGGAGGTATTTTATGGAACAACTTACGATTCACGCCCACGCAAAAATCAACCTGGCGCTGGACGTTTTAAACCGCCGTCCCGATGGCTATCATACTGTACGCATGATTATGCAGTCCCTTTCCCTTTGTGATACCTTGTTTTTGCAAAAGGCCGCAGAGCCGGGCATTGTTCTTTCCGCCAGAAATCCGGAACAGTTTCCGGACGTTACCTGGGACGAAAACAACTTAATATATAAAGCGGCAAAGCTTTTCATAGACACCTGCTCCATTAAAAACGGAGTACACATTACCATCGAAAAACAGATTCCTTCCGCAGCGGGTCTTGCCGGAGGCAGCTCCGACGCAGCCGCAACATTAAAGGGCATGAACCAGCTGTTTGAACAAAATCTTTCCCTCGATGAGTTAAAAGAGATGGGGGTAAAACTGGGAGCTGACGTACCTTACTGTATCCAGCTCGGCACCGCACTTTCCGAAGGCATCGGCGAGCAACTAACCGCACTGCCGGCTGCTCCTGCCATGTACTGTGTTCTGGTAAAGCCGGAAGCCGCCGTTTCCACCAAATATGTATACCAGAACCTGAAACTTGATAAGGCACACCATCCGAACATCGATGCCGCACTGGACGCCATCAGCACCTGCAATGTAAACAAGCTCTGTGCCAATTTAAATAACATTTTAGAGCCGGTGGCACGTACCCTGTGTCCGGAAGTGGAAGATATCGAATTAAAGCTGGCGGAGCTGGGAGCTCTTGGCACCTGCATGAGCGGCAGCGGTCCTACCGTATTTGGCCTGTTCACCGACGGTAACGACGCTATCGAAGCATCCGAGTACTTCCTGGACCATGGCTATGAAGACCGGACATTTGTTACTAAATTTTTTCAGCCAACCTGCCGATATTAATATTGCAAAAGAAACCAAGCCACGGATGGCACCTAAAACATACTATTTTGGAGGAAAAAAGATATGGATATCAACGGAATCTCTCAGGCAATGGCTGCCAACTATGACAACACAAAAGTCGGCAAAGACACCGAAAAGAAAAATAAGGAAACCATAGACAACACCGTAGCAGAAAGTGCAGCTGCCGCATACGAAAAATCCGACGCTGCCGAAAAAAAGCAGGTCGCAAAATATGATGCTGCCACCATCGAAAAAATGAAGGCAGAGGCAGAACTGAAAACTGCACAGCTTCGTTCCCTGGTGGAAAAGATGCTGTTAAAACAGGGCCAAAAGTTTACTACTTTGGCAGATGCTTTTGACATGATTAAAGAAGGCACCATCGAGGTGGACGACGAAACCGCTGCCGAAGCAGCCAAAGAAGTGGCTGATGACGGCTATTGGGGCGTAGAACAAACCTCGGAGCGCATGTTCTCCTTCGCAAAAGCACTGGCAGGTAACGACCCGACCAAGGCAGACTCCATGTTAGAGGCTCTGCAAAAGGGCTATGACGAAGCTGCAAAACAGTGGGGCGGCGAACTTCCGGAAATCTGTCAGAAGACACTGGAAGTCACCAAGAAAAAGCTTACCGACTGGAGAGACGGTGTTACCGCTGAAGAAAACACCGATATTGCAGCAGCAGAAAGTACAACGAAGTCAGAAGCTTAAGTACATAACTAAAAATCTCCCTGCACGAACCAGCAGCTAAGCGGGTTCGCAAGGGAGATTTTTTTGTTAAGGACACAGCAGCACGTACTTTTTTTATTCTGCTGGACGGATTAGTAACAGCATCTTTCCGGCCGGTATTTCTGCTTCTTCTAAATGGTTTAACTCTGCCACTACCTCCGGTGATACGAAAAACTTTTTGCCCACCGTCCACAGGTTATCACCTTCTTCACTGCGGTAACCGATCATGTAGTGATGGGCGGCCTGTTCTTCCTTGGTAAACGGCACATATTCCGCACCGGTAATCATATATTCCGGTTCATTACAGAAAACAACCGTCTGGAAATTAACCTCCGCCTTCCATTCTATCTCATTGCTGCGGTATAACTGGAAAGAAGAATCCGTTACCATCGGCACAACATGATAGGTGCAGCCGTCCGAAAGTCCCCGGACTTCAATTTCCTGGTGAAACGGGGCATAAAACTTTACACTCATATATGGACGCTCGTCAGAGCCGGTCACCATAAGCACCTTGAATTCCATCACACCGTCGATATGCAGGGCATTTTCTTCCATGGTAATCTTCTCCGGATGAACTTCACTGCTGCCGTAGGAAATCTGCATCGGTGTCACTTCGCCTGCCGGCATGGCGTAAGTGCCGGAAAAGCTGCCCATACTCTGATTTTTTAACAGCAGATGAGGAATCAGTTCCTGACTTCCCTGCAGATTTACATTGCCTGCTACAGAATAAATGTCCTCTAACACCATCAGCTCTTTTTCTTCATAAAGCTTCATATCAAGCTCTAATACATTTTCTACTTCCAAAATACGTTCTTCCCCGTCTTCGTCCGGACGTACCGTCAGATTTTCCTGCACAACCGTTGGCGTGATATCCTCCACCATGTGCGGCATGGCACCGGACAATTCGAACCGGCCCGTAAAAGGAATCTTTGCCTCAAAAAACTCCGGTGTTTCCTTTAAGCCTGCTCCCTGGTATACCACAAACAGGTTGATGTTACCTTTCACCGATAATTCATCCTCTAAAACCCTGCTTTCATTCAGGACCATATGCATTTCCTTGTAAAGAACTTCGCTGATATTCGGGCGGGACGCCGGCAGCACCACTTCCTCCTTAATGCGGATGGTGTCCCGTTTCATTGCCGCCAGATTGGTAAAATTCACATCCTTGGCTCTGGCAAACAGACCGCTGCCCTCTGCTTCCGTTACCACAATTTCATCCTCGATTTCTTCGCACAAGGTCTTTACGTTAATCAACGCCTTTACGTTGATTTTTCTCGAGTGAATCATGGTGGCGGTAATATCCTCCAGTTCTGCCCGGATAGTAATTCCGTTACAATCCTCCCGGTCCATATGTATCATTTCATCGAAAGGGAGTTCACTTTCCATGCCGTAAACGCCGGTGCCGTCCTCCCCGATATAAAGCACGTCTGCCAAAAGCACACCACGGATATGCAGACGACCGGCATTGCATTTTTTCTCCATCACGCGGATTCTTCCGTTTTCGCGCAAAATCATTTTCACATCCGGCTTAGCGTCCGGTACATTGAAATCATCATCTAACGTAAAGGTCGCACTGCTGCAGGCTGCTGCCATACTTCCGCCCATCCGGTGAATATTTTCTTTTTTCAGTTCCATAATAATCCTCCAATTTTATTGAAATAGCACATCCAGGCTCATATCTTTCAGCTTAACTACAATGTACGGGTAGGTTTCCACCTGAAGCACCGGTTCCTCTTTACCCGGGCCAATCAGTTCCGTATAAACAACAATTCCCTCCGCCGCTTCATAAAGCTCCGTTACCCGGATGCTGTAACCGCTGGTACCTTGCGTTCCGTACCCCTTTGCAATATACAGATATCCGTCCGCTGCATAAGTCATGCGGAAGGGTTCCTTTTGCTTTTCCTTAATTTTAGCCAACAGTTCCTCCGGGAGCTCCCCTTCCTTCTGTACGGTATATTCCAAATCCTTTATCTTTTCCGGTTTCACTGCTCCTTGCGCACAGCCGGCCAGAAAGCCCAGCAAAGCTACCAGAAGCAAAAACATAGCCCGTTTCTTTTTCATGGTCTGCCCGATTCTCACGTTTTGTTAACAGTGTATGAAGGGAGTTTTTCATTTATGACAGGAAGTGCAAAACAATGTACGAAACAGAAGCTTTTGCTATAAGGGAGTGGATTGAAAAATTATTAAATTGCCGGAAATGAATTGCTCTCCGGGGTATATAGAGAAAAACTCTTGTTCCACACCCTGATTTACTAAGAAATACTCCGCAGAACTCGTTTTGTAGGCTACTAGAGGGTATCTGTGGATTTTTATAATTGCAATACCCCGATATACAAGAATAGCGGGGTATTACTATATGATTATTTTATAGCTACCCCTTTGCCTGATATATTTTAGAAAAATACGAATTCAAAGGGTATGACATAGTAAAAATGATGTATATACCCTTAGGACAGAGAATGCCCCTCCTTCGGTTCCGAGTTTTGGCAAAATGGAAACAAGCAGACATAGTTTTCGCTTCGTGGGCAGCCCGGCAAGCCCCCGTGGGAAGCAGCTGAGTGATTAGAAAAATCGGTGCAAAAGACTGTATAAAAAGAAGAGGGGCGAAAGCCCCTCTTCTAAAATTCAAAACTAACGGATACCGTAATTCTCTAAAATGTAATCCATATCCTTATCGCCTCTACCGGAAAGGTTAATAAGAACAGAACCGTGATCCATGGTCTTGGCAAGCTTCATGCCGTAAGCCACCGCATGGGAGCTTTCAATGGCAGGAATGATGCCCTCTAAGCGTGCCAGTGTGAAGAATGCATCGATGGTTTCGTCATCGTTGATAACGTCGTACTTAACACGGCCGATTTCCTGAAGGAATGCGTGTTCCGGACCGGAGGATGGATAGTCGAGACCGCTGGCTACGGAGTAAACCGGAGCCGGCTCGCCGTTTTCATCCTTTAACATAATGCTGTTAAAGCCGTGCATGATACCCTCGGTACCGTACTTAAGGCTTGCTGCATGGTCGCCCAGCTTTTCGCCGCGGCCCAGAGGCTCAATACCGTAAATATCAACCGGATCATTTAAGAAGCCGGCAAATAAACCTGCTGCGTTGGAACCGCCGCCCACACAGGCAACGATGGAGGTTGGCAGATGACCGGTCATGTCGATGAACTGCTCTCTTGCCTCGATACCAACCACGCTCTGGAAGTCACGGACCATCATTGGGAACGGATGAGGACCAAGAACGGAGCCGATGCAATAGATGGCATCCTTATATTCTTTGCTGTATGCATCAAACGCTGCGTCAACCGCTTCTTTTAATGTCTGTAAGCCATGGGTAACCTCTATTACGTTTGCACCTAAAATCTTCATTCTGGCAACGTTTGGAGCCTGCTTCTTGATATCTACGGAACCCATGTAAATGTCACACTCTAAACCGAAGTATGCGGCTGCAGTAGCAAGAGCAACGCCGTGCTGGCCCGCACCGGTTTCAGCGATAACCTTCTTCTTGCCCATGTACTTTGCAAGAAGAGCTTCACCCATACAGTGGTTTAACTTGTGGGCACCGGAGTGGTTTAAATCCTCTCTCTTGGCATAAAGCTGAACCTTGCCGCCAAGGGCGTCGGATAATCTTTCTAAATGGGACACAGGGGTTGGTCTGCCCTGGAATTCCTTACGGATTCTTCTGAGTTCTGCAATAAACTTTCTGGACTGGCAGATGGAGAAGTAGGCTTCTGTAATTTCGTCCATGGCTGCCTTTAACTTTGGCTCGATGTAAGCGCCGCCGTACTTGCCGAAGTAGCCGTTTACGTCCGGGTAATTGTTAAAATAGGTGTCAAAATCCACGTTGTTGAGTTTCATAATGTTTTCCTCCTGAAAAAAATAATGGGTTGTTCGCAGCTTTGGGTAAAAAAAATACCCTTATCCACTGCGAAAAGTTTCGCGGGACAAGAGTTAACTCCTGCGGTGCCACCCGTATTGGTATCCTGTTGATACCCTCTTAAGCCCTGCGCCCCTTGCGGTTGACAGGCTGGTTTTGTTAACGGAGATTCGACTCCGGCTTCCCTACCTCCTAATGGATGTTCAGGTCGCCCTCCAAAGCCCATTCGCTTTAACTACTCGTGCTGCAGTTCCACCAATCTGCTGCTCTCTGAACCGGTGCTGTTAAAGGTACTTACTCTTTGTCACAGGTTTAACTTGCGTTGTTACTTTACCTAGGCAAAGTAACTATATGCTTAGTTATAGCACATAATTACCTTGCCGTCAACTGTTTTTGAAAAACTCACGAAAGAAGTTCTATGGACACATCCTCTGAATGAATAAACCCTTCTGTTCCAAGAGAGGTTTCTATTTTTGTAATAATTCCTTCTTCCTTCTTTTCAAATACCATATCTAATATTATGCTTACACAGCCGTAAAGTTCCCCCTCAAAGGAAAATTTCTTTACATTTCCAAAAGTCAGTTTTACCCTCTCATTTGCATTTGGTTTCAAATTTACTTCCGAAGATTCCATGCGGATGCAAATTACAATGGCCTTACTTTTAATTTGAATGCTCTCGATATAATCGTCATGGAAGGAGGGAAAATAGCCAAAATACTCTTGTATTTCTTTGCTTCCTTTAATAAATGCAGTAGACATAAGATAAGATTCCTTCTTATAAATTTCTATACCTATATTATACCATTTTTTTACTAATTTCTATGGTATTGGAATTAAATTTCTAGCCGGGAAAACGACTCATGAAGTTTCCGAAATAACATAATATACTATTGTCCCCACCGCCGCAAGTCCACTAAGTTCACTAAGCATATCTCATAAACCTCCCTTTATATTTGGGTATAACAATATATTCATTGCTCTCTTATGTTATAAATTCAAAATCTATATAACTTTTGTATGAAAAGATGCGGTCGCTTTAGCTACTTTCATCATCAGCTAAAGCGACCTTTGTAATTAAGAACTATCTTCTTGTTATTTTTTTCTTTTTATCACATATTTATCAAATATAATACCTATACTCGTTCCAAGAGCAACCATAAGTATTTGTTCTTTTGCCCCTGGCAAAAGCAAACTTATCATAAATGCTCCGATAAAACTCCCTATTATTATCATCAAGCAATTAATAAATATTTTTATCTTTTTCATCTATCGCTCCATAATATAGATTTAAATCGGACTATGTGCCCCAACATAAGCTCCTACAATAGCCCCCGTTTTCATCATATTCATTGTATCTTCATATTCCCAATCAGGATTACAAATCCCGCCAACTAAACTGGCTGCTAACCCAATACAGGCACCATTAAGTACACCTAACACTACTCCCCCAACTAAACCTCCTTCTATTTTTTGTAATTCTTCACCTGATAACTCCTTAAAACTCTGCTGCATCATATCTACTCACCTCTTTAATCAATAATTGCATCTGCTACTAATCCTGCTATTACTGCCCCTACACAACCAAGAGCAAGCGCAGGTAATGGACCACCGATAGCCGCGCCAATCGTTCCTCCTATTTTAGCTCCAATTTTTTCTGCAGCTTTATCCACTGCAATGCCAACTACCGTAGAAACAACTAACTTACAAACATCCGTTGTTTCTGCACCGCCATTTGTATACTCTAACTCCTGTTCATTTAAAACAATAAAATCTTTCTGTAAAACCATGTCCATTCCTTTTTCTCCTTTTTACATCACATTTTTCCTTTACACTTAATAAAAAAAATGTATACTTTAACTCGAGTACTTTTTTTCATTAGTGCTTGTAGCATTGGACTGCGAGAAATTTAACAAAATTATCGGAGTCCCTCTTATATAAAGTGGTGCTAATCCATTACTTCCACCACAATATATCAACCTCTATTTATTCTCATTATTTTATTATCAACCCCATAACTTCAGCCGTACGCTCCGAAACAATAAGGATTGTAATCATTCGTTAATGAAACATCTTTTCCAATAAAATGCTTAATACACTTTTACTCTCAATTACTACTTTGGTTTCACATAGCATCCCTGCCTTTAACACAACATCTTCATCATTCCGGTCAACTTCCACATGAACCAAACTGATTTTTCAGCCATTCCCATGGATTAGTTACCGCTAACCACATTTGCCTCATTTCCCTTCTCATCAAAAAATGACTTAATTTGTATTTGGGTAATCAAAGTTTTTGAGGGGCTGACTTTTTAATGGTTTTGTTTGATTACCCTTGTATTTTTAAACTATCACAAACTAAGTCTTTTTCCAATATTTTTGCAATGAGCGGTAGCGTTTTTGCAGTGAGTGATATTTTTTTCGTAAAATTTTGCTTACTATTGCTATTACACTACCACCTTGTCATCTTTATTTTGAGATTGCTACTATTACAAGAATTAGAGCCAAAATTTCAATAATTTCTCATAGTCTTTTTTACAGAGATATATCCTAAAATACTAATTGCAATTGCCAATACAAATTCTTCGTTTCTATGTTTTCCTAATGGCAAAAAGCTACAATACCATCAGCTAAAGTAGCTTTTATCACAATTCTCCTATCCTATCACAAATCATTCCTTTTCTTTCTTAAAATAAGGTAGCATAATCTTTTTCACAAAAAAATACCCTAAAAAACTAATTGCAGTTGCCATATATAATGCCAAAAAAATTGCTTTTGCAGGGGCAACATCCGGAATATTCCACAACTCGTAACATGTTACCACAAAAATTGCACATCCACCAATGCAAACTCTTCTTTTAATCTTGAACAAGTTACGTTTTTCATTGTTTTGTACTTTTTTATTTTCTTTTTCCAACAATTTATCACCACCCTCACACAATATTTTAATTAGTTTTTACATATAATTATTCATATATTTACCGCGATGTAAATTTATGGAAATGGACAGCCAGCCCCTACATACAACCCTATAGAACCTGCAAAAGTAGCAGTCTTTCCTACAATCGATGCATCTCCTACTGCTAATGCCACAGGCGCAGATACAACTGTTCCTATTAATGCAAAAGCTACCCCGCCCGCAAGGCATGATATAATGCCGCCGCCTTCAACTACGACCAATTCATTAACCGATAACTCATTCATTTCGATTATCCTCCCATATTCTAAAAACTGTCATACAACTCGTTAATACCATAACCAGCAATACCGCCAACTATTATTCCAGCTACAGCTCCTATAGCGGTTCCCCATCCAGGGGCAATTGCTGTCCCTTCTAAAGCTCCCTTCACTGCGCATCCGACAACATGCCCTACTCCAGTAGCAGCAAAGGCCCCTGCCACTATACCTCCAAAACTTCCACCCTCAATGTTTTCCATTTCCTGCATCTCAAGTTGCTTAAATTCATTACTTAGAACCATTTCCATTTTCTTTTCTCCTTTTCAATTATATTTTTTCTTTACACTTAACCGAAAAAGTTGTATACTTTACCCGGATACTTTTTCATAAGTACTTGTATTGTTGGACTCCGAGGGTTTTCGCGAATTTATCGGAGTCCTTTTTATATAAAGTGATGTCTGACCTTTTTCTTACTCACACCACCATATATCTCCATTATATTTCTTAATATGCTTACTGCCCGTTAAGACAGGCAAGTACAGCAGACAGCCCCACTTACAACAGTGCTTCCAACGGGTAAATAAAGTCCTCCAATTGGCGCATTTGGGGCAATTAACGATGTGCTCGGACTTACATACATAATCTGCATTCCATTCAACGCTCCTCCGCTGATATCTTCCACCTCCATCGGTTTCATATCTAAGAAACCACTGCTTATTAGCATATCCATATCTAACTCCTCCTTGATTTTTCACATTATTTTATTATCAACCCATATCTTCAGCCGTACGCTCTGAAACGATAAGAATTGTAATCATTCGTTAATGAAACATCTTTTCCAACCAAATACTTAATACACTTTTACTTTCAATTACCACCTTGGTTTCACACAACATTCCAGTCTTCAACTCAACATCTTCATCATTCCGGACACGTAACTCTCCTAAGTCCATCGATGTCTCCATCAGATAATATGTGTTCCCGCTGTCATTCACTTTAATATCTTCCGATATAAACGTCACTTTTCCCGCCATTGTGCCATATTCTCCGGAAGGATACGCTGCAATCTCATAGGTCACTTCCATACCCTCATGAATTTTAGCAATATCTTTGTTTTCCACATAGCTTTTCACAAAAAATGAATCTTCTTCTCCCAATGGAATAATTGTAAGCACCTTGGTGCCTGCACTTATGTAGTCGCCTGTTCCCAGTTCTGAAACCAAATTTACCGTTCCTCTTATGGTTGCCTTTACTGTAGCATTCTCAATACTCCCTTTCAGACTGCTTATCTGCTGCTGTAGTTGATTCTGCGTCTGTCTGCAGGCTTCCAGTCCTTCTGCTTACACTAGCCTTGTATATCTTAGTGGATATACTTTTTTCCAAACAAGAAAGCGGAAGTTTATACACGATAGGACTATTTGAAATTACTTATTTTCTTCATGATATTTCTAATTCTGTTTCTATACGAAGGATGAAGGCTTAATGTATGAGTTGGTTCATTATTAGCTTGTATTGTAAGCCATTCTACAAGAGGTTTACTATTCTTACTCTTTTCAACTGAAAATAAATCTGATTGATATTCATTTTTTCTGTAATATATTATGTAAAATAATACTGCTCCTAATAGTGCGGTAATACAAAGTGATTCTAAATTTGACTCTTTTATAACAACCAGTCTGCTTAAGGTGTATAACGAAATAATTAATCCGAATATGAAAAACCTTTTTAAATTATGCTTTTTTAAAGCATGATTTAATTCATGAAACAGCAGTGCCGTTTGGGTTTCATTCGATAAGGTAGAAAAGAAACGTGAATCAACTGCTATTTCAGGATTTATCGTGCCCATTGTACGACAAAGCTTACTTGATGGCATTTTGGAATCTATTAAATAAATTGTTTTTTCATTCCATTTAATTTTTGAAGTATTTTTTTTATCAATAATAATTTCTGAAACAATCAATGCTGACAACCACAGGGTTACGCCAGAAATTATCATTATAATTGTCTTGTTACATAATAAAAAAGACATTAATGATATCATCATAACGGCAATAAAAAACATTTTAGTTGTTTTATTAGTCATAGTCGTTCCTTTCAAAAAAATGTAAAATGTCTGCACAATCAAGCATATTAAATTGTGCAGACATTTTTTGTAGTTTATTTTTTTAATGCATCAGCAGTAACTACTCCTGTAGCTACTGCACCTGCTACTCCTATACCAATGCATGCCCAGCCCACAGGGCCAACTGCAGCTAAAAATCCAACACTTAATGCTGCCGCACCAGTACCACCAACTAGCTCAATTGCCGCAATTGTAGTTGTTATGCCACCAACAGCCGTCAGGAAGCCTTCAGCTAAACCTCCACCATCAACTCCCAGCATTTCTCACTGATTCATTTCACTAAATCCATTGTTTAAAACCATTTCCATCTCTTCTTCTCCTTTTTCATTATAATTTACTTTACACTCAATTGAAAAAGTTGTATACTTTCCCTAGGTACTTTTTCATAAGTGCTTGTATTGTTGGACTCCGAGGGTTTTCGCGAATTTATCGGAGTCCCTTTTTATATAAAGCAGTGTCTTGGCTATTTCTACAGATCACACCGCAATATACCACTATTATTTCGTTAATAAAACATCTTTTCCATCAAAATATCTAACACACTCTTACTCTCAATTACCACCTTGGTTTCACACAGCATACCAACCTTTAGGACTGCTTCTTCTCCGTTGCGGTTACGAAGTTCTCCGGGGTTCACTGTTGTTTCCACCATATAATAAGCGTTTCCACTGTCATTCACCTTAAGGTCTGCGGATACAAAGGTTACTTTTCCCGTCATTGTTCCATATTCTCTGGACGGGTAAGCCCCAATCTCATAGGTTACTTCCATGCCCTCATGAATTCTGGCAATATCCCCATTTTCCACATAGCTTTTCACAATAAAGTCATTCTCTTTTCCCTGTGGAATAATGGTAAGCACTTTGGTGCCTGCACTTATGTAGTCTCCCGGTACTAATTCCGAAACTAAATTTACAGTTCCACTTATGGTTGCTTTTACTGTAGCATTCTCAATACTCTTTTTCAGACTGCTTATCTGCTGCTGTAACTGATTCCGGGTCTGTCTGCAGGTTTCCAGCTCCTCTGCTATACTATACATTTCCTGTGCTACAAGGTTTTCCAGCTCCGGCTCTGCCCAATGCTCTTTTTCCCTCTGTAATTCCATCAACCTCTTACGGGTAGAAATCTCACGGTAATAAGAATTCTCCTCCGCAGTCAACGAAAAGTCGTTTCCATCCTGTAGCCAGGCTTCATACAGTTTCAGCAGTTCCTCACGTTTTACGCAATCATTCCATTGCTCTTCCAAAAAAGCCAGCTGAATAGACTGTTCTTCATGGGAAATAGTGTATAGGATGTCTCCTTGTTTTACAACCTGTCCATCCTCAATCATTCTTTCGGTTATCGTTCCGGCCACTCGGTTGGTAATGGTAGCAACTTCCTCCGCAGCAGTGACCATTCCAACGGCATCTACTACTACATCCATTTTAAAGAGCCCCATCCAAAGAAACGCCGTTGCAACTAAAGCTAATATTAAGTAAATAAATCCGGTCAATATCGGATTCGGACGCGAATCATACACCTCTGTACTGTCGGATATGTCCCTCATATCAATAATAATCGGTCTCATCTAACATTCCTCTTTAGTGATATATACCATATCCTGCTAAACATACTCCTGCTGCTATGCATACTGCACCTGTTGTTCCCAACCCTACAATACCTGCCGCTGCCGCAATTGTAGTACCTGATATTTCACTGGCTGCATACCAAAGCGATAGTCCGGAAGAAACCCCCAAAACACCTCCTACTATATCAGTAATAGCCTCTCCTCCATTAGCATATATTGCTTCTTCTACATTTAAGTTTTCAAAACCTACTACAATTTCCATATATTAAACCTCCTTGGCATATTGATAAACTAAAGTTATTTCTTGCGCATTACCCAGTCAACAATTCCTATGATTGCAATTACTCCTGCCACTATATATCCAGTCATAGATATTGGGTCATTTTTTTTTGTAATAAACAGACAATCACTTATCCTAATAACACAAAATAATAATAATGGAATACAGAAAAACAACCTTTGCTTTTTTTTCATACCATCCCTCTTTTCTGTTACATATTATTCATCAGACAACGACTGCTGTCTTACCAATTCTGCATATTTACCACCGAGTTGCTTTAATTCCTCATGAGTTCCGCTTTCCACAATTTTTCCTTTTTCCATTACATAAATCCTATCACAGTTTTTAATTGTGCTAAGTCTGTGGGCAATAAATATAGTGGTCATGTCCTGACAAAACTCATGAATTGTCTTGTCCAAAGCACGTTCCGTGATAGCATCTAAATTGCTGGTCGCTTCATCTAAAATCAAGATGTCCGGCTTCTTTAGCATGGCTCTCGCAATGGCAAGCCGCTGTCTTTGACCTCCGGATAAATTAGAACCATTCTCTTCCAGTCTGGTTTCATAACGAAGTGGTAATTCATTGATAAAGTCATGTGCCTGTGCCTTTTTTACAGCTTCGATTACCTCATCCATGGTTACCATATCCATACCAAGAGTAATATTTTCTAAAATACTTCCGCTAAAAAGAAAGGTTTCCTGCGGGATATAGGCAATCCTGTCACGTAAGCTTTCCATCTGAATATCTTCAATATTGTTCTGATTAATTAAGATTGTTCCATCTTCCGGCTGGTACAAATGGAGTAACAGCTTTGCCAGTGTAGTTTTTCCGGAACCGCTTTCTCCTACAAAAGCAACTTTTTCTCCATGTTTAATATGTAATGTAATTTCCTCCAATACCAGACGCCTTGTACCATATCTGAAATCTACTTCTGTAAATTCAATATCTCCCTTTAGGGATTCCGGTTTCAGCTTCTTTTGTTCATTCTCTCCTTTTTCCGCATCCAAATCCAAGATTTCACCCAAACGCTCCGCAGCAACCACCGCCGTCTGCATCTGCGGCTGCAGGTTAATCAGATTCTTCACCGGATCAAGGAAATACACAAGCAAGGAATTAAACGTAATCAACTGACCCATGGTTAAATTGCCTTCAATTACGTTAATGCCACCAACCCAAAGAATAATTATACCTCCAAGTAATTCTATGGTTGTTTTTAACGAAGCCTGCACATTTCCAGCAAGACTAAGATTAAAAATACTCTTTAACAGCTTTACAAATTTTTTCTCTGTTTCTAAGTTTGCCTTCCGTTCCGCATTATACGCCTTTACTGTCTGAATACCATTTAAGGATTCCACCAAATAAGAGGTAAGCTGGGCATTATTCTCCATCTGCTTTTCGTTCAATGTTCTGTACCACCGGTTAAATGCTATTACGGTGACACCATACAGCACCACTATAACAAAGGCAATTCCAAACATAGCCGCATTCTGCATATACAAAATAATTGCACCGGCTACTGCCATCAGTGTATCAATCATAATGGTAAGCGTAGCACCGGAAATGGCATCCCGCACCTTAGAAGCATCTGTGAAGCGGGAAATTATTTCACCGACTTTTCTGGTGCCAAAAAAATTCATTGGCAATGCCAATACATGTCGGTAATACCCCAACAGTAATGCAATATCCAGTTTCTGGCTCAGATAGAGCAACAAATACGAACGAAACGCCGTCAGCAAAACCCTGAAAATATTGAGTATAATCACTCCCACCGATAAGGTAAACAGGCTTTGCCGCAAACCGTCCGGTAGCACACTATCCATCAGTTCCTGATAGTAAAAGGCACCTAAAATTCCTAACAACGTAAACAATAACGATGCAACAAAGATGTGTGCCAGTAACTTCTTTTGAGGGACCAATAAATGCAGAAACCGTTCAAAAAGCCCCTGTGTTTCTTTTCCCTTTTTAAAGGTTTCATTCTTCACCAGTAAGATTAAAATTCCGGTCCATTGATACTTCGGTGGCTTCCCTTCTTCCTGCACTTGTCCAAAAAATTCTTCCGGCGTAAGCTTCACAATACCTCTTCCCGGATCAGCAATCACAATCTGTTTTTGCGTGATTTTATGAACCACCACATAATGCAGTAATGCACCATCTACCACCACATGCGCAATGCAGGGAAGCGGGAACTCCGAGAAAAAAACTTCCGGAGTTCCTTTCACGCCTTTTGCGGAAAATCCAAGCTGTTCCGCCGCCTGAATAACACCGAACGCATTGGTTCCCTGCTTGTCTGTTCCGGCAACCTCCCGGATTTTTGAAATGCTGATTTTATATCCGTTTTGTTTTGCTATAGTGGCAAGACAGGCAGCGCCACAATCGGTTATGTCATGCTGTTTTACACAATAGTATTTCATCTGATTGTTCTCCATGCAGTTTCAAGGTAACCACTCAAATATATTTTTACTTTAAGCCTTTGATGTATATCACTACTATTGTGTTACATCTTCACCACTATTCTGGCTATTGCTTGAAGAACTAAACAAATATTTCAACCAATCCCATGGATTTATAAACCCCATAAACATTCCTTCACCTCCCATCAAAAAAAGACTTAACTTGTATTTTCAAACTAACACAAGCCAAGTCTTTTTCCAATACTTCTGCGGTAAGCGGTAGCCATTTTGCGGTGAGTGACATATTTTTCGTAAATTTTTGTGTTTTCGACAGAAAAATGTGATTTGCTACACTGCATTTATCAAAGTTACTGTTACCCGAAATTTCTCTTCCGTATATTCAAAATTTACTGTTCCTTCGTTTTTTGCAACGCAGTCTTTTACATTTCTTGTACCAAATCCGTGATTTTTCTTATCCTCCTTTTGTGTCAAAAACCTTCCTGTATCCTCTTCTATTTCCCCTGTCCAGTCATTTTCAATAATCACCGACAATGCACCTGCCACTGTTTTTACCGTAACATCCACCCTGCCTTTTTCCCCACAGCCCGAAGCAGCATAAAAAGCATTCTCCAGCAGATTCGAAAAAATAGTACACATATCCATATTAGACAGTTTACTTTCTGTCGGAAGAAAGCCCTGCCAATCCAGTACTACCTCCGGATACTTTGCACACATATCATTCACAATGGCATTTACCAATGTGTTTCCTGTCTGGTTCTTTAATCTAAGTTCTCCCAGCGTTCCTCCCAATTCTTCCAGATATGCTTTGGCGCCTTGCACATTCTCATCTCTCAATAACTGCTTCACACAAGTTACATGAGCAGACATATCATGGCGGAACCGTCTGGTTTCCTCCTCTTTTTCCAACATCATCTGGTAGTATCTTTCTTTTGACTCTAACAGATTTTGATTCATCTTCGCCAGTTCCTGATAATGATTACTGGAACGATGATAAAAAACCAGCAGAATACCAACAGTTAAAAATACAATAATAAATATATATACCGTAAGCCATAGTATCTGTTCTTCTATGACATTCCACTGAAGACTCGGATGTGAAACTGGCATGATAAACCATAAAGCAGCCGACAATCCAATAATTAATAGACCCAAATATAATCTACTCGACTGCTGGACTTCATTCTTTACCAGTTCGCCCATGTTTTTCTTTCGATAATACAACCTTTGCAACAGCAAAGCAACAATCACTAAGAACACCATACTAATGGCATTTATAGTAATTCTCTCCATAGACGCACTATTAATAACTTCTTCACTAATAAAAAACATACGAACAGCAATTGTACTAAATAATGTGTCAATACAAGAAATCCCTAAAAAAGCAACCATAGAAAACAGCCACTTTCTCTTTCCCTGCACTGCCAGTGCACATATCAAAACCGATATGAGCATAAACGTTGAAACCTGGTATTCCCTATCCTGTACCCCTTTAATCACAAGACACAACTGTGCCAGAAAAAACAACACAATTGCAGCTATTGGTTTCCGTTTCAATTGGAGGTTCATACAACCACACAGTATTACCAAAAGCTTTGCACACTCCACAATCAATCCAATGATGTTTGCTTCCATCTCCTTTGTTCTCCCTATACAATTCTCGCATGCTTATTAACAAACTCCAGAAAAGCCTCTTTAAACCCCAGTGCGTATCTTCTGGAAACCGAAAGCTTTTTATTCACACCCTTTAACTTTACTTCATCGGAACCAAACCGTTCCACATAAAACATGGAAATCAAATAGGTACGGTGAATCTGCACAAATCCTTTTCCCTGCAGTTTTTCTGCCAATCTTTTTATTGTTCCGCGGCGTTCCTCATATACCAGTCCCATACGGTCATAAATATATAGACCATCTCCATAGGATTCCGCATAAACAATATCCTTCAGCTTCACATAACAAGTTTCGTCATCCAGCAAAAGCGTTAACCGTTCTACCTTGGCAAGCGAATCTTCCACCATTTTAAGCACCTTTATCAGACGCTCTTTTTCTAAAGGCTTTCTCAAAAATTGCAAAGCCCGGATATCAAAAGCATCATAAACATATTTTTCGTAGGAGGTTAAGAATACAATTTCTGCGTTTACTTTTCGTTTACGCAATAACTTTGCGGCTGTCACGCCGTCTAACTGTGGCATTTCTACGTCAAGTAAAATCAAATCGAAATTTTCCTTTGTATGTACCAGTTCGCTGCCATCTTCAAACTCGACCAATTCAATAGTAGCATTATATTCTTTTATGCAGTTTATCGTTTCTTCACGATACTTTTTTTCATCATCGCAGATGGCAATGCGCATTTTCAGACACCTCTTTATCCGGTCTTTCTTTTGTTGTCGGTTTTTTCCTTATTCTGTCAAAAAAAGAATACCATATTTAGCGCATTAAAGCAACCGCCTAACCAGTCAAAAAAGCAGACAGCATAGAAAATTCTATACTATCTGCTTTTTCAATTCATCATTCGCAAGCTAGCTTTTCTGCAAGGGTTGCATGGTTACAACCTCTTCTCAAAATTGCCGTTTACCGTAACGTTTTCATCTACAATAATAAACGCCTGAGGATCAATACTGTGTACCAGATCCATCATTTCATTGACCTCATATTTATTGATGCAGGACACTAAAATTTGTGTAGATTCCTTGGTATAGGCGCCACAGCCGTCCCATTTGGTTACGCCACGGCCGGTCCGCACATTAATTGCCCTGTCGATGCCGTCCTTTTTGGTAAATATCATGACCCGGACATTAATGTTCTGGTAATGGGTTTTATCTAAAATCAGGGTAAAAATCACGGTATAAATCAGGGAATAAATTACGGTTTCCGCATCAAACAAAAACAGCATAACCGCATATAAAAGCACATTAAAATACAGGGAGATTTTACCTACGCTGGCATTGCGCAATTTTTTTGCCGCCCACATGGCTATCACATCAATACCGCCGCCGCTGCCACCGGCAATTAAAATAAGTCCTACACCTGCTCCGCAGGCAATGCCGCCAATGAGCACCGCCGTAAGATAATCCTCTACAATCGGTACGGAAAGAGTCGGTACCAGAGTAATAAATAAACTGATGGCACCGGAACCGATTAAGGTTTTAATAAAAAACTTATATCCCAGCTGAAAATACGCCAGAAACAAAAGCGGAATATTAATCAGCATATACACAATACCGTACAGGTTGAAGCTTCCCACATCAATCAGATTTTCTAAAAACAGGGTGATTAACTGTGCCAGACCAACACCACCGCCACTGAATAAATGAAGCGGTGTTAAAAACAGGTTCATCCCCAGGGCATAAAGCAAACTTCCGCCGATAATCAATCCTGCATTCTTCATAAAAATTTTACTTCTGCTTTTCTCTTTCATGACTGCTACCTCTTAGCAAACCGGACTCTCTCATTAAACAAATTACAAATCTAAAATATCCAAAAGACACTCCACCTGCACACTTCCCTTCGGAAGTTTTCCCTCAAACGGGGTGGACTGCTCCGTATGCAGATATATTGCTTCGATACCGAAATCCAGAGCACCCTGCACATCCGCGAAACGGTCGTTGCCTACCATAACGGATTCTGCTTTTTTCAAGCCATGCTTTTCAAACAGTGCCTCATAAAACTTTGCGGAAGGCTTCTTTACCTCCAAATCGGAGGAAAAGAAAATGTCGTCAAAGTATCCGGTAAGCCCAAGGGCCTTCATTTCAGGATATGTAAAGGATGTCTGGGCGTTAGAAAGTAAATATACCCTTTTGCCCGCATCCCGCAAGCCCTGCAACAGCTCTTCCGTTCCCGGAAACAGCCGGAGCTTTTCCATGGTGATGGCGCGGAAGGCAATCATGGAGTCTTTGATTAACTGCCTGTTTGCCTTGATGCCCTTTTCTTTATAAAGCGCTGCAAATACACGGTCTAAGTCAATTTCTACTTCCTTTACCGTAATGCCCGGATATTTTTTACCAAGCTTTTTTTGAAGCTTTTTTTCTTCGGCGCAGATTAGTGCACCGTACCGCTCCTTGAGTTCTTTTCCGGTATAGGACGCTCCCTGGGCACTGAAATACACTGCAATCTTTTTCCAAAGAGATGCTTTGCTTTCATCAGTGTGGATATCCACCAGGGTTCCGTATAAATCAAAAATATAATTTTGATACTTCATAGTACACTCCCTCTTTATTCTGCCTTTGCCTCCAGATTAAAATTCTTCAACACAAAAGAAGAAAATGCAGGCATGGTCAGGGAAAGCTTGCCGTCTGCCACGGAGTAAAGTCTTGCTTCCGGCACCATGGCATCCCCGCTGGTTAACATAAGGCTTACCAAAAACGGAGAATTGATACCCAGTTCTTCTACGGAAAATGTAACAATTTTTGCCGAATCGTTATTGTTTACCGCAATAAAAAACTGGTCCTCCCGGTCAAAGCGTCCGAAGCTCAAAATGCCGTGTTCACAGTGAAGCATACGGAAAGAACCGTTACGCACCGCCGGATAAGTGCGGTGAATTTTAATTAATTCTCTGTGAAAACCGATTAAATCCTGATCTTCGTTTTTCCACGGATACGGACGACGGTTATCCGGGTCGGTAAAACCGCACACGCCGGCTTCGTCACCGTAATACAGGGTCGGAGCTCCCGGCCAGAACATCTGCAACACAACTGCCTCAGCGAAAACCGCCTTACTAATGCCCTCTTCTGCCGCCTTTGCCCCCAGCACCTGCACTCTGCCCGCCTGATGATTGGTTCTTGTTAAGAAGCGGGAATGGTCGTGGTTGGACAATTCATTCATGGCACAGTACAGGGATGCCGTCTGGAACTTTGCCATGTTATGCTTCATGCAATTCAGGAAGTGCTCATGGTTGTTCCAAAGCTGGCCGCGGAATTCATCGCTGTGCTTTTCCATACCGGTTAAAAACCAGGTCACCGGCTCCATGAAAGCATCGTAATTCATTACGGTATCCCACTCGTCGCCCCTCAGCCAGGACGCAGCATTTCCGTAATGCTCCGCTAAAATAACCGCATCCGGATTTGCCTCCTTTACCGCCTTGCGGAACCGTTTCCAGAACTTATGGTTAAACTCCTCACTATGACCTAAATCTGCTGCCACATCAAGACGCCAGCCATCCACGTTATATGGTGCAGACACCCACTTGGCGCCCACCTTACAGATATAGTCGCAAAGCTCCTCCGATTCTTCAAAATTCAGCTTTGGCAGGGTTTCATAGCCCCACCAGCCCTCGTAGGAGTTTTTATCATCTTCGTTGCGGAACTTAAAGAAATTCCAATACGGACTTTCCTTGGACTGGTAGGCTCCCGGCTCGTACTCGCCGCTTGCCGCATAGAAGCCTTCTCTGTCCAGCCATTTGTTAAAGGAGCCGCAGTGATTAAATACACCGTCTAAAATTACCTTCATGCCGCGAGCATGGATTTCTTTCACCAGGTCCGCAAAATACGCATTGCTGGCCTCTAAGTTTTCTTTGTCGGTGGTTCTTTTAATATATCTTGCAAATGCACTGTCGCCGATAGTTCCATCGTTGACAATAACACCGAAGTGCGGATCAATGTAGTCGTAGTCCTGACTGTCATATTTATGGTTGGACGGGGATACAAACAGCGGGTTGAAATAAATAACCTCTACACCCAAATCTTGCAGATAGTCTAACTTTTTACGGACACCTGCCAGGTCGCCGCCGTAGAAACGTCCTACGTCCAAATCAGCCACCGGAGTGTTCCACTTTTCTACCTGTTCTACTTCGGTTCCGAGGTACACATATTCTCCCGTAACTACGTCGTTGGATTTATCACCGTTACAAAAACGATCGGTATATATCTGGTACATCACAGCACCCTTTGCCCATTCCGGTACATCAAAGCCCGGGGTTAAGCAGAAGAAGAACTCCTCGTTTACCCGGTTGGTTACACCGCTGCGGTCGTACTGGTAAATGATTCCTTCGCAGATAAAGGAAAAGTAGTACCATACCTGCTCTTCCTCTACGTGAATGGTTGCTGTGTAATAATCGAATCTCTTTCCTGTTTCCGATAAAGTCATCGGAAACTCTCCCTGCTTAATATGAAGCATGGGATATGCATGACATCCGGCCGGCACACGGAAACGTACGGTTACGTCATCTCCTGCCTTTACGTCTACCGGATTACGGTATTCTTTTGTTCCGTCTGAAAAAAACAAATTCAGGTTCATGAAACTTATGCCTGTCCTCTCTTGTCTGTTATATATTCTCTCTTTCTGTTCCCATATAAGGTAAAAAGGCCGGCAATCGCTTGCCAGCCTTTTCGGAGAAGGTATTTTTGTTACTTATGGGGTGTAGCAAAAACTATATAATGTATTGGGGTTTACGTGTGTTATTATAGTACAGTTCGTCCGATAAGTGTGCACAAACTTTACAAAATTTTTCATCTTTTTTTGTTAAAAATTACAATAACCCTTTTCTGACCCTCAAAAACATGCCGTTAAATTATACAAAAAGCGCCTCAAACTCGTCTTTTGTGATACGTTCCTTCTCAAGCAGAAGCTCTGCACAAGCCTCCAGAACCGCTTTGTTTTCTTCCAACAGCTGCTTTGCTTTTCCGTAACATTCGTCAATAATTGCACGAACCTCTTCGTCAATGCTGTTTGCCACTGCATCGCTGTAGTTTTTGGTATGACCGTAATCTCTGCCCAGGAATACTTCATCTTCGCTGATTTCACAGTTAACCAGACCGATCTTATCGGAGAAACCGTATTTGGTTACCATATTTCTTGCGGTGTGGGTTGCCTGTTTAATATCCTGGGAAGCACCGGTGGTAATATCGTCGAATACCATTTCTTCGGCGATACGTCCGCCAAGACTTACCATAATGTCCTGCATCAGCTTTCCCTTGGTTAAGAACATTTCATCCCGCTCCGGCAGTGGCATGGTATAACCCGCCGCACTGGAGCCTGTCGGGATAATGGATACGGTATATACCGGGCCCACATCCGGAAGCACATGGAATAAAATCGCATGACCGGCTTCGTGGTATGCAGTGATTTTTCTTTCCTTTTCGCTGACCACGCGGCTCTTCTTTTCCATACCGATGCCCACCTTGATTAAGGACTTTTTGATATCCTCTTCACGGATGAAAGCACGCTCGTCTTTCGCTGCCGCAATGGCCGCTTCGTTTAACAGGTTCTCTAAATCTGCACCGGTAAAGCCGGCGGTGGTCTGGGCAACTCTCTTTAAATCTACATCATCAGCCAGTGGCTTGTTTTTTGCATGAACTCCGAGAATTTCTTCTCTACCCTTTACGTCAGGACGGTTGACATAAACCTTACGGTCGAATCGTCCCGGACGGAGAATTGCAGGGTCTAAGATATCTACACGGTTGGTGGCTGCCATTACGATGATACCTTCGTTGACACCAAAGCCGTCCATTTCTACCAACAGCTGGTTTAAGGTCTGTTCACGTTCGTCGTGTCCGCCGCCCATACCGGTACCGCGGTGTCTTGCCACCGCATCAATTTCGTCGATAAATACGATACATGGTGCATTTTTCTTTGCCTGGTCAAACAGGTCACGTACTCGGGAAGCACCCACACCTACAAACATTTCCGCAAAGTCGGAACCGGAGGTGGAGAAAAACGGTACGCCTGCCTCACCGGCAACCGCCTTGGCAAGCAGGGTTTTACCGGTTCCCGGAGGGCCCACTAAAATCACACCCTTCGGAATTTTTGCACCCACCTGGATATACTTTTTTGGATTCTTTAAGAAATCTACGATTTCTGCCAGCTCTTCCTTTTCTTCCGCAACGCCGGCAACCTCTTTAAAGGTGGTGCCCTTGCCGTCGGTATTTAAAGTCATTTTGGCACGGCTCTTACCGAAATTCATCATTTTGGAGTCACCGCCGCCGGCACTTCTGTTCATCATCATGTTAAACATAAAGAACATGACAACAAAAATTAATATCATCGGCAGAATTTCCGTCATGAAATAATTTGGCTTGGAAATATCCATAACCTCCGGATTTAAGCCCGCATCCATGGCAGCCTGCCATGCCGTCTCGGTATTAACTACATTGAAGGTTTTTACGGTATCTGCCTTATCTACTACGCTTACCCGTCCGGTAGGCGCCTCCTGGTTTTGTCTGATAATGACACGGGCAATTTTTCCTTCTGTTAAATCCTCCAGGTAATCCCGGTAGGTATAGTTCACCTGCTGGGACTGGTTACTTAAGGTTAAGCCCAGACCAATCAGCACACATATAATTAACAGGATAAAAAATCCCTGTCCTTTGGAACTTTTATTCAAGTTGCTATCCTCCTGATTGTTTGTTTCTCTTTACAGTTCTACCACACCGATATACGGAAGGTTGCGGTACTTTTGGGCATAGTCAAGGCCATAGCCCACAACGAATAAATCCGGAATTTCTTTGCCCACGTAGTCCACGTCCACGTCTACCACGCGGCGGTCCGGCTTATCAAGTAAAGTACAAAGCTTTAAGCTCTTTGGCTCTCTTACCTTTAAGAAAGAAAGCAGATGGGATAAGGTACGGCCGGAGTCGATAATATCTTCCACCACCAGCACATTTTTATCTTTAATCGGGTCGTCTAAATCCTTCATGATTTTGATTCTTCCGGAACTTTCTGTGCCATCGCCGTAGCTGGATACTGACATAAAGTCAATGGTTACCGGTACGGTAATATACTTTGCCAGCTCACAGGTAAAGAAAATACTGCCACGCAGGATACACACTAAGTGCAGGCTTTCTCCCTCATAATCTTTGCTGATTTGTGCCGCCATTTCGCGGATTCTTGCCTCCAGTTCCTCCTGTGGAATTAATACACTGATCTTATCTTCCATCTTCGTTTCCTCCGTCTATTGTTGCTACTAAAACCTGCTTTGTTTCTTCTGTAACACGAAAACCTTCGCTTCCCCGGATTCCGGGAATCCAAAGCAGCCGGTTCCCCTCCGCCAGAATCGGATATTGTTTTCGCAGTTCTTTTGGTATTTTTGCTTCCGCAAACACATCCGCCGCCTTCTTTTTTCTTCCATCGGTGAAAACCACCATTTCATCCTCGGCCGCTACTGTCCTTACGGAAATAACTTTCTCTATTTTATCATAATCAAACCATTTCGTATAGGTACTTTTTGGAATATTTTCTTCAATTTCTTCACGTTTTTTTACGGAAAGCGTCAGTTTTTTCCCCGTTTCCGGCAAAATAATTTCAAACGGAAAGGATTTTACTTCCACGCAAAAGCCGCTGCGGTTCTCCAGCCTTCTGCCGATGAATAGCTGCCCAAAGCGCCTTTCGGCCATCAGACCTGCCGGCAAAGTAACCTGCCGCCCGGTCTGCTTATCCATAAGAGCCATACAGTCCGCCACAAAGCCCGACGTGATATCTTTTTTTCTTTGGCAGGCAACACACAGTGCTTTGTACATCACCCGCTCCGCCAAAAGCCTCTCTGCGCTTCTCAGCGCCTCAATTTCGAGCGAAACATTATTATCGGCATCAATCCCTGCACAAGCACCAAAAAGCTCCTCTGTGAGCCTTTCAAGCACTTTTTCCACTTCTCCGGCATATTCCGCCAGCCCGGCCACATGTTCCACAGCCCCGCTGCAAACATCCTTAGCCACCGGAAGAATTCCGTGACGGATTTTGTTCCTGGTATATTCTTCCTCCAAATTGGTGCGGTCTATACAAAAATCCTGATTTTTTTCTTTTAAATATGCCTCGATTTCCTCTCTGGTCACAGAAAGCAACGGCCGCACCAGGGAACCGTTTTTTGCCTCCATGCCGGAAAGCCCTTTTAGGCGGCTGCCCCGGAACATCTGAAACAATACCGTTTCCGCCTGGTCATCCTTATGATGGGCCACAGCGGTCTTGCTACATTGTTGCTTTTTGGCAATTTCAGCAAAAGCTTTGTACCGGGCATTGCGTCCGGCTTCCTCTAAGGACCAGCCGTTCTCTGCGGCAAGTTCTGCCACCGGAACCGAAACCACCGTAAGCTCCAGACCGTGCTGCCGGCACAATTCTTCGCAAAAATGCTGGTCTGCCAAGGCATCTTTTCCCCGGAGATTATGGTTTACATGTACCGGAACCAATTCTAAATTAAGCTCCTTTGCCAAATCCAGGAGTAGCAGAAAAAGGCAGACGGAATCTGCCCCGCCGGAAAGGCCGATTACAACCTTATCTCCTGGGGAAAATAATTCTTTCTGCCTGCAAAACGCCTTGATTTTATTGGTAAACACATACTCTTTTTCCATAGTACTTATATTCTAACAAGTCCGTCGGGAATTGACAAGTCAAAACATTCCTTTCTGTTCAAAAACCCCGCAGACAAGCACTGTCATATCATCCCGAGGTTCAAAATTCTGCAAAAGCAGGGAAGCATTCAGAATACGGCCGGCAATCACCTGGGGATTCTGCCCCGGGTCCTCCCCAATAATCTGCTGCAGAAATTCTGCCCGTTCCTCCGGCCGCACGGCGTCCAACACCCCGTCGCTCATCATGATAATATAATCTCCGTCATACAGCTTCTTTCCGGTAAAATCATAATCCACCCGCTGCAGCATGCCGATGGGCAATGTTTTCGCCTCCACACATTCCAGCCACTTTCCCCGCCGGATATAGGTCGCCGCACCACCGATTTTGATAAACTCACAGGTGCCGCCGTATAAATTTATCCTGCTGATATCTAAGGTTGCAAAGGAATTCTGCTCCGCCCGAAGGGCAAGCACCGAATTAATCATGCGGATTGCCGTTTCTTCTTTAAAGCCCGCTGAAAGCATCCGCTCCAGAAGCGTCAGTACCGACTCGCTTTCCCGTTCTGCTGCCTCACCACTGCCCATACCGTCGGACAAAATCATGGCAAGCTCTCCTTCATTTTCATAGAAGAAGGAAAAAGAATCTCCGGACACCTGCTGCTCTTCCTTCACTGACCTTGCCACACCGGTAATACAGTAATACTGCGGCTGTTCCCGGAATATAAATTCCGTTTCCTCCTCCGATAAGTACCCCCGTTTCGGGCAGGATGCCTTCACGGGAAATAACAGTGCTTCCGACAAAAGCCTCTCCAACAGCCGCAGGGACATGGTCTTCTTTACGCCGTCGCATTTCAGCCACAGCGTAATCTCCCGTCCCTTTTCCGCAAGATAGGCAGTTTCCACCCTCCGAGCCTTAATATGATACCGCCGCAGGAAAAGCACCAGCTCCCGCTTTTCCTCCTCGGATAAATACTGCTCCCGCTTTAAGGACGCCTCCATCTCACTGAAATACCGGGCGGTTTCCTCCAACTGATAAACCAGGGCTTCCTTGCCCTCCATCATCTGACGATATGCCGACCGCCGAAGCCTTGCTACCCTTGGGCACGCCTCGCATCCGCCCTCCTCCGGTACGGTATTGCAGTCGCAAACCTCCTCCTGCCTGTCCGTTACATAGGCAGAAAAGACCCTTGCCAGCTCCTGATAGGAGCCTGCTGCCTTTGCCGCCCACGCCTGTTGTCCTTCCATATTGCTCCCTCCTGTATTCTATCAACAAACCCTAATCGGTTTTGGTGTCTGTCCGCAATTATACAGAAGGTAATTTACAATTTTTGTCAAAAGAAAAAGGAAGAGTCAAAAAACTCTTCCGCATAATCTGACGTATTTTTTATTCTTCTCCCTCCGGGCGGAGTATAGTTTCGTCCGGATATACCAGGCCAAGAACCTTTCTTGCCAACTCTTCTATGAAACTCACGGTCTGCATATGGGCTTTTTGGTTTTTTAACTCCTCGGAGCGCTCCTGCTGCGTTTGCAGCTGTTCTTCCCGTTCTGCCTTCTGCTTTTCCAGGGCGCGCTTTTCCGCCTGCAGTTCCACACTGCTGTAGGTGATTACCGCAAACAGAACCAGCACTGCAACAGCAATTATCTTAAGTCCGTTTTTTCTTTTTTGCTTTTTTCCTGTGTTTCGGATTACTTCCCTCATCCACCGGCACCTGTCCTTTACTGCTAAACTTCGCTTTTATTTTAACCGTTTTCCTGCACTTTTGCAATAGTCTCTTTCTGACAGCCTCCAAAGGCGCCCCCAGCGTCCGTACATAGGCAAGACAGCCAAGTGCCGCACCCGCAAAGGTATACCACCGCAAAATTCCGTCGTTATGTTCGTACACCGTCAAAAAAAAGCAAAAACCCGCCGCAGACAAAAATAAAATATCCTCCGCATCGATCACCGCTGTCCGATGTCGAAACACTGCCCGGAAATACAACAGGAGGTGATAGCAAAAGGCTACGAGCACTCCGTAAAATACCGTAGCAGAAAAGCAAAGCAGTTCTTTTGTGATTTCTGCACTAACCATACTACCTAAACAGGCGCTTTAAGACAGATTCCCCATTGCCTGTCTTTCCCGGCTTGTCGGCATACACAAAACTGTCCACCTGACCTTCTAAATCGACCTCGCCCTTTTCCACCGTAAGGCGCTTTACAAACAAATCGTTGCCGCGGATAATCAAAGCTCCCATGGTTGTGTTTAACACCACCTCCTTGGCGTCAAAGGAAACTACTTCCTTGACTCCGGTCAGCTCTGCAGCTTTTCTTCCCTGTACTAAAAACTTATGCGGACCTAAACCCGTCGTATTTTTTTCTTCCATTTTTTGCTCCTGCCGTTTTCTTCCTTACCGAAAGATATGCAGAAGCGCTCCTGTTTATGTGTTACAGGTATTTAAACAGGTCCTTTGCCTCATCCTTTTTTGTGGTGTCCTGAATATCAAGCACTTCCACCTTTACAGACTTGGTGCCGAAACCGATTTCGATGACATCTCCCACCTTAACCTCTGTAGAAGCCTTTGCCACCTTGTCGTTAATTAGTACTCTTCCCGCATCGCAAGCCTCGTTGGCTACGGTTCTTCTCTTGATTAAGCGGGATACCTTTAAATATTTATCCAGTCTCATATACTTTTCCTCCCTGCCAAAAGCAAAAGGCTGCCAGGATACCTGACAGCCTTAAAATTTGCACTCATTCACCGGTAACAGTACCGGCAATTTTTTCGGTGTTGTTTATTAAGCGTTAACAACGTCCTTTAAAGCCTTACCAGCTTTGAACTTAGGGTTCTTGGAAGCTGCGATAGTAATCTTCTTCTTTGTCTGTGGGTTGATGCCTTCTCTAGCTGGTCTTTCGGAAACTTCGAATGTACCGAAACCTACTAACTGAACCTTTTCACCCTTCTTTAATTCATCTGTAACAACGTCGATGAATGCCTTTAAAGCCTTCTCAGCGTCCTTCTTGGATAATTCTGCGTTTGCTGCCATAGCTGCAACTAATTCTGTCTTATTCATTGTATAATCCTCCTCTATAAGTATAGGTTTTTTATGAGTCATTCTGCAGACTTTTGCTGCTTCATGCTCTGCCAGAGAATGTCAATATCCTCTGCTGACATCTGATTTAATTTCTCTCCCCTTTTTAGGGCAAATCGTTCAATGCCTACACATCTATTTATAAACTTATTAGTGGCATTTGTCAAGGAATTTTCTGCATTGAGGCCCAAAAAACGGGATAAATTTATCATAGAAAAGAGCAAATCGCCAAATTCTTCCTCCAAACGCTCATTTTGCGGATTTTCCGCGGTTTTATTCTCCCGGATAACTTCGCAAAGCTCTTCCAGTTCTTCCTGCACTTTTCCCAGCACCTGCTCCATGGATTCAAACTCAAATCCGTACTTTGCCGCCTTCTTCTGAACCTTCTGGGCACGGATATTGGCAGGGAAGGCTTTTGCTACCCGGTGTAATGTATCCTCCAGGGTTTCTTCCTTTTTCTCCTGCTTTTTTATATCCTCCCACAGCATCAGGGATTCCTTGGAATTTTCGGCAGCAGCGTCACCAAAACATGAGGATGGCGGCGGATCATTTTTTCGCAGATTTCGTCCACAATATCCTCCATGGTAAAGCGATTCTCTTCCTCCGCAATACGGGCATGCAGCACTACTTGAAGGAGCACATCCCCCAGCTCCTCCCGGAGATTTTTATAGTCACCGGTAGCTTCATAATCCTCTATTCCTTCTATTACCTCATAGGCTTCCTCCAGCATGCACTGCTTTAAGGATGCATGGGTCTGCTCCCTGTCCCACGGACAGCCGTGCTCACTGCGAAGTTCCTTAATTACCTCTAAAAATTCTTCATACGTATGCATTTTTCTTTCCTCTGCTTTCCTGTATTAGCTTTCCATCTGACGTCCTAAAAAGGATGCCGCTGTCTGGGCAATTTTTAATTCGGTTTCTCCCGGCTTACCCTTTGCATCCTTTGCAAGAATCAGCACGGCACCGATAACATCACCTTCGCAGATAATCGGTACAATTACCTGGCTGTTATATTCTTCCTCGTCAAAGCTGATGGCGATAAAGCTTTTTTCGCTTTTCAATGCCACTAAGGTTTCACGTTCTGTCATTAAATGCTCTAATTCTCTGCTGACGGACTTTGCAAGTAAATCCTTTTTACCGTTGCCAGCCACCGCAATAAACTGGTCACGGTCCGCTATAGCTACCACCTGACCGGTAATCTGTGCCATTGCTTCCGCATACTGCTTGGCAAACAAACTAAGCTCCCCGATAGGAGAATACTTTTTCAGGATAATTTCGCCTTCTCTGTCGGTAAAAATTTCCAGTGGATCCCCCTCACGGATTCTAAGGGTTCTTCTGATTTCCTTTGGCACAACTACTCTTCCCAGATCATCGATTCTACGTACAATTCCTGTTGCTTTCATATGCAATCCTCCATATTCAAAAATAATCCAAGACTACTGTCTTTCTTTTTGCTATGGAGTTATTATCTGTAAAAAAAGTTGTATTATACCAGATTTTTTATTCTTCTTTTTTTCTTCTCATCTGCGTCGGAGAAACGCCAAAAGCTTTTTTAAATTTGTACGAAAAATAATTACCGTCATTAAAGCCGCAGGCATATGCCACTTCACTGACAGCTCTTCCGGTTTCATGTTTTAACATTTCTTCTGCCTTCTGCAGGCGGAACTGCACCAGATACTCCTTGAATCCGATTCCGGTTTCCTGCTTAAACACCCGGGACAAATGCTCCTGGCTGACAGAAAGCATTTCCGCAATGGAAGAAAGCTTTACCTCGTTCATATAATTGTTCTGAATGTATTCCTGCACAGTTGTAATAAAATTACTGTCCGTGACTGCCTTCTCATGCTCGTTTTTATGGCGCAGTATAACAAACATCAGCTCTGCCGTAAAGCATTTCAGCACCTCTGCAGACAGAACATCTGCATGGCTGTATTCGTGCTCTATTTTGGCAAAGAGCTCTTCTAACTGGCTGATAACCTTTATATTGCGGTATAACGGACCGATTGCCTCCAGGCGCTCCAAAACAGCCTTAGGGATATAGTCGTAGGAGCAGTTTACTAAAAGCCTGGTATGAGCCACTCCACCATAGGTGGTACGGTGGCTGGTGTTGCCCGGAATCAGTATAACATCCCCCGGCAGCACCTTATAGGTATTTTCCCCAATATGGTAAGTACAGTTTCCTTCTTTCATGTAGTATATTTCAAAAGCATCATGAATATGGCGTGTGGATTCATGACCCACGACATCCACTACTTTACTGTAATAATAATCCGGTATATATTTTTGAATGGTATCACTCATATATTTTTTCTCCTATTCTTTCTTATTCTATCATTACAGAAAATAAAATACAAGCTTTTGACATAAACAGGCAGAACGTAAATAACGTTACGAAAACTAAAAAGGCACATAAATATATCGGAGGAGTACAGTGGTTTACCACGTACCCGGAGATATATTTATGTGCCTTTTTTAATTTTGTACTATTTACTTTCTTCCTTCTTCGATAACGAATTCGGTTTCGCCGTCAAAGAGATATACATTCTTGTAAGGAATGGAGAATTTGATGTTGGTATCCATAGCCGGTGTATCGTGTGGATCTACCTTTAAGATAGACTTAACACCGTCAATATCAACATATACATTAGTATTATCACCAAGTAACTCAGTTAATTCAACGTCTGCGTTCAGAACGTAGCTGTCTGCCTGCTCGCCAAGCTCTGTGCCTTCCGGACGGAAGCCAAGAATTATCTTTTTGCCTTCGTAGGAAGCAAGCACATCTGTTTTAAGAACTTCATTTAAATCAAGTTCTGTATTACCAACAGTAATCTTACCGCCCTTTACATCAGATGTAACAAAGTTCATTGGCGGTTCACCGATGAATCCTGCAACAAACACATTAACCGGCTTGAAGTACAAGTCGTACGGAGTACCTACCTGCTGGATGTAACCATCCTTCATACAAACGATTCTGTCTGCCATGGTCATGGCTTCTGTCTGGTCGTGGGTAACGTAAATGGTTGTTGCTCCGACCTTTCTATGGATATCGGTAATTTCGGATCTCATGGTAACACGCTGCTTTGCGTCCAGGTTGGAAAGAGGTTCGTCCATTAAGAAGATACCAACCTTACGGATGATAGCACGGCCAACCGCAACTCTCTGTCTCTGACCACCGGACAGCGCACGTGGCTTTCTGTCGAGGTAATCGGTAAGACCGAGGATTCTTGCCGTCTCCTGAACCTTTCTTTCAATTACGTCATCATCTACACCCTGCAAGGAAAGTCCGAATGCCATGTTGTCATAAACGGACATATGAGGATACAGCGCGTAGCTCTGGAAAACCATGGCAATCTCTCGCTCACGAGGACCTATCTCGTTGGCACGCTTGCCATCAATACAGAACTCACCATTACTGATGTTTTCCAGACCGGCTATCATACGCAGCGTAGTGGACTTACCGCAACCGGACGGACCTACAAATACGATAAACTCGCCACGTTCAATCTCTAAATTGAAATCATGAACAGCGTGAAAGCCATTAGGATAGATTTTATTTATTCCTTTTAAACTGAGGTATGCCATAATAAACTCCTTACTGATTTTTTTGTTTTGCGTCGGATATGATTTTAATCATGGTGTTTTTCATCGTGATGAAAAGCATATCAATTGCCATATAAGCTAAACCGAAGACAATAGGCTCAACGCCCAGGAACATTTCTCCTTCGGTGCCTTTGATATTATTTAACACAACGTTGAATATGTTATAAAACCATATAACGCCAACAAGTACCGGAAACGCATAGAGAATGTTTGCCACAAAAGTCCAATACTTTTTCTTTGGAAACATCATCCATTTGTCGTTTTGCCCTTCGTAAGTTGCTAAAAACCGGAAGGCATTGTTTACTAAAATATCGGTAACCATACCCATTACTACAGCAAGCACAAAAATCATGTCTAACATATCGGTAACATACATGCCCAGTCCCCAGAAAATGAAGAAGCACACCGAACCGTTAAACCAAAACTTGATAAACAAAGCTTTGATCCAGGAAGGAATTTTATCTAAGAAGCCACGGCTTCGGTATTCTTTACCCGGGTCGCCCTTTGTTTTATCATAAGTCTTTTTTTCGGCATTAACCAAACGGTCTACCGCATCGGTTTTTAGACTATAATAGTCTGCCGATGACTTTTTCTCGGGAGTATGGTTATTACTTACTTTCTTTTTTGCCATTTATAACTTATTCCTCGTCACTTAACTCAATTGCGCCAAGATCACCGTTGTCTTCGATTTCTACGGAAGTGTTAATCTTCTTTAACAGCTTAGCATAGATTGGCTCTGTTACAACAAGCACCGCACTGACGATAACAGATGTAATGTGTGTACTCATCAGCTTGAATGCATCATTGATATACATGGTTGCTTCTGTAATCTGAATTGGGTTTTCCGGTCTCTTTACCGCTGCCCAAATACGGTCTGCATAGAAATTGTCACAGAAAATGATAATTCCATACATCGCTAAAATCATGACAATCATAATCCAATTTGGCTTTTTACGCTTTGGATATGCGCTGAACATACATACATATGCCAAAATGGAAAGAAGCATGGTTACAAAAGAGCACAGACCCATATGAGGTCCGTAAATCTTTGCTGTTGTGTTGGAAATAGCGGTCAAATTAAGTGAAAAGATACAAAATGCAACCGTATGTGCCAGAAGCGGAATCACCTGCGGATTTTTCTTCAGGGAAACCAGGAATTTTCTAATCATTTCTTTCATAGTCGTATCCAATCCTTTATCTTATTGCTTTGGTAGTATCCTTGTCAAAGAAATGCTTGCGGTCGAAGGATACACCTACCTCATCGCCAACTTTGTAATCGGACCACTCACGGAATTTGGCTGTTGCCTTATGTCCGCCGATGGTGCCATGTACCAGAGTTGTCTGGCCAAGGTTTTCATTTAAGTTTACGGAAAGTGTCATGTCGCTTCCTTTTACAATGTTTTCCGGACGGACACCTAATGTGATGGTCTTTCCTACATAGTACTTGAGAAGTTCCTTTTCACTGTCATTTAATTTCAAATTAAAGCCTGTTCCTACCAATTTATTTTCTTCAACTTCACAATCAAAGAAATTCATTGGAGGAAGACCGATAAAGGATGCAACGAACAGGTTGGCAGGAGTGTCGTAAAGCTCTAAAGGAGTACCTACCTGCTGCACATAACCCATAGACATACAGACAATTCTGTCTGCCAAGGTTAATGCTTCTGTCTGGTCGTGGGTTACATATAACATGGTAGCACCAAGGCGCTTGTGAAGAAGAAGGATTTCTCTTCTGGTAGCACCACGGAGCTTTGCATCCAGGTTAGATAACGGTTCGTCGAACAGGAATACCTTTGGTGTACGAACGATTGCTCGACCCATGGCAACTCGCTGTCTCTGACCACCGGATAACTGCTTCGGCTTTTTGTTGAGCTGGTCGGTGAGACCAAGAATTTCAGCCGCTGCCAATACCTTTTCATGAATAACATTTGGATCTTCCTTACGAAGTGTTAAGGAAAATGCCATATTTTCATAAATTGTCATGTGAGCATATAACGCATAGTTCTGGAAAACCATCGCGATATCTCTGTCCTTTGGTGGCTTCTGGGTCACATCTTCTCCATCGATAATTAAGGTACCGGAGGAAATATCCTCAAGACCGGCAATCATTCGAAGAGTTGTAGACTTACCACAGCCGGAAGGACCAACAAGTACGATGAACTCACCGTCTGCAACATCAAGATTGAAGTCAAAAACGGCCTGTACGTTGTTATCGTATATTTTGTTAATATTCTTTAAACTTAAGGAAGCCATAGTTTACGCCTTTCTTTTGGAGTATTGGTTCGTCTACGCGAGTCCCTTTTCTTTCATGTAGTTATTTAATGTGGTTGTCTTATAAACACCTGCAACACCGGAGGCAATACAAGCCAAACCGGAAATAACAAGACAAGCTACAACATAAGCAAACTGTCCGTCGCCCATTACAACGGTTTCTTCACCGGCAAGTGTAATTACTGCACTGTGGGCAGCCTTTGGAATTCCAAGAATCCGCACAAACTGCATAACGCCAATTACCATTGCAAACCAACCGTAGCCAATTTTATAGTTCTTTACACCTTCGGAGCAAAGAAACGCTGATAACAGAAATACCAGATTATATAATACAGAAGCACCGATTGTAATGGTATAATAATAAGTATCCACATCAGAACTGTAGATGCTTACAAAATATAACACATTAAACAAAATAGCTAAATATGCCAAGTTAGCAGAGAGTTTGTTTTTGGTGTAACGTAAGCGGTCTTTCTTAATTGTTTTTGCATCCATCATGCCGCTTTTCCCTCCTTACCGGCAGCCACCAGCTTCTTTTCATTGTTCATTAATACAATCTTCCATACCATGTTTATTACATTCAGTACGGCAGCTACCAGAACAATGCCAAAGACAACCTTGCTGGCATCAAACCAAAATGTAGATTCGGTATATGAAAACTTAAAAGCTTCATTCATCTTCTTTAACTTTTCAAAATCCAATGTAGTAATATACCGTTCTTTATATGTTAAAATATTGCTGAGTGCCCAACAAGAATAGTATACCGCACCAACGGTATTGACACCAACAGTGATGTAATTTGCGATGTAATATTTTCTTCTGTTGTGATTCTGGAACACAAACTGAGAAACTGCAAGAAGGATTAACACAATACCAGCGGTAGTAAGGGCTCTGTTAAAATCCTGCATGTCATAATAAATTTCAGAACCAAGCACCTTTAAGGTTGCAGGGTCTGCGTCATAACGATAATAATTTTCTGCATAATAACTTAATTTGTTCTCATAAAGGTCTGTCATATAACCTAATGAATATACAAATACAAGCGCAGCGGCTATGAGTACCACATAGCACACGATACGCTGGAGAATCATTTGTTTCTTGTACATATCTGTCTCCATTCTTTGCCAGGAGCCGGCAAAGTTTTTAAATACTGTTGCCTTACGCTCGGCAACAAGGCATAATTTTTTTAAAAACAACAAAATAATTACTTATATTTGTTGTATATCCGGCAGGAGGAGCCAAAGGCTCCTCCGCCGAAAATTCATTACTTGTTTGCCAATTCTATATGGAATTGATTACTGGATCTTGCTGTAGTAAGCCTTTAAGTTGTCCCAAGCGCCCTGCTTAATCATAAGATAAGCTGCACCGTCCCAGCTGTTAGTTACTGTGTTAGCTGCGGAAGCTGCATCAGTAATTTCTGCTGTAACAACGCTCTTATCACTTACAGCATAACCGTAAGCAATGAGGTCAACGAACATACAAGTCTTACCCTTAGAAGTATTGAACTTATCTGTAAGGTTTGTGTAACCCTTTAAGATAGTGTTTTCATCCTGAGTAGTAGGAAGAATTGTAGGGATGGATGTATACCATGGGTTCTCTGTAATAGCTAATTCAGGATGCTTGATAGTACCAAGACCGATAGCTGTAGAGATGTAACCGGCACCTTCCTTACCAACTTCATGTGTACACTGATATTCGAATGCCTGGCTCTTTGCGAAGGAAAGAGTGGAACCAAGGTACATACGAGCGTAGTTAGTGTAGTTACCGGATGCCTTTTCCCAAAGTTCAGCGTAAGTAGCGTCTGCAATAACAGGCATCTGCTTGCCGTTGAAGTTGAATGTTACGTAGGAACCGTCAGCATTTGTCTTGATGAATGCCTTAGGACCATAGGACATAAGGATCTGACCTTCTTCACTGTAAGCATAGTCGATAAGAGCTAAAGCTGCATTGAGCTTGTTAGTATCGTTGCCTACACCTGCCTTGGAGATTCCCCAACCATCAGTCTTAACGGATCTCCAGGATTCTGTAAATCTCATGTACTTTTCAGTACCGTCGTTCCAACGAGCTACAGGAACCATAACTGCCATGTACTTTTCGCCATCCTGTAACTGTGTCTCATTGTATACAGTCTGAGTCTGGTTGTAGTCATAGTGCATGAAACCAGCGTCGTTCTTAAGCATTGTCTTTGTATCTGTGTCTTCCATGTTCATGAAGGATGTTGCAATAAGACCTTCCTGAGCAATAGCGTTCATTCTGTCGATTGCTTCGTATGTAGCAACTTCCTGACGAGCATCATGAAGTAAACCGTCAGCGCCTACATAGAGGTAATCCTGTCTGGATTCCAGACCACGTACACCAAAGAGTGTTCCTACGAAACGGAACATATCTACTCTTCTCTGGTTGTTGTCATCTTCTCTGGAGAAAAGACCGTTAACAACGTCTGTACCATTAAGAGTCTGTGGGTTAGCAACTACACAACGAAGGAGAGCTACTAATTCGTCAGCATCCCAAGCTGCGTTCTGACCGATGAAGAGGTCAGCTCTGTTTGTGCCATAGTAACCATTGTAAGCCTTGTCGATGTAATCACGAAGCATGTTAACTGCGTCTACACCTGTTACTGTGCCCTTTGCAAGAGCGTCGTTCATAGTCTTAACGATATTACCAGCTGCATCATAATCCTTGTTGATGGATTCAACTGCGGAACCATCCTTCTTAACAACGTCTACAGCAACCTTGCCGCTTGTTGGCATGTAAGGCTTGTAAACTGCTGCATTTAAGTTCTTGGAAGCGGATGCTGTGAAAGCGCCGTCGCCGTTAAGGAGCTTTTCTACCCAGTCAGTTCTCATAAGAGGCATACGCTCGATATCGTTTACACCATCGAAGTATGGGGAGAAGTAGATAGCGCCTGTGTTTGTATCACCTGTGATGGACAGACGAACAATTGGGTTTGCATCAAGATATGCCTTGAAGTTTGGCATATAATCAAAGTATTCAGCAAGGTTAACGAAATCGCCAGCTACACCAGCTTCGGAAAGACCAGCTGCATTACCGGAAACCACATCAACCTGATCAAGCTGCTCTAACCAGTACTTTAACTCGTTAGAAGCGGAGTTACCCTGATACTTGTTTTCAAATACTACGTTAAGTAAGTTCTGTACTTCAACCCAGGTTGGCTTTAAGTCGCCGGACTGGTAAGTCTTGCCATCTGCAAGTGTTACGCCTTCGCCTGCTGTTTCAGCGTCGAAGAACATACCTGTCTTAGCGTTGTTATAACCTGTAGCCATACGAAGTACGGTACCTGCTGCATACTCAAGCTTCTTTGCAGGAACCGGTGTTGCGGTAGCTTCCGGCTGCTTAGCGTCGTCGCCACCCTTGTTGTCATCGTTCTGTGCAGCCTGTGTTGGTGCAGTTGTTGGATCTACAAGGTCTTCGCCCTTAGAACCACATGCCATCATACCAACGGACATAGCCAGTACGAGAACTAAAGAAAGAATTCTCTTTTTCATGTTTTTTACCCTCCATTTTTAATTCTTTTCTTTTTATCATTAATGCTTTTCGCAATAATAACCTTAAATTATTCCTTAACGCCACCCATGTTAACGCCCTTGGCGAAATACTTCTGGATGAAAGGATAGATAATAAGTACCGGAATGATGGAACATACAATCAAAGCAAAGATTACGGAGTCAGCCGCATATGCTTCGTTCCAACCGGTCATGATATCCGGATCCTGGAATTCCTCAAGTTTGAGTCGGATGAATACCTGAAGCGGATGCTCATTTAAGTTGCTGATCATCTGTCTTGCCCAGAAGTAACCGTTCCATCTGGAAATCGCAAAGAACAGTGCCACTGTAGCAATGGTGGATTTACTCATTGGGATGTAGACACGGGTCAAAACCTGGAATTCGGTTGCACCGTCTACGATTGCCGCTTCTTCGATTTCTGCCGGAACACCTTCGAATGCGTTACGGAGCAAGATGATGTTCATAGCCGCCATACCCATGGCAATAACTACCAGCCACTTGTCGTCGGTAATTCCGAATGCACGGAATACGGTCTGGGTATTTAAGTAGTTTAAGTACTGAGGTACCAGACCTGCAGAGAACCACATGGTAAATACCAGGAAGAAGTTAAAGGTCTTACGGAACAACAGTCTCTTTTTGGAAAGAGCATACGCACCAAGGATGGATGTTCCCATAGAGAACAGTGTGCCGTAGAATGTGATAAACAAGGTGTTTGTATAGGAGTTCCAGAACATGTTATTGTTGAACATGTTGGCAAACGCCTCAAACTGTAAATCCTTTGGTAAGAGTACCAGCTGTCCGCCTTCTACTGCTTCAATGCCACTGATGGCAGCAGAGATTGCATAAAGGAACGGATATAAACAACAAATTGCAAATGCAATCAGGAACACATGGCTTAAAATCTTAAATATCAGTTCGGATACTTCAAGTTTTCTTTTCATTTTAGAAGTACCTCCTTAGTATAATGAAACGTCAGATGCTTTACGGGCAATTGTATTAGCAGCAATAACCAGGATCATACCCATAACGTTATTTAACATTTCCGCTGCCGACGCAACACCGACGAGACCATCTGCGATACCGTAACGCTGAGCAAATGTGGATACAACGTCTGCTGTTACGTATGTATTTGGATTGTAAAGTAACAATACTTTTTCGTATCCGACGTTCAACAGGGAACCGATACGGTTGATTAACATAATTACGATGGTGGAAAGGATGGAAGGAAGCACTACGTACTTCATCTGAGCCATCTTGCCGGCACCGTCAATCTGTGCAGCCTCGTAGCTGGTTGGAGAAATAGCAATGATAGCAGCGAAGAATACGATACTGTCGTAACCTGCACCCTCCCAGATACCACTGATCTGATAAATCGCACGGAAGAAGCCCGGATTATTTAACATACCGGCATTACCCATTTCCTGACTGATAAGACCCAGCTGAACAAGGAATCTGGAGATAACACCCATTTCCATACCTGCCAAAGGAGAAGCCTGACGTACTAACATAGTTACTAAGGAAGTCATAACTACGGTAGACATAAACTTTGGTAAGTAGGTAGCAACCTGTAAAAAGCTTCTTAAAATATTGGAACGGATTTCGTTGAAGAATAACGCAACGATAATCGGCATTGGGAAACCAAAGCATAATCCGTAGAAGCTTAACAGGAATGTATTACGGAAAGCTGCCCAGAAGGTTGTAGAAAGAGAACTTCCACCAAAGAGCTGCTTAAAGTAAGCAAAACCTGCATAAAGCTGATCTGCAACATCCAGCACAGAATCATCTACCTTGAAACATCCCAGCAATTCGTACATTGGGAAGTAACGCCAGAACAGGAAGATAAGAATCATCGGTACCAGCATAAGGTAAAGACGCCAGTCTTTTGCAATGGTTCTTGCAACGTTGAGCCAGTAATGCTTTTCTACGTCATCTCTGACTAACTGTTCCGCATCCTCCTTGTAGGTTCCCGTACCTGCGTCATATACGAGGTAGTCATCGGCTTTCATTTTCATAATAAATTCCTCCGTTAAAAACGTTTTCTGATTTATGTAAAGTTAATTATTTCTAAACTTCTTCCTCATTGACCGGTTCGTCCTGCGTTTCCTTCTTTTGTTTGTCTAACCGGAGAAGGTATGCTTTTTGGTCTTCTAACATGCCGTCGGTTTTACGGAACAGGGCGATTACCAGGATAGCAAACACTAAGCTCATAATGTCGGTGGTTGCAAAAGTAACGATGGTACTTATATTGTCACCAAAGAGAACGGCAAGGATGCTTCTGCCGAGCACCTGGCCAATGTATGCCGTGGTAACAAACAAGGTAATAAGCCAGAGGCTTTTGCGGATACCCTCTTTGCCAAACACCTTAAACCACACCATACCGAGCAGTGCAAAGATGTTGCCGATGCAATAAATAATATACTGTTGTGCCGTTGCACCGGACAGGATGCAAAACACAAAGCCACCGGCTGCCGCTGCCAGTGCTGCCTGCCAGCCCCACCGCATCATAACGATGCATATCATGGCGAGTCCGATGGAGATTGCTACCGGTTGGGCCGCAAACCATTTTGCAGATGCCAGGGTTGCAATTCCTTCAAATATAATTGTAAGCGCTACCAAAATCGATATATCTATGGTGCGATATTGTTTAAATGTGATTTGATTCATAAAGTCTGTTTTTTCTCATTCCCGAGATATTGCTACTACATTTCGATATATTGCTATTGTACAACATACACCATATTTTTTCCTTGATTTTTTTGACATACTATAGAAAATATCTTTGTTTTTTTGATGTGTTTTAACATTTTTACTTTGCTATGTAAATTTTTCCATGATTTTTTTGTTTATTTTGCACAACGATTTTGTAAGAGTTTACATTTGGACTATACAGTTACATACAGTTAACCACACCCAAACCTTCGCCTAGAAAAAGAGCCCTTCGGCTGTGCCGAAAGGGCTTTCTTTTTATTCACTGTAATTCTGACTTACATATACTCTGATTGCTTCGCTGTCTTCCGGCATTCGGCATCCTACAATATATTCACCCTCATTGTCGGAGCTGCGGATAATGCGTCCGGTTAACGGCTTGCCGCCAAGCACAGTAAAATCATCCACGGAAACTACAACCTGCTTACCCTTACTGTTTGCAAAGTATTCATTGCGGACCGCAAATGCAAAACCGTTGGCACTGATGTTTACCATTTTACCGGAATATTCGGTACCTTCTCCGGTTACCGCAATCTTACACTTGTTGGCAAACGGCATTCTTGGATACTTTCTGCGGTTATATACCTTTGGATTCTGCTCTACCAACAGAACATAGTTACCTGCTTCAGCCTGTTTGTCAGTGCGGATAACAATATCCTCCCAACAATACAGTACGTTATCCACCACGATACGAAGCTGACATAAGGTTCCTTTTTTATCTGTAAGAGTTTTGCCTTCATCGTCCAAAAGAACCCTGACTTCTGCATTTTCACGGCCGGTTACTTCGCCAAGGAAGTCTTTTTTGCCGCCTTCTGTCTGTACGGAAATTGACAGTTTCATGCCTTCAAAGACGTCCTGTACACCCATGAAACCGCCAACACCCAGTTCTTCCATCAGCTTACCTACAACGCTTTCAATACTGAGAGCACTCTTTACGCTTTCGTCGTATTTGCTGAGCATAGCCTTGGTTGTTTCTTCTGCCTCGTTGATGCTGCCGGTCATAACCTCCATGACTTCGCCAACCTGCTTCATGTTTTCAACCAGGGTTTCATTGGATGCGGCCACTTCCTTAACCGCATTATCTACTACCTTAATATTTTCACCAAGGGATGCAGCATCGTTGGTAATGTCGGTAACGCTCTTGTCGACATTGGATACCTTTTCGATGTTTGCCTGGATTAAGTCTACGGTTTCTGCGATAGATTCCATCATGCGGCCGGAGGTTTCCTCCAGATGAGCCAGAGCTTCCATGATTCTGGTGGAGGAAGTCTTAGTGCCCGCACTTAAGTCTCTGATTTCTTCTGCAACTACCGCAAATCCACGGCCTGCTTCACCGGCTCTTGCTGCCTCAATGGAAGCATTTAATGCCAGCAGGTTTGTCTTAGAAGAGATACCCTCGATAGTACCTGTTTCCAGCTTTACATTTTCAAACTCATTCTTAAATTCTGCAAGAATACGCTCTACCTCTGCAGAAAGGGCAGCCATCTTGTTGGTGGTATCTACTACTTCCTTTAAGTCTTCGGAACTGGTATTGGCATGGTCTACCGACTTGTTGATTAAATCTACCACCTGTTCCATCAGCTCAGCCACGTTCTTAACCTGATTGTCGATGGCTGTGGTCATTTCGATGGAGGATAAAGTTCTCTCACTGAGCACTTCGTTATTATCGGAAAGCTGTACCATGTCTTTAACGACATTGTTGGCACCCACTTTATTTTCATCTGCAAGTTCACGGACAACGGTAACACCGTCTACTACCTGGTTACTGGCACCCTTAACCTTTTCTACGGTCTGCACCACGCGACGAAGATTCTCTTCGATGGAACCGGTTAATGCACTATCGGATTCTACCAGATGGCGGATTGCCATGATGGTACAAACAAAACAGGTAATAACAATAGCAAACTGGATGGCCCCTTCAATACTGCTGACATATTCCATCATACCTTTTGCCCGGCCGCGGTAAAGGTTACTGGAAACAAGCACAAACAAGGTACTCCACATCATTATGCGGATATATTTTGGATTTTTGTAAAGGGCCAAAATAGAAATAAGCGGCAAAATGAACACATAAGAAAGTTCATCTGTAGTAGTCCAGGAAATTACCGCATAGTAAAGCAGATAGCCCATTCCCAAAAACCACTTATAACCAGGGTTATCCATTCCTTTCATTTTTAAGAAAATGCCGGAACCAAAATACTGGAGCCAGCCTACGGTTGTGAACATAATATACTGATACTGGTTTACTTCACCTTCTGCCATTTTTACCCCATAATAGACAGACACAATAATTAATAACATCAGCCAGGTGGTACCGGCACGCCTATTCGCTTTTGCGCGGAAATAAGCTTCATCATAATTTTGCATAAATTAACCCTATACCTTTCTCATTTGTTTATCGCCGCTAATGCACGCTATCACAATTATACTTCATTTGGCACTGTTCGTCAAATTATGAAAGAGGTTTTCATAAAAACGGAGGTGGAGGGAAAAGAAAATTCCGGAAAGCGGAATGCTTTCCGGAATTAATCTAAGTTAACTGATTTAGTTTTTCTAAAAATTCTTTTTCGGTTACTCCAGAACGTTCTACTCCAACAGACAAATCCAACAAGCCATCCCGGACCAATTGAAGTAAAGTTACAAGCATTCCTTCTTCTATTCCCTTTTCTCTTCCTTCAGCCAATCCTTTATCTCTTGCATCGGTTTTCACCATTTCCCAAAATTCTTCAAGACCTTTACACACGTTACCGGCTCCCTTCTCTAAATCCCTTTTGATTTCCAGTTTTGCATCTAAGCAGACATTCAACAAGTCTATTGCTTCACCACTTAGATTTTCCCATCTGGTTCTTTTTTTGTCAAAAGCTTCTGTAAATTTCTCGCCACTGGCTGCAGCATTGATAAACTCCAGCAATGGGCCCATCTCAGTTTTAAATTTATCAAAATCCTTGATTTCCTCCGGAACAATCAAATTCAACTTATAATCCGAAACATACTTTAAGATGTTTTTATCATTGACATCCAGCATTTCATGCAAACTTCTGGCTCCGTCCCAGTTGCCGGCATTCCAGTAAATTGTAATTGTAATAACCGGAGCCAGCTTGTCTTCTTTGGCAAAGCCGGATAAATACTCTGCTCCGGATAACTCCTTCTTTTTCCTGTGCTGTCTGGTACAATTCTCGATTTGTGAAGAATAATTCAATGCATCATAGAGCATATTGCGGACTACCATGGCGTAATGCACGTCGTTCTGATTTTCAATCCCGATTACCAGATAGGTAATGCCTCCCGCCGTTTTTACACAGCATCCCTTTAAAACATCTCTTATCTTTTCTATCGCCTTGGCGTTTTCCCATCCTTTCGGCATTGCCAGTTCTGTTACATCCCTCTCTGCCAAATCCGCCGGCTTAATAATCTGCTGCCCGCCAAACAGATAGAAATTGCAAATGTCCGCAAAACGGGCATTGTCCTGCATATACCGTTTAGCAACAATATTTGGTTTTCCCATTCAAAACCTCCTTCTTTTGTTGTTTGCAGGAGGTTCGAAAACCCCTGCCTTTACTATGGAATAAAAGCATGAATTTTCAGAATGATCTAAGATTTTTAGAATGGCGGCCGCCTGTTTCTACAGAAATTATGCTTTGTATGAAGTATAACATGCCTCAGAATAAAGTACAATCTTTTCAGAAAAAATTCGGCGTTATGCACAAAAAAGAGGGTCTAAAAACGACAAAAGACAGGGGGCAAATGTAGTACGATGGTAGTCTTTATATAAAAAGAAATCCCGCCGGGCTAATGCCCGGCGGGGTGGAAACTGATTATTAGCTATTCTGCAATCGGTGTAACCTTGATGTATGTCACATATGCGGTGTTATCAAACTTTAATACTAATACAGACGCTTCTTCTTTGTCATAAGTAAACGTCATATATGCACCGCATGTCTTCGTGGACTGTACCGTCTGTGTCCACTCATTGTTTGCACTTGTCATAGTAAGCTCAGAAATGTTATTGTACTGACAATCTGCAATTTCTACCTTAACAGGTCCGGTAACCAATAACTCTATGCTATTATAATTCTTAAATGCAGTACCATGGCTTGTATCGTTATAATAGTAATTGCCCTTACCAGGATTAATAGTCAACGCATCTTTGGTAGTTGGCTCTGTGATTGCAACCTGTACCTCTGTTCCTACAATACTATTCTTTACAAAATCGTATTCCTGTGCTTCGTCATATAACTCAACAGGGGTTACAGAAATATGTGGCACATACGCTTTTGCCTCAAACTTTAAAACAAGCTTTGTCGCATCGCCTGTGTAATAGAATAATGCCACACTACCATCATTATGATAACAACCCTGCTTTGCCACTGCTGTCTGAGACCATGTTCCGTCTTCGTTGGTTAATGTGAGGCTCGTATTGCCGGAATACGCGCAATCGCCCACCTCAATCTTCACAGGTCCGCCTACATAAATTTCAATATAGCTTCCTGCCGCAAAATCAACACCGTGCTGATTGCCGTTATACACGAGGGCGCCTGTGCCTTCATTCATAACCAATGCTCCCAGTGCCACTTTCCCTTCTTCCAATGTGTCAAGAATTGTCTCTGCAGTAAAATCATATGTTGCAGGATTTGGATTTGGTGTTGGGGTTGGTTCTGCAACAGATTTCAAAACAGCACTTTCAATAATGATACCATATACAGCAAGATCAATTGCATAGCCACCTGCCTTAATTGCTGCAATCTTATCTGCTGTTACACCAAGAGTAATTGTTCCCGCTTCTCCCGCTACATTTACACAATTCCACTCGTTGATGGTACAGCCACCCAAATCA
>JAGBCB010000016.1 GCA_017938145.1 Lachnospiraceae bacterium
ACATTAGCAAGATTTGCCGTTTTTCAATCGTGGCATAAAAAATGTTTTCCAGTACCATTCACTACTCATGATTGTACTTCGGGGTATATAAGGAAAAATATGTGTTCCATACCCTGACTTGCTAAAAAAATATCCTGTATAGTACATTTTATCGGCTGCTAGATGGTATCTACAAAATTTTTCAGTCACAATACCCCGACATACAAGAATAGCGGGGTATTGCATTAGGATTATTTTATAGATACCCCTTGCCTAATATATTTCTAGAGAAATGTGGCTTCACAGGGTATAGCATGGTAAAAATGTTGTATATACCCCGGGTTCAAAAATGCTTTGCATTTTCCTCACTAGCATTGCGAATCACCTTTAGCGATTGGATCGCTAACTTCAAGTTTGTCGCCCTGATTATATCATAATTCTGTACTCCCGTCTATGCTCTGCGGAAGTTCCCCGATGCGAAAGTAAAATATAAGAAAACCTCCGCATCAGAAAACCTGACGCGGAGGCCGTAAATATCATTATAAAAGTATGTACAATTTAGAATGTACCCTGAGCAAGCATAGCATCTGCAACCTTCTTGAAGCCTGCGATGTTTGCACCTGCAACCAGGTTGTAACCAAGACCAACTTCTTCAGCAGCCTTTGCGGACTCGTCATGGATGCTGATCATGATGCGGTGAAGCTTTTCATCAACTTCTTCTGCTGTCCAGCTGTATCTCTCGGAGTTCTGGCTCATTTCGAGACCGGAAACAAGAACACCACCTGCGTTAACTGCCTTAGATGGAGCAACGATCATGCCCGGCTGTTCCATTAAGAACTTAAGAGCATCGTTTGTGGTTGGCATGTTAGCAACTTCGATGTAGTACTTAACGCCGTTTGCAGCAATTCTCTTAGCCTGTTCCATGTTAACGTCGTTCTGGGTAGCACATGGCATAACAACGTCAACCTTAACGCCCCATGGCTTTTCACCAGGGAAGAACTGGCAACCGAACTTATCAGCGTAATCCTGAACCTTATCACGGCCGGAGGAACGCATCTCAAGTAAGAAATCAATCTTCTCGTCTGTGATGATGCCTTCCGGATCGTAGATGTATCCGTCAGGACCGGATAATGTAACTGCCTTACCACCAAGCTCAGCAATCTTCTTAGCAGCGCCCCATGCAACGTTACCGAAACCGGAAATTGCAAAGGTCTTGCCTTCGATTGTATCGCCTTCATGCTTTAATACTTCGCATGTATAGTAAACTGCGCCGTAGCCTGTTGCTTCCGGACGGATTAAGGAACCACCGTAGGAACGGCCCTTACCTGTTAATGTGCCGTTTTCGAACGCACCTCTGATGCGACGGTACTGACCATAGAGGTAACCGATTTCTCTTCCGCCTACACCGATATCACCGGCAGGAACATCTACGTCAGGACCGATGTGACGATATAATTCTGTCATGAATGCCTGGCAGAATCTCATGATTTCGCCGTCGCTCTTACCACGTGGGTCGAAGTCGGAACCACCCTTAGCACCGCCCATAGGAAGTGTGGTTAAGCTGTTCTTGAAGGTCTGCTCGAAACCGAGGAACTTCATGATGGAAAGGTTTACGGATGGATGGAAACGAAGACCACCCTTGTAAGGTCCGATTGCGCCGTTGAACTGTACGCGGTAGCCACGGTTTACCTGAGTCTGACCATTGTCGTCAACCCAAGCAACGCGGAACTCAATAACTCTTTCAGGCTCACACATTCTCTCTAAGAGTGCAGCCTTTCTATATACTTCTTCATTTTTGTCTACTACCGGCTTTAAAGAAGATAAAACTTCTTCCACTGTCTGTAAGAACTCTGGTTCATTAGCGTTCTTTTCCGATACTTTTGCGATGACTTCATCTACGTATGACATACTTTTTGTCCTCCTTTTTCTGAATCATATTTAACACTATGATGCTTTATTATATTAGTCCGATAAAGTTTTTGCAAGAGGAAATTTAAATTTTTTTCAATTTTTTTTCATTTTTTATTCCCGACCGCCAAATTCGGTCAAAAAATCACTTTCGCAAGGTGCTAAATAGTACTTTTGAAGCAGGGAAACGCTGATTTGTTTCTGTGTTTCCAGGTCAGTGGTTTCCCCGAGGAGTTTCCTTGTCTCCTCTAAAATCTCTTTCCACTGCAGAATGAACTTCTCATAGGCCTTTAGATTCGTTTCACCCAGCCACTTATCGATTTTAATTTTACTGCGGTTTTCCTTTTTGCATTCTCCGGTCATTAAAACATAAGAGAAGCCTCCGTCGTGATAATACCGTCCCAGTGGAAATAACCGGCAAATTCCCGGTCGGAATGCATGGATACTGCAACGTCCCTCTCCGTTTAAGAACGGACATGCCCCTGTCTGATTTTCCATATTCAGGCTTGGCAGGATTAACCCGTCCACCACAGACAGCATCACCTGCTTGCCGACCATCTCCGAAAATGTTACTCCTACGCCCCTTGTCAACCGCCACACATCATAAGGATCCAAAACCACAGAATTTCCCATTCCCTTACAGCAGGCGGAGCATCCCTCACAGTCATTACAGCCAAGCCGGGCCATGTCACTGCTTCTATATAATTTCCCATCGGTTAATGTGCTTAAATCACCGTCTCGTTTCATCGTTTCACGTCCTTTTTCATTGACAACTTTTCTTCCAAATGTTATCGTAATACTGATAGAAAGAATTTGTCAATACTGAAAACACACAGGAGAATCTTTATGCTTTACTTTTTTGTAAATCCCGCTTCCCGTTCCGGCAAAGGTGCTGAAAAGTGGTATCAGGTACAACCGATTTTAACCGAAAAGCAAGTTCCTTATCAGGTACATTTTTTATCCAATGAACCGTTTCCTCGTGCTATTATGGAAGATATTTTTGCCAAAGAAGAAGGAACCGTTTCCATTATCATTATCGGCGGTGACGGTACCATCAACCAGTGCGTGAATACTATTCCGGATTTTACCCGTGCGGAACTCAGTGTTCTTCCTACCGGTTCCGGCAACGATTTTTGCCGCAACAAAGAAATTCCTAAATCTTTGGAAGAACAAATTGACAACATCATCAACAAGAAAAACACCCGCATGGTAGACCGGGGTGTCATTACATATACACTGACCACAAAAGAAACCATCTCCCGAAGTTTTGTAGTCAGCACGGGCTTTGGGTATGACGCTGCCATCTGTCATTTAGCAGAACGCTCCAAGTTAAAAAAAGTCTTAAATAAAATCAAGCTGGGCAAACTGGTATATTTGGCAATCGGCATAAAAGAAATTTTCGGGGCAAAGCTTACCGACATGGAGATTACCATTGACGGAGTCACCAAGCAATATAAAAAGGTATTCTTCATCGCCACCATGAACCAGCCTTTTGAAGGCGGCGGCGTTGCCATGACACCAAGTGCTTCCGACTGCGACGAAACTTTAGACTTCCTGATTTTCAGCGGCGTTTCCAAATTCAAAGCACTTTGTACCATTCCGCTTCTGTATGTAAAGAAGCATGCCGGAAAGCCGGGAGTTACCCTGCTTACCGGAAAAACAGTTTCGGTTACTTCTTCGTCAGAAAGAATTCTGCATTTTGACGGCGACAGTTTAGAGGGCTGTACCGGCTTTGATGCAAAGTTAGATGGAAAAGTAAACGTTATATTTTAAACATTTTCAGGGTGTTCCCGGTGTTATTCACCGGAAGCGCCCTGATTTTACATTCTTTTTTTATTCTAATATTTTACCGTCCGTAGAAATGATAACCACTCTCCACGGAATAAATTTGCCGCTGGCCTGCAATGCCCTTTTTGCAGCATTTTCAATTCCACCGCAGCATGGCACTTCCATGCGTACAATCGTCACACTTTTAATGTTATTGTTCCTAATGATTTCTGTCAGCTTCTCCGCATAATCCACCGCATCCAGTTTTGGACATCCGATTACGGTAACATGGTTCCGGATAAATTCCTTGTGGAAGTTTCCGTAAGCATAGGCGGTACAATCTGCCGCAATCAAAAGGTTTGCCCCATCAAAGTACGGTGCACGGATTGGTAAAAGTTTAATCTGCACCGGCCACTGCATCAGTTCCGAGCTGCCTTTGTACTGCTTGGAAGCCAGCACTGCGGCTTCATCGTATGCAGGTGCTTCTCTCTCCTCAAAACTAATGGCATTGGTCGGACAAGCCGGCAAACAATCCCCCAATCCATCACAGTAATCTTCACGGGTCAACTTAGCTTTTCCGTCAATCATTTCAATTGCGCCCTCATGACATGCAGCAGCGCAGGCACCACAACCGTTACATCTTTCTTCATCAATTCTAATTATTTTACGTATCATCAAAAATTCTCCTTCTCATCATTTTACTTTGACTTCATAGGCATATTATATTATAATTTTTAAAACAAGTCTGTTGTTTTTACAACAAAAGGAGCACTTTTTATGGAGAAATATGTTGAACTGTTAAAACGCACACAACTTTTTTCAGGAGTAAAGGATACAGAAATCACTTCCATGCTGCACTGCCTACAGGCAAAACTGTTAACATTCAAAAAAGGGGATTATGTTTTCCGGGAAGGAGAACACATTGACAAACTTACCATATTGGCAGAAGGAAAGCTTCTGGTACAACGGGATGACTTTTGGGGAAATCGGAGCATTGTCAATGTTATCCGCATCGGAGAAATGTTCGGAGAAGCATATGTTGCACCGGAAAGCGGAAGTCTGCTCAATGACGTTATCGCAGAGGAAGACAGTACCGTAATCTTTTTTGATGTCCGCAGAATCCTTACCGTATGTTCTACCGCCTGCCGGTTTCATTCCATGGTAGTACAAAATCTCTTTTTTGCGATATCTGAGAAAAACCGGAAGCTGGTGCAAAAAATCGACCATATGTCCAAGCGTTCCACACGGGCAAAGCTTTTATCCTATCTGTCCGAAGAAGCCAAACGGCATAACAATAACCGTTTCACCATTCCTTTCACAAGACAGCAGCTGGCAGATTTCCTCTGCGTTGACCGAAGTGCCATGTCCAATGAATTATGCAAAATGCGTGACGAAGGACTACTGCAATTTGATAAAAATAAATTCATATTGCTATAAAAATTACAGCGTAATTTCCATCTCCTTGTTAAATACAAGTCCTCTGGCTCTTTCACCGTATCGTACTACTAATTTTCTGTAAGTGGACTGATATCCCTCATGATCCATCTTCATGGTAAGGGAGTTACCCTTTCTTACAAAGTGATATTCATTGTAAGCACCCTTCTGGTAATCTAAGGACTCACCGTCATCCTCATAATGCACATACTCAGACTCATCAGCCCCCGGTGCCAGGTAGAGGTGTAAATTTGTAATCTTGCTCTTTTCGATATGCTGTAATCCGGCAAACATCGGAATCATAGCGCCGGCCTTAATAAAGAGACCGGTTTCATTCAACTTCATTTGCACAATATATTCCTTGCCGCCTTCCAGCACTTCATTTGTAAAATAGTTCACCCACTTGCCCTCCGGCAGATAAACCACACGGGACTTCTGACCCTGGTTTACGATAGGCGCCAGCATCACGGAAGCACCAATCATTACCTGGTCATTGATTTCTTTTACGTTTTCGTCCTGTGGGAAATCATAAAACAGCGGACGATACAGCGGTGTACCATTCACATGGGCTGCACGGAGCTGGTCGTAAATGTATGGCAGGAACTCATATCGCAAATTCAAAAACTTCTTATAAATCTCTACAGTCTCCTCATCAAAGGCCTGTGGCTCTTGATGTCTGGTGTTCAGGGAAGAGTGATTGCGCAGGAACGGATTGAACATATTTGCTTCCACCCAACGGATTAACAATTCCTTGCTGCACTCGTTACCAAAACCGCCAATATCCACACCGTTTACCACAAAACCGGACATATTCATAGTCATCACCTGTGGCAGGGAAGTACGCAGATGATCCCACAGGGACTGGTTATCGCCATTCCAGGAGGTGGTGTACGGACTGCTTGTAGCAAATGCCGCTCTGGTAATTACTGTCGGACGCAGATTGTTGTTGGTAAATGCTTTTGCAATACATCTTGCCATATACTCACCGTACAGGTTGTGGACTTCGTCATGATAATAGGTCTTATCGCCTGCTTTAAATTCCACATCATCCGGCAGCGGACCGTTAAAGGAGGCCGGCTCATTCATATCGCACCAGATGCCGGACATGCCGTATTCTTTAATAAACTTATCCGTTACTTCTGTCAAGAAGTCTGCTGTTTTTTCCTCAAAGTAATTCGGATACTTGGAATCTCCCGGCCAAACCGCGTTGATATAATCTTCGCCGTCTTTGGTTGCCCAGCCATGATTCTTTGTTAAGGTGTCGTAAAGCTCATAGCCTTCTTCTACCTTTACTCCCGGGTCAATAATCGGAATCATGCCGATACCGTCTTCCTTTAAATCGGCAATAAACTGCTTGGCATCGTCAAAATAACCTTCTGCAACGGTATATACTTTATAACGCTCCATATAATTGATGTCCGCATGGATGTAATCAATCGGCATCTGGTTCTCCTTATGGAACTCACGGATGGCCTGCATTTCCTCCTGGGAATAGGACCAGCGGGACGCATGGTAGCCAAGGAACTTCATTGGTGTGAACAGGCTTCTGCCCACCAGTTCGGTATAGTTCTTGGTGATGTCTGCTGGAGTATCGCCAAGCAACAGGAAGTAGTCGTACTCGCCCTTCTGGGTACCGAGGTACATAAACTTCTTGTTGTACTTACCGAGGTTGATAACACATTTGTAGCTGGACGGATAAAACACACCGTAGTAGCTGGTCTGATGATGATTTACCAGCAAGTAAGTGATAGACTTATACAAAGATTTATAGTTCTCATTGTGCTGGGACGGGTCGTCGGTGTTCCAGGAAATATACTCATAGTCACGACGGTTTAAATGGGCCGCCTTGTCGCCAAGACCGTAAATCTTATCTTCATCATCGAAGAGACGGAAGGTCATCTGAGCCTTAAAGTCAGCCAGGGAAGCTTCTTCCTTGTGACCTTCTAATTTAGCTAAATCAAAGTCTTTGTCTTCTTCGTAGATTTTGGCATCTTCACCGGCATACTCTTCAAAATATGGCTGGCCTTTTCTCGTGATGCGTAATGTCAGAGCATCATCCACCAGAATTTCCACATTACCTGACTTAATAATGAAATTGTCGCCAAGTGTTACCACCTTACTAGCCACAAGTTCGTTGCGGTAATTTAAATGCACCAGTTCTTCGCTGTTTTTCTTTTCATACACGCGAAGAAGTCCTTCGTGAATCCATTCTAAATGTTTTTCCTTTGTGCCGTTAGAAAGGCAGATATGATTGCCTTCCATTGTATAGTCAAGTTTCATAATATCCTCTCTTTCCACCGGATTCCGGTGTTTTATAGTGTTCTCTTTCCTAGTCTTACTTCCTCCAAAAGCTCTGCCACTTCCGGCGACAGCCCCTTTAGCATGCTTTCTTTGCCGGGCTTCTTCACTTCATCAAGCAGCCTGCGGATTTCTTTGTTGGTTTCCTGTACCTCCTGAAGCAATCCCTGGGCAGACATACGCATAGCGCCCGCACCCCAGATAATGACCTGCTCTGTGGCGTCGGAGGTTGCTACCGTCACCTTATATTTTTTCGCAATCTGGTGCACCGTTTTTTCGATGTACTGGTCTGCGGTTTCTGCTTCCTTGGTATACACCACGTGAATGTTGTGATATTTCTGGACTTCTCCCTGGAAGCCCTCCACTTTGTAAGCGTCAAACACCAGAATCAGCGTACATTTCTTAAAGCCCTGATAGTTGCAAAGCACATCCATCAGCTTTTGTCTTGCCGCCGCAATGTTGGTTTTGGACATTTCATTTAATTCATCCCAAGAAAAGATGATGTTGTAACCATCCACCAAAAGATATTCCTCCTGGCGCTCCTGCGGCTTAATTTCCACTTTTCTCGGCATAGACGGACGATGAACCACACTCATCGGGTCGTAGGCATTGCCTGTTTTTCCTTTGGATTCCGACTTACCGTAGGTGCGGTTGAATATTTCCGCCAGTTCTTTGTCTTCCGCAGAGAATGCTCCAACGGCAGAACCGCCGGATTTGCGAGATGCTTGAGTCTGGGCGTTTGCAGGTGCTGTATTACCGGCCGCAATTATGCTTCCGGCATAATTTTCTGCATCCTCTTCCTCCCATTCGGTCTCCACATGCATGTAGTTTTCCACTTCATCCCAAGGCACCACAAAACCTGCCCCGTGGGCACAGAATACGGAGCCGGTCGGATTCGCCAGGTCTGCCTCGGAATCATAACCCATGGCGGCAATAACTTCCTCCTCATTATGACACGGTTCATACCCGCCCGGCGACAGGAAAATTCTTCCCTCGCCCTTGGTATAGGCCGCCACCTCCATCGGATATTCCTGCATGGTAGCCACCGGCGCCGTACCACAGAGCACCGCGAAATTACCGTTCATTTCCGGGTCTGAAAACTTGCCCTGCATTTTACCGATGTCCGTCATGGCACGTCCAACACTTTCCTGCGGCACCTCCAAACGGAACTCATACACCGGCTCCAGCAAAATGCTCTTGGCTTTCTTTAAGCCTTGGCGCACCGCCCGGTAGGTAGCTTCCCTGAAGTCGCCGCCTTCGGTGTGTTTTTTATGAGAACGGCCGCCAATGACCGTCAATTTCATATCTGTAATAGGAGCACCCACCAACACGCCTTTGTGCTGTTTTTCCTCCAAATGGGTGAGCATCAGACGCTGCCAGTTTAAATCAAGCACGTCAGTGCTGACATCCGCGGCAAAGGTAAGGCCGCTGCCCCGTTCTCCCGGTTCCAGCAAAATGTGGGCTTCCGCATAATGGCGGAGCGGCTCATAATGTCCCACGCCCTCCACTGCTTCCGCAATGGTTTCTTTATACACGATGCATCCTATGCCGAAAGTCACTTCCAAGCCCAGACGTTCTTTTATCATATTTTTCAGAACCTCAATCTGTACCTCACCCATGACCTGGGCCCGGATTTCCTTGGTCTGTTCCTCCCAAACCAGGTGTAGCAACGGTTCTTCCTCTTCTAACTGCATCAGCTTCCGGTATACCCCATGTGGCTCCGCTCCTGGCGGAAGTATCAGCTGATAGGTTAACACCGGAGCCAACACCGGCTGCTCTAAGGATTCCTCGATGCCGAGGCCCTGCCCCGCATAGGTGGATTCCAGTCCGGTAATTGCACAGACCTCCCCCGCAAATGCCTCGTTTTCGGTGCGGAACTGCACGCCGGAATAAAAACGGATTTGGTCGGCTTTTTCTTCCCCGATAAGTTCCTTTACTTTTAAAGAACCGCCCGTCAGCTTTACATGAGTCAGACGGTTGCCTTTTTCATCTCTTGTTATTTTATAAACCCGGGCGCCAAAGTCCGTAGGGTACTTCTTTCGAATCGTTAACTTAACGAGACCCTGCAATAAATCCTCCACGCCCTGGATTTTCAGTGCAGAACCGAAAAAGCAAGGGAAGATATGGCGCATTGCAATAGCTGTCTTAATATCCTCCATGGCAACATCACCGGTTTCCAGATACTGCTCCATTAACTCTTCCGTGCACATGGCAACGGACTCTTTCCACTCATCGTCCTGTGGCACGTCAAACGGAATACAGCGGTCGGCTAGCCGCTCCTGCAATTCCTTCAAAAGCTTTGCACGATTGGTGCCGCTTTGGTCCATCTTATTCACAAATAAAAAAGTCGGAATATGATATCTGGAAAGCAGCTTCCACAGTGTCAGCACATGCCCTTGAATACCGTCCATACCATTAATGACAAGTACTGCATAGTCTAAAATCTGCAGGGTACGCTCCATTTCTGCTGAGAAATCCACATGTCCCGGCGTATCCATAAAGGTTACCGGAAGTTCCTGCTGCCCGGCTTTAATCGTCACTTCTGCCTGCTTGGAAAAAATGGTAATACCGCGGGCCCGTTCCATCTCGTTAGTATCCAAAAAGGTGTTTCCGTGGTCCACTCTGCCAAGGCTTCGAATATTTCCGGAGAGGTATAAGATACTTTCCGCCAGGGTAGTTTTTCCCGCGTCAACATGGGCTAAAATGCCGATTACCTGACGCTTTGCAGGAAGGATTGATGTCTGTATTTGATTGTTGGTCTGTTCCTGCGACATGGCAGTTCTCCTTGTTTACCCTTTATTCTTTTCTGCTTACTCTGATATAAGCATCGTTCTTTTCTCTCTTTGCATAAATTTGTTCTAAAAAGCGGACAACTCCTGCTTTGGCTTTTACCGGTCTCTCCTCATGACTGGAGAAAATATTAGTTCCCGGCAATCTCTTTAACAATTCTATTTCTTCCTTTAGCAGTTGGGCATTATATACATAGCAGTCGCCCTCTACCTTGGAATACAGGGAATCGCCCACAAAAATAAATTCTTCATTTACCTGCAGAAGCAGGGAACCTTTTGCATGACTGTTTGGCACGTGGTGGATTTCTAAAGCAACTCCATCCTGTATTTTTACAGTATCAAACACCGTAACGTAACGGGAAAATTTCTTTTCCGTAGCGCTGTCATCTTCTGCTGTTCCTATAAGCGCCCCTGCTAACGCCGCAGGAAGTTCCGCGAACCGCTGCGCAGCATAATCCGGAATATAATGCTGGAAGTATTTCTCCGTATTAGCTCCAAAAAAAACATTTTCCCATTGTACCCGGCCAACGTTTCCCATGTGGTCCGTATGAAAGTGAGACAAAATGACCCGCTTCTTTTTCGGAATTGCATTTAAATATTCCGCCACCTGCTCATTATTTCCCACATCAAAAACGTAAAGGTATTCCTGCCCGTCCACCAAAATCACATCAGCCGACAGCGGATTATCTGAGGCTTTAATGTACGAAATCTGTTCTGTTATCTTAATTTGCTCTACTGACACTGCAATTCCTCTTTCCATATCTGAATTAATTTTTCCAATGAAACCGCCGCATTGGCAGGGCTGGTGGATGGAAGCACAGTCGCCTTGATACCGGTGCTCTCTTCACAAAACTTTTTATACAAATTTCCTGCCGTCTTTCCGTTGGCGAAAATCCGTGTAATTTTTGTTTTTTGTAAAACACCTGCAATATCCGCCGGTACCACATTTTTAATGCTGCTGTCACTGGAACCGATAATGTCACAACAGTCAATTACATCCCAAATGGCGATGTGATAGTCGTGAAGCATGGACTTCTTTTCCTCTATGGTTCTGGGAACTTCACAATGACATACTGCTGCCAGCACTTTCCAGAACCGGTTCTGGGGATGACCGTAATAAAAGCCCTGTTCCCTGGATTTTACCGACGGAAAACTGCCTAAAATGAGTAATTCCGAGTTTTCGTCATAGACCGGCAAAAAGGTATGTGAAATGTGACTATATTCTCCCATCTTCGGCTCCTTTTGATTTTCTACATCTGTAGACTTTTAACAAATCAACTTCAAGAAAATCTCTTTGTAAATGATTTTATATACAATTGACACAATTCGACAAATTCAAAAAGCAGATTCTATTTCCGCTCAATTAAGCTGGACACCGCCTCGGTAATCCGCCGTGCCACATAGGCATTGTTCATGGTATATAAATGAATTCCGTCTACACCGTTTGCAATCAAATCCACAATCTGATTAATAGCATAGGCAATGCCCGCATCCCTAAGAGCTTCCGGATTGTTCTCGTACTTCTGCATGACTTTTACAAACTTTGCCGGAAGGCTGGCTCCGCACATGCTGACCATACGCTCAATCTGGCTTTTGTTGGTTACCGGCATAATACCTGCCTCGATTGGCACATCAATGCCTGCAATCTGCGCCTTTTCCTGAAAGCGGTAAAAGGCATCGTTATCAAAAAACAGCTGGGAAATCAAATGACTGGCTCCCGCCTCCACCTTACGTTTTAAGTTGTGAATATCCGCCACCATATCTTCTGCTTCGATATGACCCTCCGGATAACAGGCACCGGCAATATCGTAATCGCCACGCTCCCTGATAAAAGAAACCAAATCACTGGCGTAACGGAATTCCTTCTTTGGCGGAATATCCGGGTTGATATCCCCGCGCAGGGCCAAAATATTTTCAATACCACGTTTGTCAAGTTCCGCCAGTACCTCAGAAATTTCTGCCCTGGAATAATTAATGCACGGCAGATGAATCATCGGTTCCACCGCATTGCTCTCCTTAATTTTGGATGCAATGTCCAGAGCAAGGGCACTGTTTCCGCTACCGCCGGCGCTAAAGGTCACACTGATAAAATCAGGTGTCAGCCCTTCTAACTCTTCTAAGGTTTTATATACGGTATCAATACTGCTGGTTTTCTTTGGAGGAAACACCTCAAAAGAAAAGACAGTTTTTTGATCAAATAACTCGCGGATTTTCATGAATGCCGGACTCCTTTCAAAAAAATAAGTGCAGAGGTTTCTGCACAAAACACTCTGCACCTATTATACGACATATTTTCTATTTTCTCAAACTATATTTCACATGTAAAATACTTGATTAGATTCTATAGTTTTCCGCCTCTTCTTTCGTCAATGGACGGCCTAATACATTTATCTTTTTTAACATTTTGCGATAATCATATACCTTGCCATCTGATGGTTCTGTTAATCTGCTGTCCGAACTGTACTGCTCTAAATTGACAATTTGATTGTATTCATTATTTGCATTTAACATATTACCACCTACTTTCTAATATATTGATTAATTAATTTTTGGGCCTCTTTTTCAAATATAACCAATCTTCTTGGATAAATTTCTACTGCACCTAAAATTGTTTTATAATATTCTACTAAATCTGATTTTGAGTCAAATGCAACCACACCATCACAACCATGTTCCAAACTAACCTGGCATGCTATCGCGAACAAATGACCGCCAACTCCTTCGTAAACTCCGTCATGTCCGTTTTTCTGTGTTTGACTCCAATTAAATTTCCAGTTTTTATATTCTTTCGGGGTCATAATATTATGGTACAGCTTGTATTCAGTTTCAACAAATTTTCATGTAGAATGCTCAATTAAACAATCTGTAAGTTTATCAATTTGTACATCAAGAAACATAATTACCTTCTTTCTTATTATAGCATATTAGTACATAAAAATCCACTATTTACTTTATATTTGACTTATTGGATAGCCTGACAGACTCTGTCAAGATAACTAGATTCGCGAAATCCATATAAAAATTATACGCTTTTATAAAGCAATTTGCAAATAGAAAAAAGAGATGTTTTTTTGTACAAATTTTACAAAGGGATGTCATTCCCAACACCCCTTTGCCTTAATACTATATTTATCTTCCGCCTACCTGAAATTTCAAATACGCTCTACTTCCAATCCACAAAAACACAGCTGCCAATACTGTATACAACACCGGTGCCACCTGATGTACATTAAGCTACCCTCTGAAAAACGGCACCAGACGAAAATCCGTAGCACTCCAAATAGCAATCACATTAATCGGATTTAAATCAAAAATCTGAGACAACACCCGGTACTCATAAGGCACTATTACCATCATCGGCACTAGCACCAGGACGACAATGACTGCCATAACTGCCACCGTACTGTTGCGGAATAGCTCAGAGCAGCAAAGAATTATGGAGCCGTACAAAAGAGCGGCAAGAATAGCCACCACATAGGTATACAGTATCATCTCACCGAAGGTCATCTGCACCATGCTGTTCGGTACAATTAACTGAATCGGTGCATTCCAGCCATCTGTTCCAAACATAATTAATTGTGGTATTGCAGTAGCCAGCAACACCAGCCCGGTACTTCCCATGGTAAACAACAATCCGGCTGTAATTTTTGCCATACATAGCACTTTTCTTCCGTTGCGGGAGCACAAAACAAGCTGATCCGTTTTCTTCTGGTGCTCGTCCGCAAATAAGTTAGCAAGGCTTACCGCCAGCATCAGGGCAATCAGGACAATGGCGGTATACGCTGCCACCCACACAAAATGCACTCCCTGATAATAGTCATATTCCCACGGCACAGACTCTTCCGTTTCAAGCACATTGTGCCAATATTCCTTTTCTCCTTCGGTCAGATACTGACTCTTCAGTTTTTTTTCGATTTGCTGTCGTCTTGCCGCGTAAACAAACTCTTCCTCCGGGCTGATTCCTAATGCCTCTTTTGCTCCTTCCACACTACCTCTGCTGAGAGCCAGCGTATTGCTGCCACACAAATCTCTTACAAGCTCATTATAAAGTGTTCTATACGGCTGAAAAGATTCTTCGTCTGTTGCCATGGCAGCAAACATATCCTCCAAAAGCTCATCATTTACCAAACGCCCGGCCAGCTTCTTTTCTTCTGCCTTTGCCTGCATTTCCTCCTCATGGGCAGTAACACGTACCCCATTTACTTCATGGGAAGCAAATGCTCTATAGAACCCAAATGCCAGCATAATTACAAATACAATACCAACGGCAATCCAGGTGATTTTTCGGCTCAAAATTTTCTTTAATTCAAAACGGACTAAGGTCCAGAAATTTTTCATCTTATTTTTCCTCCTCAAACTGCTCCAGATAAAACTCCTCCAGGTCTCCCTTTGCTTCATCCCATGGTCCCTGATAAATCAACTGACCGTCCTTCATCATTAAAATTTCATCGGCCACCCGCTCAATATCCGAGACAATATGGGTAGACAACAGCACAATACTGTCTTTTCCAAGTTCTCCGATCAGGTTGCGGAACCGTACCCTCTCCTTTGGGTCAATGCCAGCGGTAGGCTCGTCTAAAATCAGTATTTCCGGATCATTAAGGAGTGCCTGGGCAATGCCAAGCCGCTGCTTCATGCCGCCGGAATAAGTTTTAATTTTCTTTTTTGCCACATCGGTAAGTGCCACTAATTCTAAAAGTTCCTTTGCCTTTCGCTTTGCCTGCTCCTTCGTCAGTCCTTTCAGAGCTGCCATGTAAAGCAGAAAGTCCATGCCGGTAAATTCCGGATAATATCCAAAATCCTGGGGCAGATATCCAAGTACTGCCCGGTACTTTTCTTCACTGACATCCACACCGTCTAAGGTGATAGTGCCTCCCGTTGGCTTTAAAATGCCACAAAGCATACGCATCAGCGTAGTTTTGCCGGCACCGTTGGCACCAAGCAAACCATATACCCCCTTTTTCAGCGTCAATGAAATACGGTCCACCGCAATTTTATTCTGATATTGTTTCGTTACACGGTCTATAACTAATTCCATACAAATTCCTCCCAATGATTGATTGTTGTTCTATATTCCTTCACCAGTCCTACGAGTAATAAAAATACCGCAAATACCCACAGTATCCGGTTCTCCTGGCCATACAGCATTGGCACAACATACTTTAACATCGGCGCCAATACACAAACAAATGCACTGATGCTACCGCATACAAACAGCCCTTCTTTCCCTCGTATTCTGCGTACGGCAACTAGTCCCAATAATGCAGTCAATAAATACGGCACCAACAAATAAACTCCATTACTTATCAAGGTCATTCCTGCCATCGGAACAGTAAGCAAAAGTCCCAGCATCTGCACAGCTCCCAGCATGACCATTCTGGCTAACAGGATGGTTCTTAAAGAAAATCTCGAAGACATCTCCAACTCCGACATGCCGTAGGCAGAAGATTTTGCAAACTCAAGGATAAGCAGCAGTGCTGCAAACGGCATAACAGCCGACAATATCCAAACCACGTCCTGTTCCGCCATCTGTGCTGCCAAAGCTGCCAGTGCAAACAACAGAAACGATACCGCCCAAATCCACTTTCTGATATACGCTGTCTGGGACAAAATCAAAGTTCCTAATCCAACCTCCTGTTTTGGCAGTGTCCGAAGAAAAGCGCGTTTTTTCTTTGGTGCAGGCACTGAAAATGCCTGTTTTAATAATTCTTTTTCCAGTTTACTGATTCTCATTTGCCTGCTCCTTTCTCCTCCAAATATCCTCTTAATTTCTTTAACACCTGCTTCAGCCTCCGGTTCAAAGTAAACCGGGAGCATTCCTGCAATTCGCAGATGACCTTTACCGGCACCTCGTTGACAAAGCGAAGTAGTACCAATTCCCGTTCCATGGAAGTAAGCTTTGCAAGTGCGCACCGCATATCCAGTCCTTCCACAATAGCTTCCTCTGCACTCTCTATTGGCAGTTCTTCCGGTAATTCCTCCGACACCCGCTTCCGGTATTCATCTATACAGAGATTTCTGGCAATGGTATATAAATAATTCAGTTCCTTTCCATTCTCTTTATATGTACTGTTTTCTAGAAAGCGAAGAAAGGTTTCCTGGGTAATGTCTTCTGCCACTGCCGCATTGTTTACTTTATAATAACAGTAACGATAGATTTTATCATATTGTGCCTCGTAATCCATGGTTCCCCCTTCCCTTTTTCTCAAAGAAAATCTGCCGGCGTTTTTCTTTCTATCCTGTTTAACGAAAATATCCCCCGCAATGTGCGGGGGAAAGAAAAAAATTTTATATTTTCAAATTTCTTTTGCAAGCCTTGCGTTTATCTCGGCCACTTCTTTTTTTGTAATATGGTACCCAACAATAGACATAACCACATAAGTCAATGCAAAACCACCAATGGTACTAACTAATGCCGCAGGATAGCGGTATAGCTGCCACACAAAACAGATGACAGGTATCCAAACCACCCCGGTGAGTAAAAAATAAATAATATTCTGCAAAATAAATCCAAGTTCGATCTTTTCGTAAATTATGGTTGCTGCCGCAAAGGTGGCTCCAATCAGCCCGTGGCACAGCACCGCAACTCCCAAGGCCAGCGTTTCCGACGGAAACAACGCCAGATATTCCGGCGTCATGCAGGAAAAATCATTCCGTCCCAATAATACATTGCCAACCAGCTCCAGCAACATATAAACTACCAGTCCGCAGCAGCAGGAAATGGCAAAACTAAAGGATATTCTTTTTAACATTACGTTCTTCCTCCCTGATTACCCTTTGATACCAAGAATTTGCTTTAATTTCGTTACATTACGTCTGGACGTATAGGTTTCCGTACCATCCGATAAAATTACCTTAATGGTTCCTGTGATGCTTAAATCCAACCGATTTATTTTCTTTAAATTTACTATTTCGGATTTGGAAATACGGAAAAACTGCTCCTCATCCAGTCGTTCTTCCAACTCATACAGTTTTTCCTGGGTGCTGTAAATACCCTTGGCATCCTGCACCATAACCCTTTGGTTTTCTGTATAAATCCGTTGAATATCCCGGGTAGGAAGCATTATTTTTTCTCCCCTAAAATCTGTAACCGCAATCCCCTCATTTACAAAAGCGGAAATGTCCTCCACCAACTGCTGTACCTGAGGTGTCAGCTCTTTATTACACACCTGAATTTCCGGTATTTCAAAACTTTTATCAATCCGTGCCCTGACTTTCATGCGCTTCTCCCTATCTGTGGTACTTGCCCGTAAAAAGCGTACCTCTCCAGTACATTATCTAACAAAACATCCTTTGATGCAAGTACCAAAACTACCGTTTACCTTTTAAAATCTACCGTTCACCCCAATATTGATGCTTTTTCAAAATAAAATGATATAGTTCTACTCATAAAACAACTTTTGGAGGAAAACTATGGAAGCCATAAAGACCGTCAATCTGACTAAAAAGTATAAAGATTTCGTTGCTGTTGACAACTTGAATCTGCAAATCAATCAAGGAGAATTATTTTCTTTACTTGGCGTAAACGGCGCCGGAAAGACAACAACCATCAAAATGCTGTCCTGCCTGACTAAGCCTACCGCCGGCGATGCTTTTGTTGGCGGAAGCAGCATCACACAGGACGAAATAAATGTAAAGCAGGTAATCGGTGTATCTCCGCAGGAGACCGCAGTTGCCCCTAATCTAACCGTAAAAGAAAATCTGGAGCTCATGTGCGGTATCCACGGCTTTTCCAAAGAAAAAAGCAGGGAAAAAGTTGCTGAGCTTGCAACGCAGTTTAACCTTCAGAATATTCTGACCAAAAAAGCAGGAAAGCTCTCCGGAGGTTGGCAGCGCAGAGTCAGCATTGCCATGGCACTCATCAGTGAGCCATCCATTCTATTTCTCGATGAACCAACCTTAGGCCTTGATGTACTTGCCAGAAGCGAGCTGTGGGATGTTATACGAACCTTAAAAGGGAAAATAACCATCATTCTTACTACCCACTATATGGAAGAAGCAGAAGCTCTCTCCGACCGTATCGGAATCATGAAAAACGGAAAATTATTAGTTACCGGAACAGCACAGGAACTTATGGAAAAAGCATCCACAGACCGGTTTGAAAACGCATTTATTACCATTGTAAAGGAGGCAAACTAAGATGAGAATGTTAACCTTTGCCAAACGCTGTACTAAAGAAATTTTACGCGACCCGTTAAATCTGATGTTCGGTCTGGGATTTCCGGTTATATTGTTACTGCTCCTTTCCGCCATCCAGGCTAATATTCCTGTGGATTTATTCCGAATTGAGCACCTGTCTCCCGGAATTGCCGTGTTTGGTCTTTCCTTTATGACATTATTCTCCGCCACCTTACTTGCCAGGGACAGAGAAACCTCCTTCCTGCAGCGGTTATACACTACGCCGTTAAAATCCATGGACTTCATTCTGGGATATATCCTACCGATTATCCCGATTGCATTAGCACAAAGCATCATCTGTTTTCTTATCGCAGTTTTACTCGGCCTGCCGGTTACTGTAAACATCCTTTTTGCGGTATCTATGATGCTTCCTGTCTCCCTTTTTTACATTTCCCTTGGACTTCTTTGCGGCAGTATTTTTAATGTAAAACAGGTTGGCGGCATCTGCGGCGCCCTGCTTACTAACCTTTCTGCCTGGCTTTCCGGCATATGGTTCGATTTGGAACTGGTGGGCGGAGCCTTTAAGAAAATCGCAAATCTGCTGCCATTTATTCATGCCGTGGAACTGGAGCGTGCCATGATGAGCGGAAACTTCTCCGAGGCCTTCCCGCACCTCTTCCCGGTTCTCGCCTATGCATTTATTACTACCATTGGCGCCATTTTACTATTCTTACGGCAAATGAAACGACAATAATAAAAAAGCTTTACATATGCGTCTGCATATGTAAAGCTTTTATTTTGTTCCAAGTGATTAAGCATAGTCTTTCTCTTCGATAATTCGAAGCATATATTTTACAATTTCCGGATCAAACTGCTTTCCGGCATTTTCCTGTAATTCTTTTTTAATGGTATCCATAGAGAGACGCTTTCTGTAACAGCGGTCACTGTTCATAGCGTCGAAAGAATCGGCAACGCAGATAATCCGGGCATACAGCGGAATATCGGTATCGCTTAATCCTTCCGGATAACCTTTTCCATCGTAACGTTCATGGTGATACAATGCACCATCACGGATTCCCGGAATAGAAGTCATGTTTTCCAAAATTTTACCGCCCAGAACCGTATGCTGCTCAATGATTTCGCGTTCCTCCGCTGTTAATTTATCCGGCTTATTTAAAATGTAATCCGGAATACCCATCTTTCCACAGTCATGCATTAAGGCAATGTAACTTAACTGACGTATTTCATCCTCTTCCAAATGCATTTTCTTGGCCAGCTTAACCGAATACGCAGATACTCTGGTGGAATGACCTCTGGTGTATTCGTCCTTAGCATCGATAAAATTAGCCAAGGTCATCATGGTTTCTACAATGATTTTTTCATCGTTAATACGGCGCTGTTCCAACTTTCTGGTGCGGACAGCAAAGGCAATCTGCCATGCCAAAACAATGCATCCTGCCAGCAACAACACTAAGCCAATATACAGCAACGGATAAGAAGCAACTGTAGCGTATTTATGTCCGCGGACCACAAAATCAGTCAGTTCCAATACCTTGTTGGAGTATACAATAAAACCAAAGCCCTCTGTAGCATCCGGCTTAACCCAGGCAATATCTAAATCCTCCTGTGGCTTAAAATATATTTTTCCGTTTTCGTTGGTATATTCACCATTCCAGGAACTATCAATTTTTGCTTCTGAAGGAAGAAGGATTTCCAACTCCCAATTCATAAGTGCTGCATTCATATGGTTCTGAACAAAACCGTCATACTGGGCACCATAACACGGTCCCAAACCTATTTTGTCCTTATCCTGCCAGGATTTTGTAACCTCAATCCACACAGAAACATCCTGCGAAGTTTCGTTTTCTGCTGAGATTTCCAAAAAGACTTCTTTATTACGGTCTGTCCATATTTGAATAGCAAGCCCCACGAAACACAGTACTGCCAAAAGCAATACTACACAGGCTCCTGTATACTTTTTCATTTGTTCCTTATGCAAATTCACTTAGATTACCTCTTTATTCTCCTGCAATAAACAGAACACCCAGAGTTCCCGGCCCGCAATGGCTGGTAATTACACTGCCGGCGCGAGTAACAAGAATTTCATTAAAATGGCCCAATGCAGTAAGTTCTGCCTTAACCGCATCGATAATTTCTGCTTCACATCCGGAATGGGTAATAAACACCCGATCTGCCTTTGCAAGTTTTAATTCTTCTTCCATGTCCTTCACATACTCAATGAGGACACGATTCATTTTACCACGATATTTCTTTCCTGGCAACATTTTACCGTCAATTACGGAAATAAGAGGATGTAATTTTAACGCTCCGCCTGCCAAAGCAGCAAGTCCGCTGCAACGGCCGCCTCTGTGAAGATAGGTCAGTGTATCCACCACGAAGCTTGCCCGCACTCTTGGTGTGATATTACTAATTTTCTCCACAATATCTTTTGCATCCATGTCCTGCTCCGCAAGAATCGCAGCTTCAATAATCTGAAGTCCGATTCCGGTGGACAAGTTCTTAGAATCTACTACGAATACTTTGTCTTCCGCTTCCAGCTCCTGCACTGCCAGGCGAAGTACATTTCCTGTAGAGGACATCTGGTCGGAAATGCAGAAACAGATAACAGATTCTGCATTTTTCAATGCTGCTTCCAAAACATCGGTAGCTTCCGCCGGCGAAACAGCAGAAGTCTTTGGAGTTGCTTTGTTTTCATCGGACCAACGGTAAATATCATCCGGTGAAATATCTACTCCGTCAGAATATTCTTTGTCTCCTAAATGAATATGTAACGGAAAGGTTTTAATCTGGTATCTTTCCTTTAACTCTACTGATAAATCACATGTTGTATCTGCAATAATGGCTACCTTTTTCATTATTCTCCCTCGTCTTTCTGCTTTATTCGGACAATTGTCCTATTTCCACAAAAAACACTTTATCACATGAATCTCAACTCAACTTCAACTAGCGTTTTGCTTTTATTGCATTTTTCATTTCGTACATCAAATTATCTGCCTTCGCCAGGTAATCATCCAGGTCCGCATCCTCTTCCGGATTTGTAACTACTATACCTATACTGACGGAAATGCCGGAACGTTCTACTTCCATGAGTACATTCTTTTTATATTCTTCTGCTTTTTCTTTTGTAGCATACGGAAAGAACACCACAAACTCATCACCGCCAAAGCGGTAGGAATATCCGTTTTCCGGTTGCAATTCCAATAAAATTTTGGCAATTCTTTTTAAAATAGTATCACCAAACTCATGTCCCATGGAATCATTGATTTCTTTGAAATAGTTTACATCAAAAAAAGCCAGACAGCAAGCAGTCTTTTCTTCCTGATATTTTTTGAATGCAGGTCCTATCATCTCTGTATACGCCATACGGTTATATAAACCGGTCATCGGATCCCTGTTGTAAACCTCTTCTAAACGCTGGTTAATGGTTTCCAGCTGAATCTGCTTAAACATAGCTTCCAATGATCTGGCGCATCCGCTTTGAATATCATAAAAATACGGATCATAATATAAAAAGCGGGCGTTCTTTACTATGGTATAACCCACCGTATACTGACGGAAATGCAACGGAGTAAACATATACGCTGTGCCCGGTTCTGCTTGTGCCAGGTGTTCATGCAGCGCTTCCGGACTTTCAAAGGAAACCGGAACGTTGTTTTCCGATGCATACGCCACCACCATCTGCTCTTTGGCATAGCCTTTGGTGGGCAATTTGCGTTCGTCTATACCTTCCCACAAACGCTTATCCAACACTGCATAAAACGCATCACTGTCGTGGTTTATCACATAACGGGACATTTCATGGAAAATCCCGTAAAAGTCCGTGCAATCCGCCATACGGCCTTCCATTGCTACTCTTTGCTCGTCTTCTACCTGCGCCTGCGTATTGTAAATGATCTGACCCTTAATATACTGGCGGTAATCTACAGTGTTATTATTTGCACAACCGCAGCTTTCTCCGAAGGAACAGGTTGTCGGGACGAAATGGAAACTTTCCACCGCTCTTCCAGACCAAAGTTCATGGAACATATCAACAATAGACGCAGCGATTTTTCCCCTGTCATTATTTACCGTAGTAATCTGCGGATAGAAATACGCCGCCTTCTCCATATTGTCAAAGCCGGTAACAATAAAGTCCTCCGGTACACTGTAACCCAATTCCATTGCTCTGGCACACAAACCTGCAGCAATATTATCATTTGCACAGATAATGGCATCCGGAAACGGTATTGCCTCATTAACCAGGCGGTCCATATACTTCACACCGCTGGAATACTCATAATCGCCAAACCAGGTGTCCTGCTCAATCAATCCGTTTTCTAAAATAAAGCTTTTAAAAGCCGTCATTCTGGAGTAGTTTTCATAGTGTCCCTTAGGCCCTCCGGCATATAAAAACCGTACACAGCCGTGCTCCTTATGCAGATGCTCCATCAGTTCCTTAATAGGCGTCGTATTGTCAATACCCACGTAATAACAATTGTCCATGGCGTGACCAATGCTGATTACCGGCACCTCAATTTTTTGAAGTATGCAGGCAAGCTCCTGCTGCCGTTCCTTGTCAGTTGTAAAATTGCAGTCCAACACAACACCGTCAAATTCATTTAACTCCGGCAAACGGAAAATATTGTACTCACCTAAATTATATTTTTTCTCTCTGCGCCAGTTTCCGTAACAATTATACTGATATATACAAATGTCCTCATCCAACTCACGGATACGGTTAATAATTCCGTCTACCCAGGCGTATGTTACCATACGTTTCCAGCCGTCGGTAAGCATTGCTATTTTTTTCATCCGTACACCTCCATATACCATTCTTCCGGTATTGCATCTCTTTCAATAAAACAGTTTGGTTCCTTAGTCAGAATCCGCCCTGTCACTTCATATAGTTTTGCCGCTTCACACAAAATACATTCCGCATCACCCAGCCGTACGGTTTTAGCCGCACCAGCCTTTTCATATCCGCTCTTCATTTTATCATAATCTTCCGAAATATGCGGATTGATTCTGTTGTAATGGCGGTACATATCCACGTTCTTAACACTGCCGTCCGGCATCTTTATCTGAAACCTTACCTGCTTATCCGTAAAACGTTCCGGAATGTTGAAAGCCTCCTCAATGCTGTGGATATAAGTGTTTCTTGTATGTGTCACGCCCAGCAGTAAAATTTTTGCGTTAATATCCTTTAACCGGCCCCAGCAGCCTTCCGGCGGACAAGGTGTAGTGCAGTTTTCTTCTCCTTTGATATATTCCTCTGCACCATTTCCGTACACTGCAACACTATGGGTAGGATGCAGGGAACGCACTACGCCCGGACGCTTTCTGAAAAGCTCCGGTAAGATACCAACACATACCGGTTCTGTTTCCGGGTCAAAGAACGAATACTTTGCGCCCATCTGCTGCCAGGTGTGGGTTGGCAAAATCAGAAGCCCCTCCGGTACTGCTTCCATCAAAGCGTCCAACACGGTATCAGCCCCCCCCTGTACCGGTCCTAAGGATTTCATGGAGGAATGTACCAGCAAATTATCCGTTGATTGAATCCCCATGTCACGAAGCTGCTGTAATAATTGTTCCTTTGTATATTCCTGTAACATTTTATCTTCTCCTGTTTTATGAACCAAATAATCCTCTATAATAAAATATACCGTAAACTCTCCTCTTTTTCAAGAAAAGTTTACGGTATGTGTCCTAAATATGAAATCTTCTGTATAACTCCTGTCCTGCCCTTCTTCCGCCAATCATCAGAGTTCCTATAAACAAGAAAACCGATACAATCAGAGGCAGGAACGCCATAATAAAATTATGTTCCAACCCTATCAGATAAAGTATCGCCGGTATCAAGCTAAATAAAATCATGGCAATCTGCCACATCAGGTAGCTTTGCCAGTTGCGACGATTCCATATCATCAGGGAAATAATGATAACATCCACCAGAAGAATTCCTCCGGATGCCACATAATCCACCGACCAGCCCCGGTAACCGGTAATAAAATCCACCGCCACCGTAATCAATACCGCCAACAGCACCAGCACAATGGTTTTAGCACGGTAGCCGGACTTTCCAAGCACTGCATAACGCAGTACCGTATACACATATAACAGGCCCAAACCCACCAGAACGCTCCAATGCACCTGGTTTTCACCGTGAAAATCAATGATGACAAGCAGGAACTCTACTACCAGGGCACAGAACAGATATAAGCGGGTGACAAATTTTAATTTTTGCGTTTTTTGTCTGGCATCCGGATACATGTTTTCCAGTTCTTCCGTCTGCTCCAGCACCGAATGACACAATGGACAAAATTCGGTTTCATCCAAAATTTCCACATTACAATTTCTGCATTTACTCATAATTTACCCCGTTACTGTCAATTTCAACCGCAATACCGTCTACTGCCAGCTTACGGAAAAAGCATCTCTGAATGGAAACGTCCTTTAACGTGTAGCTAAAGGAAAAGGCCAACGTTTCTCCGTAGGAACACACCGTTCCCTTGATATCCTGCCCCTTAGACATGGCAAGAAAGGCTAATATCATCTCTACATACGGACGGTACGGTTCCTCTATCGGGATGTTTCCTATATTGGTCACTGTAGACGTGTTAGCCAATGCGGACGCCGTATACACATGCTTCATGGCAATATTCTTCAACGGAAGCGGCACCGCTCTGGCAATCCAGATTTTCTCATTGGAAACATTATAAGAAAACAGTTTTTCCAAATGCTCCTTATCCATCTGGCTGCGGAGACTGTCGCGGATAATTTGTAATACTTCTTCAAAAGTATATGCATCCTCGGTGGGATGAAATTCCGCCGACACCATAGCAAAGAAATTTTTTGTGGTTATGGAACCGAAGTACGGGCGAAGATTTACCGGCACTGCCACACGAATCGGAAGCTTTGACGGCATGCCCTTTAAACATTCCTGATAAACGCTCCAGGCAAATACAGTCACCAGATACTCGTTAATGCTGACACCGTACTGCTTGCAGACCGCCTTTAACTGCGGAATATTTAAGTAACCGTGCATCACACCAAACTCGCCCTGACGGAGTTTTTCGCCCTTAATCAGATAGGCCTTCTGCTTCTTATATCCGCTCTTTGCTGCCTGCTTGTAATTCTTTAAAAAACTGTCTTCCCGGTTCATGGAGGTGTGGGTTGCCAAAGAATCACTCATGGTATTTCCCAGCTCCGGATGACGCAGACGCAAATACTGATAGGTCAACTCCCGCAAAAAGTTAATGGCTCCCATGCCATCGGTAAGCACATGGAATACCTCCAAATTGATACGGTATTTATAATAGGTTACCCGAAACAGATAATTGTTGTTCTTGTTGGCATGAATATAGCGGCACGGAAAATTAGTTTCTTCCGCCACTCTTGGCGCCGGTTTCCCGTTTTCCTCAAAATAATACCAGAACACACCCTTGCGCATACGCAGATTAAAGCCGTCAAACTTTGGCAATACCATATCCACCGCCTGCTGCAACAGTTCCGGGTCAATCAGTTCGGTTAACGTCACACAAATACGGTATACGTTACTCATATTTTCGCCGGCAATGGCAGGAAATAAATGGGCCGTGTTGTCAAGCCTCTCCCAACGGATGTCCTTTTGCGCTTTTTTCTTCTTTTTATGTTGTACTTCCTGAAGCTCTTCTCCCGGAATTGATTTTTTTCTCATATTATTCTCGCTTACAAATTTGCTTTGATTTTTTCAATCATCTCCGAATATTCTGCGTCGGTTAAATAAACCTTGCCCGGGTTCATCTGGAAGATGCCGCCCCATTCATCGCCGCCCTCATACTTTGGCACAAGATGCATGTGAAGATGACAGCCGGTATCACCGTAAGCACCATAATTTACCTTGTTTGGCTTAAATGCTGCGTGAAGCGCCTTTGCCGCACGGGTAACATCTGCCATAAATAAATTACGCTCTTCTTCGGAAATATCAACGATTTCGCTTACATGGTCTTTATAAGCCACAATTACACGGCCCGGCTTACTCTGCTCCTTAAATAAAATGAGGCTGCTGACCTGAAGGTCACAGATAAAAATGCCGAACTTGTCTAAAAGATCGCCTCTCATACAATATGCGCAGTTGTTGTCTTTCATATCGGTTTCTCCTTTTGTTTTACTTATTTTCATTTTGGTATTACTTCTATTATGCTGTCTATTATTGTATCATATTTTCCTTGCTGTTGTAAATAAATACTGATACTTTCTCATCTGTGCATAAATTATTTCTTCCACACGCCCTCTCACCTCTTTTGGATATATTGACGCTGTATCTATTAAGTTTTTCACATCTTTTTGTGTGAAACTAAATTTCAAATGAGCACCATACAACATCTCCGATACATCCAATTGTTCTTCAAAACTGGCGCAAATTGTTTTTGCTTCTACCTCTTTCACCATCTTATATGCGTCTTCTTCCAACGGATAATCTATGGTAGTATCCGATAACAAACCTGCTCCATTATCAAAAATCGGACAATAACAAAATTTTCCTGCCCCATTCATTAAAACAGCAATATTATGGGTATGCCTGTCTTCATTTAAAAATAATGCATCCAAGGTAAGCAATTTATTCATATATACACCATAATTCTTTAACCCGGTCATTCTCTCTACCTGACTTACTAAAAATATCATTCGGTCTTCTGTCTTTTCAATTTTATAAATGGACTTGTAAAGACTTTCTCCAAAAAAGTTTTTAAACAATCTCTCCAAGGTAATAATCTGCCAGTCATCTTCCAGGAAATCCATGCTTTTTGTCCCATGATACATCATAGATTTATATTTTATTTCCTCTAATTCATATAACACATATTCTTCCTCTAATAGAGTCGATTTTTTTAAAAGCTGGGATATCATATATTCTGCCAGGCCTTCATAACCTGTATAGTCCGCTTTATACCAATACCCATTAGTCGCCCATTTCAGTTGATTACCCTTAGAGGATTGTCTGTCATTGGTTCTGATATTCTGCTCAAATAATTCTATCATAACATCCTCCTGTTCCTATCGTTCAATCCGGAGCCAAAATTTATCCTCTGCCATTCTACCTTCTGTTTTTTCAATAATCAGAAAGGGATCATAAAAAGGAAGGCCCAAATCCTTCAAAACCAGCTTCAATTTGTCCCTGCTTTCCGGAAAGCATCTGGATTTCAGAAATTCCAAATAGGAATCATAGTCCGGCTCCTTTTCGTTTCCAAATGCGCAAAAAAACGGATTTTTTGTATAGTTTTTTATATTTACTTTTTTCTCAATTTCATTGACATCAATTATAGTACAAACCGTTTGCTCATGCATATACCAAAGCCGGAGCGGATATACTTTAGGAGGAACTTTTAGTTCTTCCGCTATTGATAGATTATTTTCCAACAAAATCAATAACAAGACTATATTTCCCTGAATTGGTTCCTCGGTAGTTTCCCAACGCTCCACCGTTGCTTTGGAACAATTTATCAACATGGCAAATTCCTTTTGGGTAAGTCCCAGTTGCATTCTTATTCTCTTTACTTCCTGTGCAGTTACATATTCCGGTGTGACAAACATATTATTTTTCATGCAAACACCTCCCGTTTTATTTATACCATCATTTTAATGGTTTGTAAACAAGAAAAACCATCAAAATGATGGTTTTTCAAAAAATATTATTTTATTTCTTCACAAAATCCCGAAAAAATATCCGCCAAATCGTCCGGAAAACTTATTTTTTTATAAACGGATGTTATGTCCTGTGTGTCAATTCTATACCCAAAATGACTGATATCATCAAAAACCATTATGGTAACCTTTTCATCATCTGCTAATTCCTGCTGCCACAGATTGATATCCGCATCATACACCTGATGATCAAACCGGCTATTTATCACCAATGTTTGAATTTCTAGTTTTTTAAGTGAATCCACAGTAGAAATTTCATTATAATCAGCCCAATAGTAATCGGAACAACCAAAATAATAATACCCTTTGGCCATATCCTGAGTAACATTCTTTGCTGCTTCCATATACTGTTGATAATAAGCAGCATTTACCGGGTCTATTTCACAATATTGGTCCTTTGCTATCTCCGCCAGATGTCGTGCAGAACCATTAAATAAAATCAGGCCCTTCACATTCTCCTGCTCAGCAAGCGAAACCGCTATTTGAGCACCTAAACTGTGTCCGAATAAAATAATATCACCGGATTCATTGTTGTTTCTAATCCACTCCAGTGCTGCTTTGCAATCTATAAAGTATTCTTCATCAAGACCAGCCTCTACCGTAAATTCCGAGGCGTAACGGTTCGTTCTCTTTTCAAAACGCAAAGAATTTATTCCCCGTTCCGCTAACTCCAATGCTATATCTGCAAAAGTTGGTAGCAATCCTACAGTTTCATTGTAGTCTGCCACACCGGAACCCGGAATAAGCAGGACTGTTGGCGCATCATTTTTTTCTGTGTAAGTATATACTGCATTCAAATAATAATTGCCACTTTCAAGTAAGAAGAAAGATTCTGTTATTCCGTTCTTCAACTTATTCTCAAAATTAGTTATAAAGCGAACATCATAATTATAACCCGCTATTTCTAAATTGCTGATATACACTTGAATATATGCTTCCACATGGTCAAAAACAAGGGTCGCTGTATAAATAGAGCTACCTCCATCTTTCGCACTTTTCTCATTTTCTATCTTTATGATATTTCCAAACTTGTTATTCAAGGTTAAGAACATGGAATTGAACTGCTCCGCATCCACCAATGTTTTCATTTCGTCAGAAGCATAACTATATAGCCCCGAAAGTTCCCCTGCTTTCCACTGTTCCATTAAGTAGTGATATAATTCATCGTTCGAAGTCGGCAAAATAATCTGCTCTATTTCTTGAGCCGGCAGACTGATTTCCGGAGCGTTCGTTGGCAAAGTAATCTCCGGAGCACTTGTTGGCAGTTTCTCTGTAATATATGTATCCGGTTGCTGAACGGATGGCGTTTCTTCTTCCATACTTTTTCCACAGCCGCACAGCAAAATAACTGCAAGTACCAAAAATACCTTTCGGCATATGTTCTTTCTCATTTGATACAATTTCTCCATCGTAACCTCTCTCCTTTCTTACTTCTCTACATGCTGTATTCAGAAGCCATAGATTATTTCTCCACGAAATACATATTTCAGTCGAATAATCATTTTTTCAAAATGAAGATTCTGATAAAAAATCGTATCAACCTTCGGCTCTTTCCAAGCATCTCCAAGCTTTATAAATGCTCCCATAGCAAAGGTTTCATCCCTCCACCTGTTTTGAAATGCTACCGGTGGCATGTAATCCTTAATCTGCTGGCTAAAGTGCCGATACAGCCCTTCCAGGTTGCCTTGTATAATATATTCTGAGCAACATCGAACAAGCTGTAATTTTTTTTCGTCGCTTTGTGACACCGAATAGTTTGTTTTCTGAAAGAAAACTTCCCCGCGGTCTATATTTACCAAGGCTTCTTCTAAAAGATAGATTTCCTGCTGTTTTGTATGAATAGAAGCATATATTTCCGCTTTACGCAAGTGTAACATTTCCTTTAAAGACATGTCACCATGAAGGAATTCCTGTATTGTTTTTACCGAAAGACCAATCGCACGCAACGCCAGAATATCGCGGATTTTATCTATTTGCTCCTTACTATAACTTCTATGCTTACTTGAAGAGGTTCTGTTACTTTCAATTAAGCCCTTTTCCTCATAAAACCGCAGTGTACGGGAAGAAATATGAAATTTTTCACAAATCTCGGTAATATCAAACAGTTCTTCCATCGGCATTAGTACCTCCTGAAATTATTATACCAGTTGACGTAACGTCAATGTCAAGAGATATTTGTTGTCTACAATCCGATTACCTCTTGGAGAACTGTCCATGCGTTAAAAAAGGTCCGGTGGACCTTTTTTAGCGTGGAGCCGTGCAAATTATATCTGCGATGTTTTGAGTGCTACCTCGAATCCGCTTCGCTACTTCTCGGTCCACTCAACCATTCTATGATGGTCAGAATATACAAAAAGAGCATCCCACAAGTATACTTGCGGATGCTCTTCTTTGCATATCCTGCCATCGCAGATATAATTATCTCTTGGAAAACTGTGGTGCTCTTCTCGCAGCCTTTAAGCCGTACTTCTTTCTTTCCTTCATACGAGGGTCTCTTGTTAAGAAGCCTGCCTTCTTAAGTGCCGGACGTAAATCGCCATCCACCTGTAAAAGGGCTCTGGAGATACCGTGTCTGATAGCACCAGCCTGACCTGTGAAACCACCGCCGCGAACGGTTGTGATAACGTCGTACTTGTCAGCTGTCTCTGTAAGAGCCAGTGGCTGACGAACGATCAGCTTTAATGTATCTAATCCGAAATATTCATCCATATCTCTCTTGTTGATTGTAACCTTACCAGTACCAGGTACTAAATATACTCTGGCAACACTGCTCTTTCTTCTACCTGTTCCGTAGTATTTTGCCTTAGCCAATGTTTTGTCCTCCTTTCAGTGATTAGAACTTGATTTCTAATACTTCTGGTTTCTGAGCTGCGTGAACGTGCTCTGGGCCAGCGTATACATGTAACTTGTTAATCATGCTTCTTCCTAAAGGTCCCTTTGGAAGCATTCCCTTAACTGCAAGCTTGATAACTTCAGCGGAATCCTTAGCCATAAGTTCCTTTAATGTGGTTTCTCTCATACCACCTGCGTAATCGGAGTGATTGTAGTAGATCTTCTGATCCATCTTCTTACCGGTTACCTTAACCTTGCTAGCGTTAACAACGATAACATAGTCACCTGTATCAACGTGTGGTGTGAAAATTGGCTTGTTCTTGCCTCTTAAAACCTTAGCAATTTCTGCTGCGAGACGACCTAATGTCTGACCTTCAGCGTCAACTACGTACCACTTTCTTTCAATGGTAGCTGGGCTTGCCATAAAAGTCTTCATTGCGTAATCCTCCTTAAAATCTTCTGTTATATGATACTGTAATAAACAGGCTCATAAGTCACTTTAAATGCACCAAACCTCATTTGGCGCCAACGTGTTACATTATATCGAAGGGTCACACAATTGTCAACAACAATTTTCACTTTTTTTGAGGATTTTTTCATTTTTTCTTTGATTATGTGTCATTTTATCTTGTGTCAAGTGATTTTTGTCTGCGTCTGAGAATTTTCTTTATTTTCAGACACTTTAAGCATCTCCGTTTTCTTAGTTTAACTCACGTTCCGGTCTATTTCCAGCACTGTTTTACTGCCAAAAGCCAGCTGTTTCCCGCTTCTGTTTTCAGTCCTGCTTCCGGATAAAACATTTGTCCTTGCACCTGATATCCCTTTAATATCCCTGACTCATACAAATAGGCAATCGCCTTTCTTTCCGATGCGGAACAGCCGGAAATGTCGGTTACATACGCACCGGCACTTTTCGAAGAAGTGTCGCAGCCGTTCTCGTTTAACACCTGGGCTGCCAGCCACAGGCAAAGGGCAGCAAGGCGTCTTGGAATCGGTGCATTGATATCCAGCTTTTCAATATCCACGCCACAAAACAGGGCTTTTATTACAAATTTGGTTAACAGGGAATTCATATTGAGTCCCCGGGCACTTACCACCGGCTCCATCATGGCAATTAAATCGTAGGCAAATTCAAAATAACTGACGTAAGCATCCGAACGGTTCAGCACCGGCACCTGTCCAAAAATCTGCGCCGGATAGGTAAGAGTCTGGGTTGCCGGAGCTTCCTGTGCCGGTTCTTTTGCAGGAGTCTCCGGAAGCTTTGGTACGTTTTCACCCGTGGAAGCCCACTGCTGCCCCAACGAAGGAAGCTTGTCCTCCGAAACATCTGCAGGTGTTTCTGCCACTTCCGGAGAAACTGTTACTGCCGGGATTTCTGTTGGCTTTGGAGAGATTGTTACCGTTGGTGCCACCGAAATCTCTACCGGAACTACGGTTGGCTGCGGTAAGTCCGTCTCTTTCGCCTTTTCCGTTGGTACAGGTGCACCCGGTGCTACCGTAACCGGTGGCAATACAGCCTCCACCGGCGTCTGTGCTATGGAATGCTGTTTTTGTGCCTCTTCTTCATCAAAAAACACGCTGTCTCCGGCTTCCCGGACCAGCGTGTTATCTTTTGTAATCGTATTCGGTTTTGCTCCATCACTGCTTGTCAAAGTAAATACTCCGTACCCGGCTAAAATTCCTGCCATGGCACAAAACAAATACATAAACTTCCACAACAAACTCCCTTTCATGCTTACCTCGCTTCCGGGAGCTTATGTACCCCCTGATTTATTCAGAGGCATTTTCTTTGGAACAGTGAGATACTTCTTATTGCAGGTGTGGATACTCAATACCTACCAGTGTCAGTCCTTGCGCCGGTGCCGTCGGACCTGCTGCTTCCCTGTTTTCTGCCTCTAAAATAGAGGGTACACAGGTTTCGCTCATTTCATGCATGCCAATTTTAATCAATGTGCCTGCGATGATGCGCACCATATTATAAAGGAAACCGTTACCGCGGATGCGGATGGTAAGTAAATGGTCTTCTTTTAATATATCCAGGGAATAAATGGTTCTTACATGGTCCTGAACCTGGGTATGGGTGGAACAAAAACTGGTAAAACAATGTGTGCCAAGGAAATCTGCCGCTGCCCGCTGCATGGCATCCACATCCAGGTTTTTATACACAAAATGGGTATATTTGCGGTTAAACGGCTGAATAAAATCCGCATTCCAGATTTTATATTCGTAGGTTTTAATACTGTCGCAATGTCTTGGATGAAAATCTGACGGAACCTCCCGGGAGGACTGCACCACAATATCCTCCGGAAGACTTACATTGAGCGCATAGCAAATCTTTTCCGCAGGGATTCTGGTTTCCGTATCAAACACCGCCACATTGCCCATGGCATGGACACCGGAATCGGTACGGCTGGCGCCGATAACCTCAATATTTTCAGTTAACAATCTGGACAGCTCCCGGTTGATAACTTCTTCCACCGTAATCTGATTCGGCTGGGACTGCCATCCGCAGTATTTGGTGCCCTCATAGGCTACCACAATCATTATTCGCTTCATATACGCCTCATATTCTATATCAGGTGAAATTATGCTACAAACACATCCCAAAGCCTTGTTGCGGCCACTAGGACGATTAAATAAGCCACCAGGCACAGATATGCCATACCGTCGCGCTTTGTATACTTTAAAGGCTTCATGCGGGTTCTGCCCACACCTCCGCGGTAGCATCTTGCCTCCATGGCCATGGCAAGGTCGTTGGCACGATGGAACGCCGAAACAAACAGCGGCACCAGCATCGGCACCAGGGCCTTTACACGCTCCATAAGCTTTCCTTCTTCAAAGTCTGCGCCTCTTGCCTGCTGCGCCTTCATGATTTTATCGGTTTCTTCCAACAGAATCGGGATAAACCGAAGGGCAATGGACATCATCATGGAAATCTCATGCACCGGAACGTGAAGCTTCTTTAACGGTGCCAGACCGGTTTCCAGACCATCGGTCAGCTGGTTTGGGGTTGTGGTCAAAGTCATCAAGGAAGAACCGATAATTAAGAAGGTCAGACGCAGTGCCATAAAAATTGCAGTCTGAATGCCCTCAACGGTGATTTTGATAAACTTCCACTGCCACAGAACCGTACCGTCCGTCAAAAACAGGTTGAACACCACCGTAAACAGCATTAAAATCACAATGGTCTTTAATCCCCGTACGATAAAGGAAAACGGCACCTTGGATATTTTTATCATGGTTGCCAGGAAAATTCCGGCAATCACATAGCCTATTAAATTGTTAAACAGGAACAGGGAAATCAGGAAGGTTAAGGTTCCCACCAGCTTGACTCTCGGGTCAAGACGGTGAAGCACCGAATCCGCCGGATAATACTGTCCTATGGTAATATCTCGAATCATTATTACTGCCTCAAATACTATTTATATTTTCTTCCAAGCCTTTAAAATCTCTTCTTTAGCCTCTTCTACAGTTGTAGCATCTTCCACATTGGCACCCTGCGCCCGTAAGCTTTGCATAATATAGGTTACCTGCGGTGCCGCAAGCCCCATGGACTCCAACTCTTTATAATGTGCAAATACTTCCTTCGGTGTGCCGTCAAACTGCACACTGCCGTGGTCCATCACGATAAGACGGTCCACATACTTTGCTACATCTTCCATACTGTGGGAAACTAAAATAACGGTAATTTTGCGTTCCTTCTGGATTTCTGCAATGCGGTCTAAAATTTCGTCCCTGCCCATTGGGTCAAGACCTGCCGTCGGCTCATCTAAAATAAGTACCTCCGGCTTCATGGCAAGAACCCCGGCAATCGCCACACGGCGCTTTTGTCCGCCGGAAAGTTCAAATGGGGAAGCATCGTAAAGCTCCTCGGAAATGCCTACCATTTTGATTGCCTCAAAGGTACGCATCTGCACTTCCAGCTGCGGCAGCTTCATATTCTTCGGACCAAATTCCACGTCCTTTACCACGGTGGTTTCAAAGAGCTGATGCTCCGGATACTGGAATACCAAGCCCACCTTGGTACGAAGCTCCTTCATGCTGAAATCATCATCGTAAATATCATGGCCATCGTAATAAATGGCACCGCTGGTGGCCTTAATCAGACCGTTCAGATGCTGAATCAGCGTGGACTTACCGGAACCGGTATGCCCGATGAGCCCAATAAACTGCCCATCCGGAATCACCAGATTGATGTCCTTTAAGGCATGCTTTTCGTAGGCCGTGCCTGCACTGTATGTGTAATTGACATGATCTAAAACTATTGACACTGTTTCCATGCCTCCGTAAATTCTTCTACTGTTAAAATGCCGTCCGGCATTGGCATACCTGCTTTCTTAAGCTCCCAGGCAAGCTCGGTTACCTGCGGTACATCCAACCGGTAGGACTTCATTTTTTCCACCTGGGAGAATACTTCCCGCGGGGTGCCCTGCATCACGATTTTACCATCGTCCATGACGATGACTTTATCTGCACCAATAACTTCGTCCATGTAATGGGTAATGAGCAATACGGTTACATTTTCCTTATCATTCAGCTCGTGCAGAGTCTTAATAACTTCTTTACGGCCGTTTGGATCAAGCATTGCCGTCGGCTCATCCAACACAATACACTTTGGCTTCATAGCCATAATGCCTGCAATGGCAACACGCTGCTTCTGACCACCGGATAACTTGTTTGGAGAATGGGTACGGTATTCTAACATACCGACTGCCCGCAGTGCTTCTTCCACCCGCACCCAGATATCTTCCGTTGGCACACCAAGGTTTTCCGGTCCAAAGGCCACGTCCTCTTCCACCACAGACGCAATAATCTGGTTGTCCGGATTCTGGAACACCATGCCGGCCGACTGACGCACTTCCCACAGCTTGTCAGGGTCCGACACGTCCTTGCCGTCCACATACAAATAGCCTTCCGTTGGTTCCAAAATGGCGTTAATCTGCTTGGCAATGGTAGACTTACCGGAACCGTTGTGACCCAAAATGGCCACAAAATTCCCCGGCTGAACATCTAAAGTCACACCGTCTACTGCCCGGATGATGCCGTCTACGTTGCCTTCTTCATCCCGGCGGATATATTCAAATACTAAGTCTTTTGCTTCAATCATTTTTTTCATGGAGTTAGTTTGTCCTTTACTTCGGTTTGGCATACATGTATGCTTTATAGCATGGCGCATGGCAAAAAATGCCTAGTAACGCATTATGAGGTTTATGATAGCACAAAAAGAAAAAGAACACAAGAGGTTTCCAAAGGTTGGAAAGGGACTTGTGTTCTTTATTCTTTTCTTATCTATCCAGTATAATAGTATAAGTATTTTTCTCTCTATCAAATGTTACTTTTGCTTTACAGTTATAGTATTCCTGTACACATTTTTCTAAGAGAATCCTCATTTCATCATCTAACATAGGATGGCAACATATTTTCTTCTCTCGTACAGAAAATGCACAAATTCCTTTGCACTCAAATATGTTTGAATTATACTCATTCTGAAGAACCATTTTAGAATTCTCAAATATTTCATTCCAGCTAAATGAAGCTTGAATTTTTGAATCTTTGCATATAATTATTGTATTTTCTTCCATGCCATCCTTTAGCTCCATTTTCTTTATACTTGTTCTTGAGAAGTTCTACTTGTGCCTATTGTATTACTGCTTAACCGGAATAATCAATTCCCAAGTAGTATGTAATGTGTAACCGCTTGCTGCGTCTTCCAAACTCTTTACAACGCCACCCCATGGGTCAATAACCAGGAAATCATCTTTGCATAAATTGTTTCTGTCCGCATTCTTTGCCACGCCTACCAAGGTAACGCTATGACCACCGTCGCCCTTCTTAAGTCTTAAAATCACCGGAATATCCTTCTGCAAATAGTCATATGCGGCTACTAAATTATTACTAGCATATCCAGTCCACTTGGTTTGTGGTCCCCAGGTTACTCCCACGCCCGTTGTCCACTTAATGGACTCACTATCCGGAGATAACATAGTATTGTTATAAATAGAATACGCCGTTGCAAGTGCAGTTGCTGTACAACCTACATTCTTACCGTTCTTCAAAAAACGATCATAATCTCTCTGATTGAAAATATAGTCTTCATTATAGCCTTCTACTAAAAGATATTCCTTTCCGTCATAGGTGTAAGAATCCGTCGCTGTTGGTTCCTCTGTTGTGGACTCAACCTCCAATTCCTTTACAACAAGCATACTGATATAACAATAAACATCTGCGCATGGTACATAGCAATATGCAACATTTGTGCCGTTACTATTTACAACCTTCTTTACAATTTGTAACTCTGTTCCTTCCTTTAAGCCACTTGGAACCGGAGTGCCTCCTGTAAATTCCTTGTTTTCTCCCGGGTAGTACTTCGTCCAGGTTCTGGTGCCAAAATCAAGCACCGCATTCACCTCAGAATCTACAACAGTTTCTGTAGTTTCAACCTTCTTAAGATACTTTGCAGACACATAGCAGTTCTTCTTTAAATCTTCAGAATAAACATACGCTACCTTATTTCCGTTCTTATTGACCTTTTCACTGATTACGGATAACTTTGCGCCCTGTCGGATTGTGCCTGCTGTTCCGCCGGTCATATTGTAATTTAATCCGGTATTGTAGCTAGACCAGCCCTTAGAAGAAATATCTAAGGTTGCGTAATAAATATACTCCTGAGCATAGGCTACTACTGTAGGACTATTACCCAGCTCACTAAAGCTACCTACTCCCAATAAAAATGCCACCAATAATGCTACTACTCTTTTTACGTTGTTCTTCATAATTTTGTCCTCCTAATTCTTCTACTATTTCATTCACAAGAGTTGTTTTTCTTGTGACACCATCGTAACATATAAAAGAATAAGGAGGACACTTCTATGACAAAATGCACGTTTTCAAGGATGAATAACTGGTTTTGTCAAATCAGACCATCGTGCAACATCATACAAATAACGCAAAAATAAACTTAATAAAAAATTATCTTTCGTGTTCTATATCTATACTGCTTTTTATATATCGGTGAGTTAAGATCATCTACTTGCCGTTCCTCCTCGTTATACCAGAAAATCCATCTTCCGTCATCATTAAATCCCCAGCCATAATAAGTTACACCTGACTTGTTTGTATACGGCTCGTATGATAATTGTACTTCTACAGTTTTTTCTTCGTATTTGTAACATGCCGAGGTATAATGATCCAATGCTCTCTCATAACCGTCTGACCATCGATCACTAACCCATCTTTCATAATGCCATACCGTTTTCTTATTATAGCCAGCTATAACATCATCTGTTTGTACATCACAGCTTAAGGAGCTACTTACAGGTGCATCCTGCCATGCACTCCATTCACCATAGTCACTCCAGTAACCTCGCACATAACCACAGTTATTACAATCTAAATCTGAATCAGAATCATATCTATGTCCGATTGCATTTCCTTCTGTTGCTCCACACACCTTACAGGTCTTTGCACTCGTACAAGTTGCAGCATTCCAGCTATGTCCCGTTGCACTTCCTTCTGTTGCTCCACACACCTTACAGGTCTTTGCACTCGTACAGGTTGCTGCATTCCAGCTATGCCCCGTTGCAGCACCCTCTGTTGCTCCGCACACCTTACAAGTTTTTGCACTCGTACAGGTTGCTGCATTCCAACTATGGCCTGCTACACTTCCCTCTGTTGCTCCGCATACCTTGCAGGTCTTTGCACTTGTACAGGTTGCCGCATTCCAGCTATGGCCTGTTGCACTTCCCTCTGTTGCTCCACAAACCTTACAGGTCTTTGCGCTTGTACAGGTTGCTGCATTCCAACTATGGCCTGCTGCACTTCCCTCTGTTGCTCCACAAACCTTACAGGTCTTTGCACTTGTACAGGTTGCCGCATTCCAGCTATGCCCTATTGCACTTCCCTCTGTTGCTCCACAAACCTTACAGGTCTTTGCACTCGTACACGTTGCTGCGTTCCAACTATGCCCTATTGCACTTCCTTCTGTTGCTCCACATACCTTACAGGTCTTTGCACTCGTACACGTTGCTGCGTTCCAACTATGGCCTGTTGCACTTCCTTCTGTTACTCCGCATACCTTACAGGTCTTTGCACTTGTACACGTTGCTGCGTTCCAACTATGCCCTATTGCACTTCCTTCTGTTGCTCCACACCAGCTACAGGTCTTTGCACTTGTACACGTTGCTGCGTTCCAATTATGTCCTGTCGCATAAATCGGTTCTGTCCAATAATCACCACAACTGCATATATATTTTCTTAAGCCATTCGTAGTACAACCTGCAGATTCAACCACCTGTATATCCCAATAATAATTATGCACATGTGGAATCGGTGTTGGTGTACTCGTTGGTTTTGGTGTATTTGTCGGCTTTGGTGTATTTGTCGGCTTTGGTGTATTTGTCGGCTTTGGTGTATTTGTCGGCTTTGGTGTATTTGTCGCCGTTGGCTCTGGTGTTGGTGTATGACTAGGTGTCGGTGTTGGCGTCGCCGTTGGTTCCGGACCCTTACTGATTACAACAGTCAATAAGGTACCCTTATCTACTTCCTGACCTTCTTCAATAGACAATGACATAACTAAACCTTCTTGTACACCCTCACTACTATATGCATAATCCCAGTGTACATCGAGTGCAAGTCCAGCAAGTTTTTCCCTTGCTACGGCTTCTTCAGCAAGCCACAATTCAGGGATACGTACCATTTCTTTACCAAGGCTGACTTCTACTGAAATCGTACTTCCTGCCTTTAACTCCGTGCCTACTGGAATATCCTGTGAAATAACACATCCTGCTGCCACAGTATCAGAATAGGTTCTTGTGCTGGTATCCAGATAAATCGCTTCTGCTGCAAGAATATTCTGAACTTCCTCCACTGTCTTTCCGGTAAAATCTACAACAACATATTTCTTTTCTTCCACAATAGTTGCCGGATCTATACCTTTGGAAACATATATAGTAACTGTAGTGCCTTCATCACATACGCTACCCACTTCACAACTTGTCCTTACAACATTTCCTATTACAACTGCTGAATAAAGTTCTTCAACCAGAACCTGAAATCCGGTATCTTCCAGAGCTTTAATTGCTTCTGTTTGTGTTTTTCCTGAGACTTCAGGCATATAAATCTGCCGGATACCACCGGAAACAACAACACCCATTTTTTGGTTAGACGCCACCAGGGTTCCACTCTTATACGCCTGGGTTAAAATCAAATCCTTTTTTATATCTGCAGAATATTCACGTCCGGTAATCTCGATCTGAAGTTCTGCTTCACTCAAACGGGTTTGCGCATTCTCAATAGTTGTATTTACAACAGAAGGAACTCTAGTTTTGCCGTCCTGAATACTAATGGTATCTGTAATTTTTTCAAAACCGCCTGCCGCAAATGCAACAACCACAGCCGCACCTACTACTGCCACGCAGGAGAGAATTGCAATTTTTGCTTTCTTGCTCAGTTTTCCCACATCCATCTGTTTTACTGTGTCAATAATGCGGGCAACTTCACCTTGAGATTCCCATTCTTTTAAAAACGCCTCTGCACTTTTTGTTCGGTTTTTCACTTGAACATTTAATGCATTCATAAGGGCAGTTTCTTTATTTTTAGAAATACTGACTCCTAGCTTTGACGGTGGCTTCAATGTATCCTTTGCACGTCGTTCCAGAGATGTCGCCGGCGTAATACCGGTAATCATCTTATACATGGTAGCCGCAAGTGCATAAACATCCGTCCAGGGTCCTTGTTCTCCACGGCTCTGGTACTGTTCCTCCGGAGCATAGCCCGGCTTATAGATTACCGACAAACTTCTACTATGTGTAGCTGAAGCATATCTTGCCGCACCAAAATCCAAAAGTTTAACTCTTCCGTCCTTTGTCATAAAAATATTATCCGGTGCAATATCTCTATGAATCAGTCCTATTTCATGCACACTATGTAAGGAACGGAAAATCGGAAGAATAATACGCTCTGCTTCTTCTACAGAAACCTTTTTCTTCCTATCCAAATATTGCTTTAAGCTTTCTCCTTCCAGTAATTCCATAATGATATACGCTGTATCATTTTCAGAAATACAGTCATATACATTTACTATCTCGGAGGTCTCACTTAACTTTGCCAGTTTTTTTGCTTCCTCAACAAATTTACTCATTCCAAGTCCAAATTGCTCAGTCTTTTCCCCAGAATAAATGGTAACCTTCGTCTGAGAAGGCATTCTGGTTGCAAATTCACTCGGAAGATACTCTTTGATAGCCACCTTTTTGTCTGTCAATTCATCATAACCGATATAGGTTACACCAAATCCTCCAAAACCAAGAACCTTTCCCACTGTATAACGTTTTCCTATCATAGTTCCCGGCACCAGATGAAAAGCTTCTTCCGGTAAAGTATTTTCTTCATATCCACAGTGTGGACACATGTACACGTCATCTTTGTACAGTTCCATACATCCCATGCATCGTTTCATTGTAAATTCCCTTTCTTGTTTTTACTCCACTATATACTCTACTAAATTGTTCTTAAGATACTCAAATTCACTATATACCTGTAAATACTCCAGAAATGCATTTTCAGATATTGGCATATAGGAACTCTGATTCTGTACATGCAATGCATCCTGCGCCGCATCTGTCAGCATGTATTCCAACAAAGCCTCTGCCGCTTTCAGCTTATTTCCGCTCCGCTTGTAAATACTAAACTCCTCTGCCAAATGACTACGCTTATACTCCGGTTCAAACAACTGATATCTTCCGGCTGCCATGCTCTGCACCACATAATACTGTGTGCTATCACTGCTACTGTATCCTTGCTTTGTCTCCAAGAATTTATTAAATGGCTCTATTGAAAGCTGTGATAATTCTGCTCCTGTTTGTGCGTAAATCACATCAACATAAAAGCCTGTAGGTATACTAACTTCCGTCTCCGCAGTTGCTGCTAATACGCTAATTATATTACCTTCGACACGGTTCCAAATATCAGATGTTCCTGAAAGCATATTTTCTGTTGCCTTGTAGAAATTGACATTTTCAATAATATCCGGGCGTTCACTCTTCTCTAAATTCAAAAATTCATCTTCAATTGTCTTACTGTCTTTTACTACAACAGCCACCTCTATCTGTGGATATAATTGTCTAAACTGCTCGACAACCCCTTCATATCTTTGCTTTTCCGAGGCTCCATTTATCTCTGCGCCATCGACTGCCACCCATAATATAATTTGGTCTTCAAAAATTTTATTTTTAACCAATCCAAAATAACCAGCTCCAAGTGCCACCGCTAAAAGAATCACTCCAACTGCTGCAAGGAAGCTTCTTCTGTTACGTTTCCGGCGTTTTAATTCTTCCTGCATGCTTCGTACTTTTTCTTTATGTAAATCGTCAATAAACTCTTTACTGCTTTTATACCGAAGCTCCGGTCGCACAGCCATCGCCCGCATTGTTACATTGTTTAATGCAGGAGAAACCATGGTAAGCATTGCCGGTTCCTGCATATTGTCTTCTTTCTCCCTGTCCGTACTTTCCAAAGGAACCTCATTCGTAAGCAGCCAATAAAGGGTTGCACCAACAGCATAAATATCCGTCCAAGGTCCAAGCTTACCATTTTCACGATACTGCTCCGGTGGAGCAAATCCCGGCTTTAAAACAAGTTCATCCTCATCCTTCTGGATTTCCTTAGTTCTTGCTGCGCCAAAGTCAATTATTTTTATCTTTCCATTTGGCATAATCAAAATATTGTCCGGTGCTATATCTAAATGAATTGCTTTTCGTTTATGAATCTCTTCAAGACCGAACAATACCTGCTTGATAATTTCCAGAATTTCAGATTCCTGTAACCCGTTTTTCTTTTCTTTCACATACTGCTTTAATGTCTTTCCAGTCAAATACTCCATTACCATATAAGCAGTGCCATTTGCTCTGAATTTATCATAAGTGTTACACACATTTTCACAGTTATCAAACACACTCATAATATTTGCTTCCAGCCAAAAGTTATCTAAACCTCTTTTATATTCTGCTTCCCTTTTATTCGAAAAGACAGCTATGCTTTTTTCTCCTACAGACCTTGTTACCATGCTAACCGGAAAATATTCTTTAATAACTACCACGCAATCAAGTCTCGTATCCCATGCCTTATAGATAATACCAAACCCTCCGGCGCCAACTACTTCACCAATAATATACTCTTTTCCCTGTTCCGTAGTTAACACCGTTCCCGGAGTCAAATAATACGGTTGTTTGCCCGGTTTCCCATCCACATAGCCACAATGCGGACACATACCGCCAACCGCTTCATACGTCCCAAAACAGTTACAACATCTTCTTTGCATGTCTTAATCCTCCGCACCTTATTTCTCTGCTTTTTCCCACATGAATTTTTCATTGCAAAATGGTACAAATAAAAATTCTGCCTCGCCAAGTTGGACTTTATCATATGCATTCAATGGTACAATTCCGGTAACCAAATCATCATTACAATAAGTCAGCCCTTTACCTTCTCCGCTTCTCAAAAGAAATTGGCGTTTCTTCGGTTCAAAAATAATATAGGCATGCTTTTCTCTTGAAATACTTCCTTCCTTTTTCATGCAGATATCCATAGATGAATCTCTGCCAATGGCACTCTGTCCGGATTTTATTTCAAAACTTTGACCGTAATGCGCTCCTTCAATACATACCAACCAGCCTGTTACCGGTTCTCCTCCGTCCTTTTGCGTATATATTGACGTTGTTTTCACAGAATCTATATCTCTATGCGTTTTGTTTTCCGATGTAGCAGCATTATACTCCGTGGATTCTTCCTGAACATCTTCTGCCACATCGGTATCATCTTCTTCAAAACTCCAAAACGAACGTGTCTTATGTTCTTCATTATCCGAATTACTTACTGATTTTTTGACACTCCGAACCGGCTCCTTGGAAACAGAAGAACTTCCGGAAGGATTAGGCTCCGTTACAACACTGTTCTTTACTTCTTTCTCAGACTTACCTTTACCAAAAATACTAAACCTTTTCTTTCCACTCTCTGAAACTTCACTATTTTCAACCTCTACTGTTATCTCCGCCTTAGCCTCCTGTGAACCACAATGCGGACACAGTGTACTGGCATCTACATCATAAAAATGTCCTTTTACACATCTTACTTTTCTCATAAAGTACCTCCACTATTTTAATCTTAAAAGAATAATACTTGTGTTATCCTGATATGAGCTTTTTTTCTCATTAGCTTTTTGCAATAAGCCTTCACCCACTCTACTAAGATCTTTAGGATTACGGGCAATAATTTCCAGCATTTCCTTCTCTGATAACAACTTATACAACCCGTCTGACTGAAGACAAAGAACATGATTCCTATCAAGTAAAATAGGTTCCTCTGCTATATATTGTTCTTTTATCTCTCCCAGACCAAGATAGCCCGTTAGTGCTGCCGCCTTGGATTGTTCCTTTTCGTATATTTCACGTGTAATTTCTCCGCTTCTCAGTTGCCTTTCTAATTGCTCACCATAATTATGGTCCTGTGACATCTGAGTTAAACAATTACCATCGTAATAATAAATCCGCGAATCACCAACATTTGCATAGTACACCTTTCGTCCGGCAATCAAAGCAATCAGAACCGTACAACCTGCCTTTAGTTGTCTTCCTTCCGGATTTTTCAAAAAATATACCTCTTCGTCTGCAATCTCAATTGCTTTGCGCAGAAATTCCTGTGGATTACTTTTCCAATCCTGTTCCGATGCAAACTGCATAATTTCCGATACGGCCTTTTCCGCAGCAGTTCTTCCGTTTCCCAAGCCACCCATGCCATCGCACAAAACCAACACCATACCCATGTCTTGTTCCATGCATTCAAAAACGTCCTCTTGCTTATCGCAGGTTCCAATGACACTATAAGCCTCTACGGCGTAAAATGAATTTTCCAAACTGTAATGACGGTTTGCATTCCTTCTCTGATCCGCCATATTCTAATCCTCCTCTATAAACACAGCCCCTGCTGTATAGTTATCCATTTCTTTCCCTTTTCCGTTCTTTTCAACGATTCTTCTCATTTTTTCCAGCCACTCATCCGGTGTTTTGGACCACCTCAGACACCACTTCATTTGAGACTCCGTAATCAGTTCCCAAAAGCCGTCACTGCAAAGCAAAAACGCCTTTGTCTTTGCCACGTCAATTTCTTCCAAAAAGTCAATGGGATCGTTCTCCCACTCGCTTCCAAAAACACGAAGCAGGCTGCTCCTATCCTCATGATACCGTATATCTTTTTCTCTGATATCTCCGGCCAAAGCTAACATTTGCGGCACACTGTGGTCAATCGTGCGTATGTATTTTCCGTTCTTTAAAAAAGCATATCCTCTGGAATCTCCTACGTACGCCAAATAAGCCCTATCATTTGTTAATGATAAGGCTACTGCGGTGGTTTTCATCGCATTCACTGCGTTTTCTTGTTTTTGCTTTTCCAAAAGACACTGCTGGGCCTCCCTTAAAGTCTCTGCCAGCCCTTCTTCATTGTCTTCACATAAAGTTCCCTTCTCAACAATTGTTTCTGCCACAATTTTTGATGCTACTTCTCCCTTATCATGGCCTCCCAATCCATCCGCTACCACAAGAACTAACTTTCCATTGCTCTCTTTAACGGCAATGGAATCCTCATTTATCTCTCTTGTCCCGGGTAGCGAAAGCGTTGCATATTTATACCCCATATCCCTTTCTCTCCTCCTGGAAATTTATTGCTCTAGATTTAAGTTTTCTCTTAATTTTCCTTTTCCAATAAGTTCCATAAGATTCTCATAGCTATTGTCTTTGTACCCCTCATGAAGAATCTCGGTAATGTCTTTATGGTTAATAAAGAAAAACACCCTGCTGTCATATGCTCCCATTGGATATCTTACTGCTGAATAATCTCTGGTATCACCCTCCTTATTTGTAGGAAAATACCCTACAATCATAAAGCATATTTTACTTTCTTTATCTAGTTTAATGATTGACCCAATTGGCAATAACCGTTCCATTACATTTCCTCCATTTTAGCCAAAAATATTATCCCATAATTTTCCCGCACCATCTGCAATTGCTTTACCGGCCGAAGACAGTCCATCTCCAATTCCTTCAACCATAATACCTAATCCGTTTGTCCAACTGTCCCATGAACTATTTTCCATAATCAAATCTTTCATTCGTCCGGTAGCATCAAACACTGCAGCCAGGCCCGTTTTATCCGAGACATTTTCATACATTGCTTCCAAATCAATTCCCACCATACCGGTCATCTGTTTTACCGGATAGTACCCAATCGCAAGGACCGATGGGTCAAACACGGTATCCATTGCCACATCCAATGCAGAATGTGCAAATGTATTGTAATAAACCTCTTTTGTTGTAATTCCGTCCTGCGTAATACTTGTAAGCCAGTTTGTGACCATATTTGCTCCGTAATCGATAAGCATATTTGCTGGCTTAATTACCGAGAATTGGCAGTCTTTTGTTAATGCTTTTATGCTGTCTGTTTTCTTCAATGTACCGGAAATAAGATTTATAAATCCACTTGCTCCCTCTGCCATTTTTTCGGAATTTCCGGTATAAAGCCCCTCTCCATAATTTTTAATACTATCTACTATATCCAAAGTTGTATCGATTGCATCAATAAACTCAAAACCCGCCTTTACTTCTTCCGGCCACTTAAACTTTTCCTGAGTCAATATCTCATAGGTTTTGGATATATTTTTGATTTTTTTGCTTTGAGACTTTATCCATGAAACATTTTCTTGTAGTTGCTCGTACGAATTTCCTTCCTGACTAAATAAAGATTTATATTCCTTATAGCCATCGACAACAGCATATCCATACAGGCCTAATATTCCATCGTTAACGTCAATTATTTCCGACATTATTTTGCCACTTGGACCGCCCAATGTTTCCATACATTCTTCAATTTTATTTATAAAATCATTCTTTTCCTCTAATAACGTAGTAGAAGAAAACAACTCATCCAGTGTCTCCAATACATCTGCTCTGGATAACGGCTGATTTGATTCTACAAGCAGATTACTCAGGTATTCCAAAGCACTGTTTATATTCCAGCTCTCTTCTGCCACATTCCCGTTTTCATAAGTATGTAAAATGCCCTGTTCCGTTTGCCGATATTCTGTCACACAATCATTAAGTACTGCGCTCAACCTTTTTAAGCCATTGTGTTGTTCAGAGATATCTTCTATATTACTTTTTATACGATTTCTGATACTTGAGTTTGCCGCATCGTACTGTACAATCTTTGCCAATATACCGGTTACCTCTGAGCCTACGGAATTTATTTCAGACGCAATGTTCTTCTCCCTTTCCGCCAACTGCGTCACAATATCAATATGAACTGCAAACTGTCCCATATCTTCCTCCTGCTTTTAATCAACTTTATAAAACATGCTATCAGACCATCGTATAATATAGCGTTACTCTTCTTTCGCTTTATTCACTTCCTTATAAAACTCACTCAGATTATAGATAAATTCCTGTCTTTCAATATCTTCAAATCCTCGGAAATGCACTTTCACCACATCTTCATGATTGAATAAATATTGCATCGTCTCCGACATATTTCCTTCCGGATACGGAACTCCTATATAGTCGTATTCCACGCCTTTATCAGGCACCGCCTGAATAATACCAAAAATCATCAATCTCTTTGTTCCGTTTTTTAATGTTACAATTGTTCCGATTGGTAATAAATCCCGTACTTTCTTTTCCATATCCATTAACCTCCGTTTACCATGCTAATAATGATTTAAATCCCTGACCAATAGAAGAAAAACCTGCTTTTGCTGATTCCCATCCGTCTTTTATAGCATTTCCAACACCAGAAACCACTTTCTGTGTCCCCTTGCAAATAGCATCACCAACTGCTTTTCCTGTTTCTTCTACAAATTCACCGACTGTTTTAACTACATCAGAAGCAACCTCTAGGGTTCCTGCTGCAACATCAACAATCGTGTCTGAAACAACCTCAGTAAAATCTTTTCCAAACAATTTCTCAGAACCCCAATCGAGTAAGAATTTCGCTCCTACTGTACATGCACCCACCAGAAGAACCGGAGCTCCGATTGGAGTAGCTGCCAAAGCCGCTGTAACAGCTACTCCGATTCCCCAATCTACCGCAAAATCTACCGTCGTTTCTGTAACAGTTTCAAAAAACGCTCGTCCTGCACCAATTTCACCGTCCATATATTCTTCATAGTTTTCATTGGCATTCATAGCAAAATCAACAACTACACCAGCATAGGCAAAAAATGTTTTTGAGCCTCCTTTGGAAAAGTCATCCAAGATTCCATCCTGTTTGCTTACATTTTCTGCAAATCTTGCACCCCAACTTCCTGCTGTGGATGCCGTACCTCCCATTGCATCAGTCATACCAAACAACCTAGCAATTTTTTCTTCCTTGGCCCAATTAGGAGCATATTTTGCTAATTTAGCCAGCTCCTCATTACCGGTCTGCCACTTACTCAGTGTTTTCATCATTGAAAATCCGCCTTTCAATGTTCCCAATGATTCAGAATGCCACTCATCCTCGTCGAATTCTTCATTCGGATCTTTTGTTATCTGACCTCCGACAATCCTGCCGACAAAAGAAGACAGAGCACCGATATATCCTGCTCCGGCTGCGTAGTCGTAAAGTGAACCAATTGCCTCATCACGAACAGAATAATCATTTTCTTTTTCTATCTCATTCGTTGTACTTTCTCGTCCAATCTCTGCTAACTTACAGAGTCCGGCAAGCGTAGTCATCCCTGCCGGTTGTAATGTATGTAAATATTTTAAATATTTTTCAATTTCACTTTGTGAATTTCCCTTTATTGCCGAAAATCCACCACCAAGAAAATGTGCAAAAACACCGTCTTCACCATTTTCCATCCACTGTTGCTGTAGTCCCAACAACAACATCTTTCTTTCTGTCTGCTGATACTCTTCTGCACACGATTCAAGAGTATTACCCATTTTATTTATCTCACTTTGGCATTCGGAAATGCTTCTAATTGCATCTTTTAACCTATTCCTGATACTTGAACTTACTACACCTTCCTGCGTCATTCTACGCAGTGTTCCTGATACATTCGATGATATAGCGGCAACTTCTGATGCTATATCTTTTTCACGTCCAGCTAGTTGTTCCAATATATCAATTCGAACCTCAAACCGCCCCATGTTCTCCTCCCAATTTCGTTATCTGGGATTCCCCGGAGGCTTTTTCCCCGGGGAATCCAAAACACCATACCACCTTACCTGTTATACGATAATATCTGCTGCGAGGGTATTCGCACGTTCTTCATTTAACTGCTCAGTATTGATGAATCTTTCAGCCATTTCATTTAGATCTTTTACATGCTCATTTACTTTGGCTGTCAACGTCGAAATATCATCCTGTAACTGATTAAATCGATTGATATATGCCTGGGAAGCCTCCCCCTGCCACTTTGCGCCAAGTCCATTTACCTGATCTACCATCGTGTTTGTCATATTTTGAAGCTGAATCATTACGTTATTAAATTCAGTTGCTGTACTTTCTAATACTTCCGGAGTAACTAAAATTGTACCTTCCATAGTAATAATCTCCTTTCTCTTCTCACTAATATCTCTTGGTCATTGCTGTATCTACATTAAGACTTTCTGCCTTTTCATATTCTGCAGCTATCTGTTCCAAGGTGTAACAATACTTTTCAATTTCAGCAATGAACTTGTCCATATACGCCTTATCATTCATAAAGGAAGCATGAAAAGCATCATGAGATGGACCGCTCCACTGACTGTTCAATGAAGACTCCGCTCCTTCTAACTGAGCTACCTGTGTTTTAAAATTAGAATTCTGTTCTCTCAGAGATGTTGCAGTAGCTCGTAATTCTGTTGGTGTTACAAGAATTTGTGCCATAATTGTTTTCCTCCTAAATTCGTATTTTTATATATTTGAAGCATATCTGCCTCGTTTCCTGTAATTATGAGGCTAATAAAATTCTTAACCCCGTCGGCCTCCGCCTGCACTGTATCCGCCACCGGAGCTTCCTGATGTGCTTGCTTTTGCGGTATCAATGGACGATAATGTTTCTTTGAGTACCTCTGATGCTACTTTTCCTGCAACACCACCCGACATCCCAGCCACATTCGAAATAACATTGACAGTCTGTTTCGCCAACTCTCTCTGTTTTTCTTGATAAATGCGAAGATTTTCCATTTCTGCCGCATATGTATTCTGCGCATTGCTCCTAATCGTAGCTGCAATATTTCTTAGTGCTTTTGCCGTGTTTGCAATATCTGCTTGAAGTGCTTCTCCTTTTCTCAGATATTTTTCTGCATTCTCACCCTTCCATGCCACGCGGAGTTCTTCAAAAACTCCTTCTAAGGAACCGTTTGCCAATTTGGTCAGGCGACCTGCTTCGTCTTCCAATTCAGAAGCATATTCTTTTGCCATTGCCAAATCGGCTTTAATCTGTCTTTCTGTCAGCATACATTCACCTCCTTATACCAATACATCTCCCGGCAATTCGTTCGCCAATTGTTCTAAATGAAGTTCTTTGTCACTATATCTTTGCGCAATTTCCAGCAAATCTTTAGGATGTTCCTCTAAGCGTTTTAAAACCGACTCCTGCTCTTTGATTGCATCCTGATACATTTCCCGGTAAAAGCTTCCTGCTTCTCCAAGCCAATAGCTTTCTGTTTTTTCTACCAAAGATGTCATTGTAGAAAACTTTTCCCGTATGCTGCTTACCTTTCTTTGCAGTTCGGAGGCCTTTACTACCAGTTCTTCCGGCTTAACACTAATTGTTCCTTCACCCATGCCTTTTTCTCCTCCCTACATCATATCCGTAAACTATCTATCTTCTGTCCAACCGAACTCTCGCATTTTTCATAGGCCAATCTGGCATTCTGCATACCCTTCAATATTTCCTCCATATTCACCTGCATATCCAACCACACCTGACGGTCCGCATTGTATTGCTTAGTAAAAACATTTTTAGCATCTCCCTGCCACATCGTATTCAGCGAAGCAATCAGTGTATCCATTTCATCCATTTCCTTTTTTAATCCAGACAAAACCTCTTCCATATCCTGTGTATCCTGCGCCAGGCTACCGGTATTTACTTCAATCACATTCTCCATTCGCGGCTCCTTTCTAAACAATCACCTGGTTAATAAAATCACGTATTTCATCTCTATATTCTACAACCAGCCATGTAGGCTCGGTAACGTTTCTCCGAATATGCATTTCAAAAGATTCTAAAACATTGTCCTCAGTCTCCTCGTACTGTTCCACAATTTCCCGTAACAAGGAAACCAGTGTCAAATAGGACATTCTTTCTCTCTGCAGTTCCTCCAGTGCTACTCTCATCTGTAGATTACATTCGCTTACTTCATTTTCTCCGGAGTATTTGGCAGTTGTTTCCTCAATTTCATATAAAACATGATTCATGACTCTTAACTGACTTTGCAGTTCCATAAGCAATGTTTTCGTTTTTCTCAAATCAACACAAAACATTTCATTCCCCTTTCGCAAGTTCACTTTATCATGTCATTTCATGAATTTACCAAAAATCCGACAAGTGGTCATTTTCTTTGGACGAATGACCAATCAGACAAGAATCAAACGTGCTCCATCTGCAATTCCGTTTCCTGCCAAGGTGGTTCCTCTATCGAGTAAGCTTTCACCAAAGTACTGACACAAACAAAGTTTTTTTCTATCACCATGCAAAGAACAATGCTCCTTTTGGCAGATGATTTCTGTAATTTCTTCAATAAGTACATCCAATTTTGTATTTTCATCCAATTGAAATTCATAATTATTGTTCATGCTTGGGACAAATACATCCACCAAAATCATATAATTACTTCCTCCTCTGACATAGATATTATTCTTTGAAAAAAATCCTCAGGTGAATAACGTAACAACCGATTTCCTGATAATCTCTGCTCAATCACCCAATAATTGTGGTCCGTGCGAATTAAATTAAACCATTTTTCAGCTTGTACCATCTCATTCTCCACACATAACAGCCGATACTGATAACAGACCGGAAAACATACCATTTTTGCTTCTACTTCCTTATAATTTTCCAATTTAGCAAGTTCGGCATCCAACAAAGACTCCGGAAGCAGTCCCTGCTCTGTTAACACAGTATACAAGCCCTCTTTACTACAAATACTAATTCGTAAAGAACCCTTATCGGCCAAACTTTCCTCCATACAGACAACTTCATCTCCAATGTAGTACCAGCAAATCTTTCCTTCTCTTTGACGCTTATGAACTGACAACACATATTTTGCAGAACAAAGAATTTGAAAAATCCTACGGTAAAACATAGAAACATTCAATTTGCCATTTTGGGGTTGCAGTATCCCACTTCTGGTCATCTCATGAATCTGATATGGAATTAACCGTTCTTCTGTTTTTTCGTAAGAAAGACCGTACACCTGTTTTAAGTGAAATGCTGATGCCAAAATCAATAATTCCTCTTGTTTCAATATACAAAAGTCCTGCATATGCTCTCCTACTGTGATAATTCCATAATTATTCCACGGTAACTTCTGGAAAAAGGTACTTCTATTCCATCTGCCAGAATCAGCTGTCCTTGAGAACGAAGAACTTTGTCAACCTTTTTCCAGTTCACCATAAAGCCTCTGTGACACCGGACAAACTGTTTTGGCACTGTCTCTTCCAATGCATCCAATGTACCGTAAAATGCATATCCTTCTTTCTTCAAACGGACAAACAGCTTCTTTTCCCTTGCTTCAAAATAGTAAATCTGTGAATAAGGAATCCTCATTTTCTCTTCTTTTGTATCAACTACAAAGACATCCTGTTCGGATTCCTTATTCAGGTATACTTCCATCAGACTACGTAATTTGCTTCTCAAATCATTTTCCTGAAATGGCCGTAATATTAACTCCGATGCCAAAATATCCGGTTTAATGTATTCCATCGGCGACATATGATTATCAGCAACCAACATCACCTTCATTTCCTGATAAATTTTTCTTATCTCATGTAAAAACTCCAAGTTCTCTTTTTTCGTAACATCGTAGCATGAAAGATCAAGCAATGGAGTTTCTTCCAGGTAAGCCTCCAAATCACTTAACAGCCGGAACGTCGGAATTTCCCACTTGTCCTCGCTCAAGTAAGCCGCCAAATCCTTAATCTGGTTTCGAATCAATTCCGCTTCCTGTTTGCTGTTATTGTAATTTAAAACAGAGACCATCTTTTACCCCCTGACAAGCGGTATAACCACCTTAGAACATTCTTCTCCATTTCCTGTTGGCAACATGGCAATTCCTGCTTTTTGAACTTTTGCCTTCTCCACATACGGAATATTAGAAAAATCCATATAATTCAGACTTTCTACCGAACCACCGAGATGCATTCCAACCCGATAACTCAAGAAACCTTCTAATATCTTGGAACCCATTACCTTTCCGATGTTTGTTTGGTCCACGCCAATAAAGAAATAAATATTATGTAATTTACCCTTTTGCGCTATATTTTCTACAAAGCCCCGAATATCCACAACTCCTTCTTTGGGATTGCTCATAGAAGTAATAAACGCTGCCATATCATCAATAACAACAAAGTATGGTTCCTCTTTGCGCATCTCTGCAAAAATTTCCGAATCGCTTCTTCCGTCTTCTAACAGTGCACGTTTTTTCATATTCCTTTCCTTAAACGGATTCACCAACGACGCAAAAAATTCTGCCTGTTGCTCCTGAGTATTAATGTACTGCGCACCTACAGCCTTTGCCGTTGACATTAATTCAGCAGAACTATGCTCAATAACAATAACCTTGCCACTCTTTTTGCTTGCGGAACGAATCAATGCCTTCTGTACATTTGTCTTGCCGGTACCAAGCTTGCCGGAAATTAAATAAGTAAACAGTTTTTCAAGACTAACTCCATAGATTTCAGCACTGCTCATTTCATAACCGACCGGAAGCAGGTTTTCTTCCATATCCATCTGCTTTACTTCTGCCAGTTTTTCATAATCCTCCCAGGCAGGTTTTTCAGGAATCATAGGAATTATCTTTGCTCCATATCCGTTCCAATGGTCACGCATTGTTCTGCAAATTGCGTCAATCTGTTCCATACGTTTAAAATCATCTTCTGCCTTCAATGCTACGGCTGCCTGGAACTCTAAAACCTTGCCGTCTACAACCACAAGACCTCTTCCCTTTACATTTGTTTCCGGAAGAACATCAAAATGATTTTGTCTTAACGCATCCCCATACGCAAATTTGTCGTTCATCTGCAGACACACTACTGTTTTAATATTATCAGCCATTTTCATTGTAATTTCTGCCGACGAAAATCCTCCTGCCGTCACAATTAAATAAATGCCATAGCTGATACCTTCTTTTAAGAGTCGTAAAATCTTATCATCGTATTTACCATCCGTCTTTTCACGAAATGCACCGATATTATCCAAGGCAACTACTATCGCTGGCAGCACTACACCATGTGCCTGTACATACTGTGCGTAATTACCACCGCTAAAGATTTTCTTTCTTTCCTCTATGATGTGTTCCATCATGTAGAAGAACTTTGCAATCTTGTCCTCATCATCCTCGAAAACAACTCCTCCGACATGAGGTGCATTAACAAGCGAATTCAACATATGGCTACTAAAATCTATCACATATACGTTGACCCAATCCGGCTGATATTTGCTTATCAGCCCGAATAAAATAGTTTGCAACAATGTACTCTTTCCGCTAACAATACTTCCACAGATTGCCAGATGTCCACCCTCTGTCAAACTAACCGGTAATGAAAACTGTGCCTGGTTTTCCGGGTCATCACACAGACCTGCAAATACAGATAAATTCCATTTTCCGATCTGCTTCTTCCATGTTCCACCCTGAAATTCTTCATTTCTATACTCAGCAAGATCGGACAGACAAATTTGTTTCGCTAACGGAGGCAACCATAATTTCATTTGCTCACCATAGCCTTCCTGCTTTGCAATTCTTCCCAAGTATTCCACTACAGCATCCAGTTGTGTTTTTCCCTTTGTTTCCGGAAGCTTCAGTCGATTTCTTTCTGCTATCAGAATGATTTCCCTTACATTATCTTCTGTAAGCTCTTCCTTGCTCTCAGGAATTCTTCCTGCAGCAATTTTCATCAGATTTTCAACTTTTCTTGCATTACTTTCTGTAAATTCAAACTCCAGACGGTTTCTTGCTGCATAATCAAAAAATCTCTGAATACGGTTTTCATTCCGGGCATACTCCGAAACAGTTTCCTGCTCAGCGACAGCAGCATCATAAATTGTGAACAATACCTTCTTAATCCACGTGATTTTAATTAACTCCTGTTGCTTTCTCTTTAGACTGTTTCCAATTAAGGAAGTTCGACCTGTTGTAGAAATCATGCGGGCAACTTCCGTTTTAACATTGCCGGTATCCTCATCATATACAGCACCACTGTAACCGGACTGAAACAGTTCATATACTTCATCATTGCCCACCTGAAGATAGCTTCGACCCGCTTGCGTAATATACGCTGCATCCGGCTTATGAAGCATATCATTACTATCCTGTCTGTCCTGTACCCGTAAACATAACCGGAATTTCGAGTTGCTCCAGATGTTATCATCAACGGTCCCGCTTGGTTTTTGCGTAGCTAATATCAAATGGACACCCAGGCTTCGTCCCACCTGTGCAACCGAGATTAATTCTTTCATGAATTCCGGTTCTTCTCTCTTCAACTCAGCAAATTCATCTACTATAATAAACATGTGAGGCACAGGAACTTTTGCTTCACCACTCTTATAAAGTTTTGTGTACAGATTGATATTGTTTACATTATTCTCACTGAAAAGTTTCTGTCTCCTTCGATTTTCACTCTTGATAGAAACCATAGCCCGTCGTACCTGACTACCGGAAAGATTTGAAATTGCACCAATCATATGCGGTAATCCATCAAACAAGCCTGCCATTCCGCCACCTTTGTAGTCGATAATAAAGTAACCTATATCATCCGGGCTGAAATTCATAGCAAGCGAGAGCATATATGTCTGCAATGTTTCCGATTTACCGGAACCTGTTGTACCTGCCACAAGTCCGTGCGGACCATGATATTTCTCATGAACATCCAAATAGCATGGCACTCCTCCTGCTTTAAATCCAACCATTGCTTTCATGTTTTCGTAAGTTCTGTTTTTCTTCCAGTTTTCTGCAATGTTTACTTCATTCAAGCTCTGAATTCCATACATTTCAAAAAATGTCAATGAATTTGGAATATCTCTTCCGCTTTCTCGCTCATTAACCTGAATAGAAAGTATTCTTCTGGCAAAACGTTCTACTTCATTCGCAGAAATCTTATCAAACAGAATGCTCTGTGTTTCTTCCCTGTTCAGATTATAAAAGCCGCAAAATTCATCATTATTTTTTAATATGTTTTCACAGTTGTTTGGAAGTTCTTCTTCATTCTCAACCAAAAGAAGCGTTGTCAAACCATAACATGGGGCCATTTCATAAATATATTTTGTGATTAATTCACCTTCTAAAAATTCAGGTTCCGAAACAACCATAACGTAATATGGTTTAGGCAAAGTAACTTTTTTACTTTCCTCATCCTCTGCTCGCATACGAAAAACTTGTAAAAGTTCAAAGAAAATATCACTTGCCTGTGACTTATTTGCTGCTACATATCTTGTTTTTTTGTCTTCTGACCAAACATGAGGAAACCATCTGGCATATTCCCACTCCTCTGCTTCTTTAGTGCCATCATATACAAAAACAAGTTTTACATCCGTATAGCAATTGTTTGCAGCAATCTGTGTTGTTAATGCACGGACAATTTCAAATGCCCCTTTCTTACGACTTCCTCCAACCACTCCAAGTAACTTATTTTCGTTTAATTCTAAATTTACCGGAACATCTTGAAGCAAACTGTACTTTTCTTTTATCTGTTTTGGTCTGTCAGCTAATTCATCAGATAAAACAGAAAACTTTTCTTTGGGAATACTGATTTCTAAAGGAAAACTATATTCTCCTTTTCCTAACCTTACAGATAAAAAATCTTTATGTTTTTGATTTCTATTCCATAATTCAGAATTACTTTTTTCGTATTCTGCTACTATTGTAGCTTCTGGATACAAATCATTTAGATTTTTGCTATACTTTTCATATTGTCCTTTGATCTCATTTTCCCGTTCCTGCAAATATGCTTCATATGTTTCTATTCTCTGTTCTTCTTCGCGGGCCATTTCTTTCTTGTTGAACCGCAAATTAGCCAGTGCCCAATATACTCCGACCAGAGCCGAACCAGCTGCGGTAATAATTCCTGTGTACATATACACACTAGCATTACTTCCGGATGATCTTGCACTCAAAATTGCAATCACACTACCTGTAAGCATTGGAATCATCATAGTAAAAGATGGACCAATTAACATCCAAATTGGTTTTTTGGCCATTCTTTTTGGAGCTGGCGGAGCTTCAATCTCAATCTCTTCTGTTTTTGGACAAATATAATTTCTCGGTGCTCTATGAAAATACTGTTTCTCCTTAACTTCAATTGTTGCATTTAATTCATTATCCCCTGCAAAATCCAGTTCCTGTAGTTTTTCATCTATCCGGTATACATTTCCATCTCTACCACTAATTGCTAAGATTGTTCCAAGATATACAATTTTAAGCCCAAAAATGTTAATACAATCCCCTACATGTAACGCTTTACTTCCATCAATTCTTTTTGCATTGACAAAAGTTCCATTTGAACTTGTATCCTTTATTGCAAACCCTCTTTCCATTCTCTTCAAAACTGCATGTTGTTTTGAAACAAGTGAAAGATACTGATATTGAATATCATTTTCAGGCTCACTTCCGATACTTAATTCCTGTCGTTTAGATATATCATACTTTTTGAAAACTGAAAACGATTCATCTGTTTCACGAATAATACAGGAAATTTCCTCTCCGTTTTTTGTTAAAACATTAATTATGTCATCATGGCATAATTCACTATTATGCATACCATTCTTTTTCTTAAACTTATAGGAAGAAGACTTGACAATACGCCATACACCATCTACATTTTCGAGATCAATTGAAATATCTTCTTTGAACAAGAAAATATTCTTTTTCAAAATAATTTGTGTATCTGCATTATTAATTGCCGGGAGTAAAAAATCACAGGAAGCTTCTTTTGCATAAACCGAAATAACAAGACTCATAAAACCCCTTCCTTGCACCTTTTTGTGGCGCAATTCCATCTTTTGAATAAATATGTTTCTTCTGTATAACACAATATCTTTATTTTACTAATTATATCACTTTATTTCCTTTATTTCAACAACGATAAGTGATTCATTCCTACATTTTTCAGTATTATGTAGTATACACTAAACTACATAAGGAGGTATTCTCATGCAACCAGAAGAATTTATCGCAAGACTCACTCAACTTAGAATAAAACACGGAGTCTCTGCCAGAGATATGAGCTTATCGCTGGGACAAAATGCAATTGAACAAAATCGCTGCGCGATGGCCTGCCAAGGCTGTGGCGTAGTTTTTCTACTTCTTCAAAAATAGGCAGTGACAGGATTGTCCCAAGATAGTATTGTTAAAGTGCGACCAATAACAAACTTCACACACGGGCTTAG
>JAGBCB010000049.1 GCA_017938145.1 Lachnospiraceae bacterium
CCGCTTTTTATATGCCGGAGAGCAGTACGATGAAACCAGTGGCTTTTACTATTTAAGAGCCCGCCATTATGATGTAAAGGCCGGACGCTTCACTCAGGAAGATACCTACCTTGGAGACGGCAGAAACTTATATGCATATGTTCACAGCAATCCGCTGAAATATGTGGACCCGACGGGGCATGCTGCAGCAGAGATTTTTGATGGTGATGATAGTTTTTTAGATGACTTTCAGGATAAATCCATAGATGGTGCTAAAGGAACTAGTAGTAAAGGGTTTTCATCGACAGGATATACACCACAATCGGGGGAAAGAACGATAGATGGTTATGTAAGTAATAATGCAACACCAGAAGTATCATTAACTACTAAGTCGGTCAATTTTAATAATGCTAATGGGAGTATAGGTGGAGAGTTTAAAAGAATAGGAGCAGGAACACATGCGGGAATTTCACCGCATGTGCATCAGCCGGTTCGAAATGTTGCACCAACAGGGATATATGGTGGTGTGGGAACTAAAACAAGTAATGGAGGAGTCACGTCTCCGACTGCGAAAGATGTAAAACAGCTATATGAATATGTGAATAATCAAAAATACTAGTAATGAGGTGTGGAGCGTTGGGAGAACAAGAGATTTTTTGGAAAGAAATAAAAAAAATACAAACAAGTGTGGTAGATATGTCTTTGTTGAAATACAAACAGTATGGCAATAATATAGAAATGTTGCTAAATGATGTAACCTATGAGACAATTTATAAAATAATGGAATTATTTGATGGTTTTAGAAATGAGTCTTTACGGTATGAAATTGTAAATAAGGTAAACGGCATAAGTGTTAACAAAAGCACAGGATTACATGATTGTTGTGAAGAACATTTAAATTGTTCAGATATTTAAGTGCATATAAAGTCAGAGATGTTATCTCTCGGAGACACCCAAACTGGTTTGTCTCCGAGGGATTTTATATCCAAAGGAAAAGTCATGTTCTTTTTTCAGTTCAGGTAGTAAGGTAAAGGTGTCACTTAAGTGAAATAGGGGGTATGTCGAGAATACCTAAAAATTTTAAGGAGACTAACACTTATGAAAAAGAAGAACAGATTACAGATGCTGGCAGCATTACTTGCCGCAACACTCAGTATGGCATTAACTTCACCTATTGCGGCAAAGGCAAATGAAGAGTATAATGTAGGACAGAAAGAAGAAGTTTCGGCAGATACCGGACGTATTTACTACCTGAAAAATTCCCATGGTGATGTTATCGGCCAGATGGATGAAAGCGGAACTGTGCTGACAAGCTACGCGTACAATGCATTTGGCGAGCAGATAAGCGCAGTTGCAATTCAGGGAGAGCAGAAAAGTACCACCAACCGTTTTTTATATGCCGGAGAGCAGTATGATGAAACCAGCGGCCTGTACTATTTAAGAGCCCGCCATTATGATGTAAAAGCCGGACGCTTTACTCAGGAAGATACCTATCTTGGAGACGGCAGAAACTTATATGCATATGTGCACAGTAATCCACTGAAATATGTGGACCCGACAGGGCATGCGACCCAAGCGAATGCAGATGGTGATACTAATCTTTTAAATGATGAGAAAGTATATGATGGTGGCAAAGTAAGCCAGAGTGGTAACGCGAAGACAATTGCTACCCGGTCACAAATGCAGAAGCAGGTTGAGAGAGGGCAGGCACCTAAAAATATTGATCGAGTTGATAAACCACATGTTCCTGGACAGCAACCACATATTCATTTCAAAGATGGTACTTCGTTAAATCAAGATGGTACTATTCATGATGCACATAGGGGGATTCCCAATATATCAAATAATGTACGTGAATGGATAACACAAAATGGATGGGAGATAAAAGAATAATATGCAAATATATGGTTATCAAAAAGATGAAGATACTCTAATAAATTTAGAAGAGGTATCATTGCATTGCACATTAGAAGAATTAGACGACATAATTGGCTTTTTGAGCAAATCAAGAAAAGAACATGCAGAGGTAGCAGAGAAAACAGGTATGTGTCATTCCCATTTAAGAGATTGGAAGCAGGGATGGAAGCAGGGAGAACCGGATTTAATAGTGATTACAACTTTTAAATGAGAAACTAGCAATATTAAAATAATTATGTAAACCCGGAGACAACAACCTTGGTGTCTCCGGGTTTTTTATATCCAAAGGAAAAGTCATGGTATAAATTCAGCAATTCCGCTATGGTAAAACTGATAGTGACAACTCACTAAATTTATATCATGAAAGAAGGAACTAACTATGAAAACAAAAATAAAGGTTCAGGCTATCCTTTGCTTAATTCTTATTGTTGTAACAACATTAATGCAGAGTCCTACGGAAGCTAAAGCTTATGCCTTATGTGAGCCCTGTTTTGCGGAGAAACAGGCAGGAGGTGCGTACGGGTATCGGTACTATTACATTGTTGATTTGTCCGGAGCGGTAACAGAATACGTATATAACAGCAAAGGGCTGTTGGTAGAGGAAACCAATCCGTTGGGGGAAGTAACGGTTTACACCTATGATACGTTTGACCGTTTATTAACAACCAAAACGCCGGATGGAACCATAACAAGCTATAAATACACGAAAGATGGAAAAACAATCGGAATAACGGCAACGCAAGCCAATGGAGAAACAGAAGAACTACGCTACCGTTACACGCCGGAGGGGTATCTGGCAGCAGCCATCAGTGAAGCGACCACGGATGAGTATACCTACACAGAGCGAGGCGAGGTTGCATCTGTAACGCGGAACGGAACATACCGCCTGGAGCTTTCCCGTGACGAAGCAGGCAACCTGGTGGAACTAAAGGAGCTATGTCTGACCGGAAAAACGCAGGAGTCTGTAACCCTCTATGAGTATGACGCAGGTAACCGTTTAGTTAAGGTTGTTCAGGATGGTGAGATTCTGGCAGAGTACGATTATGATGGTAACGGGCGGTTAATTTATCAGGCAGACGGGATAGGAAATGTCACAAAATATGTCTACGGTAAAGAAAATCAGCTTGCCTGCATGGAAACAAAAACAGCAGAAGGTGCGGTGTTATACCGGGAAGAAAACAGCTATAATGCAAACGGCAGCATTACCGGGCGGAAGGTCAGCGGGCTTGTACCGTCCGTTGGAGGAACTGCCGGAGAGTTTACGTTTTGTTATGACGAGTACGACCGTTTGATAAAGGAGCAGGGAGTCTACGGAACGATTATGTATACCTATGATGTAATGGGAAATCGTTTATCAAAGACAGAAAACGGAGCAACCACTTATTATACCTATGACTTATGCAATAAGCTGGTGTCGGAAAAAACAGGGGAAGCAGAAACTATTTATAGGTATGACGGCATGGGCAACCTGGTAAAGAAAATCGCACCGGAAGGAGAAACCGGTTATTTTTATAATGCATTTAGTCAGTTGGAATTAGTAACAACTCCTACGGGTGCACGTCAGGAGTCTTTTTATGATGCTTTTGGAATCCGTTCTTCTCTTAAGGAAAACGGCGCTACAACGCAGTATATGACCTATAATGGCATTGTGCTGGCAGCATATAATACAAATGGAGAACGGACAGAGCATTACACCTACGGCAATAAAATTCTTGCATGGGAATAAGGGGTGGTATATAATAAATACAGAAGAAAACTTTGATGAGGTAAAGTGGTAAAAGGCTGCTGTGAGGAGAACGGACAAAGGGCAGGAGAATATCCGGGAGTGAAATAAGATATGACAGATTTGAAAAATATGAAAAATGAAAGGAATCCGGAATGGAACATATCAAAAAATTTATTAACTCTATATATTTAGGAGACAGATATTGTGAAAAGATAGAAATTAAAGACGACAAAATTTCGTTTCAAATTAATTGTATATCGAGATTGAAAGAAGGAACGAAAGAGTGGAATTATTATTCTGACGAGGATATTGAACATGGCTGTCTTGTGTTTGACGAAGTTGTTGAGTTCAGTTCAAGTAGTGAATTAGTCATTAATGCTGATATCGAGATAGACGTTGTTGAGAAAAAGGATGATATTTATTCTTTTATAGTATATGGCTGTAATGTGTCTGATAAGGCAGTTTCAACAGATATAGAATTACATATAAAAGCAAAAAAATTTTATATATTCAATCCTGTAGAGATGTGTAATATAACGGAGTAGTAGGTATTATGTCGGTAGTTGATAATAAAACGGTAGATGGCGCCGGATTAACGGATGATAAGGGGTTAATTTTATTGATAACTGACCATGTAGATTGGAATGAAGAATATCAGCATCTGGTGATGTTACAAGAAAAGATTAATGCATATATTACCTTTCTTAAAGAGAAGCAATATGAGGAAATTTACAAAGAGGAAGAAATCGCATATGGGATTATAGAGATTCATTTCTTACATGATTTATCCGATAATGCAAAAAAATTTTTGCAAGCAGTTCAAAATCAAGTTGCTGAATTGGGTATAAAAATACAATATTGTGTTTCGCAGGAGAACAGTTATGGAATATGAGATTATTTATGAAAATGACACAGAATTAGCAGCGTTAGAAGCGATAGAGCGAGGATATAGAAGTGATGTTATCGTAGAAATTGGTGGGAAAAAATACAAAGTATGTATTATGTCTATGATTAGATTGCAGCAGGAGTTTAAGGCAGAAAGAAAGTGTTACGGATATTATTGTGCTGACCCAAATATGCTTTTGGTTGAGGATGCTACCAAGGAAGAAATCGAGAAGGTAATTAAAGCAGCGTTTGAGGAAAAATACTTTGAAAAATTAGATAATCGGGGTTTTTAGTGCAATAATATTTTGTTAAGGAGATAACAAAAGCAAAGGAGAAGCTATGGAGTTAAACATAAATCCGGAGGAAGTATTGAAGCCGAGAATGAAACCGAAAAGACGTCGGATAAAATTGGGAGATATTTTTGAAATACCATTACCGGATGGAACAAATGCCTACGGACGGTTACACAAGGATACTACACTGGCAATTTACAATATACGGTGCAAGGATGTAAGTGAGTTACCGGAAGAAGAAAGCTATGAAAGTTATATCGGGGTATACAAGGATTTGCTTCAGGACGGGGAGTGGCCGGTGGTAGCAAACCGGAGCTTTGCTTCGGAGGAAGAGGCATGGCCGCCTCCGAAGGTGGTTGTGGATGCCATAACACATAGAGGTTCCTTGTATTATAAAGGTATTATTTCTCCATGCAGTTATGAAGAATGTAAAGATTTAGAAGTTGTTGCAGTATGGGACAGACATCATGTAGTGGATAGGTTGATGGGCATAGATATTTGGGAGAAAAGCTTAAGAAGACCGATGCCGCATAACATTACCTTTGCCCGTGGTCTTACCCGTGACGAAATATCCACCATTGAACTGCGGTATAACATTCGTTTTCCAAAGAGTCTTCGGAATTTTCTGATGCAGGCGTTACCTGTGTCAGAAGGCTTTTATAATTGGCGGGATAGTTCTGCTGAGAATATCCGTTATATTAAAGAGGCGATTGCCCGCCCGATGGAAACGCTGGAAGAATTAGCAGAGGAGAGCAAGGCACCGGTATTGATTCCGGTCTATGCTCATCGTTATATGCCAATGGTGGACGCAGAAAATCCCCCAATTTTATCGGTACATGGCACAGATATTATCTATTACGGTGAAAATCTGTTGGATTATCTGGATGTTGAGTTTGGAACAAAAAAGCAGGAGGATATTGCGTTTGACCGTATTCAGCCGGTGCCGTTTTGGAGTGAGATAATGGAGCGTTTTTAGTATAGAAAAAAGGGATACAAACGATGAATCAAGAATTATTATTTATACGGTTGCTGATCATGATATTCAATCCGGCACTGCAGGATTCCTATGTCACGCTGCATGCAGAAGAACTTTAAATTTATGTTGAGGGTGCAACAAATGCTTAATTTATATGAGAACGGATACATTTTTCAGCGGGTAACATCATCCATTTACCGAGGGGTAGACGGCGACAATTGGTTTTTAAATTATTGTAGTGACAATTCTTATTTCGAGGAGTTTCATGATAAAACGATTGACAATGGCCTTGCAAATCCGGAGGTTGTGGCTTGCTGCACTGACGTGGAATATATGAGGCGCTGTGTGGAAGAATCCAAAAAACTGAGAATTCCTTTTCGGGTTCTCTTGTGTTCCACAAACCGCCCGGAACCGGTTTTAAATGAAATCCGGCTGGGACAAGCCGGCAGAGTATTGGGCTTTGATATTGCTTATTCCGGCGGAAGCTACTATTCCTGTGTACTGAATGATGTTGTATCCGGGCGGATTGAGGCGTTCCGTCAGCTTACGCTTAATGAAAACGGATTGTTTGCCACCTATGAAGAGGCAGAAGTCTTTTTAAAGCAAAGAGAAGAATTGGAAAAAGCTACTACGGAATATGTTTTTGAGAAGGGTGATTATGTGATATACAAACTCACGGAGGTAGAGGTGTGACGGTGAGAGAAGAGATTTTGGCCAAAGTGAAGGAAGTGCAATCTTTACGATTTTAGCTTGCGAAAAGGATAAGATAATAATATAATATCTTTGGGAGAGATGGTACGAGAAAGGAGGTAAATCTGAAGTTCTCGTATTCTAAAGAGGCGGTTAAGCATATTAGTGCACTTGACAAGCCTACAAAACGAAGGATTAAGGAAGCTATAGAGAAGCTTCCGGCAGGCGATGTAAAAAAATTGAAAGGCTATCAGTATGACTATCGCCTGAGAGTTGGTAATTATCGCATTCTCTTTCAGTCCAAGGGAGGAGAGATAATTATCAAGGATGTTCTGCCAAGAGGGCAGGCATACAAAAATTTATAGGAGGGATTGAAACGTGAGCAAGGAAGTATTGAAAAGCTTAATCGATATGATTGATGACAATGAACCGATACGATTCGTCCCTGAAGCGGATGCTTTGCCGGACGAAATCAAAGCAATTGAGGCTGCAAACAGAAGTATTGCAGCAGAGGGAACAATCTCACACGAGGAGATTGACTGGAACTAGAAGAATAGAGAAAGGTCTCCTTTTCAGGGAGACTTTTTTCTTTAAATACCGGTAAACATCCCACATCTTTTTGCGTCTTAATGGGTAAGCAAAAAAACGGAGGTAGTATCTATGAAACGATTTTTATTAGTAGCGATAAGTTTATTTTTTCTTGCAGCACTTTCCGGCTGTAAAGGTTCGACGTCCTGTCCGCCTGCGGACCCGACGCCCGGGGCAGAATCGTCCTCTTCCGGGGAAGAAAATTCCGGCGACATGATTACATCCGATATGTTGAGTCAGAGTATTTACGCTGCGTTGCAGGCTGACTGGGATGTCTGGGACGCCAAGGAGGACATGGAAAAAGCACTTTCCAGCCACATGCCGGGACACATTTACAAGGGCTTTGATACCTGGGCGGAATGTGAAGAATTCTTAGGCTTTGAACTCTTTAACCCGTTGGAGAACAGTGAGTTTGAAAAGGGTTCCTACGTGGGCATGCAGGAAGCTTTTAATGGAGCTTCCCGCTTTTATGTCAGCGTTAGTGGCACAAAGGAGGGCGAGGTCGAATGGATTATGGTGGATAGCGGATACCGGGATGGAGACATCCGTATCACGGTAAATGCACATATTTATCCGGACGCTCCACAGAAAGACATCGGAGAACAAATGATTACCGAAGACAGCGGCGAGCGCTACGTTGCCACCTCGAAGACGGTGGTGCTGGGCCCGGTGGTTTATGGCATCCGGGTGATTGGTGATGCCGGAGAATGGGATGCGGTCCGGTCTACCTTGAAGAAGGTGTTACCGTATTTTGAAGAAAAGGAGCAGTAATATGACCTTACAGCAGGCAATTTCGCAGGGAAATTTAATAGAAGTGCGCCGGATTTTAATTGAGAATCCTGCCTGCATTGATGACAAGCCGGATGGACTTTGGCTGCCTTATCTGGCGGCCCGTTTGGGGCACCTGGACATTGTAAAATACATTGTGGAATATTCCCGGGCAAGCTTTAACGGGACCGACGAAAACTGCCGTACTATGCTGCATTTTGCAGTGGAGTCCGGAAATTTGGAGCTGGTGAAGTATCTGACGGAAAAGGTGGGTCTGTCGCCGCTGGCGGGGGATCGTAACCTAGTCACGCCTTATGAGCTGGCAGCAGAGCTAGGGCATTCCGTGCTGGTGCATTATTTCGAGGAATACTGCGGCTTTTCCCTGGCAGATTCCTATAAAAACCCGATTCTTAGCGGCATGCATCCCGACCCGTCCATCGTCTGTGTGGGCGACGATTTTTACATGGTGAATTCCTCCTTTGTGTTCTTTCCGTGCATTCCGATTTCCCATTCCAAGGACCTGATTCACTGGGAGGTTATCGGACATGCCATTACAAACCCTGCGTGGTCCGGGCTGGGACATCTGGAGGGCGGCAGAGGCTACTGGGCGCCGGATATTTCCTATTATGACGGAAAGTTTTACATCACGGCAACTTATCGCCAAAATGACACGGTGGATGATGTAGATTCCTACGCATGGAACGCCACACCGTATCGCCGACAAATCGTGGTTTCTTCTGAGCGTCCGGAGGGACCGTACTCAGAGCCGGCCTTTATTGATGAAGACGGCATTGACCCGTCCATTTTTACCGACGATGACGGCAGGCGTTACATGCTGTTAAACCGCGGCGCCAGAATTTTTGAAATCAGCCCGGATGGTACAAAACAGCTGTCCGAGGCAAAATTATTATATTACGGACACAACAAGCGGGCGCCGGAGGGTTCCCATTTGCTTAAAAAGGATGGCTGGTATTATTTGTTCCAGGCAGAAGGCGGCACCGGCATGGGGCACCGCATTTCTGTGGCCCGTTCCAAAGAACTATTTGGTAACTACGAGCCTTGCCCGTTCAACCCGATTATGCGCCAGGAAGACCCAAAGCAGGTCATTCAGCGCTGCGGTCACGGCAAACCGGTCTGCACGCCAAAGGGCGAGTGGTACATGGTGTATTTGTGCGGCAGGCAGGTAGACGGAAAGTGGAGCTTGCTTGGCAGGGAAACTGCGTTAGATAAAATCACATGGACGGCAGATGGCTGGCCGATGGTAAATAACCTGCAGGGTCCGAGCGTGCTGGCAAAGAAGCCGGAGCTTGAGGAGTTTGCAGTGCCGGAGGAACCGACGGAATTTGGAGGGCAGCCTCTTGGCCTTCAGTGGGTCACCGTCCGCGAACCGGAGGAAAACTTTGCCGAGGTCCGGGAAGACGGCGTCTATCTTCTTGGCAGCAGGGCAGATTTATGTGAGGTTTCCGCCAGAAATTTATTGCTGCAGCGGCAGACGTCTTTTGATTTTACCGCAGAAACAAGGCTTTCCTATGCATCTTTTCAGGAGGGTCAGGATGCGGGCATGACCTGCTATTACGATGAGAACACTTACCTGAAATTTGGTGTGTTTAGAAACGGTGGAAAAACTATTCTTAAGGTGCAGGAGCATGTGGATAACGACACCTGGGACAGTTTTGCGGTGGAATTGCCGGATGCAGAAAAAGAAATTGTTTTGAAATGTGATACCAAAGGGTTGGAGAGAACATTTTCATATAGGAGAGAAAAAGAAGCAGAGTTTACCGTTCTCGGCACCCTTCCAAACGTCTACTACCTCTGTGATGAGGGCATCAGGAGGGGTAAACGTTTTACAGGCGCCATGATTGGTGTATATGCGCACGGGGATGGTGTGCGGGTGCCGGTGCAATATTTTTTCATAAAGAATATTGAAAAGTAGATAAAGATATGCTAAGGTAAGTGCAGAGAGTTCATTCTCTGCACTTTTTGTGTCTGTTTTTTATTTTCTATAGTGTTCAGTTCGAAAAATCCCACTGAATTGAGAACGGTAAGAATTTTGTTGCACTTGACAATATGGCATATATGCCATAAAATAAAGGAGGAGAAGTATTGAGGTTTGAAGTACAATTTTATGAAAAAGAGAACGGAGAACGTCCTGTAAAAGAGTTTTTGCATAGTCTTGACAAAAAAATGCAGGCAAAATTGTCGGGTTTATTAGATGTCTTAGAAGAAAAAGGAAATGAATTAAGAGAGCCCTATAGTAAGCATTTAGAAGACGGAATATTTGAACTTCGTGGAAAAGTGGGAAATGACATTAGCAGAGTATTATATTTCTTTTATTACGAGGGGAGAATTATTGTAACAAATGGTTTTATTAAAAAAACACAAAAGACTCCAAGAAAGCAAATTAAGATTGCAAAAGAAAGAAGAAAAGATTATATGGAAAGGGTGAAGAAAAATGCAGAAATTTAGTGATTTTTTAGAGGAGCAGTTAAAGGATCCTGAATTTAGAAAAGAATACGAAGCAATTCAGCCGGAAATGGCAGTCATCCGGGCATTAGTGGATGCCAGAATTTCCCAGAATCTGACTCAAAAGCAGTTATCTGAGCGTACGGGAATCAATCAGGCAGATATCAGTAAGCTAGAAAATGGCACTAGAAATCCATCTTTAAATATGTTAAAACGTTTAGCAGATGGATTGGATATGACGTTGAAATTAGAATTTATACCAAAACAGAAGGCATAAAAATTGCCGGGAATTATGATATGTACCCTCTTTACTGGACTAACCAGTAAGGAGGGTATTTTTATGCGATACTCATACGAGTATAAACTTGAATGCGTGGAGTTATATCGAAAAGGTCAATGGCCTGAAACACCAGATGGAGTTAGTCAAGAAAGATTTCGTCATAACATACGAGATTGGGCACGAATGGAAGCGTCTTGTGGCGATGAAGTTTTAAAACATAAGAACTTCAATAAAATATGGACCGCAGAAGAAAAATATGAATTAGTTGCAAAGGTTGTTGCCGGTGTTCCACGCACAACTATTGCTATAAAAGCTGGTATTAGTCCTGGAATGTTATATCAATGGGTTCAAAAATATAAAATAAAAGGTTATAATGGTCTGGTAGATATGAAGAAAGGACGACCGCCAAAGGAACCTCAAATGAAAAAGAATGTGAACCCAGCACCACTTACCGAGTCGGAACGGGAAGAACTCATCCGCCTCCGGGCTGAAAACGAATATATTAAAGCCGAAAATGAAGTAATAAAAAAACGGATCGCCTTGAGGCAAGAAAAGGAAGCTGCGCGACTCAAGGCGAAAAAGCAGCAATCATCAAGGATCTCCGGGAAAAAGGATATCAGCTAAAATACCTTTTAAAATCAATGGGAATGTCTAAATCCACTTACTATTATGAAATCAAAAAAGCAGATGACGTAAAAGAAAGAAACAAAGAATTAATGGCTGAAATCCAAGAAATATTTGATTACAACAAGGGCCGGTATGGAGTTCGAAGAGTTCATAGAGAACTTGTAAATCGTGGTTATACCGTAAACCATAAACGGGTACAACGTCTTATGTATGAAATGGGATTGCGTGGAAAGCGTCCAAAAGAAAAGTATCATTCTTATAAAGGTGAAGTAGGAAGGGTTGCAGATAACATCATAAATAGGGATTTTGGTACAACTGCACCATTACAAAAGTGGACTACTGATGTATCGCAGTTCAATTTTCCATGGGGAAAATGCTATATTTCTCCAATCTTAGATATGAATACGAATGAGATTATTTCATACGATTTATCGATGAACCCAAACATAGAACAGATTCATCGTATGCTTAATAGAGCATTTAATAAATTTCCATCCGTTGAGGGTCTGATATTTCATTCGGATCAGGGCTGGCAATATCAGCATGCTTATTTCAGAAACACTTTAAAAGAGCATGGGATTATTCAATCTATGTCCAGAAAAGGGAACTGCTATGATAACTGTATCATGGAAACGTTTTTCGGAAGACTGAAAAATGAGTTGTACTATGGATGTGAAAACACATATGGTTCCTTTGAAGAATTTTCAATAGCTATTAGTGAATATATAGATTACTACAATAACAAAAGAATTCAGGCAAAAACAAAATGGATGCCTCCTGTTAAATACAGGGAAGCATCCATGTGTTGCTGCGCCTAATTCATAAATCAATGTGTCCAGGATTCTGGGTACATATCATTATTCCCGGCAATTTTTATTTCACATAGTTTATCTTCATAATATTTACCGTTGCAATCGCCAGCGGCACAAAGAACACCAGCAGGAAAATTGGGAACAGCCACAATCCAAACACCTGGGCAAGAATACCGCAAATGGCCGGAACGCCGGTAGCGCCGATGTAAGCAAAGACTTGCTCCGTGCCCATAACTGCTTCTGCGTTTTCTTCTCCAAAGTTGCTTGGGGTTAAGTAGCTGAAGTTTGGATACAGCGGTCCGTTGCCAAGGCCTACCAGGAATAAACCAAGGGCGGAAAAGGCTGTTGGTAAGGGCAGAAGTAAAGTCAATACGGCGGCAGCTATGACATATTCGCCCACTTTTACTATCTTCCAGCAGCTCCATTTGGTAGCAAGGAGACCGGAGAAAAATCGTCCCAGGGTAATGCCTAAGTAATAAAACACAACCATTCCGGCGGCTTTGTCAATCGGAAGACCTTTATATTCTACCAGGAAGGTACTGCCCCAGCTGCCGCAGATAAATTCGATGGCGCAGGAGCAAAGAAAAATGCACCACACGGCCTTGATGCCCGGCAACTGCATAATTTCTTTAAAGGTAAGTACCTTTGGTTTCCGTTCTTCTTCGGCTTGCGCGTTGCCATGGGCTTTGCGCCACACCGGCAGGGTAAAAATTACGGTAAGACTAATGGCAAGCTGAATAAAAAAGGCAATGCGGTAACCACCGCGCCAGCCTGTATCGCTGCTGATTACCATGGAAAGTATGTAAGGACTGATGGTAACACCAACGCCGTAGCAGCTGTGCAAAAAGCTCATCTGGGTGGCGGAATAATGCAGGGAAACGTAAGCGTTCAGCGCATTATCGATGGCACCGCCGCCAAGTCCTAACGGAATGGCCAGTAAAATCAGCATCAAAAAGTTATCCGCAAAGGAATAGCCGAGCAGGGCAGCTGCGGTCAGCGCAGTACAAAAGGCCGTTACTTTGTTGGTACCAAAGCGGCGGATTAGGCGCACGCTGAACAAACTGGAAAAGGTGGTGCACAGGCTGCAAAGCACCGTAATGAAACTGCCGTAGGAAATCGGCAGGTTAAATTCGTTATAAATAGCAGGCCAGGCGGTACCGAATAGCGAGTCCGGGATGCCAAGGCCAATAAAGGCGAGATAAATAATGATGAGTAACAGGGTTGCCATAAAATGTTTCTCCTCTATGTAAATATTTTTGGAATAGAACAATCCAGAGGGATTATAGCACGAGTTTAGAAAATTGCAAGAAAAAACTAATAAATAGTTGCAGGAAAATAAGTTTTTTGTATTATGAATATAGAGATAAGAAATCATCGGGTGAGTCCTACCTGTAAGTGGAACCTATAAGAGAGTTTTCCGTTGCGACGGATAATGCAAAGAGGCTATGCAAATGCATAGCCTCAGACTGTAGACAAAGTCCCGGGCTTTCGCCCGGGATTTTTCTTGTTGTGTCTATGAAAAATCCTTTAAAATAGCGACATTCTGTAGGTTTTATGGTATAATTAGAGTATCAAAAACAGGTGGTGTGATTGCTATGATGA
>JAGBCB010000017.1 GCA_017938145.1 Lachnospiraceae bacterium
AACTGTGGCAATACACTCCTTTAAATAGTCGAAGCTATAAGATAAAAATAAAAAGTCCACAGTGTTACTATTGATTATATCAGAGTTGAGAAGAAAGGAGCGTATTGATGTATTTCAGTGTAAATACATCATACAAGAATAACATGATTTTACACACCGGTCTTCGAACCGATATTCCGGCATTTTATCCGGAGTGGCTTGCAAACCGAATCAAAGAGGGATTTGCCCTGGTTCGCAATCCCTTTAATCCGAATCAGATAACAAAATACAGAATTTCTCCTGACGTGGTGGATGTCATTTCCTTTTGCACTAAAAATCCGGCGCCGTTTTTTCCATACATGGAGCTTTTGTATGAGTACAAACAGTGCTGGTTTGTGACGATTACACCCTACGGAAAGGACATAGAGCCTCATGTGCCGGACAAAGAGCGCGTTATGGAAAGCTTTTGCCGGTTGTCGGAGAAGGTAGGAAGGAATGCTGTTATCTGGCGGTATGACCCGATTTTTGTGTTGGACAAGTATACGATGGAGTTTCATCTGGAAGCATTTGAGCATATGGCAAAGACGTTGTCCGGCTACACCGATACCTGTATTATCAGTTTTATCGATTTATATCAAAAGGTAAAAAGGAATTTCCCGGAGGTACGGGAGGTATCCACGGAGGAACGGATAATCTTTGCAAAGGAACTGGTGCGAATCGGACAGAAGTATGGTATACTGATTAAGTCCTGTGCGGAAGGAACGGAGTTGGCAGCCTACGGCGTGGACACAAGCGGTTGCATGACGGCACCGGTGTATGAAAAGGCTGCAGGATTTGCATTAAATGTGCCTAAAATAAAGGGAGCCAGAACCGAGTGCGGCTGTCTGCTTACCTGTGATATCGGAGCATATCACACTTGCGGACATTTGTGTAAGTACTGTTATGCCAATTATGATGAAGAAACAGTAAAACGGAATATGAAGCTGCATAACCCGGAATCGCCGTTGCTTCTTGGTGATGTGGAAGCGGGAATGAAAATCCACGAAGCAGTACAGAAAAGCTGGCGGGACGGGCAGATTAGTTTATTTTAAGGAGATAATTATACATCATGGAACAAAAGAAGACATTTATTACAAAACCTCTTGGCATCGGTTTGCTGGCCTGTTTGTGCTGCTTATTATGGGGCAGTGCCACTCCTGCCATTAAAATCGGATATGAGTGGTTTGGAATCGGAGCGGGGGATGTGGCTTCCAGAATTTTATTTGCCGGTGTTCGTTTTATTTTAGCAGGTGTGCTCACTGTGATTTTTGGCAGCCTGATTGCGGGTAAGTTTCTGCTTCCGCAGAAGTCTTCCTATGGAATGATTTGCAAGCTCGGTTTGGTACAGACCGTATTTCAGTATATTTTCTTTTACATGGGGCTTGCTTATACTACCGGCGTGAAATCAGCAATTATCAACGGTTCCCAGACATTTATTGCTATTTTAATGGCATGTTTGATTTTCCGTTATGAAAAACTGACCCTGCAAAAGTTTTTGGGCTGTCTCATCGGTTTTGCAGGAGTAGTGGTAATCAATTATGATCCAAGCGGACTGACGGGTGGCTTTACCTTCCGGGGAGAGGGCGCTATTTTAATTGCCGCCATTGCTTATGCCTTATCTTCTGCGTTGGTAAAGAAATATTCCCAAAAGGAAAGTCCGGTGGTTTTAAGCGGCTATCAGTTTATTTTCGGCGGAATAATTATGACGGTTTGCGGAGCGCTTATGGGTGGAAGCTTAACCGGCTGGTGCTTCAAGTCGGTACTTCTGCTTATCTATATGGCATTGATTTCTTCCGTGGCATATTCTGTCTGGGGAATTTTACTGAAGGCCAATCCGGTGGGTAAGGTGGCTGTGTATTCCTTTACGAATCCGATTTTCAGCGTATTGCTGTCTTTCGTGTTTTTAGGAGAAAGTTCCTCTTTTGGGTTAGAACTTATACTGGCGCTTGCGTTGGTATGTGGCGGTATTTTTTTAGTAAACAGAGTGAAGGAGTAAAAAATGAAAACATTCTTATGTGAATATATTCATCCGGAGGCAAGAAAAGAATTAGAGTCTTTTTCTGAAATTATCTCAGACTGGGAACGTCTGCCGGAATGTGATGCTGCCATTAACCGTAACTTGCAGATGACAAAAGAAGTTCTGAAATCTGCAAAAAACATGAAGGTAATTGCTGTACACGGTACCGGAATGGACGGTGTGGATTTGGATGCGGCACAGGAACTTGGAATCAAGGTGTTTAACACTCCTTACCGGAATGCAGCTTCTGTAGCAGAATTAAATGTTGCGCTTATGCTGATGACGGCAAGAAAAGCAAGACGGATACAAAAAAATATTGCAGAAGGTGCTTCCCTTGCAGACCCGGCTGTGGTGTCCGGTTTGCAGGGAGCAGAGCTTGGCGGCAAAAACGTAGCTTTTCTTGGCGTGGGCGAAATTGCAAAAAAGACCATTCGGATTTGTAGAAATGGTTTTGATATGCATTGTATCGGTTGGTCCCGCAGTCTTACCAAAGAAAAAGCTGCAGAACTTGGCATAGAGTATGCCGGCAGCATAACAGAAGCAGTAAAAAACGCTGATTTTGTTGTGCTTGGAATGGCATTAAACGAAGAAACCAGGGGAATTGTCGGCGAAGCTGAATTTGCGGCTATGAAGCAGGACGCCATTCTGATTAACACCGCAAGAGGGGCGCTGGTGGACGAAACAGCATTGATGAAAGCCTTGTCTGACGAATATGCAGCAGGTAAAACCAAGTTGTTGGCAGCAGGTTTAGATGTGGTCGTGGACGAACCATTCACATCCGCGCATCCTCTGTATCGGCTTCCAAACGTGGTTCTTACTCCGCACATCGGTGCCAACACGGAAGAAGCCTTATATCGTGTCGGCATGGCCTGTGTGGACGGTATCCGGGAATTCTTTTCTTGTATTTAGACATGCCGTATTTTATAGCATATCATTTGGAAAACATAAAGCATTTTCCTTCAGCTGAACACAGACAGACAAAAATAAATTCAGGGATATCCCTTGAAGGACCGTTAGCGATGAGCGGGTCCACCAAGGGATATCCCTGAATTTATTTTTGCCGTCGCTTTTCAAATGAAAGAAAATACTTTATGTTTCCAAAAAAGTGTGATATAATATAACGGCATATAGTTCTTTGGCCGCGCCGTGTCCGCGGCAGAATGTGAGGAAACATGAAAAAAGAAAAGAATAAAGCAAAAATAAAATTGCGGGGAGCGCTGAATGTCTATATGCAGTGGCCGGTTTGGCTTACTGTTTTATTGCTCTGTACAGTGCTCGGTATCTATGTGGTAGATAAAGATGCAGCCGGTATTATGCTGCTTTTTACCGGCGTCTATTTTATCATCGCATTAATTTTATTTGTGTTTAAACGTCCGTATATTATGGGTGAACTGGTACGGTTTGCTGCAGAGCACGGACAGGTACAACACACGTTTGTAAAAGAGCTGGATATTCCATATGGTATCATTGATATTGACGGACGTCTGGTTTGGGCTAACAATGAATTAAAAGACATTGTTAAGTTTGAAAAAACAGCCCGTAAATCCGTTCAGGACATTTTTGAGGATCTTTCCCTGGAGCAGCTTCCAACGGTAGAAGAAGATGTAACCCTGCACATCGTGCACGGCAGAAAAAATTACCGTGTGTTGATGCGCTTGCTTGACATGTCGGACTATAGGGATGACATGCCATGGATAGTGGAAGACGGAACAGAAGGAACTGTTAATACCCTGATTGGCATGTATCTGTACGATGAAACAGAAATTACTGCATTAAAGAAAGAAAATGCCGAAGAAAAAATGTTAGTCGGTCTGCTTTATATCGACAACTATGAAGAGGCATTTGAGGGTGCTGACGAAGTGCGCCGGTCTTTAGTTACTGCCTGGGTAGAACGTGAAATCAACAAGTATATGCAGAGCATTGATGCTATCATCAAGCGTCTGGAAAAAGACAAATATATTTTTGTATTTAAGCAGAAGTATTTAAGTGTGGTAGAGGCAAACCGTTTCTCTATTTTGGAAGAAATCCGTAACTTAAATATTTATGAAATGACAGTTACCATTTCTATCGGTGTGGGTGTTGGCGCAACATCTTATGCTAAGAATTATGACCTTGCCCGTACGGCAATTGACCTGGCCTTAGGCCGTGGCGGTGACCAGGCGGTAGTAAAAGAAGGCGATAAGATTTCTTATTATGGAGGCAAGAGCGTCCAGCTGGAAAAGAATACCCGTGTAAAGGCCCGTGTAAAGGCCCATGCCTTAAAGGAATACGTAGAAACCAGAGACCGGGTGGTTATTATGGGTCACTCTATCGGAGATATCGATTCCTTTGGTTCTGCTATTGGTGTATACCGTATTGCAAAGACTTTGGGTAAAAAGGCACAAATTGTTATTAATGATGTGACCAGTTCGATTCGTCCGATGATGGAACGATTCCAGGATAATCCGGATTACGAGGAGGATATGTTTATTTCCGGCAGCAGAGCTCAGGAAATAGTGGATGACCAGACACTTTTGGTTGTAGTGGATGTAAACCGTCCGGCCATTACCGAATGTAAGGAACTTCTGGAACTTACCAAGACCATTGTGATTTTAGACCATCACCGTCAGACAGGAGAAGCAATCGATGCAGTGCTTTCTTACATCGAACCGTATGCTTCCTCTGCCTGTGAAATGGTTGCAGAAATTTTGCAGTACATTGGTGAGGGCTTAAAACTAAAGCCGTTGGAAGCAGATGCTATGTATGCCGGTATAATGATTGATACCAATAATTTCTTAACTAAAACCGGTGTACGTACCTTTGAAGCGGCGGCATATCTCAGAAGAAACGGTGCCGATGTTACACGTATACGTAAGTTGTTCCGTACCAATTATGTAGAATATCAGGCAAAAGCACAGGCTGTTTCTTCTGCAGAATTATTTATGGATTATTATGTGTTTGCTATTTCGGAAAGCGACGGTCTCGACAGCCCGACGGTAGTTGCTGCCCAGACGGCAAATGAATTATTAAATATTGATAACACAAAGGCATCCTTTGTATTTACCGAGTTTAACGGCAAAGTTTATATCAGCGCCCGTTCCATCGATGAACTGAATGTGCAGGTTGTAATGGAAAAAATCGGCGGCGGCGGTCATATGAGCGTTGCAGGAGCCCAGTTATCCGATTGCACGGTTTTTGAGGCGATGGAAAAGGTGAAGGATGTTTTAAGGGACATGACAGAGAAGGGAGAAGTTTAAATGGAAGTTATTTTATTACAGGACGTAAAGAGCTTAGGAAAGAAGGGAGAAATCGTTAAGGTAAACGACGGTTATGCAAGAAACTTCATTCTTCCGAAAAAGCTTGGCGTAGAAAAAACCGATAAAGCATTACATGAATTAAAATTACAGAAGGCAGCAGAAGAAAAGCGCCAGCAGGAAATCTTAGAAGAAGCACAGGCTTTAGCTAAAAATATTGAAGCAGGCAGCATCACTTTAAAGATTAAAGCCGGTGAAGGCGGACGTACCTTCGGTTCCGTTTCCACCAAGGAAATTGCTGTTGCTATGAAAGACCAGTTAAAGTTAGAAATCGACAAGAAAAAGTTACAGATGGCAGATCCAATCAAGAATTTCGGAACTTACCACGTGCCGGTTCGTCTGCATCCAAAGGTAACTGCAGAAATCACAGTAAAGGTAGAACAGGCATAAACCGCGGAGAATTGCAATGGAAGAAGCTTTAATAAAAAAAGTACAACCGCATAGTAAAGAGGCTGAGCAGGCAGTTATCGGTTCCATGATTATGGACAGGGATGCCTTGCTTACCGCATCCGAACTTCTGCAGGGAGAGGATTTTTACATCCAGCAGTACGGTATTTTGTTTGATGCCATGGTGGAACTTCTGCATGAAGGAAAACCGGCGGAACTGGTTACCATCCTCAATAAGTTAAAGGAAAAGGGAGTATCTCCGGAAATCTGCGGCATGGAATTTATCCGTGACGTAACCGATGCGGTATCCACTTCTGCAAATATCAAGTATTATGCTGATATTGTGGCTGAAAAGGCACTGTCCCGTAAGTTAATCAAAATTACCGAGGGAATTGCCAACACCTGTTATGCCGATAAGGAGCAGATGGACACTATCCTCGAAGAAACAGAAAAACAGGTATTCAACATCGTGCAAAAGCGTAGTGCCGGCGAATACGAAGATATGCGCCAGGTAGTACTGCGCACGTTAAAGAATATCGAAGCGGCAGCCAAGAGCCAGGGTCGTATTACCGGTATTGCCACCGGTTTCCGCGACTTGGACTATAAGCTGTCCGGTCTGCAAAAGCAGGCCCTGATTGTCCTGGCGGCCCGTCCTGCCATGGGTAAAACAGCTTTTGTATTAAATATGGCGGAGTACATCTCCATGCATTCCAAAGTACCAACCGTTATCTTTTCCTTGGAAATGGGCAAAGAATCCTTAGTAAACCGTTTGCTTGCCATGAATTCCCGTGTGGACTCCCAAAGCATATTAACCGGTGACTTAAAGGATTCTGAATGGGCAGATTTAATGGAGAGTGCCAGAAATATCGGCGAATCTTCCCTGATTATTGACGACACCCCGGGTATTTCCCTTTCGGAGATGCGCTCCAAGTGCCGTAAATTAAAACTGGAGAAGGGACTTGGCCTCATCATCATCGACTACTTACAACTCATGACTACCACCGGAAGGGTAGAGTCCAGACAGCAGGAAATTTCCAACATATCCCGTTCCTTAAAGGGTCTTGCCAGAGAATTGGATGTGCCGGTCATTGCATTGTCCCAGCTCTCCCGTGCCGTAGAGCAGCGTCCGGATAAACGTCCGATGATGTCCGACCTGCGTGAATCCGGTGCCATCGAGCAGGATGCCGACGTGGTTATGTTTATTTACAGAGATGAATATTATAATCCGGATACTGAAGAACCGGGTATTACCGAAATTATCATAGGTAAGCACCGTGCCGGTCCAACCGGAACCATAAAATTAAAATGGATGGGCGATATCCAGAAGTTCGGAAACCTGGAAGCCCGTTCCCAGTAGAAATGCGCAAAAAGCCTGCTGTTTTACAGTGGGCTTTTTTTATGCAACAAATTATGAAAGGGTCATATTATGTCGATTCTTCCGGTTATTTGACGAAGAGAAATTGGAATAAAATGTAAATTGCGATTGCAGAAGACTCTTGGACAGGTTAAAATCAAATTGACAGATTTTGGAAGGAGTGAAAACGATATGGAATGTCAGACAGCATTAGACCAGGTAAAGCAATTGCAGCAGGAAGGATTTACGGAAGACATGATCCGTCAGCTCCTGCCAAAATTAGAACAGGTATCCACTTTGAAAGAGGAAGAGCGTCATGAATTAAAGCACCGTATGGAGCAGCTGCTGCCGGAGGTGGCAAATGCGAAAACAACGCCTATTCAGGAGGCGGAAAGTAATTTCTACCGGATGTATTCCGGTTTCGGCGGTGCGATTATGGAGGTTCTGAATCAGAACAATCAGGTTCTTCTGGAAAAAATGGATGAGAGAATTTCCAACCGTATTTTGAAGGAAATGAATTTTCTGTTTAGGGAAAGAGAAAATCTGGAAGAAGAACGGTATCGTAAGCTGGATCGTACTATTAGGGAGTGTCAGGTGGCCAGACAGCGTTTTTCTCTGGAAGAGGAGAGGAAAAAGAGATTCCGCTTTAAAGGATAAGAGTAGAAAATCAGGGGAATTAAGATAAAAAAAACAGGTGTAAGAAATTCTTACACCTGTTTTTGTCTGCTTCGTAAGGATAATTATTAGCCCTCGATAGCGCCTGTTGGACAAGTAGCAGCGCAAGCACCGCACTCTAAGCAAGCGTCAGCATCGATTTCGTAATGAGCTGCTCCTTCTGTGATAGCGCCAACTGGACATTCAGCTGCACATGCACCACAGCTTACACATGTGTCATTAATTGTATATGCCATAATAGTGTCCTCCTTTGAATTTTTATTCTGATAACATTCTAATATATCTTTATGAAAAATACAAGTAAAAAATGAGAATAATATTACTTGACTAGGCGGAAACTTGTGGATATAATCATTTTAGTAATATTTTAAGGAGGCACACAAAATGACAACAGTAACAAAGGAAATGACAATTGGTCAAATCATCATGATAGATCAGGGCATCATTGCTATCTTAATAAACTATGGTATGCACTGCATCGGATGTCCGTCCGCACAGGGTGAATCCTTAGAGGAAGCCTGCATGGTACACGGTCTGGATGTAGACCCGCTGGTTGAAGAAATCAACGCATATTTAAGCAGTAAGTAATAAAAGAAATCCCCTTGTCCAAGTGAACAAGGGGAATTTTTTTGTCCGAAAAGCAAAGATTTATAAAACGGCCAGTGTTTGAACCGCGTCGGTTTTTAGAACCGGTTTGAAGTGTTCTGCAAAGTAAGAAAGAGAGGCATAGCTGGTAGGAACCGGAAGACCGTATTCGGAAGTTACATTGCAGATTCGGTTAAATTCTTCCGGAGTGTGACCGGACATGTGTAGAACCAGATAATAATTTGCGGATACTTCGTCTTTATACAGGGTATTTTCTCCGAAATAGTACGGAGAAATCAGCTGTGCCAGTTTGGTAACGGAAGTCAGGGTAGGGAAAGAAAACACCTTAGTTAACTGGTTCGCTGCCGGTGCAGCTTCCTCTGTAGGAAGTTCTGCGGTGTCTGTTGTATCGGCAGCCTTTTCCATGGCCTCTTTTCCTTTGCCGAGCAATGCGCCCAACTGCCCGAAGCATTCTAAAATTTCATCCGCAACAGAGGAAGTGACAGAAGAGGAATCTTCGTCGCCGGTGTCGCGGAAAGAAGAAAAGTTGGAAAATCGGGTATCTAGTTCGTCCGGGTCTTCAACCTTGGTAACAACCAGAACCAGGCAGTCGCCGGAAACCGGAATAGCTTCTATCATAAGTGGAATATCTTCTGCTTCAAAACCACATTCGTAAGATGCCTGAACCATCATCTCACGAAATAAATCCTTAGCTTTGTCGGAGCCGTAAGCAAGTTCACTGAGCTTTAAATCGCGGTCTGCAAGATCCTGACGGCTTAAGGTGCAGCGAATCTGGGTGTCACTGATTTTTTCAATTTTCATAGTGCTTACCTCCTATCTCAAATTATGAGTACAAAAAGTATACTGGATATTTGTTATAAAGTCAAGACAAGGAGCAAAATATCAAAAATTCTTTGGCATTTTGCACGAAAAACACCTGTTTTTTTCTACATGGGAGGAGTGAAAAAATACTTGTTTATCCTGGAACAGAGCATTATAATTAAATTGCAAAGTAACTTGTGCCCCCTCAGTAAAAGGAACTGATGATTCACCATAATTTACTGGACAAGTACAATGTATTACAGCTGCTACACCGTGGCATTGGTGGCGACGTTTGGCTGGCAGAACATAAATCCCTGGGAGGAAAGAGAATTCTCAAAACAATTGAAAAGTCTCATCCTCATCACGATTTGCTTGCCCGCGAAGCAAAAATTCTACAACAGTGTCAGCATTCTTCTATTCCTATCATATACGATATTCTGGAATTTGATACCCAAACTTATATTGTGGAAGAATTTATCCAAGGAGAAAATTTAAAACAGTATGTTGGTCGGCGAGGAAGTCTGTCTGCTTCTTTGCTTCTTGAAATTTCCATACAATTATGTGAAATCTTACTATTTCTGCATCATCCCGCAAGAAACATTTTACATCTGGATATTAAACCGGAAAACATTTTGTTTGAGAATCATAAGATGAAGCTCATTGATTTCGGTGCTGCCATTTGCCGGAGTCAGCAGAATGAAAATTGCTTTGTTTTCGGGACACCTGCGTACTGTGCACCGGAAATGAAAAGTAAGGGTGTTTTATCGGCGAAAACAGATATTTATTGTATGGGCAGATGTATGGAGTACCTGCTGCTCCACACGCCCAAAGCACCAAAAGGGTATCGGAATATTGTAAGTAGATGCCTTCGGAAAGAAGGAAAGGAATATGAGACTGCAGGACAGGTGATGGAGGATTTAAAAAAGCTCCAGCGAAAAAAGAGAACCGAAAAAAACAGGGAAGTCTGGTATGCGGTAACCGGCGTAACGAATGAACAAGAGAGCAGTATGGCTGCCTTACAGCTGGCAATGTATTTACGGGACCGATATAGAAAGCCGGTACTGTATCTGGATTGCACAGACGGGCACTGGATGGAATATATGGAACATTCAAAAAAAGGAAAGGAAACATTGGGAGGGCAACAAGGCTTTGTGTTTGAACGTGGATTAGTTACGGTGGCAAAACGTGTGGCTCCGCAGGAGGTCAATGGTTGGAGAGACCGGGGTTATTCTCTGGTTGTCGTTTGTTTTGGGATAAAAACGCCATTGGCTTCGGAAGGAGGCTGCCGTGCCTGCCTCCTGACCGGTGCATTCACTGAATTTAACCTGAATCAATGGAAAACGATGCTTCTGTCGCTTGACAGAGTTGAAAATTTAGCAGTGGCATTGACCGGTGGAGACTTCCGTCTGGCAAAACGTTATTTGAAACGTAAGTGCAAAATCGGACGGTTGCCGATGTATTTTGAAGCGTTTGGACAGTCAAAACCATTCAGGAGACAGATGAAACTTCTCCTGGGCAAATTGTAACCAGTTGCCTTTTTTGCGGCAGGAAAACTCGTCACAGCTTTCTTATCCGAAAGACAAAGCCAACGGTGCAGCTAAGGCAGAAAGAAGAACATTTTCGACCGCTCAAATCCGGAGTTGATTCTTCTTTCTGCCGGATTTGAAATTAATAATGACAGTACCTGAAAAATTTGTTATACTTATAGTGGCGGTAAATCGATTTGCCGGGCATACTATAGTAAATTGATAACGAGGTACGATTCTATATGGAAAAAGCATTAAAAATAAAAATAATCGTAAGTACACTTTTGATTTGCGGTATCATTACATTTCTGGGACTTAAATTAGTGGATAAATATACCCCAAGTGAAACGATGCGTGCATTGGATAATTATTACGATGTGGCGCCGGATGAGGCGGTAGTTTTACTGGAAAATGAAATTTATGCAGAACGTGCTTTGCTTCGGGACGGTGGCATTTATTTAACGTTAGATACTGTCGACAGCCTTTTTAACGATGGTTTCTATTTGGATGAAGCAGAACAGTTGTTAAGCTATACCCTGCCGGAAGAGTTAATTCGTGTAGAAGCAGGAAAACCATACTATTACAGCAATAAAGAAACAAAGGAACTTCCCCATCCTGCGTTTTTGAATCTGGAGGGAGTATATTACCTTTCTCTTGATTTTACGGCAATGGTTTCTGACTTTACCTATGCATTTTATGAGAATCCGAACCGCGTGGTAATTCATCACCAATGGATAGATTTCCTTTATTATGATACGGTGGAGGCTGAAACTCCAATCCGTTTTGAACCGGATATTAAGAGCGATATTTTGCGTGTAGTTCCGGCCGGGGAAAAATTGTATTACATTGGCGGCACCGGTACCGGGGGCAGAAGCTTTTTTAAGGTAATGACTCAGGATGGCATCTACGGCTATGTGCAGAAAAAGTTTCTTGGAGAGTCATATTACGATGCGTTGCAGAGCGTTTATACAGAGCCTGAGTACACCCATATTACCATGGATGAAAAAGTGATGCTGGGCTGGCAACAGGTAACAGTTGCAAAAGCAAACGAAAATCTGGAGCAGTTGGTAGAAACAGCAAAGGAAATGAATGTGATTTCTCCGACCTGGTACAGGCTTATTGATACAGAAGGCAATATCAGCTCCCTGGCAAACGAAAGCTATGTACAGAGAGCCCATGATTTAGGGCTTCAGGTATGGGCATTGATTGACAATTTTGACCAGAATGTCAGCACCTATGAATTAATGGTTTCTTCTGAGACCAGAGCTGTATTAATCGACAACATGATGGCAGAAGCAGCCAAATACGGTTTTGACGGATGGAACATTGACTTTGAAACTTTGGAATCTAAAACCGGACCGCACTACATCCAGTTTATAAAAGAACTTTCGGTACGTTGCCGGCAGGAAGGAATTGTTCTTTCTGTAGACAACTATGTGCCTGCATCTTATAATGAGTTCTACGATTTGGAAGCCCAGGGCAAGGTAGTGGATTATGTAATTATCATGGCCTATGATGAACATTACAGCGGCTCGGAAACTGCCGGATCGGTTGCATCTTTGGGATTTTTAAAGAAGGCGGTAAATGATACCTTGAAAAAAATGCCAAAAGAGCGTATAGTTATGGCGATTCCGTTTTATACAAGATTATGGGCGGAGCAGGAAGCAGACGGAGCGGTAAAGCTGTCTTCGGAGGCGCTTACCATGAACGGAGCCAAAGACGTGCTTAGCCGTAATAAGGTGACAGCCCAGTATGATGAAGCTTCCGGTCAGAATTATGCGGAATATAAGAAGAATGGTATCACATATAAAATCTGGATGGAGGATATGGATTCCCTTCATGAAAGGTTAAAAGTGATTGCAGGGGCGGATGTTGCCGGCATGGCAGCATGGCGTCTTGGCTTTGAAACTGAGCAGGTATGGCCGGTAATCGAAGCTTATATGAATCAGTAAATAACAGAATAACGAACATGCTTCTTGGAATACACTGATGGTAAATGTTATAGTTACGGTGTGGTGAGGCATGAAAGAAAAACTTGTTTTGATATTAATGGCAGCCGGAGTCTTGCTTTTGGGCAGCGCGTTTTTAAAACGTGCGGAGAAAGAGCAGGCGGTTTCGGTTATGGGAGAAGGAAAAAGAGCTCCGGTTGTGGTAATAGATGCAGGACACGGCGGAAAAGACCCGGGAAAAGTAGGGGTTAACGGAGCGTTGGAAAAAGAAATTAACCTGCAGATTGCCCTGCGCTTAAAAAGTCTTTTGGAGCAGAATGACGTAGCAGTTGTTCTTACCAGAGAAGAAGATAAAGACTTGGCGTCGGAGCAGGCGGCCAGCCGTAAAAATGAAGATTTGCGTGCAAGGGCAGCATTGATTGCAGCTGCAGAGCCGGTGGTTATGGTCAGCATTCATCAGAACAGTTATCCGGAAGAAGAGGTAGACGGAGCCCAGGTGTTTTATTATGCCGGTTCGGACTCCGGGAAAATGCTGGGAAGTATCATACAAAACAGCTTGAAAAGTGAAATCGATGATGGAAATCACCGGGTTGCCAAAGCAAATAAAGAGTACTATTTATTGAAAAAAGCAACATGCCCCGCCGTTATAATCGAATGCGGTTTTTTGTCGAATCCTTCAGAGGCGGCATTGCTTGCGACGGAAGAATATCAGGAAAAACTTGCATTTGCAATTCATCTTGGTATTATGGAGTATATCAATACTGCGCCGGCTTGGGTGCAGTAGAAACGAGAACATTATGGAAACAAAAGTAATCAAAATTGACAGAACACATCCTGATACAGAGCAGATAAAAGAAGCGGGCAGAATCCTGCGGGAGGGCGGTTTGGTAGCTTTTCCTACAGAAACCGTCTATGGTCTTGGCGGAGACGGACTGCAGGAAACTGCGGCTGCAAGAATTTATGCCGCAAAAGGAAGGCCTTCCGACAATCCTTTGATTCTGCATATTGCGGAGGTTGAAGATATAGAAAAACTGGCGGTGGATATTCCTGAATTGGCATATCGGCTGGCAGAAAAGTTTTGGCCGGGGCCAATGACGATGATATTAAAGAAAGGTCCGGTGGTGCCGTATGCCACAACCGGCGGCTTAGATACGGTGGCCATCCGTATGCCGTCGGATGAAATTGCAAGAGCAATTATCAAAGCCTCCGGTACTTATATTGCAGCGCCGAGTGCTAATTTATCAGGCAGACCAAGCCCGACCAAGGCAGAGCATGTTATTGAAGACTTATCCGGCCGGATAGAAATGATTGTGGATGGAGGAAATTCCGACATTGGTTTGGAATCCTCTATAATAGATTTGTCCGGAGAGGTACCGATGATTTTACGTCCGGGCTACATTACCAAAGAAGATTTTGAGCAAGTTGTGGAAGAGGTAACCTTTGACTCCGCCGTGCTTGCTACAAAACCTCAGGAATCCGTGGTGGCAAAGGCACCGGGTATGAAGTACCGTCATTATGCGCCAAAGGGCCAGATTACGATTGTTGAGGGTGACACCGAAGCAGTAGTAAAAAAGATAAATGAGCTGGCAGCAGAACAGGAAGAAAATGGTATCCGGGTAGCTGTGTTGTGCGCAGAAGAAACGAAGGCCCGATACAACTGCCGACATGTGTATTCCTTAGGTTCCTTAAAGCAGGAAAAGGAAATTTCCGCCCATTTGTTTGCGGCACTTCGTTCCTTTGATACAGAGCAAATGGAAGTAATTTATTCCGAAAGCTTTGAAAATACAAAACTGGCAAGAGCCATTATGAACCGGCTGCGAAAGGCAGCAGGTTACCAGACTCTGCAAGTATAAAGAAGAAAAAATTTTTCATAAAGGAGAAAAAACAATGATAGCTTTAGGATGTGACCACGGTGGTTATGATTTAATGCAGGAGGTTATGGCTCACTTAGACCAGAGGGGAATTGAGTACAAGAACTTCGGAACCTTTACAAAGGAGTCCTGTGACTATCCGGAGTATGCAAAGCTGGTAGCAAATGCGGTTGTAGACGGCACCTGCGAAAAGGGTATCTTAATCTGCGGTACCGGTATTGGTATTTCCATTGCAGCAAACAAGGTTCCGGGTATCCGTTGTGCCCTGTGTCATGACTGCTTCAGTGCCAAGGCAACCAGAGAGCATAACAACGCAAATGTGCTTGCTATGGGTGGCAGAGTCATCGGAGCAGGACATGCTCTGGATATAGTGGATTTATTCCTTGACACACCATTCTCTAACGACGAAAGACATATTCGCAGAATAAAAGGTATCGAAGGATAAAAAGCAAATGCCACACAACTCTTTTTTATGGGTGAGGAGTTGTGTGGCATTTATTTTTTATATGCAAGGTTTCTTTTTTAGCCTTGTGTGTATGGGGCAAGTTCGAGTCTTACGAAATATCCTTTATCGTGGTCACATACCGGGCATTTTTCCGGTACTTTGGTAGTGTCAATTACATTGCCGCAGTTTAAGCACATCCATTTGCAGGATACATCGGAAACAAAAAGTTTATTCTGCTCCAATAAATCTGCAAACCGGGAAAAACGGTCAGCATGGGTCTTTTCAATATCTGCAATCATACGGAAATCTGCGGAAATCTTTGCGAAACCTTCCTGGCTTGCCACGTCTGCGAAATGCTTATAGACGTCACCGTATTCTTCCATTTCGTTGTGTTCTGCATAACGTAAAAGCTGGATGATGGATTCGGTAATATCTACCGGGTAGGTGCCGTCAATAGAAATGTTCTCGCCGGCCATCTGCTTTAAATGATTATAGAAAATTTCCGCATGCTCCTTTTCCTGCTTAGCGGTAAATTTGAAAACAGCAGAGATAACGAAAAGATTTTCCTTCTTTGCCTGTCCTGCCGCAAAAGTGTAACGGTTTCTTGCCTGGCTTTCACCGGCAAATGCCTTCATCAGATTTTTCATGGTTTCACTGGATTTAAAATCAACAGCCATGGTAATACCTCCTGGTTTTTATTGGATACAAAAAGTATTACCATAATGAAACCGGAATATTCTGAAAAAAAATTAATCCTACCGACTTATTTCTGTGCCATAATAAATAAATCCCGCGCAGTTCCTGTGCTACAATAAATAAATCCCGCGCTACTCCTAACCCATGAAAAAGAGTAGCGCGGGATTATATTTATTAGTTTTTAAAAGGTTTAATCGGTGTTTCGTCTACGTGACCGATGGTTCTGAGGTATGCCTTGAAGCTTTCGATAGCATCATAGAACTTACGGTAGCTTGCCAGAGCCAGATCAAAGTGCTGTAAGGCAAGCTCACGGTTGCCGTCTTCGGCAGCCTGCCAGGAATCGCATCCGTGATGATGAAGTTCCTCGTGGTATTTTCTAACGTCCTTAAACTGGTTGCTGCCGGTAATGCGTGGGTCGGTCTGCTGTCCAATCCATTTACCGAGCTTACAGTCGTTCCAGTTATTGAGCTGTGTAATCTTTAAGTGTTCAAAGCCTGCAATGTTGTTATACATTCTCCAGGTTAAGATATGGTGGTCAATCTGGAAGATACGTACCCAGTCCTGTGTGGTTAAGTCGGAGAAACCTCTTGCCATGTCGCCGCGGGCACTGTCTACGTAACGGCTGATGGAGTGGAGGTGGTCACCGGTTGCAAAACAGTCACGCTCTAAGATTTCGTAGCTTTCTGCCATGGACTCAATGGAGTTAAGAAAACTCTGGGTAACTGCTGTCTGGGTATTAACTGCGTCGTGGATGTTGTTGATACGGTCGTTGATTAAATCCATGTGCTGGCTCATGCTGTTGATATCCTGCACGGAGTTTTGTACACGGCTGTTGCTTTCATTTAAGTGCTCGGTGGTGCTGTCTACCAGGTCTTTTAATTCTGCCAGGCTGGCACGGAGCTCGTCTACGTAATCTACTACCATGTCGGCGGACTGGGCGGTATTAGCGGAAAGGTCTTTTACCTGACCGGCAACGATGGCAAAACCGCGGCCTGCTTCACCGGCACGGGCTGCTTCGATGGAAGCATTTAATGCAAGAAGATTACTCTGGTTTGCCAACTTTTTGACTACATCGATAATGTTGTTAATCTGCTCAATTTTTTCTTCAAAAACAGCAACCTTTTCATGGATGCCCTGAATCTGGTTTACGGAATCGGTAACTGCTTCAATGGTTTCATTCATGTTGCTGACACTGGCGGAGGAAACCTCGATAGCTGCATGGGCTTCGTCACGGATATGTTCCACTTCTTCGGAAATATTCTGAATGGAAGTTTCAAATTCTTTACTGGAGGCAGTCATGCTTTGGATGGAACTTGTCTGTGCCATTACCTGCTCAATCATTTCTTTGACGCAGGAATTGTCGCCGATGTGCTCCATGGCTTCGTTCATACGCATAACGTAGTTGTTGTTGGACTTTTTGAGGACAGTCATCATTTCGTTGAATTTTTCTGCTATTTCCGCATCGGCATAAACAGAAGTGTCAATGTTGGCATACTTGCCGTCGATGAACTGCTGCATTGCTTCTAACAGAAGCTGCTTGTCGTTAGTTTCGTTTGTGTTTTTTGCTTTCTTCTTAAACATATAAAAAACCCCTTTGCTTCATGGTATCTTAGGGAGAAGGTACCATGGATTATAGTGTTATTTTATGTAGCCTGCCATACATTCGGTGAGCTCGGAGAACTTGCCTTGGTGAATGTAGGACAGAAGCTTATCGGTGGAACGGAGGGCCTGCATCAGCATATCGGAAGTGATTAGCTTTTGCTCTAAGGCATCGGCCGCTTCATCAAGGTCAACCACTCGGACGGTGCCGTCCGGAAAGATAACCACATCAATTAATAAATCGGAAAAGGTGATTTCGTTGCCGGTTTGGGATTCGGTGACAATGTCACAGTACCAACGGGTAAAGGTGCCGTCTGCACCATAGTGCCGGCTGATTTTAAAACCTTCTTTGCGGTAATACGCAGAGATGCCGGATGCAAAGTCCGGACGAGGTTTTAAAGTAGTCCAGGATGTAATAATTAGGTTGTCGTCTATATGCAGGATTTTATCGTCTGTTAAGAGCTTTAACTCATTGGGGATAAAACGTCTGCGATATAGCTTAATGTCTGATTCCATCGGAACATCACCCCTTCTTTACAACATATATCGACCTTATATGAGAATTATAACATACAAACAGGAAAAATGCACTACTTTTTCCATGTAGAAGGATAAAATAATAGTAACATCGGAATGATTTCTAAACGGCCGGCCAGCATGTCAAACATGAGGACAAACTTGGAAAAGTTGGAAAAGGCGGAAAAGTTTCCGGTGGCACCAACCATGTTTAAGCCGGGACCAATGTTGTTTAAGGTGGCGGCAATTGCCGTGAAATTGGTTGTGGTGTCAAAACCGTCCAGGGAAATCAGAAGATAGGAGGCGATGAACACTACAACATAGGTCATTAACAGTACGTTACAGGAATGTGCGGTAGCATGCGGGATTTCCTTGCCGTCCATTTTAAGGACATGGACACGGCGGGGATGAATCTGCTGGATAAGTTCTTTGCGTACCTGCTTTAAATAAATCATGATACGTGATACTTTGATACCGCCGCCGGTGGAACCGGCACAGGCCCCAATAAACATGAGGCATACCATAAGGCCGCGGGAAAATTCCGGCCATAAATTGAAATCTGTTGTGGCATATCCTGTGGTGGTCATGATGGAAGCTACCTGGAAGGTAACATGCAGCAGACTTTCGCCAAAGGCATAGCCGTGATACAACAGGTTTGACATTAACAGAAGAACCGCTACGGCATAAATGCCAACATACCAACGAACCTCCTCCATCTTAAATGCGTCTCTTACCCTGCGGATTAGAATGTAGTAGAAGAAAGTAAAGTTTACACCGAATAAAAACATGGATACGGTAAGCACTGTCTGCAGGTAAGGGGAGTAGCTTGCAATACTGTCGTTTTTAATGCCGAAGCCACCGGTACCTGCTGCACCGAAGGCGTGGCAGATGGATTCAAACAACGGCATTCCGCCAAACAACAGAAAGATGATTGTAATAATGGTCATTACAAAATAAATAGCGTATAAAATAAATGCGGTTTGGCGCATTTTCGGAACCAGCTTGCCTACGGAAGGTCCGGGAGATTCTGCTTTTAACAGATTCATGGTGGAACCGCCGGTCATAGGCAAAATGGCAAGGATAAATACCAGCACACCCATACCGCCAATCCAGTGGCTGAAGCTGCGGAAAAAGAGGTTGGCATGGGAAAGTCCTTCCACATTGGTTAATATACTGGAACCGGTGGTTGTGTAACCGGAGATGATTTCAAACAGGGCATTTACATAGGAAGGAATGTCACCGTTTAATACAAAAGGAATGGCGCCGGTTATACTAAGGATAATCCAGCTCAGAGCTACTGCTACGAAGCCTTCCTTTGCATAGAAGGTGCTGTTTTTAGACTTCATCCGACGGAGAAAAATGCCCACGGCAGTACAGCAGATGGAAATGATAAAGTATATCAGGGCATCATGGTATTCCTTATAAATTAATCCTACCAGGCAGGGAGGAAGCATAAAAACTCCCTGCAGGTTCAGTACCCAGCCAAGAATATATAAAATGATGGAATAATTCATAGTCGTGTCCTCTTTATTCTGCTAAGATATCGGAAATATCCTGAAGGCCCTTATTGGTAGTAACCACAATAACCGTATCGCCAAGCTCGATGGTGTCGCGGCCGGACGGGGTAATAATCTGTTTGCCGCGGACAATACAGCAGATTAAAAGATTGGATTTTAACTGTAGTTCAAACAATGGTGTTCCGGTAACCGGACCGGTTTCCTTTACGTGGAATTCCAGGGCTTCTACCTGATTGTCCATTAGGCGGTATAATGCTTCCACATTACTTCCGTAGCTGTTGGTTAAGGAACGGACATATTTTAAAATATATTCGGTGGTAGTATTTCTTGCGGAAATAATACTGCCGATAGGAAGCTCTTCGATAATTTCATCCTGGGCCATTTTGCTGATTTTAGTTATTTTTTTGCACTTTGGGGCAACCTTATCCGCATACAGGGAAAGGAAAATGTTAGTTTCGTCCTGGGTGGTTAATGCAACGAAAGCATCCATTTGCGGCAGGCCTTCTTCCAACAGATTTTCGTGAACCGTGGCATCGGCATTGATGATTTGTGCTTTTGGCAGTCCGAGACTTAAGAACCGGCTGCGGTCTTTGTCTTTTTCGATAAGCTTTACCGATATGCCGGACTTTGCAAGAATTTCCGCCAGATAATAAGCAGTGGTACCACCGCCTGCAATCATAACGTCTTTGATTTCGCGGACTGCGGACATCTGCAGGGCATTACAGAAACCGGCAATTTTTTTTCTCGGCATAATAACAGAAATCGTGTCACCTGCGTGAAGAACGCTGCTGCCGTTTGGAATGCTGAGTTCGTGTTCGTGCTCCAAGGTACAGATTAATACTTCACGGTTGAATTTTTTGGAAAATTCAAAGACCTTCATGTTGTCGTACGGGGAATCTTCCGGAATGGCAATGCGAAGCAAATCTACCCGGCCCCTGGCAAAGGAGTCGATGTCGATGGCATCCGGCACCTGAATGAGGCGGGCAATTTCATGGGCGGCCGCATACTCCGGATTGATACTGGAGGAGATGCCGATGGCAGCCTTTAAATAGTCGATTTCGTTGAAATACTGCGGATTTCTGACTCTGGCAATGGTACGGCAGTTGTTGCCGGCCTTTTTTGCAATGAGGCAGGTGATTAAGTTGATTTCATCTTCGTTGGTAACGGCAATGAGCAGGTCGGTGTTTTCAATACCGGCTTCCTGCTGTACAAGAAAGCTGGTGCCGTTGCCTGTCATAACCTGAATGTCTAAATTATCCACCACAGGCTGAAGACGGTCTGCGTTTTTGTCTATCAGGGTGATGTCGTGTCCTTCGTCGTTTAACTGCTGGCACAGGGCGTAACCTACTTTGCCGCAGCCCACAATAATAATTTTCATGATTAAAATCCTTTCGAATTTTTGCAAATATGGTATCTTTTAGTATAACATGGAAACTGATCTTTGTCACGGAAAATGTTGGTTTTCTACGTTAAAGAATTAACGAAGAAAAATGGCAAAAAAGGCTATCTTTTAGGGTGAAAGTGTGGTAAAATAGAAATGTTTAGTATAAGGAGAATAGATAATGGGGAAAAATGGCGCAGTTGCAAGAAGTTTAATGATGATATCCCAAATCAGCCTGTCTATGCTGGTTCCGATTTTCTTATGTCTGTTCTTCGGAATTAAGTTAAACGAGTGGTTAGATTCAAAGCTTTTTGTGCCGGTTTTTCTGTTCCTCGGCATGGGGGCGGCGGTGCGTAATGTCTATCATCTGACTAAAAGTTTTTATGCAAAAGACAAAAAAAGAGAAGATGATGAACTGGCTTATATCGAAAATTTAAAAAAAGCCGGGGAACGCAACAAACAAAGAAGAGAACAAAGGGAAAGTACAACCGAAAAAAAAGAAGACTAATCGTAATTATTTGGAGGTTTTATTATGCAGGAAGCAAAACAGACGTTGTACGAACTTATTATCGGAGTGGTGTTGTGCGGAATTCTTTTCTTAATCGGAAATATTTTTGTGTCCAACAGGATAGCCTATACACTGGGGCTTTTGCTTGGATGTATCATTGCCGGAGTAATGAGTGTCCACATGCATCATGCTCTGGAACAGGCCATGTTATATGATGCGGAGAATGCCACAAAAAAAATGCAGAAGGGAACCTTCCTGCGGCTTTTGCTTATGGTGGCGGCCTTGGCGGCAGCCCTGCTGCTTCCGCAGTGGATTTCTCTTATCGGTGTGGCCCTCGGAGTATTAAGTTTGAAGTTTTCGGCTTATTTACAGCCGTTAACCCATAAGGTTTTACAAAATTTTATAAACAAAGGAAGGTGAGAAAGTGGGACCAGGGAGTGTCTTTCGAATGGGCATACTGGCAGCTTCCGACTCGAAGATAACCTTCGGTGTGGATGGCTTGTTCAAGTATGAAGTATTCGGACAGGAACTATGGATTACCAACACGCACGTGAGTTTGCTGCTGGTGGTGCTGACGCTTACAATTTTAGCATTGTTTGCTAACCGTGCCATTAAAAAGGCAGATCCAAACGAAGTGCCGGGAACGTTCCTCAATATCATTGAGTACCTGGTAGAACTGGTGGACGGCCTGACAAGAAATAATATGGGAGAAAAGCATTATTCAAAGTTTTCCAACTATATCGGAACTTTATTTGCGTTTCTTATCGTAGCCAACTTGTCCGGTTTGTTCGGACTCAGACCGCCGACTGCAGACTATGGTGTTACTCTTGGACTTGCCCTGATTACATTTGTACTGATTCACTACAATGGTTTCAAGTACGAAAAAGCAGGACATGTTACCAAGCTGTTCCAGCCGATTTTGTTAACTCCGATTAACATCATCGGTGAAATTGCAACACCAATGTCCATGTCCTTACGTTTGTTCGGTAATATTTTATCCGGAACTGTAATGATGGGTCTGTTATACGGTTTGCTTCCAAAACTGCTGCAGTTTTTCATCTGGCCGATTTTCGGCGGATTACACGCATACTTTGACGTGTTCTCCGGCGCAATTCAGTCATATGTATTCTGTATGCTGACCATGGTATTTATTTCTCAATGCTTTGGAGAAGAGGAAGCCTAAAGAAAACATTAGGCAAAGCGATTGAAATCGCCGCAATCAAAGCTATAGTACTTTGCTTGCACAAAAAAGAAGAATGCCGCAAAGATGCGGTGGAATGGAGGAAATGATATGTTAGAAGGTATTACTAGTGAAGCTTTTATTAAGGGTTGTTCTGCAATTGGTGCAGGTATCGCAATGATCGCCGGTATCGGTCCTGGTGTAGGTCAGGGTATCGCAGCAGGTCACGGTGCAGCAGCAGTAGGACGTAACCCTGGCGCAAAGGGTAACATCATGTCTACCATGTTACTTGGTCAGGCCGTTGCCGAAACAACAGGTCTTTACGGTTTCGCGGTAGCTATTATTCTGTTATTTGCAAATCCATTTATTTAAGATTGGATAAAAAATAAATTGTAGAAGGAGGCCGAATCTTGAGTAATATGGTATTAGGAGTATCCAACCGTATTTTCGGACTCGATGCACAGTTAATCGCAGATGCAGTCATTCTTGCGTTAGCAGTAGGTTTCCTGTTTTTCTTACTGTCCTTTTTGTTGTTCAATCCTGCAAGGGAACTGATGAAAAAGCGTCAGGACAAAATCAAGGAGGAAATGGAAACAGCCAGCCGTGACATGGCAGAGGCAAACAAGATGAAAACAGAGTACTACGCAAAGCTTGCCGCAGCAGATAAGGATGTAGATGCTATTCTTAGCGAAGGCAGAAAGAAAGCCCTTGCCCGCGAAAACGAAATCGTGGCAGAGGCAAAGGAAGAAGCTGCAAGAGTAATGCAACGTGCAGAGAGAGAAATCGAACTGGAAAAGAGTAAGGTCAAAGACGAAGTCAAGCAGGAAATGATTGGCGTGGCAAGAGAACTGGCAGGCAAATTTGTTGCCGGCTCTTTAGATGATGCTGCCCAGGCAAAGCTGATTGACGAAGCATTGAATGAAATGGGTGAGGATACATGGCAAAATTAATCGAAGGATCCTATGGAGATGCCTTGTTTGAGCTTGCATTAGAGCAAAACGAACTGGACTCCGTAGCAGAGCAGGTAGAATTGCTGGCTCAGGCCTTTGCTGAAAATCCGGAGCTTTTAAAGCTTTTAAACCACCCGAAAATCAGCAAGGAAGAAAAGATTTCCGTCATTGAAAACATTTTTAAAGGACGTTTTTCCGACGATATCGTGGGTTTCCTTGTGATTATCACGCAAAAGGATCGAGGTGCCGAAATAGAGGCTATTTTAAACTATTTCCTGGCAAAGGTTCGTGAGTATAAAAAGATCGGAGTTGCCCGTGTGGTTTCCGCGGTAGAATTATCTGCCGACCAGAAAAAGCGGGTAGAAGAAAAATTATTACAGCAGACGTCATATGAAAGCTTTGAAGTGGATTACAGCGTAGATGCTTCTTTAATCGGCGGCATGGTAATCCGTATCGGTGACAGGGTCGTGGACTCCAGCATCCGTACTAAGCTCGACAACATGACGAAGAATTTACGGAAGGTATCTCTTTCGTAAGAAAAGTAAATTCAGAAGGAAGGTGCTTATATCTTGAATTTAAGACCTGAAGAAATCAGTTCGGTAATCAAAGAACAGATTAAAAATTACAGTACAAAGTTAGAGGTATCTGATGTTGGTACAGTAATCCAGGTTGCAGACGGTATCGCACGTATCCACGGTCTGGAAAAGGCCATGCAGGGTGAACTGTTAGAGTTCCCTGGCGAGGTATACGGCATGGTACTGAATCTGGAAGAAGATAACGTAGGTGCGGTACTTCTCGGTGACAGCAAGAGCATCAGCGAAGGCGACACCGTAAAGACCACAGGACGAGTAGTAGAGGCTCCGGTTGGCGATGCCATGCTGGGACGTGTAGTAAATGCCCTTGGCCAGCCAATTGACGGCAAGGGACCAATCGAAACAACAAAATTCCGCCAGATTGAGCGAGTAGCCTCCGGCGTAATTGCAAGAAAATCCGTTAATACACCACTTCAGACAGGTATCAAGGCTATCGACTCCATGGTACCGATCGGACGTGGACAGCGTGAGCTTATCATCGGCGACAGACAGACCGGTAAAACAGCCATCGCTATTGACACCATCATCAACCAGAAGGGCCAGAACGTTAAGTGTATCTACGTTGCCATCGGTCAGAAGCAGTCTACCGTGGCTTCCATCGTGGGCACTTTAGAAGAGTACGGCGCTATGGATTACACCACCATCGTTGCGGCAACCGCTTCCGAGCTTGCGCCATTACAGTACATTGCTCCTTATTCCGGTTGTGCCATCGGTGAAGAGTGGATGGAAAACGGACAGGACGTTTTAATTGTATACGACGACTTAAGTAAGCACGCAGCGGCTTACCGTACCCTGTCCCTGTTATTAAAGAGACCACCTGGACGTGAAGCGTTCCCTGGTGACGTATTCTACCTGCACTCCAGATTACTGGAGCGTGCAGCAAGACTGTCTGATGCTCTTGGCGGCGGTTCCTTAACTGCTCTGCCAATTATCGAAACCCAGGCAGGCGACGTATCCGCGTACATTCCTACCAACGTAATTTCCATTACCGACGGCCAGATTTATCTGGAAACAGAAATGTTTAACTCCGGTTTCCGTCCTGCGGTAAATGCGGGTCTTTCCGTATCCCGAGTTGGTGGTTCTGCGCAGATTAAGGCCATGAAGAAGATTGCCGGACCAATCCGTATCGACCTTGCCCAGTACAAAGAACTGGCAGCGTTTGCACAGTTTGGTTCCGACCTTGATGCAGATACCAAAGAAAAGCTGGCACAGGGTGAAAGAATCCGTGAGGTATTAAAGCAGCCTCAGTACAAGCCAATGCCGGTTGAATATCAGGTAATCATCATTTATGCGGCAACCAAGAAGTACTTACTCGATATCGAAGTAGACAGCATCCGTCAGTTTGAAAAGGAACTGTTCGATTTCATCGATACTAAGTACTCTGAGGTTCCAAAGGCAATCCGTGAAGAAAAGCAGATGTCCGAAGAGACAGAGGCTACTTTAATTAAGGCAATTGAGGAGTTCAAAAAAGAATTCAGAGGATAGAGAGGTGTGATGTAACATGGCTTCCATGAGAGATATCAAGAGGCGCAGAGAAAGTATACAGAGCACCGGGCAGATTACCAAGGCGATGAAGCTGGTTTCCACCGTAAAGCTGCAAAAGGCCAAGGGCAAGGCAGAAAATACCAAGCCTTACTTTGAGCATATGTACAAAGCGGTAAATTCCATGCTCCGGAAATCCGGAAATATCCTTCATCCTTATCTTCAGAGCGGCAGCTCCGAAAAGAAGGGCATCATCATGGTAACCTCCAACCGTGGACTTGCGGGCGGCTATAACTCCAACATTATCAAGATGGTAATGAACAGCGGCATCAGCAAGGAAGACGCAGTAATTTATGCTGTGGGTAAAAAAGGCAGGGACGCTTTGGCGAGACGTGGTTACACCATCGCCGAGGACTATTCCGAAGCAATGGACGAGCCGGTTTTTAACGATGCAACAGCCATCGGCCGTAAGGTATTAGAAGACTTTGCAGAAGGTAAAATCGGTGAGATTTATCTGGTTTATACAGAGTTTAAAAACACAGTGACACATATTCCTACCTGGCTGAAGCTTCTTCCGGTGGTAGTATCCGAAGAGGAAGAAGAGGACGAGGCAGACAAGCTGACACTGATGAACTATGAACCGGAGGCAGAGGAAGCCCTTGACTTAATTATTCCGAAGTATATCAACAGTTTAATTTACGGCGGACTGATGCAGTCCTTTGCAAGTGAAAACGGTGCAAGAATGCAGGCAATGGATTCTGCGACAACCAATGCCGAAGAAATGATTTCTACCCTGGAATTAAGCTACAACCGTGCCCGTCAGGGTGCCATTACCCAGGAACTTACCGAAATCATTGCCGGCGCAAATGCAATCAACTAAGAAAAGGAGTGAACGAAATTGGCTACAAACAATATCGGAAAAATCACTCAGATTATCGGTGCGGTACTTGACATTAAGTTTACAAACGGAAATCTTCCGGAAATATACGAAGCTATTAAAATCCAGAACGGTAAGACCGAGCTGGTGGTAGAGGTGGCACAGCACTTAGGTGATGACACCGTGCGCTGTATTGCCATGGGTCCAACCGACGGACTTGTCCGCGGTATGGATGCGGTGGCTACCGGTGCTCCGATTTCCGTTCCTGTAGGTGAAAATACCTTAGGACGTATGTTTAACGTACTTGGTAATCCGATTGATGAAAAACCGGCTCCGGAAGGAGTGCAGTATTTACCAATTCACAGAAAGGCACCTGCTTTTGAAGAGCAGTCCACCCAGACAGAAATGTTAGAAACCGGTATTAAGGTCGTTGACCTTCTCTGCCCTTACCAGAAGGGTGGTAAAATCGGTCTGTTCGGTGGTGCCGGCGTAGGTAAAACCGTACTGATTCAGGAGTTAATTACCAACATTGCAACAGAGCATAACGGATATTCCGTATTTACCGGTGTAGGTGAGCGTACCCGTGAAGGTAACGACTTATACTACGAAATGATCGAATCCGGCGTTATCGAAAAGACCACCATGGTATTCGGTCAGATGAACGAGCCACCGGGAGCAAGAATGAGAGTTGGTCTTACAGGTCTTACCATGGCAGAATATTTCCGTGACCAGACCGGTAAGGACGTACTTCTCTTCATTGACAACATTTTCCGTTTTACCCAGGCGGGTTCCGAGGTTTCCGCGCTGCTTGGCCGTATGCCATCCGCAGTAGGTTACCAACCGACCCTGCAGACTGAAATGGGTGCCCTGCAGGAGCGTATTACTTCCACAAAGAACGGTTCCATCACTTCCGTACAGGCAGTTTACGTGCCTGCGGATGACTATACTGACCCTGCTCCGGCAAATACCTTTGCCCACCTGGACGCAACCACCGCGTTGTCCCGTTCCATCGTAGAGCTTGGTATTTATCCGGCGGTTGACCCACTGGCTTCCACTTCCCGTATTCTTGACCCACGTATCGTTGGTGAAGAACACTATCAGGTTGCCCGCGGCGTACAGGAAATTCTGCAGAGATATAAGGAATTACAGGATATCATCGCCATCCTCGGTATGGACGAACTGTCCGAAGATGAAAAGCTTCTCGTTGCAAGAGCAAGAAGAGTGCAGAGATTCTTATCCCAGCCATTCCACGTTGCAGAACAGTTTACCGGTCTTCCTGGCCGTTATGTGCCTATTTCCGAAACCATTCAGGGCTTCAAGGAAATCTTAGAGGGTAAGCATGACGACATTCCGGAAAGTTACTTCTTAAATGCAGGTAACATCGACGATGTTTTAGCAAGAGTAAAGAAGTAAAGGTTCTCTTAATTGAAACTTTAGTTGAAAGATATTAGGAGGGCTTTATGGCAGATATGAGTAAGTTTTTCCGCCTTCAGGTGATTTCGCCGGACCGCATTTTCTATGACGGAGATGTGGAAATGGTGGAGCTTAGAACCTCCGAAGGGGAAATGGGTGTGTTAAAAGGACACATCCCACTGACCGCGATTTTAGTTCCGGGTGTCCTCAAAATAAAAGAGGACGGCGAGCAGAAAATTGCCGCTTTGCATGACGGTTTCGTGGAAATTTTCCAGGACCACATGACAATTTTGGCAGAATCCTGTGAATGGCCGGAAGAAATCGATCTGCACCGTGCCGAGGAATCCAAAGCCCGTGCAGAAAAGAGACTTTCCAGCGGTGATGCTAACATCAACATTGCCAGAGCGGAACTGTCTTTACGTAAGTCACTGATAAGAATTCAGCTGGCACAGAAATAAAAATGAATCAGAATCCCGGTTTTGCGAAAGTGAGACCGGGATTTTTATTTATCTTTGAATTGTGTATAAAATTCATGCGGTATACTTGAAATTTTCAGACAACCATGTTATAATAGGACCAAAGAACTATGTTATGCTTTTGCATAAGGGTTTAGGAGGTAATCTATGACATATGATGAACTTGTTGCAAGAGTGAGAGATGCCATGAAAATGGCGCAGGTCAGCCGTCAGGTGGGGCACATTGCGTTTCAGTTTAACGTAGAAGGAGAAGCGGAAGGCTACTTCTATGTGGAAATCGATGACGGAAAAGTGAATGTGGCACCGTATGAGTATTATGACAGAGATGCAATAATAGTTACTACGGCGGATGTTATACTTCAGATGCTGGAAGGAAAAATAACGCCGCGGGTAGCTTATACAAATGGGCAGCTGAGAGTATACGGAGACAGCAGACAGTTGGAGAATTTACCATTCGGATGCGGATGTAAAGCTTTCGGGATGTTATGAATTTCATATTTCAAGTGAAGAATAAAGTAATGCAAAAACGTCGTAGCAGTGGGTTGCTACGACGTTTTTTTGTAGGACGATTTATTTTGTAAAGAAAATCTGAAGTGCGTGATACAAGTGCAACTGCCATGCTTTCATGTCATGGACGCCGCCCGGAATAATGAAGAAATCGTAGTTTTCTCCCTCTTTTAAAATATCGCAGGTCTTTGTTACATTACTCATAATTTCCACATGTTCTTCATAAGCAATATCCTGGTCGCCGTTGCAGCAGAACAGGTAATCTAACAGAAGATTATTTTTCACTCCGTTTTCTAAGGTTTCAATAATGCGTTTTACTTCTACGGCGCGGTCGCCCTTAGGACCACAGCAGCCGGAGAACGGACCGTACCAGGAGAATAAATCGTAGTTGTTGTAGAAAGCGGCACGGTAGGTGGTCATGGAGCCCAGGGATAATCCGGCAAAGGCACGGTGTTTACGGGTTTTAATGAGATTTTCTTCGGAAACATCCCCACCGGTGTAGGTGGAATAGTGTTCTTCGATGGCGGGAATTAAGTCGTTGCGCAGTTCGAAGCGGAAGTGTTCGGTGATAAACTCTGCATTGCGGTCTGCTTCGGTGCCGCGATAATAGGTTGGTGTCACGATGATGCATGGTTCACAAATTCCCTGGGCCATCATATTGTCTAAGATGGTAACGGTATCCGGAAACATTTTAAACCACCAGTCTTCGTTGACGCCACCGCCATGAAGCAGGTAAAGAACATTATATTGTTTTTTACTATCGTAACCGTAAGGCAAGTAAACCCAGGCGGCTTTTGCCATTGGCAGTGACACCCGCTCGTCATAGGTTTCGGTGTTGTATAAAAAGCGTTCTACAGTTCCTTTTTTGTCGGTCTTTTGAAGCATTGCGGCCGGCATTTCATAAACAAAATTCATATGTATTCCCCTTTCCTGCAGTATACTTTTATTGTACGGGAACGACAGTTTCGAAACTAGCAAAATACTGCTATTTTACTGGCAGAAATTGCTGAGATATGATATCATTTTATTGGTACCGGTAATCGGGAGGGAGAATAGGATGAATACAAAGGATATTGGAGAACAAATTAACTTTCAGACTGTAATGAAATCAGCGAAACTGGGAAGTGCCGATTCTATGTTTTTGTTGGGAAGTTTTTACTTTGAGGGGCATGGAACAAAGCAGAACATGGACCTTGCTAAAAAGTGGTGGCGGAAAGCCGCAAAGGCAGGCAATATGTATGCACAGTATAACACGGCGCTTATGTATTTAAACGGTGACGGAGTAAAGAAAAGTGTTGAAAAAGCGGCAGAGTGGTATTTGAAAGCGGCAGAACAGGGACACGTGATTGCACAAAATGAGTTAGGTTATGCATATCAAAATGGATTAGGTGTGGAAGAAAATCAGGAAAAAGCGCTGGAGTGGTATCAGAAGGCAGCTGCACAGGGAATGGCTATTGCCGAATATAATATTGGCGATATGTATGAAAGCGGATTAGGCGTAGAAAAGAATTTAGAAGAAGCTTTTCAGTGGTATATGAAGTCGGCAGAACACGGTTTTGACCGTGCACAGTGCCAGGTGGGCTTTATGTACAATAAAGGGTTGGGAGTCGAAAAAGATGAAGAGGAAGCGGTAAATTGGACAATTCGGGCGGTGAATCAGGAATTTCCGGAGGCAATAAACAATTTGGCATCCGAGTATGAGTATGGCGGTGTATTAAAACAGGATTACCAAAGGGCCTTTGAACTGTACCTGCAGGTTGCCGAGCAGGGGCTGGCCTCGGCACAACGGAATCTCGGTAAAATGTACTATGCGGGCAAGGGAATAGAGCAGGACTATCAAAAATCATTTGAATGGTACCAAAAGGCAGCAGAGCAGGGAGACTATTTGGCCCAAAGAGTGATTGGATATATGTATCTTCACGGCAAGGGAACAGAGCAGGACTATGAAAAGGCAATGTTTTGGTGTAAAAAAGCTGCAGAGAAGAATGATGCCCAAAGTTATTGGAGGGTCGGATTGATGTATTATGAAGGCCTTGGCGTGGAAGCAGATACGAAAAAAGGCGAAGAATGGTGCAAAAAAGCGGCAGAACTGGGAGAAGAAAAAGCAAAAAAATATTTAGAAGAAAAAGCTGCGGAAGAGGCGGCAGCAGCCAAAGATTCATTGACACAGGAGCAGTAAAACGCTATTATTAAAGATGGGAAAATGTGCATAATAGTAGGAGAGAAAACAAAAATATATTTTATATATCGTTGGCGTGAAAGGAGAAACAAGTATGAAGATTAAATTTTGCGGAGCAGTCAATGAAGTGACAGGTTCCTGCCACTTGGTAACAACAGAAAAGCATCAGATATTACTGGATTGCGGTATGTTTCAGGGTGGAAAAAAAGAGGAAGCACAGAATACAGAACCTTTTCCTTTTAACCCTGCAGAAATAGAATGTGTCATTTTAAGCCACGCCCATGTGGACCACTGCGGCAGACTCCCGTTGCTTGTTAAGCAGGGATTTTCCGGTCCGATTTATTGTACCGATGCTACAGCGGATTTATTAAAGGTTATGATTCCGGACTGTGCCCATATTCAGCAGAATGAAGCAGAGTGGCAGAGCAAAAAGGCAGTCAGAAAGGGTCTTCCGCCGGTAGAACCGATGTACACCATGGAGGATGCCAATGCGGCGTTAAAGCTTGTAGAACCGATTTTATACGACCAGTTATTTAACATAAACGACCAGATGCATGCGGTGTTCAATGATGCAGGCCACATCCTTGGTTCTGCCATTACAGAGCTTTGGATTACCGAAAATGAAAAGACAGTAAAACTGGTTTATACCGGCGATATCGGTGTGGACGACAGACCAATTCTCCGCGACCCGAAGAAGATTAAAAAGGCAGATTTCGTAGTAATGGAATCCACTTATGGTGACCGTCTGCACGAGAGTAATGAGTCCAGTATTAAGGCACTCATTGATATTATTGAGGAAACTGTAAAACGGGGCGGAAATGTGATAATTCCTTCCTTTGCAGTGGGACGTACCCAGGAACTGATTTACGAGTTGAATCGCTTTTATGAGTCGGATGAATATTACCATAATTTACTTAAGAATGTGCAGGTGTACATCGACAGCCCGATGGCGGTAACTACCACCCAGGTATTCCGAAAGAATGCCCAGGTGTTTGATGCAGAAACAAAGAATTATATTTTAAACGGCGACAATCCGTTGGATTTCCCGAATTTGAACTTTACCAGAACCAGTAATGAGTCTAAGGCGCTGAACGAAGACAATCGTCCAAAGATTATCATTTCTGCCAGTGGTATGTGCGATGCGGGCCGTATCCGTCATCATTTAAAGCACAACCTGTGGAATCCGAAGAGCAGTATCGTGTTTGTAGGCTATCAGGCAAACGGCTCTTTAGGACGCCGGATTGTGGATGGAGAAAAGGAAGTGTCTGTGCTCGGCGAAAAGATTTTTGTCCAGGCAAAGATCTATAATCTGGAGGGCTTCTCCGGTCATGCGGATTACGAAGGTTTGATTGACTGGGTGAAGGGTCTTCAGAAGGCGCCGCAGCACATCTTCTTAGTGCATGGTGAAACGGAAGCAAAGGAAGCACTGGAGCAGAAAATCAGGGAAGCTACCGGCTATCCTTGTGATGCCATTCACGGTGTAACAGAGGTAGATTTGGCGGATGCTGCCGGTATGACCTTCGAAGAGGCACAGGAAGAACTGGTGGATGAAGAACAGATACTTGCCCTGCAGGATAAGCTGGCAGACCTTCAGGATACTGTAAATGAATTCCTGAAAAATGCAAATCTGGCGGTAGAAGGAAAGCTCACACCGGAGCATTTAATTGAGATTAAGAATGCGGTAATGCAGCTGGAAAAGGAAACCATCCAGCTTGGTATGACCGTAACAAAAGAGGGACGTTAAAATTTCGCAGATGCGGAGGACTACGGAGGAGACTACAATGAATGATGATTTTATTACCATGACCATAGGAAAACAGAAGAATATCGCCCTGATTGCCCACGACGGAAAGAAGGCAGAGATGGTAGGCTGGTGTGAAGCCAACAAAGAAATTTTAAAAGGACATTTCCTGTCCGGTACCGGGACTACCGCCCGCATGATTACCGAAGCTACCGGTCTTCCGGTGCGGGGCTACAATTCCGGTCCTCTGGGCGGTGACCAGCAGATTGGTGCAAAAATCGTAGAGGGAAAAATTGACTTCGTTGTATTCTTTTCCGACCCGTTTGCAGCCCAGCCTCACGACCCGGATGTAAAGGCTCTGCTTCGTATTGCCCAGGTGTACGATATTCCGATGGCAAACAATAAAGCTACCGCAGATTTTCTGTTGCACTCCAGCCTGATGAATGAGGAGTACGACCACAATATTATTAACTTCAACAAGAAGATTAAAGAAAGAGCGGAGAATTTGAAGTAAATGTTTAAGGTAATTTTATGGGACGTGGATGCCACCCTGCTGAATTTTGAAAAGGCAGAGGAAGCGGGCATCCGCGGATGTTTTGAAAAATATAACCTGGGTGAATGTACCGACGAAATGCTGGAGAACTACAAGGTGATTAACCGTGGCTACTGGCAGGCAATGGAGCGTGGCGAAATTGAAAAGCCGGTGCTTTTGGTAAAGCGTTTTGAGGACTTCTTAAATGCTTATGGTCTGGATTCTTCCGTGGCAGCAGGTATGAACTCGCTGTACCAGATTTTGCTTGGAGAAACGGTTGTGTTTTACGAGAACGCATTGGAAACGGTGCAGGCGTTAAAGGGCAAGGTACTGCAGTGTGCCGTAACCAATGGCACTAAGGTTGCCCAGGACGGAAAGCTTAGAAATTCCGGCCTCGACAAGGAGTTTGACCGTGTTTTTATTTCCGAAGTGGTGGGTGTTGAGAAACCAAACAAGGGATTCTTTGATGCGGTTTTTGCAGAGATTGGCGAGTATGCTAAGGATGAAGTGCTGATTGTGGGCGATTCCCTCACCAGTGATATCCAGGGCGGTGTCAATGCCGGTATCAAGACCTGCTGGTTTAATCCTAAGGGTGTGGTAAATACAAGTGCACTTAAGCCGGATTATGAGATAAGGGATATTGGGGAAGTTCTGGAGATTGTGAAATGAATAAAGGCAGAATAATATTTTTAAACGGTGTCACCAGCTCCGGCAAAACTTCCATTGTAGAGGCGCTACAGGAGCGGGACGACGTATTCTTTTATGTGGTGGCAAACGATTTGTTCCAGGAGATGGTGGGAGAAAAATTCCTACAGGATAACTACTGGAAGTATTTAAGTGAAGTCATCATTATGATGTATCATACAGCAAAGCTGTATTCCGACATGGGCAAGAACGTGCTGATTGACGGAATTTTAGTGGAGCGGGAAGAAATCAAGCCTCACTATGAGCAGTTGAAAGCAATTTTAAAGGATAATCCGCTGGATATTGTAGAAGTGTATTGTCCGTTGGAAATTTGCAGAGAGAGAAATATTGCAAGAGGCGACCGTTTTGAAAACCAGTCTCAGGAGCAGGCGGAACTGATGGCAGAGAATATCAAGTATAGTATGCAGGTGGATACCAGTATGATGAGTTCTGCGGAGTGTGCGGAAGCAAGTGTGAAGGAGCTGTTTTAACAAAAATAAACTTGAAGTTGACGGAGAATATTATGTTAAAAGATTATGAAATAGATAAACCAATTCTTGAAACGGACAGATTGATTATTCGTGTGCTTAACGAAAATGATGCGCCTGATTTAAAAGAGTGGCTTGGGAGAGATGAAATCTATACATATTGGGGGAGAAAAGCAAGTAAGGGTGAGAAAAATCCTGAACTTATGTTTATTGATCCCCGCCCTTGGGTAAAAAGAAAACCTTCTCCTGATTTTGATTGGGGAATTGTATTGAAAGAATCCAATAAAGTGGTAGGCATGATTGCGGTATTTGATATCCAAAATGCCAGAATGGGTGATATAGCATACAGAGTTAATCCGAAGTACTGGAATATGGGGATTACTACAGAAGCATTAAAGGAAGTGGTACGGTTTATATTTGAGAACACAGAAATAGACCGATTGAATGGACGTGTGGATGTAAGAAATGTTGCTTCAAATAAAGTTATGGAAAAATGTGGTTTTATAAAAGAAGGAACTGTTCGCCAAGGAAAAATGGTTTCTGTTTATTGCGACTATAATATCTACGGTATGCTTAGAGATGATTATATGAGCATGCAAGGTATAAATAGTTAGGTAAATTCCAATATGTAGAGCAATTAGATAAATCTAGCTAATGTTTGTCAAGGATTATTTTGAGAAGTTTTTATCTAAAAAAGGGTAAACTTAATAAACCTACCTATTGTAGATTTTTTGGAAATGTATGATAATGAATAAAGATTTACTTATACAGCTCCATCGC
>JAGBCB010000018.1 GCA_017938145.1 Lachnospiraceae bacterium
AGCTTCAAAGGTAACAACCTCCGCATCCGGCTCCTGTTCTCTTATCAAAGAAGCAATTTGTTCCCTTGTGGTTCTGTCATCGTCACAGACCGCTATCTTCATAATGACCGCCTACCTTTCGCTGATTTTTGGATATACATACCCATTCTTTTATTATATCGTATCTTTGCAATAAATTCGTGATGCGATGGTGTGAAATACGGGGTTTTGGGTGTGAAAAAAGCAGCAATCAGTCCGACTACTGCTTTCTTATCCTATGTATTTATATCCTCTACCCTTCAGAGTTTGAATCACATCTGACATATTTAACTTTTTTCTTATCTGGCTTACTGTATTATAAATCACATGCTCACAACCAAATAAATTATCATGCCATATGGCATAGTAAATCTGTTCTGCAGATAATACCCAGCCTGGATGACAAGCCAGATAAGTTATAAGCTGAATCTCTTGTGACACTATGTATCATATTTTCCTCTTTTCTCTGGGTACTGTATCTCTGTATCAGTAAATTCCTCCTCCGCTGATACCTGTATATGTCCACTTTCATCTATTACGCATTCTTTGCCATACACATTGATAAAATCCCCAGCCTGATACCCTTAACCTTTCCAGTTGGTACGATTCATCATTTCTATGCGCCTGTCTATGTCCATTACAACACCATTTTCCAACAGCAAATAGTGATGGGTACCAGCTCCGGCATCTACCGTAAAATGCCCTTCTGTAATTCCAAATCCAGCAAGGATTTCTTTTTGCTCCTTATTGGAATAGCCATATGTTCCAGTTCCTTTGGCTAGTCCTGACAACAAGTTTCCAGCTCTTCGCATTTCCCATCTGTAATTATATCCAGATTTGTTTTCACCTACAGCCTCCGACATACTTTCGGACTTTGCCCATCCAATATGTCCTTCATTAACAGTCCATGTATAATTCTTTCCATTTTTCGCCGTATAGCAGTAATATCCTCTATCATTCAGTATCAGTTTATTATTCTTTGCCGAAATAGCCGAAAGGGTACCGGCATTTATCTTTGGAATTGCATAATTAGGAATATATTGTCTGACTCCCCCTATCATAAACGACAACACACCAAGCTCTCTTGCTTCGGGATTACACGAACCTGTCACAAAACCTTCACTAAAGTTAATGGCATCCAACAGCGCAGGCATATTATTGTAATGTTCAAAATAAAAGGAAAAATCACTAGCTGACAAATTAACAGCCGTATCTACTAATGCCACAACAGACTCCTTAGAATAAGTTCTGCCGGTATCCGAAATATGTACCGTATCCCTTTGTTTGCTCTTCTCAGAATTTAATAACATATTTATTGCCCCTCGGTCTCTCTTTACTTTCAGGGCAGCCATGCTATATTGTCCTGATTGATATATATCTGCTACATTTCTTACCATAACGTTCTCCTGCACTACTTCCTAAATCCACTTTTCATTACATAATCAAGCAAACTCTGTAACCACTTATCCATTGCCAGAAAAGAATCCCAATTACCCAGCGTTTTGTAATCCTCCATTACTTCCTGTGCATGTAAAATATAATCTGCTTTCTCAAAATAACTATCAGCATCTGCATTTGCCCGGAGAGCTGCTGCACGCAAATAATCTTTTGGAGATGTGTGGCCTGTTTCCACATTCAATACCATCAGTTCATTAAAACTGCAATTCTTCGGATTGATTTTTCTTGCATCTACTATCTCTTCAAACTCGTTTCCATTTGCATTAATCCCTTTCATAACATAAAAAGGATTGTCGTTTGAATAGCAATCTGCCTTATAAATACTTACCGATTCTCCCGTTTGTGGACTTGCATAGGACATGAGCGCATCGGAATATAATGCAGTTTCCTGTGTAGTTGTTCCGGTACACTTCATAACCGTTTTCTGAAAATCTGCTTCCGCTACTTCAGTTTTTGTCACGCCTGCTGTTTTTGCATACGGATCTACTCCGTTATAATCTATAATCTTAATACTCATAGAAATATCCTCTCTGTTTAACTTTCATATCCAGGATAACCCATCTTTGCTTTCCATTCCACATTCTGGGTATAATACTCTTCCTCTGTTATTCCCATCTGTTCCAGCATTTTTCTCCACTGTAATTCTGCCATTTCTTTCACAGTGTATAACGGTCCTCCCGGATATTCACAGCATATTTTCTCTCCGTTGTAGCCCGGATGTAATTTTTTATAGTCTGCCTCATAGGCATCCCAATCTGTCAGTCTCGTTAGCTTTGCTTCATTGGCCGCAATTATCGCCGCCTGCATCCGGTGCATTTCTTCCGCTGTATAAAACCTGACATCTAAGGGATTCGTATACTTTGCCCACTGCATTTTGTCCTTATCAATATAAACAGAGTCCCCCTTCGTAATAGAATAATCCGGTATTCCCTTATTGGTTCCATTGATAAATTCCATAAAACCGTCCATATCAATTTCATCATTCAGAAAATCATTCCAAAAATTTTCATGGGCTGCAAATCGCAGATTCCAGTCAGAAGGGAACTGTCCGATGAAATCCATTACCTTTTCATACTGTTCTTCATTTTCCAATGGCACAACCCACTCATACTCTCCAGTCTGACCGGCTTTTCTACAAAAGATTCCATCCTCGGTATACCATGTAATGTAGAGCAAATCTTCATCCTTTGGATTAGCCGTTTCGTACATGCAGGTAGTTGTTTCCACAGATAACAACTGTGCCTGCTTTTGTTCCTCTTCTTTCTCTGCCTTCTCCTTCTCTTCCTGCATAATCGCCCGGATTGCCTCCTGCACCGAGTCAAACTTCTCCATCAATGCATCCCATTCCTTTTCCGTAAAGGACTGGGCGCCAATCTGATAGGTAGGTTCCGTATCACCATTCTGGGCTTTTACAAATATTTCATTAATTCTTTTTTCCAGGATGCCAGTATAGCTTTCCTGCTCCGCTACCGGCATACTTTCTGCTTCTGAACCTATCGTTTCTTTGATATCCTCTGCATTCTCTAATTTTTCAATAAATGCCTTATAAAACGCAATCTCCTGCTCTATGTACTGCGCTGCCTGTTCTCCTCGTTGGTTCGAAGTTGTAAGCGGATGTTCTAAATCATACAGTAGTTCTTTTGCCGCTTTTATTGCAGAATCAATACTATTCCCAAATACATCTCTATAATTTGCGACACCATTCTGACGATTCTCTACCTGATGTATGAGTAGCTGTGAAATATAATCCATATGGCATTCTTCGCTATAACCAGTTTCCATGGCTGTTTCTACATAGGCTTCTTTTACTTTGTCCGGTGCATTAGGTGCAAAACGGGACACCGTTCCATTTATTTTTTCTGAATTATATGTGTAATAGCCTAGTACACTGTTATTTATTTTCATGCCTTTCCTTTCTGTGATTCTTCTGTCAGTCGGAATCACTCCACTCTCCAAAAGGTCCAAGTGGTTTTAATTATTATTTTTTTATAACGCAAAAATAGCGTTATGACCTCCTGCTATCTTCCCTGAAATCATAACGCTATCCTTAGCTTACTGTATATATCGGCAAAATACGTTCACTTTTTTACCTTCTAATTATCGTCGGCATAGTAATCCCAAATTTGATTTAGCCAATTTCTCGCTCCGGAAGTAATATTCAGATTCAATCGGAGTTTGTCTAGCTCATCCTTTGCCTGCGAAACCAGAAGCTGATTTTCCTCGTTGTTCGCAGATGAAAAAGCCCGGTATGCCAGTTTCTCTATTTCTTCGCTATTGGAATTCTCCACAAGTTTTACACCACCATACTGCTTGGCAAGCTCTGCCCAGATTCCCGTTGATGTAGCCATTAACAAGCTATGCTTCTCATAAGCATTCTGTAAAAATTCCAATTCCTTTTCTTTTGTCAGCTGCGCTATGGAACCATCCTCTGACACATAATACTCTACTGTTTCGGAATCCCCATCATACTTTACTTCCAAATCCGCTTTCATTTTTTCGTAAACGGATACCATTTTATTTACATGGTATTCAAAACAATTCGTCTTTGTATCATTATCTCTTTTTAATTCCGTCAGTTCCTTTTCAAACCTGCTGCAGTATTCATAGGAACTAACAGAAGAAAGATGTCCCGCCACCGCAAACTGCCGTCCTGTGGACATGGCAGACATTTTATTTTGAAGAGCCCGCTTTCCAGCTTCCGAAATTTCAGCAGTATCCTGCGGACATTGCACCGCTTCCTGTTCTTCCAATCTTTGCTGCATTCTTGCAACATCAACCGAATATCCACTATACTGGCTGGTGGTTCCTTTTATTTGAATGCCCATTTACTCCTCCTGTCATACACTTACATTTACCGTACTGCCTAAACCGCCCATCACAGCCTTTGCCCTTGTTGCCTGCATGTCAAAACGGTTTACATCCTGATTCAGCACATGGGTCAGTGATTTATGCTGTGCCGTATCCATTACTCCATAAGACTGATACACAGGCTTCATAAGTTCCTTATACCTGCTGCAGGCACTGCTCATGGAAGCCGGATTTTTAATATCCGTGTTTTTAAACAGTTCCCGTATCATCCCGGCCAGTTCTCTGTTTGTTGCAGATTGCACCACACTTCCACAGGTTTGTGCGTGTTCCAGATTGGCAAGCAGCGTGTTTCTTGTCTGCTGTGGAAGCTTCTCATTCAGCAGTTTTTTGAACGACTCTGCCGCAGATTCGCCCAGAGTTTTGCGCACCGCATAATACTTGTTTAATTCTCCGGTAAGGCCTATGCCCTCCCGCTGGTCTATGGAATATCCTTCGCCGGCCTGGCGCTCCTGTTCTGCATTTATCAGTTGTTCCATGTAATCGGAAATACTCTGTTCCAACACGTTAGCCTGTTCTTCGGTCAGATGTTCCTTTGCATAGGTGCTTACCATATTTTCAGCCAGTCCCATGGCAGCATAATCCTCATAGTCCAAATCACTGCCCATGGACGGAAGTTCCAAAACCGCCTGTTTTACCAGTTCCTTGCACCGCTTCATTTCCTCATTGGTAAACCGTACCCCATCGATTTCATAAGTAATGTTATCACCGGTTTTAGAATATATGTTGTTTACAAATTCACTGCGGTCTGCCTGCAATATTTTGGGCTCATTTTTTGCTTTCGCATGCAGTTCTCTTACTTCCTCCTCGGATAGCTCACGAAGGGAACCTGTAGCGTTTGCCTGCAAATCCTTAGCAGACTTTCCTGACAATTTCTTGTTCGCCGTTTCTATCGCAGCCTGATTTCGTGTAATCAAACCCGTATTCACAGGCGTTGTTCCTACTGTCATAAGCGATTCCTCCTAATTTACTTCTGCCAGAATGCAGAGTTCATTTCCCTGTTTAAAATATCCGTCAAAAATCCCGGACGCTTTAGACAAAAGGCTTTAAGGCTTTCTAAAAAAGCCAGTTTGCTGGAGGTTTCCATATCCTGAAAAGTGGTATCCAGTTTTTGACCCTTCACTGTCTTCTTTACATATTCTTCCGACTGCTTGTGATACTCCTCCACCATCTTTGGATTTTCCTGTACTGCTCCTACATACCATTTCATCATGTATTTCAGCGCATCCAAAGCCCTGCTCTCATTATCGCTGTCCGCATTGATCCTCTCATACTCAGCGTAAGCCTTCTTATCCATCCGCCGCATAATATCAAGCGGGTCGTCGGTATACACTAAATCACTGCCCTCACCCAGCCAGCCTTTTTTTCTTACGCCGTAATCCATGGTGCCGTCCTCTGCCGCAGTTCCTACCGTTGCAAGCTTTGCCACAGACTCCATGGCATCTAAGAAATCCTTGCTCTGGCTTGATGAAATAAAATTCTTTGCAGCATACTCTGCCTTTTTCATACCGAGGGAAATATTCGCCTGACGTTCTTCCTCCGTCATGCCGTTTGTATTCTTCACAAGGAAATTCTGGCGGATAATATCATAAACAAAGCCTTTTTCTTCTTTGGAGCAGTTTTCCAAGGCTGATGCTATCGTCTTGTCCACTTCAAACAGCCCGGAATATTCCGGCAGGTGGCTTGCTTTTCGATCCAGTGCAACAACTTCTTCATCAAAGGCATGCTGCTTGGCATAGGCATTCGCCAGTTCTGCCCGGTCCGCACCAATACGGAGCAGTTTTGCATAATACGTTTTAAATGCTTCGTATACCTTTTCCTCCTGTGCCTTAAACTCTTCACTATCCCTTGTATTCTCCGTCAGACTCTTCATGCCCTCCTTGGAAATAGTGACTTCCACCGGTTCTCCATTTGCTTCCGCTGCTTTTTGACGTTCTAAGGCAGCCTGCTTGTAACGGTCATAAGCATCTGGACTTTTTTCCTTGATTAGCTGCCACAGCTTCTGCTTTTCTTCTGCCATCTGTGTGTGAAATGCATTTGTTAATTTGTCCATCGTCGCCCTCCTTGAATTTTTTATTTGAAATCCGTTTCTTTATAGCTTTACTGTTAAATCTTTATATCCACTACTCTATAAAAGAAAATCCTTCCTTTATCATCATCTCTGCCATTTCCTCCACAAGTACGGTTTCTTTCTGCCCTGTATGTAATATGTATTCTCCATCCTGAAACGTAATATAAGAATTATCACTATCAACAGAAAAAGATTTTTCACTCGTCTCTATTTCCTCGATTGGACATTCATATTGCGACTGTAAAACAAACGAATACGACGCTGCCAGCAGGCATATTGCAATAGCGGTTGCTGCTAAATTCCCTTTTGTGGAAGAAGCATTTTTTCTGTGAGCCACCAGTTGAAACCGCTCTACCAGTTTTTCGGAATGTTCTTCAAAAAGTGGCATGACGGAGCTGTGGCAGCGTTTCAATTCCCCGGCACTGCAATGATCTATAAATTCTTCCAGCATGACTGCAAGATACTTGCTTTTTGAAGCAGAGTCCATCCTTTTGCTTACCTGTCCATCACATCTGATTTCCAGACTTTGCTGCATATCCTTCCTCAACAGATAGACCACCGGGTTCCACCAATACAATGCGCAGATGATATTGATGAGAAGCTTGGTCAGCACATCATTATTTTTCAGATGTGTGTATTCATGGAGAATAATATAATACAATTCCTCTTCGGAATACTCTTTTGCCGGAAGCAGGATTCTTTTATGAAATACGCCGATACAACACGGAATTTCTATGGCAGATGTCCTCCTAATCTCCGGTCTTTTCTCCTTGTTCTTCAAAACAGTCGTTAAAATCGCTTCTGCTTTTTCATCCTTACGAATTGGTATTCTGTTTAACAGCTTTATCAGCTTTCCATAAGAAGCAGCAAGCTTCCCCAAAAAGGAAACCGCACCTGCCATCCATACCAAATAGAACATCTGATAAATCTGTATATTTACATCCGCCACAACCTCATACCTGACTGCTTCATAGGCCCAGTTATAAAATTCACCGCCCCATACTTCCTTTGTCCAAGGCAGTTCAACGGGTATTACCAGACGTACTGCACAAAACAGGTATAATATCAATACACCGGAAACACTGCACACTTCCAGCAAGATGCACTTTTTTCTTAAAAAATAAAAAACGAGTATCAGGATGCTGCTCCAAAGGACGGTCATCCAGATAGAAAAAATCGTAATAAGCAAGCCTGATTCACTCCTGTCCTTCCATACGGAGCTTTTCTATAATTTCTTCCAGCTTTGCAATTACTTCCGTATTCTTTTCTTTCCTGCTTTTCTTGCTGACACCGATAAAAGCTGCTGTAATGTTTGCAAGAGATTCACTGTCCAGTCCATTCTTCATCAGAATGGAGGCGTAATACTCTTCCTTGGTGATAGCCGGTACCAGCTTCCTGGCATAAGTTTTAGCAGACTTCTCTAATCCGACTACTTTTAGATAACCGGAACCGGATAAGGACTGTACTGTTTTAAACAAAGTCACACTGCTCCAGCCCTGTTCCTCCAATTTTTCTGCCATTTCATTTTGCGTTAACGGTTCACTGCACTCCCATAGGAAATTCATCAGTTCTTCTTCTCGTTTATTTAATACTTCTTTCTTCACCGTAAGCCTCCCGATTATTTTTATAACGATTATATATTTTTGATATTCTATATTTTTTATCGACTTACGATTGTTTTTTCTTTATACCTGTCACCCTATTTCTTATTATCTTTTGCTTTTCTTATCGGCAATTATTTTGTTGCCGACAAGAACCTATGCACCTTCGTACTATTTTGGGCACCATCCGACTATAAGACTGCTTTTGTTCCTTCCTTTTATAACCAATATTACAAAATTACGACCGCCTGAAATTCCTTATCTGTACATTCCAAGGCAAGACTCCCATCATACCGTTCCACTACCGCCTCCACATTTTTTAATCCGATTCCATGTTCCTTAAGATGGGGTTTCCGTACCTCGTTATTCTCTATTTCCACCTTCTGTACCACTGGATTTTTTACGCTAAGAACCAGACGCTCTTCCTCATAAACCAGCTTCAGCCGGATTACCGCTTCACCTCCCTGCCTTACTATCCGCTCACATTCTGCTATGGCATTATCTAACAGATTTCCCAAAAGTACTACAATTTCTTCTTCGGAAAGCCTTATTTCATGCACATCCCCAACAGTAAGAAGCATAGAAACTCTTTTTTCTTTTGCCATCTGAAATTTTTGATTCAGTATTGCATTTACCACCGGATGGTTAGTATTGATGGCAGACATGTCCACCGAAATGCTTTTGGTCAGCTTCTCCACAAACTCCCGTGCCTCTATGATATTTCCATTCTGCAACAAGCTCTGGACAGTTATCAATTGGTTCTTATAATCATGTATCCGACGCCGCTGCCGTTCATACAGAGCGTCCATTTCACGATAGGCCGCTATCTGATTTTTTGCACTTTGATTTGCCACCATACTGGTTTGAAGCTGCTCGTTTTTTTGAAATATGTTTTGAAACAGGCATAAGGTAATGAAAACAATGCCGACCAGTCCAAAGGTTAAAATGAAATATACCTGTCGTGTCTGGACATCATCCGGATAACACGCATACATAAGCAGAATGCCGCCCATACAAAACATGGGCAGGGCAGCTAACATCCACCATTCTCTACGTTTTATTACCTGTAATTCATTGGGCGACTTCCATATCCTCCGTACCAGCAGCATTAACACAATTTCCAAAAGCTTTATCATGGCAGTAAACAAATACTCTGGCTCTCCTGCATCTATGTAAAGTTCTCCGAACAACCAACCCCGGATTGCTATCGGCACCCACTCTATCAATACAGCGGTACTATAGAACAATACGCAAAAAAATAACAGTTGTTTTTTCGAAGCTTGATAATATAGAATTCCCAAAGGAAAAACCATTGCAAGCACCATTAACACCTTATACCAGTTAAAGGTTATTCCCAACAGATAAAATATCCAGGATGGAAGAAACAGGGCAATATAAAATGATAAAAACCGTACCTTGTTCCACCTATCCACATCCTTTTTTCTTAGGAAGGTATCCAGAAAATAAAGGCAGCACCAGGTATCAATTAAAATAACAATACAGGAAAACAGATAATACAGCATTTCACACCGCTCCTTTATATAACGCAAAACTTCGTTTTACTTCCTGATAACGTGCTTTCGGAACGGAAATTTCCTTTCCTGTTATCAATCGTAAAACATAGCTGCTTATTTTATCAATATAACGCATATTCACCAGAAAGCTTTGATGTGCCCGGACAAATCCAGCCCCTTCTAGCTCCCGTTCCAGTTCATCCAGCTTTTTATAAATGGTATAGGTCTGTTTTTTCGTATAAAAAATATTTTTGTGTTTCGCAGTTTCTATGTAAAGGATATCGTCCACAGGAAGCCTCCGCTCTCCTTCTACAAAAGAGAAATCCACGTACCGGTTCTTTCTATGCAATTCCTCCAACAGACTGTCCATACATTCTCCCAACGTATGCTCCAAATCATCCTTTAACAAAAATCGGCTGGCCTTTACCTTGTATCCTTCCAGAACATAACCCATATAGGCTGTTACCAGAACAATAAGAATCTCCGGATAAAGTGTTTTCAGCTGTATTGCGGTTTTCAAACCATCCTGTTTTTCCATGTTAATGTCCAGAAAAACAATAGCGCAATTAGCTAATACTTCCTTTGCACTGCATAGTTCCTGACCGGAAGAAAATTCTATAAAGTTGAATTTTTCTTCTTGCTTATTCTTATATTCCTCTAATAAATTCCGTAGATGTTTTCTGTCCATCTCCGAATCGTCACACAAAATAATTTCCATAACATACCTTCCCGCTTTATATTTTATCAATTTTCTTTCATATTTTATTATCGGTATAATAAAACTGCTTCAATAAAGAAATCGCACAAAAAGACCATTTTACGCACCAAATTACTAAAAAAACAAGGCAGAAATAACACTTTTACAAGACATTATTCCTACCTTTTATTCTTCTTTATACTGTTAATACACTCTTCATTAAATCAATAATCATATTAAAATAACGTTATCTGCTCAAATTCAGTACTCCTGTTCAATTGACATGGAACTTTGCTAAGAAACTCCTCTGTCTTGCTTCGTTCTGTCAGCCATGGCAGTATTTCATCCTTATCAAGAATCAAAGGCATTCTGTCATGTACCGGTTCCATGGATTCATTCGCAGCAGTAGTAAGAATTACAAACCTGTCCTCATCTTCATACTTACTGTAGAGACCGGCCATATAAAGAACCGGACTGTCTTTTCTGGTAAAAGTACTCTTTTCTTTTTGTTTATTCCATTCGTAGAACCCTGCTGCAGGAATAACAATCCGTCTATGCTCTACTGCATCACAAAACATCTTCTTTTCCATAGCAGATTCACTTCTTGCGTTAATGACTAACTGCTTATCCATAAACCCCGGGAAGCCCCACCTTTTTAGTTCACAGCGAAGTCCGCCCGCAGATACCACAAGAACCGGAGCACATTCTGTTGGATGAATATCTTTTGTTTGAAGCTGACTGCTCTGTGCAGCTTCTTTCTTTAATTTTTCATCTACACTGCGGACAATTTTCTCAATTTCTTTTGCGGTTTCATCATCGACATAATATCTGCCACACATAAACACTAATTCCTTTTCATATTCTGCACATATTGCATAACCATTTCAATATCAAGAGACTCGATTAACCTACGTGCTTCTTTATATCGGGTAATATATTCCGAATCTCTTTTTATAACATATCCGGTAAGCTGGACATACGGATCGTAGCCCTTTTCTTTTAACGCTCCCACAATATGCTCCATTATCGTAGCAAAATTATTATTTCCCATTGCCCTGTTACCCCATACATAATCCTTTATCTATTGCATCCTATTTATGGCTATAAAGTAACATATTCCATACTTCATTACAAGGTAATTTTTAGAGACTAATTCATTCCTTTTATGAGCATTAAACATCATCTGAAGTTTAACACCCACCTGCACTCTGTCAGATAATGTATTAACCGTACCGGAACCTGCTGACCCAGAATAACTATAGTGCAATCATATTCCTCTGATGGTATCCCGGCGTACTGCTTTTTCTCTTGGGAATGTACCTGAATCTGCCGGATGGTTCTGATTTCACCATCCTCATCTTCTATTTTTATCATAATCGGAGTAGTCTTTCCGGAACAGGTAAACCAGCACTCGCAAGCGATTTCATGCTGTTCCCCTTTAACAAATCCGGAATTTGCCTTTTCTGTATTCGTACCTATTCCAAAACTCATTAACGGGCACCCCTTTCTACTCGACTTTTATTCTGCTATAATCCACTTCCCGCTTTTCTCTTGAAATACCGCCACTCATATGGTCAATCGGATGCTTTACAAACACGGCTCTCTTAACAGAATCGTTTCCAAATCGGTCACGTATTGCATCCACAGTTCTATCTACTGCTACCAGTTTTTCATAATCAACTGCTTCAAAGAAAAACAACTGACGTATACCATCATCATCCTGCACTTTACTTGTATGAACACCAAGATGCCTTATCGGTTGCCCTCGCCAAAGTTCATCAAACAGTTCACATGCTGCTTTATGAATTTCATTCGTAATATTTGTTGCGACATCCAAAACCTTCTGATGGGAACAATAAGATAAATCCGAAGCACGGATTCCTACCGAAATAACCGATACCCTTACATCATCCCGGCGTAACCTCTTGCTAACCGTTTCTGCCAATGCCAACAGAACTACCTTGGCAGTTTCCGTATCCATCACATCAAAGGGTGTAGTTGTGCTATTTCCATATCCTTTATTTGCCGGAGGTTCTGTAATTACCGGACTAAAATCAATTCCGTTGGCAAAGCTCCAGACCACTTCACCCTGCTTCTTCAATATGGTCTGAAGCCATACCGGATCACATTTTGCCAATTCACCTATAGTCTTGATTCCCATAGTAAATAACTTCTTTGTGGTTGCTCGGCCTACAAAGAATAAATCTGATACCGACAGCGGCCACATCTTCCGTTCAATTTCATGAGGATATAACGTGTGAACCATGTCCGGCTTCTTAAAATCACTTGCCATCTTTGCCAGCAGCTTATTTGTGGAAATGCCGATATTGACCGTGAATCCAAGTTCATCCCGGATTCTATTTTTGATAATTTGGGCAGTTTCTTCCGGAGTTCCAAACAAATGATAGGTTGCCGTCATATCCACAAAGGCTTCATCAATACTGTACTGCTCCACCATATCCGAATACTCTTTTAGTATTCTCATAAATGCCGCGGAACATTGCTCATACAGGTTATAATTTGGAGGCACAATAATTAAATCCGGACATTTCTGTTTGGCTTCCATCAGCGATTCTCCGGTTTTGATATTGTACTTTTTTGCAGGGATAGACTTAGCCAGAATGATACCATGTCGCATGGTGACATCACCGCCAACGGCAGCCACCTGTTCTCTAAGGTCCACTTTACCGCCTTTATGATAAAGCCGGTAAGTTGCCTCCCAACTCAAAAACGCACTATTCACATCAATATGGTATATTATTTTCTCGAACACTTGTTTGTCCTCCCGTGAGGCTAATTATAGCAAACAAATGTTCTTAGTGCAATACCGAACATTAAATTTTTCTCTGTAAATTCTGTCCATATCGCGAGATATATTTTCCATTACTATGGTACATCCTGCATTATGTCAAATTTACTATATAATTCCTCGCACCACTCCACATTCTCTTCATTTTCCCATCCACCACTCTGGAAGAAGTTCTTCATCCTCTTTTTATAACCATCCCAATGGGTACGATATTGTATGGTTGCTGTTTTACTTTCAAATGACGTAGCGTAAAAGTTAGCTGGTATTTTGTATGCTATTTTACTGCTCTGCTCATTAGTTGCACCGCTGTAATAATCCTCTTTTGTAAGCAACGTGATATAAATATTGATATCTCTATAACCATAAGAGCAATGCAATGCATCATGTCCCGGACAATAATAGTCCCGGTACCATTCTATTTCGTAACATTCCTCCGTATGTTCATGATTTTCTATTTCGCACAGCAAAGTATCTTCGGAATACTCGTAATAGTCACACCCACTTCCGGAAGTAATATAACCACTTACTGTAGGTATCGTGGTACGCTTACTTACCGGTTCTTCATAAAAGCACACTCCGTTTGCTTTATCATTATTGTAATTCGCATAAAATGTACTGCTGTTACAGTAATACTTACTGCTTCCTTTTGGATAAGTGTCGGTACTGTCTTCGGAATGGTAAATATCACTTTCTTTTGCTGTAATCACCGGAACCATACCGGCCCACATATCATCTACCAGATGCTTGTATTCGTCAAAATCATCCGTGGAATTTCCCATCATTACCGCAGCCAGACAAATGATATCCTTTGCATTGGATGTTTTATCTATTGGCTGGCCGTTACTATCCAGTGTAGTAATGCTCCATTCCTTGTAGCTTGTCCTCTTTACGCCTCCGCACACCGTATCAGAAATCGGTGTTCCGGTAGCAATTTCATATGCTTCTTCATAGACTGCATCTATCTTTCCCTCCAAGTAGTCCATCAGGTTCTGCAAATCCTCTTCTTTCAGAAATACAACCTCTTTAGATTTTTGCATAAGACTACTACATAAGCCGGACACTGCCAGTAATACGATATACAGCATCAAAAACGTAAAGAGTATTCCTGCAATCGGCAGTATCAATTTATTTTTAAGCATCTCCTTCAGCCTGAACACCAACTGGTTCAGTGCTGTTATCGGAAAGGTCAGGATACGAAGCGGTGTTTTCGCTACCCGCATGGCTTTATTCTGTGCAGACTTAATTTTCCGGTATGTCCTTTTTCGATTCCGGTTAATGGTTGCCGTTTTATTCCTTACCCTTGCAGTTCTTTGCCGTACCTGCTCTGCCCTTTTCTTCACCTTAATCACTCTCGGATTTTTACTGGCAGCTACCTTTACTTGTTGTACATTCTGCTTTAATGCTTTGCTCACGGCTCTGTACGCTGGGTTATGAAATGCTACGGTTCCTACCGTCTGTACAGTACGCCAGGTTGTTTTCGTGGCAAATTGGAGCGTAGCTGCAGCTGCTCTAGCCCCATGATACATAGAATACACCTGATGCACACCGGCTACCACAGCATCCTCATCCATCCTTCTTGCAACACTGCCAAACAAATGTACCACCTCTCGGATGCGCCCACGGACTCCGTAGGCATACCTCGTAATCCGTTTCGTATGGGCTGCTGTCTTATTCTGATGCAACACCTTCAGGACACTACTGTCCTGTGTGGTCAGCCCATACTTTTCTGCATTGTTCAGAAGTTTCCTTATTTCCCTTGGTGTCATGCCTGCCGGATTTACTTTTTTCAGCACTTCATTCTTCGACTCCCGGAAATATATTCCCACTGCTTTTTGAAAATCCCCGGAAAATAATTCATGTTGAAAAATATCCTTACTGTTTATAAATTCTACGGTATTCCTATCCAGTTTTCCGGATGCAGCTGCAAAATCATACAATACCTGTTTTGTCTGTAGAACATCCCGAATCTGCTCCTGATTTCTCACAATGTTCTTTACGGTTGTTTCCTTTATCCCGGCAGTATGAAGCTTATTCTTTACTGTTCCCGGCTGCTTCATATCTTCCAAGGTAATTGTTCCATTCTGTATCAACTTCTCGGCATTTACACATGCCTCTGCCGCCTTGGTAGCCCTCCACAATGTCATTTCATAGATATTTCTTGCACCGGAAGCACAGATATATTCAGCCAGTTCCGATGTAGTATACACTGCTTTCTTTGCTGCTTCCAATGCAGAATCATCTGCATCTGCTGACCTAAGTGCTGTCTGTTCAATAATCTCGCCTGCTCTGCAATATTCCTTAAGTAATTGCCCATGCTCCCTCTTAAATGTCCGGATTGCTGCATTCTGCATATCATTTGTTTCCTGTATCTGTGCTATGCTTGTTTCCATATTTTCCTCCAAATATTATGAGGGACTATCGCTTGTCCATCTTCGATAGTCCCTCCGGCTCATATACTGCATATCTTTGTAAATTCATTATCTTTCTCAAGGAAATTGTCATTAAATGCTACACTGCTGGTCGGTGTAATAATTAGTCCCTGGCTCGGCTCCACGTTGGTAATATACGATAGCAACGCATTCGGAATATTCAAAACCTCCGTAAATTTCTTCCGTTCTATCGGTCCCTGATTTAACAGCTTCACATAACCACAACCGCATACTAACTCCTCCAGAGCAAGGCTTCCGGCTATGGTGGTCATAAGTTCTACTGCATCCTGTACCAGAACTGTTACCACATTTCTAATATCACTGCTTCCCTTTAAATACCGGAGCAGATAGGACAAAATGGCATCTTGTCCATTTGAAGTAGTGAGAAATTCATCCATCCCATCAAGAAATATCCAGTTGGTAATATTGTTCTTTTTATCCTCGATACTCTGATTCCAAAGGTGTTCCATGGTGGCAAGGTATTCTGCCGGATTTTCAGGTTGATACAGTATCAGGCGTGATTGCTCCTTGCCATATTCATTTTTCTGTTCATGGCATCCTTCCCCTGTATTGCTTTCTAAATGATAATCACTACCTATCCGTTTCGCCTGTTCATAGGCAGCTAGGAACAATTCCTTTGCATGCTCATCCGGCTTGGTTAATCCATACCCTTGTGTTACATAAAGCGGATTGGTTTTCAACTTTGTAATCTTCACTCCGGCAAGGCTCTGAATAAAACTGTCATATTCTGTACCATAGCTTATCAAACTGATTTTATCCTTCGTGGTAAGCAGGGCATTTAAGATTTCCCTTTTCATCTGGTATGTTTTACCGGAATGCTCTGCCCCGGTAATCACTCCGGCCAGATTGATGCCCTGTTTTCGGTTCAGGATAATCAGGTTGTCATTGATGGCATTCAAACCGTAAAATGCACCACTCTGTACTCCATTCTCCGCTGCTATCACCGGTGAAAACTGTGCCAGCCGTTCCGAAGATAAGAACCGGCTCACATTAATCCTCTGCCTGCACAATGGCAGTGAGGAACAAAAGCCCTCCCACTGCATCATATCCAGTGTTTTCACACTACAGGCATATTTCGTCGCCGTAATCCTAAGTATTTCTGTGTTCCGTTCCAGTTCCTCCAAACTATCTGCAAACAGTGTCAGTACCACCGAAGCCTCTATTAACAAGCCATCGGAAGCCACCAGAGCTTTGGTTGTATCCAGTGCTGCTTCATGAAAATAAACATCCTCGTTAATCTCTTTTCTCTCCGTAAAGGTAATGACCGTATGGTTCTTTTTATCCTGTATGGTTTCCCGTTTCTGTTTCCGAAGTACCACTGTATTTTTCTTTACCTGCTCCGAAGCTGCTGTAAACCCAGACTTGGCATCTGTTGGATGATAGAATACAGAAAACAGCATATGGCTGGATACGCTGGTAAAATCAGAGATGGCATTTACGCTTACTTCCCTTGGAATGTTGTTTAAAAATAAGCTTCTGGAATAACACTGCTCCGGCAAGTCCTCATCCAGTATGGTATAATCCACCAAGTCCTTCTTTGTATTCCATTGCCTTGGAGCAATCAGATCCAGTTCCGACATTTTCATGTATTTCAAATTGCCCAGCTCCGGTCTGCCATTATTATTCAGGTCAATTTCTTTACCAAAGGAATTTTTCTTTGACCGGAACACATGGTACAGCATTTGTAATCGCTCTATGGAAGATAATTTGCGTATCCGTATTGTTCCAAATGCTTTACGGATAATCGGCTCCTGTTCTTTAAAATATTCCTCTGCCCTGGCTGCAGTCGGTGTCTTTTTCCCAATCACCAGATACACATGCTTCTCCACATTGTTACATCCAATCCCCACCGCATCAAAAATAGTCCTGTTATATTCTTCTGCCTGCGGATAAATCTGTTGCGGTACCAGTACAGACTTTAAATACTGTTCCTTCGGAATAATCATGTTATGTACCACCAGCTGAAACACCATATCTCTTGGCAGTTCCAGATACAACCGGTTCAATCGGTATTTGAATATCTCTGCATCCTGCATTTCCACCTGCTCTACAGCAAACATTTGGGTATAAAAATGCTTTGCCGTTTCAAATATTCCATCCTGATGAAATCCTGCAATCGGTATTTTATTGCTTATCCTTGAGCCCGGCTCTGCTTTTCTTTTCCTCATACTCTAAGCTCCTGCCTGAACCGTTTTTTCTTCCGGAAGCTCCAATTTATCCTCATTCAGTCGATAGGTATGAAAATCCTGATTATTAAAGATAAACCGAATAGTATCCGGCAAACGGTTCGCCTGGGACGGCATAATTACCCAGCTTCCGTTGACACCGGAAGCAAAGTATTCGCCCTCCAGACTAATCGGCAGTATTGTCAGCACTACCACCGGAACAATCCCGTTCTGGTTATCCAGACTGTATTCCGGACTACAAAAACTCTTTAGCATCTGCACCGACTGGATAAAATCCGAATCATACGCATCAAACTGCACATCTACACACATATGCTGTACATTTCGGAAGCAGTTAATAATTGGACCATATAGTTCCATGCTGTCCACCCGAACCTCACTGTCATTTTGAAAATCCAACAGCTTGGTTTCCAACAAAATCTGTGCCTTGGGCTGTTCCGGCATCTGCTGGTTCACACCGCAGGCCGCCATCAATACATCTCGTTCCGTCTTTACATTTTGTACTTCGCTATTCATCTACTTCATCCCTTCTATTTCTCGTTCTTTTATAATTACCGGAGGATAGGAAAATAATTTCTGCTCCATCCTCATGCTATATAACTTTCGATAGGTTTCCTCACTCATATCCCGTACCAGACTCATAAATTCCTGTAATCTGTCTTTCATTTCTTTGTCTACAGTAAATTCCACTGCTGTTCCAACATAAAGCAGAACATCCTCCTGTGATTCCGTTTCAAAGAAAATGTTGCAAAGTGCTGTTTCCTCAAAGCTTAAAACCCTCTGCCCGGAAAGCTCCGATGTTGCCTTGTGTACCAGTTTTGACAATTGCCCTAAGAACCTCCGCTTTTCTGTTTCTTCTGCCTGATATAATTTACTCCAGCGATAACATTCCTCCAATGTGTACAGCAGCTCAAAATGCCGACATAAAATATTTAGTAAAAAGCGTTCCGCTTCCTCCGTATATTGTATGTACTCTTTCTCTGCTTCCTCCTGCACCAACAGCCTTACATACAGCTTAAGATATTCTAATTCTCTTTTTTGCTCTGTCATCCCCTTCCGCATGTACAATATATGTTCTGTTTCGGAATACAAGCTTTGAAGCAATTTGTTTTTAATAGCAGTTCCATCGAAATCTTCAAAGATAATGACATCAAAGCGTTCCTTTAGAATTTGCTCCAATGAAACTATTTCCGGTTTCGGAAGCACCTCTATCTTTCCTTGCTCTGTTTGAGCAGCATCATAGACACCTACAATTTCCTGATACAGAAAAACTTTTTCCGATGAGTCAGTCGATATATTTTCTGCCAGTCTGGGAACAAACATTGCTATGGCACGTTCTCCGTTTCTTATCTCTGTATTCATACACTTCCACGCAACTTTGCCGCATACAACAGAGGCATCCGGCATTTGCCGTAATAACAGCAATATATTTTCATAGCCCATATGCGGAAGCTTTGCCATCATCTGAAGAAAAACACCTATCTGCTCCGGTTGAACTATTCTATTTATCTGTGCTGACAAAATTTCTTTGCAATGCTCTCTCACGTTATTCATTTGCTTTTCCTTACTTATAAAGTTTTGTTATCGTAATAAACGGATGCTCCATAAGATTTAGGATACATCCATCTTCCTGCTTCACTATCGGTCTGGACAAAAAAGAAGCATTGTTCGTTACTACCGTTGCTTTTTTTCCATTGGACAGCTTTACCATACATCCAATCGGGTACAGTGCCACGTGCCGTAAAAATACCTGCAGCACAGTTGCATCAAACATTGTCCCTGCCTTTGACATCAGATATTCCATGGCATCAGCCGGGTTCATGGCATCCTTATAGCATCGTTTGGAAGTCAGTGCATCATATACATCCGCAATATGTATAATCTTTGCATATAAATGGATTTTCTCTCCCTTTAGCCCTCGCGGATAACCGGTACCGTCCACATTCTCATGATGCTCATACACTGCCACCCTTGCCACAGAAGAAATCATGTCATTCCGCTTTAGTATGTTATATCCGTACTCCGGATGCTTCTGCACCTCCTCCCATTCCTCCTGTGTCAGACTTCCCGGCTTATCCAGTATCTCCGGAGCCACTACACTTTTTCCTATATCGTGAAGCAAGGCTGCCTGTGCCAGTGTCGTCACCTCCGGTTCCGTAAGCTCCATACCAATACCGGTAATCGTAGCCAGCAGACATACATTTACGCAATGGGAATAGGTATAATTTTCTGCCGTAGAAAGATAAATTGTTTCCATCAGCTTCATTGGCATTCGGAACAGACTTTCCGCTATCATTCCGGCAATCTCCAGACATTCATCTACATCCAGCTTCTTTAAATGTCTTATCGCCCGGATGCGAAGTTCATCCGGGATAATCGTGGTACTGACCGGTATTTCATCCTCATCATAAATATAAACTCCGGCATAACCCAGCTCCCGAATTTTCCGTATTGCCAGTGGATTGATTTTATTTGTTTCACGGAGCAGAATTTTATCCCGGTTATCATAAATGGCATTCACAAGTACCATGCCATCCTTCAGGTTATCAATTTTTACATACCGCATATCAGCCTCCATTCCTTTGTTTCTTTACTTTCTTTTTCTGTTCTGCTTCCATGGCAGCCAATGCTTCCTTTTTCCTTGCTTCCAGAGCATCTTCACTTAACTGTGATTTGCTTTTCTTTCCGGCATTTACTGCCTCTTCCTGTAGACCTTTATTCAGCAGCTCTATATTTTGACTTACTATCTCTGTTTTCTTCTGATTGTAAATCCCAATCTGCTCCTTCTGCTTATCCTGTGCCTGCATCATGGCAATCAGCTTTGCAAAATCAGACTGCTGTTCCTCTGTCAGTTTTTCCGGACTTTCCTCTTGTGGCTGCTCCACAGTCAAAAGCGTTACCGATTCCCCTGTAACTATTTCTTCCGGTTCCTCCGATTTACTTTCTGCCTCGTCTTTCAACAGTTTTGGTAAATTCGTTTCATCGATAGGTGTTGTTATGTATAAAGGTTCCTCCTGTATCTGCGAATCTTCATTCACCTGTAAATCATCCGATATTTGCATAGTTTCCTGTACCACTGATGTTTTTTGGGTTATCTGCTCTTCTGGCTGTACTTCTTTGGAATGCTTTACAACTTCCATTTCCCGGTACACTGCCGGAACCGTTGCCAGATTTCCTCTCCACTGTTCAAAGGTCAGACTTTGCAGGGAAGACATATTTTGCAGCTGTGCCAACATCATAAAGCGCATATACTCATCCAGTTCATTCTTCTGCTTTACTGCCGACTCTTCTTTTAATTGGTTTTCTATCCGCTTTTCTTCTAACCGCCTAGTTTTCCTCCGTATTCTACATCGTAACCGCCAGTTCCGTATTCCTTCCACTATGGACCAAACCACACATAACACTGCCACTGCTACCACAAGGCTTGCAAATGCCGGATTACATAACGGTTCCGGAAACTTCGACATATACTCTTTGTAAAAACGCAGTGATTCAAACCACTGTACAAAGCCCTGGTAATCTAAATCCACACAATTCCTCCTCTCTGTTACTCAACATAGTATAGAGGGAAAATATTGGGGTTTACTCAAAAATTGCAAAAGAAAAACTCCCATAGAAATCAAAATAATTGGTTTCCACAAGAGTTTTACTATAGTATTCCTATAATGCTTTATAAGCGATACACCTATTTGAAACTTAAAGAAACTTAAATTTTCAATTATATACCGCTAAAATAGCCATTTATAAATTCAGTTCTAAGTAATTAATAGCCAAAATGAAACTTAGCGAAACTTAAAAATTTTTATTATATAAAACCTTTTTATATAATAAAAGGCCATGCATATGCACAGCCTTTCACCGATTATCTGTCTACTTGTAAAATTCTTTGCGCCATAAATATACAGCCTCTGTCATAGGTCGGTTTTACATGCCTATGAATGAAACGCTCCATTTTAGATGGCAGTCGCTGAAAACCCATTTTTTCATAATGTCCCATTAACTTCTTTTCAGGTAATGAAAAAATATAAAGAATAGATGCTCCGACATAACGGCTAATGTCACATACCAATGGGTAAACAAAGGAACTAAATACATAGCGTCCTAATTCTGGCATAACATCATGTGCATCTCGATACGAATCATTTACAGCAAAATTTGCCAGTTCGATACCTGTTATTGTATCAAAATGAAACAAACTGCTACGCTGTGTCATTAAGCCTGTACGAAGTGAAAAGTAAGCAACAATCGAACCATCTTCTTTATCTTTGATAAGATATGTTCTGACTAACCCTTCTTCCTCATCTCTGAGCGACCATTTAATCAGATAGTTCTGCAATCCAAACCCTTTCGGATTTTTAACAACAAACTTTGATATCGCATCTTTATCCTTTGAAGTCAAGTGTACCATTCTGTACAACGCAGTATCATAAGTTTCAAGATTTATCATTATTTTCCTCCTGCGTGTTTAGATGCCTTTCTCTCAAGCATTAGCTTTTCAAATGCTCTTGATTCCTTTCTTAATTCCTCGACAGGTGCCGGATTCAGACCTAATAAAGCAGTTTTCAATTTTGAATTTTTTCTTGTCCTTGTAGACACAAAAAATTTTCTTGGATGCTCATATGTCATAAAAGTCACCTCCATCAATAAATTTTTATCTGTAAAACAATATTCTTGACATTATTATATGCGTATTTTGTGTCATTTGCAAGGCAAATTTTGGTTCAATATGTAATCAATTTGGTTTTATTAAATTTTATACTGCACCTCATACTGCAACCCGGTCCGTGCCGAAGTAAACGTAACCTCCATTCTTCCATCGGTTTCACGGAGGAAGGTAAACAGCACCTTTTCCGATGCATCTACCGTAAACATTTCTTCTCCAATACGAATAGTCATTTTGGTATCTGCCGGAAACTTTGTATACCGTCCACACTGTTCCAGTGTTGTAATATATTCCTCCACGGTAATTTCTCCATCACGAAGCTTATCTGCCAGTGTCGGTACATACCAGTCTTCTCCGTCTTCCGTTGCATCCAGATATATTCCATGGAATTTCTTTTTTCGTCTCCACACAAAAAACAACAGCCCACCGCCACCGGCAAGACCGGTTGCGGTAATTCCAAGTGCTGTGGCAATTATCTTTGGAAATTTATCTTCTCCCGGTTCTTCCATTACCGAAACAACAGCTTCTTCTACCTTTGCTACAATATCAACGCCAATCTGCTCTGCCTGCACCTTATTCGTTGGCAGCAACAAACCACATAACAGCAACAGAACACCGATTCGTTTCATCATCTGCTCCATACTTAATTTTTATCAATTCCAAACTGGAATGTCAGATTACCTTCATAGGAACCGTATACCGTGATGTCTGCTTCCTTGATACCAATAGCATGTCCATTCTCGCAGCAATAGCTGTACTCACAATTAGTCAATGTGGTACCATCAAACTCACAAGAACCAATTTCCGTAGAACTCCAGGAATTTTTACATCCGCTGGTGGTAAGCTGCTCATAATTATCCAGTTCCGAAATACTGATAGTATCACCCGTTTCCATATTTGTTAAAACGCAAGGGCATTCCACATTGACAAATACTTCTTCAAACGAAGAAATCTTGCCTGCTACTCCATACTTTAAGTTATACCAGTAGCCTGCCACCTTGTTACCAGAGGTGTCGGTTGCTTCTCCATAGCTTAATTCAATGCTTGCAGGAAGTGACACAGAGTATACCGACTGAATATCTGCTGTCACCCTGATATCCTTGGTCTGCGTGTCCGTTCCCTGTACCTCCTGTGTGCTTGCAAAAGCAGCTACTGAATTACCGGCCAGTAACGATACGCATACCGCCAATGCCATTAAGATTTTACCAATACTATACTTGTTCATTTCTCTTTTCCTCTCTTTCTTAGTTGATTGCAATGCCAAAGTTAAAAATCAATGTACCCTTATATACATCATAACTTTCCACATCACTTTTCTTAAATCCAATCTGTAAACCCTCACAATACGCATATTTGCAGTTCGTCAGCGACACACCATCATAACTGCAGGTGCCGATTTCCGTTGCAGACCATGTGGTTTTTGGCTCTGCCTTTGTGCTGGGCAGTACCTTTCGAAGTGATAATGCTTTTCCGTATTCTTCTCCCACCAGAGTACAAGGGAATACCGGTTCTATATAAACATACTCGTTGTTACTGATTTTCCCGGCACATCCATATACAATCGTCCCCCAATAGCCCTCCACTGCTGAGGATGTATACGTTCCGTCAATATACACCTTGGAAATTTCACTAAAGGTCAGTTCAATGCTTGCCGGCATGGATACCGAATACATGGATTTTACATCTGCGGTTACTTCCACTGCCTGGGATTTTGCATCTGAACCCTGTATTTCCTGGGCGGCAAATACCATGCTTCCCTTGGCGACAAGCAATGTAACCGCCATTACCGCTGCTAAAGCAGCCGTTTTCATTCGTCTCATTTTTTACACCTCCTCACTCTGTAATCTCGTAACGCACATCATTGCAGGCAGATGTCAGCTGTTGAAATTCTCCGTTACTGTCTGCATAGTACGGAACGGCAAGAAATTGTAATTCATACGTTCCCACTGCCAGTGTATCACCGGGAACCCATACCACACACTGGCCGGAGGGAATCAGATTGGTTTCAAACACCACATCCTCTTTTTCTTTATCCGTAATAATGTACTTTATCAGAAAATCTTCATTCTCCGGTAGGTTTTCCAGTGCCACAGTGCTTGTGGAAGACAATGTTGCATCCACATAGCCTGCAAAGAACACATTTCTGCCAGACAATGGATTTTCCGATTTAACCGCTTCGCTCTTATCCTGTGAACGTTCATCAATCACAAATACGGTACCTTTCGCTTCCTGCCCTGTCTGCTTTTCTTTGGAAGAACATGCCGTTAATGCCAGTGATAAAACCAGAAAAGCAAACAGCACACCGCTTTTCATCTGTCTCTTTGTAATCATCCTCAATCCCCGCTTTCTGTACTTACTTCAACTTTTACATCAAAAGATCCTTCCCATTCTCCAACTGTTGCAGTAGCAGTCAGTGTAAATGTCCCGAAACCCTGATATGTGCCATCTTCTTTCTTTGTTGCTTCTGCACTTTCCTTCGTCCATTCCGCACAGTTATTTCTTACCGTAACCTCTACCGTTTCTCCCTGCACATTGGATAATGTAAAAACAGATGGAACAGAAAGTGTAAGCACTCCATTCTCCGGTAATACATACGTTACCGTATACACTACTTCTGCCGTCATATACTCCGGATTTGTTTCATCAATTTCCAGTTCCACTTCCACCGGAAGAACCACCTTGTATTCCGGCGTTACTTCCGCCGTTTCCTTGGTTCTTGTAAACTTCATCATATACACATCTGAATTGGTCTTGTCCGCTGATACCAGTACCGCCAAATCAAGTACTTCATCCTCCCCGTTATCATAGGTACTGGCATTACTTCCGTCCGGAAGCTTTGTCACAGCATTCTCATAAGTCCATGTATATGTCCCACTGGAATAATCCTCGGCAGTAAACTGTGCCAATACTTTACCGATTGGCATATCCCAGTTTAATTCCTCTACAGGACTTAAAGACAACTGATACACGGTTTCCGGTTCAAAGCTCTTGACTAACTCTCCTGTTTCTGTAAGGTGGTTGCGACACACATTAACCGGCATCATCATGGCATACCACCCGGAAAGCGTTACTCCATTCCCCATTTCGACTACAGAAAAGGTACTGTCGTTTAGTGCAACATACCCACCTTCGGAATCTTCGATAGAATCCACCGTTACAAAGCCAGCTTCCGGAAACTTCACTCTGGAAAGATTACTGCAGCCATATACCGTTTCCTCACACCCTGCTACAGAACCCATATCCCAAGTAGATAAATCCAATGTTTCCAAACTGCTACAGTCATAAAAGGTCCGTGTCATATACTGGACCTTCGACGTATTCCAGCCGGACACATCCAGCGTTTCTAAGCTGCTGCACCCATTAAAGACACTTTTCAGCGTTGTAATTCCGCTAAGACTCCAATTTGGAAGTTCCAGCTCCGTTAAGCTGCTGCAATCCTGAAACATGGCAATCATCCCTTTTAATGATGGCATTGTCCAGCCATCCAGACACAGAGAAGTAAGTCCGGTACATCCTTGAAACATATTTCCGGCATATTCCACCGCATCCGTATTCCATGAGGACAAATCAAGTTTTATTAATGCCGAACAATTCTGAAACATCTGGCTCATATCATCCACCATATCTGTATCAAACACTGTTGCATCCAGTTCCTTTAATGATTCGCACCCATAAAACATCCACCGCATATCCGTTACCCCGGAAGAATCGAAGCGTTCTCCAAAGCTAATGGCCGTGGCATTTGTCATGTTATAGAACATTCCATAACAATTTGACGGCAGCACACAGTTGGCATCAATGGCAGTCACCCTGTCCCGGTACTCATGCCATCCCCAATCCGTATAAGAACTTACCCGCTCCTTAGAACCATTTCCGGAAATATGCAGAACACCCTTTCCGTCAATGTACCACTCAAGCCCCATGGTAGTTCCCGATGCAATATTCTCCGCATTGACTGTCATTCGCACCGTTACCCCATAGGTTGTTGTCTGGCTGCTATCCGCTTCCTCTGCGAGCACTACCGCAAGCGGGACATTACAGAATGCCATCAAGCCTGCCATAGTCAAAGCCACCAGATGTTTTGCATTTCTTTTTAAAGCACTTTTAAACATTTTTCATTTACCTCCATTCTCACAGTTTGTTGTTCTGTGCTTCTACGGAAGTATAGAGGGAAAATATTGATATCTGCTCATAAAATATCTAAAATTTTAACCTGCCTCCAATAATTTTGCCCTTGCTCTCCGTTCCGCTTCCTCATATTCCTTAATTTCCTTCATACTTGAGGTCAGGCAACGATAAATGCTGTTATTCTTTGGAAATACCGAATGAAAGCCTACGCAATTGCTTCCGGTGTAAATCAGTCCCTGTCCCTTTGGAGCAGAGGTTATGGTCGCCACCTGGCTGTCTGACAAGTTAAGAAGCGTCCGAAGGTTTTCCCGGTCAAGCGGTGCTTGATTTAACATCTGGATAAAGTTGCAGTTCGACAACATGGTTCTGCATGTGGTAGACTTAAGCAAATCCTCTATGTTCTGACTGATACCTGTCGGTACACCACCATATTTTCTTGCACGTTTAAAAATCGTGGATAATGTCACAGCTGTACTTTCATCCAAGAACAGCAGATGACATTCATCCACCCAGAACCATGTATTTCTGCCACGTTTCCGGTTCTCAAACAATGTATTCTGAATGCTGTCCAGAATAATCAGCATAGCCAACGGCTTAAGCTTCTCTCCCACATCCTTGATATCATAAACTACAAAGCGGTTCTTCGTATCCACGTTGCTCTGAAAACCAAATACATTCAGTGAACCATTTCCTGTATAAAGCCGGAGCGCATAGGCCAGTTCCCTTGCTTCCGGCTCGGTTCTCCTTGAAAATGCCACCTGTAAATCTGTAAGCGTCGGCATCAGCTCCGGCGGAATCGGCTGTAATACACCGTCCTTCATAAATGGTGCATACAGACTATGTACACATTCATCTATAATGGTTTCCTGAATGGAACTAAGCCCAAATGGAGACTTGATGATAGTTTCCATCAACCGCAAAATAAAGGCTGCCTTACCAAGTACAGGATTGACCGGAATTTCACATTCCTCTTCGTCATTTTCGTTATACTCATAGTCCGGGGTAATCGCCAAAGGATTGATATGCCATTTGCCACCCGGCATAATTTTAATCACTTCGCCACCAATCAATTTTGCCAGTGGCGAATACTCCGATTCCGGATCAATGACAATGCATTTGGCATTACTGCCAAGCAAAACATTTAACATTTCCACCTTTGCCGTAAACGACTTACCCGAACCCGGTGTTCCAAGGATAAATCCGTTAAAATTCTGTGTTTGTAATCGGTCATACAGAATCAGGTTACGGCTTGCCAGATTCATGGAATAATGGATACCACCGGAATCCGACAGCTCCATGGCAGAAAACGGCATACAAGCACAGGTTAAGGAAGAGGATTTTAATGTCCGCTTCATCTTCTTTGGCAGTGCATTATAAAGCAATGGCAAGGTTGCCTGAAAGCCCTCCTCCTGCATTTCCTCCATCACATGAATACCAACTACATTCGACTGGCAGATGGTTGTTAAGTTTTCCGTATATTCCCGGAGCTTGTCCTTACTGTCTGCCCAAAATACCACCGTATGTACTGTTTTAAACAGCTTTTCATCATTCTCAATCATTTCCTCCCGGAGTTCCTGTGCTTTCTGCACCTTTTCCTCCGTTTCCAGAGAAATCATATCCTCCGGCAGATTCTGATTCAGTAATGCCCTGCGCTCCTCTATCTTCTGGTTCCTTGCTAGCCGAATATTTTTGTTGACTATCCGGTTTGCTTCCATGGTCGGTATTGGCTGGATATTCATGGTGGAAATCATGTTAAACGGTACATCAGTCAGCTTAATAAAGAAATCATCCGGCAGACTGGATGGATAAGCATCAATCCTCATAGCGCATACATAAGTTTTGCCAAACATCATATACCGTGGAAATACACGGACAGAGCTTGGACACACCACATCTTTAACAGACAGCCCCATGCCACGGATATTGTCTAAATCAAAGGACGAAATCTCCTGCATTCTTCCCAACTCATCCGGTACTCTGGTATGGGTTAAAAATTCGCCCTGGTTATCAATGTTATGTAAATCATGCAGAATCTCCAACCGCTTTTCCATTTCCATGGGTACCGCCACAGAGCCAACCTTTTTAAAGCTTTTTGCCACCTCACGGTCAATCCGGTGATTGAACATTTCCACCGCTTTTTTATAAGAATTGGTGTGAACCCCCATGGTAAGAAATTTTAGTTTTTCCAGACCATTCCGTCCTTCCTTCATGCGGTCAATGATAATCTCATTCATTTCCCGCCGAAGATAATCCAGTTCATCCCCTGTTTCCTTCATCAAAGCCTTTGCTTTAAATTCTTCCAGATTCACATTCCGGTTAAATACCGAAATGGCACACTCGCAATTTGCCCCAATGGAATTAAAAAAAGAACGAAGCTCAATAAAGATGGACTGCTGGCATTCCTCGGTTTCCGTCTGATAGTTGTTTTCTCCAATCAGGTACATTCTTGTAAATAAGCCGGGATACGTTTCAATCAGGTTGTCTTTTTCATGTACCGCCGTAAACGGTACAATATCCTGTGCCGTCAGACAACATAAGTTAATGGGCGGTTTATAACCGCCTCCGGAGAAGCCCTTCCGTATTCCGTTTATCACATCCTGTCTACTGATTTTCCTTGCTGCTTCCCCCAATCTCCATCACCTCTTTTCTCTCTGCCTGGCATATTCACGGTTCAATAACGCAAAGTACCGGTTTCTGGTACGGTAATTTCTCTGCTGGTTTTTGTAATACTTTTCTTTCAGCTTCTTAAAGATAAGCTGCTCTGCATCCAGCCCATACTTGCTGTACCATCCAAGCATGCCAAACACTGCCAGAAACGGCATAGTACAAAGCAGTGTCCAAAACAAATCATTTACCATTAGATAAAACACCACCACGCAAGCAACGATAATACCACCGCATACCGCCTGCCTTGGATTAAACCGGCCAATAATCTTATGGTCGCTCTCAATTTCTTTTTCGATTGGCATAATCAGCATAATAATTTCCTTTCTTATCATCCTGCTCCGCACAGTGTCTTTGCCATGGACTGTGCTTTCAGCACCAATCCCACCTGTGCAAAAGACACCACAAGCAAATCTTTTACACCTACCACAAATTCATCAAAACTGCCATTTAGCGTGTTTTTCAGAATGGATAATGACACACCGGAGCTAAGACTCATGATGAATACAATAATTGCACCGGAAATAGACAAAGCCAGTACATTCTTGATAAACCGTGAACCGCCACCCTGCCCAAAGTGGTCGATTCCGGTGGCATCCGCAAAGGCAACCGGAGAAAATGTAGACAAAATCACTATCTCAAATGCCCTGGACCAGCAAATCACGTTAGTAACAATACTGACTGCCCACATGGATAAGGATGGAAGCATTAGTTGCAAGTACACACCTAATGCGGCAATAAATTCCATCAGTCCTGAAAACAAACCATCATCCTCTGACCTGCACTGTTCATAGGCAAGCTGCTTTACATCACTGATAAGAACCTCTGCCTCCCTTGCTGCTTCTGCATCACTACTTGTCAGACCCGCCGCTTTAATTGCAAGACCGGTACCGATATTTGCAATCCCAAGGCAAATATCCTGTGCCTTGAATATCAGCACAATACAGGCACCAAACAAAGCCAGTTTTAATACTAACTGTTCCGAAGTCATGTCCTGCTCCCGAATATTCATAAAGCTGGCAAAAAAGGTCAGCACACAAAAGCAGAAGGATATTCCGGTCAGGATATCATTCATGGAACGCAGCATTCTCGTATTGTTAATGGTATGTCCTGCAATACACAAGGTATCTTCCGAGAATGTCACAGACAGTAGCTCCGCCACCTTTTCCACCCTGCCCACATCACAGATATCATCAATTTGTTTCATGACATTCTTTGTCATACCATCCGCATTCTGCCATGTATCGCTTGCACAAAATACCACCATGCCAGACAATAATGCCATTGCCAGTATTACTACACCCAACCGCTTTTTGTAGTAACGCATGGCGCAAATAAGATTTCTTACCCGCTTATTAGTATGGGCAGTTATGCCAACTGCACAACTGCCCCTCACTGTCGCCACCATATTTTATAAACCGCCAAAGAACTTTGTTCCAAGTGTCGTAGGGGTTGCACCAATCCATTTCAGCACGATAATCGGACCAAATACCATAAGCGCACCGCCGATTACTTTCTTTACCGCCTTGGACGTAGCATTCTGATCTGTTCCATGGTCATCATCACCGGTCATGGTCTTTACAAATGCAACAATACCAAGAACCAGAAGGACAGCTCCTACCAGTTCCAGAACGCCAAAGGCCAAGGTTCCCACCTTGTTAATCAGTGTTTCCAGCTCATTCGCACAAAAAGCAATAGAACTTCCCAATAGTACCAAGGCCGATGCTCCGGCAAGCTTTCTCCTGTTTCGCATCACAGCCTCTTTTGCCTGCAACATGGCATCCCATAAAAAACCAATACACTTTTTCATTTTCTTCACCTGTTCCTTTCAATTTACTCATTTGCTCCTGTAACTACTTCGATTTTTACTTGAAGGTTTCCTTCCCATGCTCCGGCTTTTATCGGAGCGGACAACCGGAACACATCCGTTCCGGTCAGTGTTCCGTCCTCTTCCACTGTAATACCTGCTGTGTCACTTCCCCATGAGCCGCTATATTTATCCGCTATAATTCCAAGTGTTTCTCCATATTCATTTTCCATAACGCAATCCATAGGAATACTGATAACTATAACGGCATTTTCCGGAAGTACATAATTGACACTATACGGAACCTCTGCAAAAAGCTCTGTACTTTCTGCTTCCATCACTATGTAAGCTGGCAGAACAACCGTATAAGAAGGCTTAACTTCCTTACTGGTTCTATCGAACTTTAACGCATATACATAGCTGTACTCATCACTTACTCGGTGGATATTCTCTGTTGCAGAATCTGCCTCATTGTTGTAAGTGGCATAATCTACTCCTGCCGGAAGCACTGTTAATTCTCCGTTAAAAGTCCAGTTGTAATCGTCGGTTTCATAGTTGAAATCATAGGCAGAAAGGTCAATATTGTTAATAGCAATCTCTCTGTTGTAAGTATCCTCCGTTTCGCACAACACCTGCTGTAATACCACTTTCGGCTCGATACTATGAATCAGATTTCCGTACTCATCAAAGTAATTTCCGGTCACATACACCCGATGGATTTTACTGTACAGTCCTTCTGCATATCCGTCCGAATCCACTGTCATGGTATCATCCTCATACAGTCCATATCTGACATCCGTGCCATCCGAAGCATAATGAAACTGACTCTTACTTAACGCTGGCATATAGATACGGTTCGGATAACACTCATTAAAGGAAAATTTGTAATACTTCTGTGATGGATAATTGGCATCACCGGATGGGAGAAGCAATACATCCATGCTAGTGCAGTGATAAAACATAGCATTTCTGTCATTAGATGCTACATTTCCCATGTCAAAGTTAGAAATGTCCAGATATCTCATTCCGGTACAATTGGTAAACATTCCGTACATATCCTCCACATTAGAGGTATCAAAACCGGATAAATCTACGGTTTCCAGTGAAGTACAGCCGGAAAACAGATAGCTCATATCTGTAACAGCGGATGTATCAATTGCTCCAAACGCTACATCTTTAAGGCTTGTACAACTGGAAAATAAACTTACCATTGTAGTTACCTGGCTTGTATCAAAGTGTGAAATATCCACTTCATCTAAAGAAGCACAGCCTGCAAACACTTCATACATATTTTTAAGACTTGCTGTGTTCCATCCGGACATATCAATGCGTTCTAAGGAAGTACATCTTGCAACCATTCGATATAAGGAAGTGACATTCGATACATCCCAACTGGACAAATCCAGATATTTTAACGCTGAACAACCTTCGAACATACCGTAAGATGAGGAAGCGTAATTAGTTTTCTGTCCTAACTGCGTAACACCTGCGGTATTCCATCCGGAAACATTTAAGCTTTCTAAACCGGAACATCCGGTAAACATCAAATTCATAGAGGTTACATTATCGGTATTCCACAATGATAAATCCAAGCTTACCAAGGAAGTACAGTTATTAAACATATAATCCATGGATGTTGCTCCGGAAGTATCCCAGCCATTCATAGAGATATATTCCAAAGAAGAGCAATCACGGAACATTCCTACTATCTTAGTAACATTAGAACTTACCAAATCATCCAGATATACTTCTTTCAGGTTGGTACAGGCACTAAACATGTTCTGTACTGTCTGCAGATTACCCAAGGTACAGCCTCGTAAATCTACACTTTCAAACGTATCCATTTCATAAAACATGGCACTCATATCTGTAACATTGGAAAAGTCACAGCCTGCAAAGCTAACGTGTTTGGTATTCGGATAGGCCATGGAACCAAACAGATTACCAAGGTCTTCAAATTCAGAAAAATCCCACATGCTAAAATCAATGGTTTCCAAGCTGGTATTACCGAACACATCAACCAAGGTTGCAGATTCGTAGACCCATAAACCGGAAGAATCAAAGTTTGGACCATAGGTAACTTCCGTAAGATTCACCGCATTGGCAAATGCCCTGTAAAATGCAGTTCCTACCGCCGCATCCAGATGTACTTTTTTGATTTCTTCCAAGTAGTCCTGCCATCCGTATTCCGGTCTGGTACTTCCTATCTCATCACAGACTCCGGTAATTGTCAGCGTTCCTTCCGCATCAATTACCCAGTCCATGCCATAACTTGTGCCGGAAGCAATATCCGTAGATTCCTCGGATATCACTGCAACACCAAGCGCACTACCTGTTGCCGTTTGCATTGTTAATGCACTTCCGCTTGCCGCCTGCGTCTGATTTATTTCTTCCTCGGCGAAAGTAACATCTATTGCCCTGTTGTGAAGCAACACCAGACACAGCACAAGCATTACAAAACTGATTTTCTTACACATTTTCTACCTCCCCGGTTCTGCCTCCTTGGATTTGTGCATCTTAAATACCGGCTCCTTATCATATGCCACCTGTGTCATATAAGGATGCTCCTTTAAGTATTCTTTCAATGCTTCCTGCACCACAGGAGAAGGATCTTTTTTCATTTCCTCCACATATCCATGCCGTACCATTTCTGCCCTGACTTCTGGGGAATTATCGCAAATCGCATCCATCCGCAATTTTGAAAACATTTCTCCCGACAATATGTCACGCATTCTTAGCAGATATGTTTTTATAAACTCTGCTCTTTCCTTTGCAGAATGGTTATGATAATCTACTACGTTTTCTTTTACCAGCTTATTTTCATACAGTAACGCTTTGTGGGATAAATATGTCATATCCTCCAATGCCATAATTGCATTCTCCCATGGTTTGATACACCGCTTTGCCGTATCAAATATCTGCCGGAACTGATATCCCATATTTCCCTTATAAAACGCATGAAATTCCAAGTCCTGTTTTTCCGTATGATAAAGCTTATTGATTGCTACTGATGCGGTTTTATCCATCGTATCCCTTGGATTTAACCTTTCAAAAAATTCAGCCAGAAGATGTGCCCCATTGCTTATATAAGACAAAGATTCCCCTTCCATGTTTTGCTGTACATAATTTTCCGGCTTTAAGCTCTGCCGTACTGCATACGGAAAAGAATATAATGCCGCTTTATTCTTTTCTATTACCTCATTCAACTTCTGCTCCATCTCTTTGGCAGGCCGTTCCAATAATTCCGGATGCTCCTTAATAACTTCCTCTACCATTGGAAAAATTTCATTTAAATCGCTCATTAGAAAATAAGTACTTTCCAGTGTGGACTTATCCAGTCTTCCGGCAAAGCTATATTCCTCATGCAGGGCAAGCTCCGCTTTTGCACTGGAATCTCCATATTCAAATAATGCCTCTGCAAGTGCATCCACCTGTCCTTTATTAAGAAGCCCGCTCTCCTTTATCACATCAAACCGCCTTGCCATGTCCGTCACTGCCCTTACCTGCCAGGAGCGTACATACTTTGTTATCTGCTCCGGGGAAAATCCCTTCATTTCCTCCATAAAGTGTTTCACCATCTTCTCCGTTTCGGAAACCTCTTCATAAAATGGCGAATACCCATATTTCATTTCCATTACAAAATCCTCCCTATCACTCTGCCTTATCCTCCGTCAATTCAAAGCTGTAATCCGGAAAATACAATTCCAAATCAAATGCTTCCTCCGGTTCTGCTTGCTCTACATCCAGCAAAAAATCCGTTTCCGAGTCAAATTCATATCCCGGTGTAAAGCTGCTTTGCAGTTTCAGGTTCTCCTTGCACCATACTTCCAAATCCGCTTTTGAAACCGCATCCTTGATATTCAGGAATACCACATACTGTTCTTCTGTCATATTGACACAGCGTTTCTGTGTGATATCCTCTATCTTCCTTGCAATCTCCACCTTGTCCGCAGCACTTACCGGATGAAAATCTCCTGCCCGACTGACAATCTGCTCTATCACATCCTTGGCAGATGGTGTCAGTTCTGATTGCTGTGACAATCCCTCACAGGCTACGAGAGCAGCTAAATCCAGACTCTGCAATAAGGAACTGTCCTGTGTTGGCACCGTATCCCGCCAGCTACTCATCAGACCTTCCGTGATAACCTTTGTTCTTCTGTCCAGCTTTATAGAAAAGTTATCAAATGCCAACGGAACACCGGCAAACTTCTCATCCTGCTTTGGTTCCACATGCCCATCCATTCCATAGGCATATACATAGGTCTGCTCCATAGCTTCATAATCCACCACCTTATCCAGAGAACTCATGTCAAAGCGTATCGCCTGTTTCTTACCGGAACCGGCAGTATATTTGTAATTCGGATGGTTTTCATAGGTGTACTTTTCCGTGCAGAACGGACGGACACCACGGATAAATACCAGCTGTTCATTATTTGCCATACGTTCAATTTCATCCGCAGTCAATACTTCCCTGCCTATCTGCTGTGCATTATCCGAAGAACCGTTCTTGGAAGTACCATAGGAATACGTCTTTACTGACATCTTACCAAGGCGTTTTGACAGCATTTCGCACTCTGATGGCTCTGCACCGCCAAGGAAAACCATGGCATCACAATTTCCTATCACTACTTCCCAATCATCCTTAAAGCACGTTTTCAGCTGTGCCAGCGACTGAAAGATTGGAACCGCAGAAATCCGGTACTTACGCATAGTGGAAAGCTTGATGTTAAACTGTGGCACGGTACCAATGTTCGCCATTTCATCTAAGAACACACGCACAGGAACATCCAGTTCAGGATCACCGCCACCTCTCCTTGTCGCATTGTCCTCACCCTGCTTATAAAGCACTTGGAACAACTGGGTATAAAACATTGCCGCAAAGAAGTTATAGGTGGTCTCGCCCTCCGGTGTAATGATAAACACCGCTGTTTTCTCCCGGCCTATCAGTTCAATATCCATTTCGTCCTTGTAGGCAAGATTGGCAAAATCATCGTTATCAAAAAATGTACCAAGCTGAACCGCCGTGGATATCACAATGTTCAGTGCTGTTTTTGACGGAGCCATCTTAAAGGTCTGGTACATCTTGACCGCATAGGAACGTGGACTTTTCTCTGCCAGTTCTGCAAACAGCCTGTCCAAATCAGAAATTGCCTCGCCCTCATCCTCATGTATTTCCAGCATACGGAGCATTCGCATGACATTGATATAATTCCGCTTGCCCTTGTATCTTGGATTCGGACTTCCATCTTCCAAAAACTCATTGTCCTCATGAAAGACCTCAAACTGATATGCCGTACATGCTGTAATCAGTGCCATAGTACTGTCTCGCCAGAATTTATTATCTCCATTCCCGGTAGCTGTCTTTGGTCCTTCCAGATTAGATATAAGGCAGTTTGTCAGCACCGGAATATCCGATACCTTTGTCAGATACCGCATAGGGTTATAATGGTTTGACTGCAACAAATCCTTCAGATTCAAAACCCGGATGTGATAACCGATACTCTTTAAAAAGCCTCCACAGTCCTTTAAAATTTCTGCCGACGGATCGGTTACCACAAAGGAGCTATTGGCAGAAAGCAGATTCGGCTTTACCGCAAACCTCGATTTTCCGGTGCCGCTGGCTCCAAGGTAAAACGCATTTAAGTTCCGCCTTGTCCACCGTGCATTCAGCGACAGATAAACATCTTTCGAATAAATCTGTGCATTCTCAAGGCACTCATTCAGCTTTTTCTTAGAAAGTACATTTAAGCCTTTCGGAAAACCATGATATTCCCCAACCGGAATCCGCTTTTTTATTACCGTCTTTCCCTCGCTGTTTTTCTCTGTCCGTCCTCCAGCAATCTTCGGGTCAACTACATATTCCCGATAATATCCTTCCAAGTCCTCATTAAAACCACCGGAACCATGGGCGTTCTCATACATGGTGTTATATCGCCGAATGAATTTGTTATAGCTCATCATAAACAGAACCACCCAAAGCATTCCGGTTGTACCAATGCCAATCAAATCATTTGGAAACAACACCTTGGGATATTCCATTACATAAGGAATCAGATAAAACAACGCATCAATGATGGTGGGTTGGAAATTTACTTGGTCCATCATTGCTTCTGGAGGAAGATGTGCATACGCTGCTCCCAAATATAGTCCTGTTACAACACAAACCATCGTTTCTATCAGCACTGTATTTCGGAACTCACGTTTGCACTTCCGTCTTAAATCTCGTTTACTGCTTCGTTTTGAAGCCACATCATCACCTGCCTTTTGCCGTTTCTTACATAGCGCATTCATTTTTCACTATGGTATAGAGGGAAAAATCTTAGATTTACTCAATTTCAGAATTAAAACTTTAAAATATTTAGAAAGTATAATTTTTCTTATGGTACCATTCCCACCCCTGCGCCGTTGGCGCGTCCCCCTGCCCCCTCCCAGGGGGACTTATCAAGCGACAGGCTGTGGCGCCCCGGACGGAAACCCAATACCGTAAGAAAAACATAGGAGATATGTTTGTCTTACGGTACACGGTTTCCTGTGTATCTCTGGCATTAGGTACATACCAGCATAGTTTCTTCACTCCTCATAACTTTTCTTTTTAGTTCCGAAAATCTCAAAGAAATATGGTGCGCCTGATGACTTAAAAGTTCAAGACATCATTCGCACCATATTTTTGAGAATTTCTACGCTGCTATTGCACCAAAGCCAATTGTTTTCAGATGCGATTTTGCTACTGTGTTTTCACAATAGCAAAACGTATCACATAGGGCGGGTGGGCGGGCTACGCTGGCAGAGAAAAATACCCGATGGCAGCACATCAAGAATAAAAAAATGGAAAAATCGGCTTCGACTTTGAGAGTCAGCACCAATTTTTCCATTTTTTTATTCTTGACCTGCTAAACGCCATCTGTTTCCCCTGCCAGCTGTTCTTGCTTCGTGCGAAGAAATCACCATCCCAAGCACTGCATTGTGCTTTACATCTGCATATTACATAAGCATTTTCTAATGTAATTCACATAAGGTATTATCCAATTTTCTCATCAATATGCTTCCTTGGATGTCCAAGAACGGATGTATCAATATACATTCCACTATAACCAAGTAATTTTAATATACTTCTTGACAAAAGCAGAGACATTGTTTTTGTATTCTTTATAACTTCCTCATAGTTATCGTTGTTATCTCCATGCGTAAAGCTGTTTCTTGCTTTTATACACTCCCTTTCGGCATCACCATGTTCTAATCCTAATTCGTCCAAAAAAGTGTAATATTTCTCGTTTGCACCCATCTGATAACAACCGGATATTTTCCGTAATAGTTTTTCTTTGTTTTCGCATTCTCCGAGTTTTGCTTCCAGTTGCTCCATAAACTCACTGATTGCTTCTTCATAAGCATCCTTATCCATATAGACTGCTTTCGTCTTGGACTTTTGCCCCTTAAACCAAACCTTCTGAATGGATTCCATGGCTCCTGCTATAATCGGCATACTTACACCAATTGGCATAGTATTGGCAAGCCAGTACCTCGCAAAAACCAAATCAAAACCATACTTATCACTTAGTTCCAGATAAGTTGGCAATAAAGCTTGAGCAAACTCACGAAAATTATTACGCTCGTCATGGTAATAACTATGTACTGGAATAACCTCCAATGTGTTACTGGAACATTCCGAAACTGCATCCACACAAGGATTATACATGTTGGATTCCAATATTACGGCTCCCTGATAAGCGGTATCACCAACTAAAATCAGATGCCTGCCCATGAGAAATCCAAGCAATTCTGCAACTTTTTTTCTTTCTTCCGCTTCTGGAATACGACCATATGCAGTACGGTATTCTAAAGCAACTTTATTACTCCATTCCGGTTTATAATCTGATGGTATTTTTCGTAACAACACACCGGTATCAAGATATTTAATATACAAACAATCTGTAGAACAATTCTCTGTCGTATATCCCTGTGAGGCAATCTTTACACCATTTCTTTTAACACTCCGTGTCACCTTATCAATTGTTTTACTTCCATCACAAAATAAAACCGTACTATCCGGACCGTTTAAATACCATTCAATCAATGTATCTGTTTCACTTTCCGGCAGAAGCATTCGCTTGTTCCAATTTACTTCGTGTGATTGATATAAAGCATGAAATGCCGTTTCCGGTCTATCTGATAATTTATAATCTATCGTATGAGTTCTTCGAAAACAATCTTTAATAGTAATCACACCATTATACATCGCATCACACTCTATTACACCGCCTTGAAGTAGTGTCCCGCTAAGTACATCCGGTAATTTTTCCTGTTCAAAGGAATATTCCGGCATAATCCCTTCTGCTTTTACCCATATCTTATATTTATCATCACGGTACACCTGTAGCGACTCTATATTTTGTTCAATAGCGGCCGGAGACATCGTATTTTTTGCTGTAATATCTCCGGTAAAATTTCGTTCACTTTCTAATGCTTCCCAAGAATATTCTTTAAAAAATTGTTCTATATTCATAGCTGCCTCCTACATTTTTCTTTCATTTTATCTTTGGTGTTCCCTCTCGTCAAGACTACTTCCAATATTATATTTCTGAATTGAAATTCTGATATTTATTGATGAAATTCTTGCCATAGGAAACTAATTATGGTAGAATTTTTCTCAAGGGAAATCAGAGCGAGGCGGTGTACCTTCTTCGGAGGGTAATATATTTCTTTGCCCTCCAGACGAAAGAAAGGAGGGCTGCCAATGGTTACATATTCGGAGTTAATCCAGATAGGTTTATTCATTGTTGCCCTTGTTGGTCTGTGCTATCAGGTATTCAAGGACAAAAGCGATAGAAAGAAATAACCGCCACTGTGCTAGAGTGACGGTTGTTCATGGTAACAATTATTAGCTAGGGTACACCGCTTCCGGTTTCCCTTTTCTATAATATAACATAGTTTTCTTATTACTTCAAGTAAAATATTGAAAAGAGAGTTTTCTATCAATCTCCTTAATTATACCCTCTATATCCTTTTTTTGTTCAAGTAACCCGGCAATTTTAAAGCATGTATCGACATACTGCTTATTTTCTAGCTTAAGAAATCCTGATACCACTGCATCTGGTAACTTAAACTTCTTTTCTTCATTCGAAAACTGAATGGTTATATTGCATTCACCCTGTTTAATAACCTTTCCTGTACCGTACTTATTACAAGACACCTGCTCATTACATAAATCCGGTAAGTCCATGGCATCTAATTCGTCTAATATCTTCTGTAATTCCACGGCATACCCAGACTTCTTTTCTTTCAACACTTCAATCTGTTGCTGCTTTTCAGCGTGTTTTTTTTCAGTTGCAGTCTTAGATTTCTTTATTACTGGTATATTATCATAAAGATTATAGGAATCAGCGCAATACATGATATCATAGGCAAGAATGTTGAGTTTGCCAGGCATATTTATAATAGTATCGTTTTCCGCTGCTTCAATTAATAAACCATCAAGAAGCTTTATTAATTCTTCATTATCCTGTATTTCCATAACCAGTTCATCACACATGCGATAGTAATGGTCTAAGCGAAAGTCCTGTCCGGTTCCTATATCATCCCCAAACTCAATACAGTCTGCATAGGCTTTTGCTTCTTTATGTTTGTAAAAATAATTATCCTCCGGAGAAATCAATGTTAAATAACCGATAGCGTTCCTTATATGCTGTTCATATCTCCATTTACCCGGAAATTCTCTTGCTAACAGTTTATTAATATTGTCAACAAAAGTCATTGTCTTTTGCTGTCTAGCTTTAATATCACCACCATCCGAAGAAAATAACTTTCTAAATTCACTTCTAACTTCTTCCTGTATACCAGTGCTAAGTTTACACAAAGCAACTAATCCGGAAACTGGCTGTACATGGCCATTATCTAGGATAACTGTATTTCCCATCGTTTCCTTAAGCATAGCTGAAAAATCTTCAGCTTCCAGTTCCCATGTATTATACGCTTTTAAAACTGCCATCCATTTATCGATTTCATCGTGCTCCCGGTTAATAGTCTCATACCTGTCAATATAATTATTAATGAGCATATCAAATTTTTCTCTGTTCATCTGCTTCCTTCTCCTTGAAACATATTATTTGATAATACCAATAAACAGTAAATTTTCCATACGACATGCAATAAGGTCACAAAGAGTAGAAAATCCTTCATCTTCTGTATTTACAGAAATAACCGTAGGATTCCGGAAACCATTATCTTGCTTTTCTAACTGGTATAATACCTGACCTTTCTCTGTAGAAAACGCTGTTATCATAGAGTTACCTTCATTACAGAAGAAAAATCCATCAAACCCAACCACATCAATATCAAAACTTATACCATCATCCATGCAATAAATTTTGTTAAACGGAAACAGATGATACCATACCTTATCGTTATCATCCGTAGTGATATCGGTACAGGAGATTGCATCCGCATTGACGATATGCCCTATAAACTTACCACCAGCGGAATATTCTCTAATAATCGCATTTTCCGCATCACAAGAATATCCCACAACAATATTTCCGTTATCTTTAGTAATAACCCTTGTTACGTTTTCGCCAAGATATACCTCTTCTGGGTATGCAGGATTATCATTTGCACGAAAAAGCATAGTTTCCTCTTCTTCATCACGTACAACAAAGTATGGATTAACATAGGTTCCACACATTGCAGAAACCCATTGGTTGTACATAGTGACGCCTAAAATCAACGGCTCCATGCTTTCTGTCGGATCAATAATAATTACTTTGTAGTCATTAACGATTTCTTTATTTTTCTTATGATGCAATTCATAAATCAGAGCGATTGTGCCGTCACCAAGGAAAGGGTAGGCAATAAGTTCCCAGCCCTTCACACGAACCTTTGTTGACTCAAGTTTTTCTTCGAAGAGTATCTTTTCTATTACATTTAGGTCAATTACATTAGAAATGGCAATGATATTTGAATTAAACATGTACCAATCCTTATGTTTTTCACGCATTTCATGCATCTGGCTTTGTAAATCACTCATACCTTTTCCTCTTTTCTGACTACTTTTCCATCAATGTGCCCTATCTTACAACAAGCTTTGCAGAGAATATTCGTGGAACCCCGGCCTGTTTCTAGTACTTCTATCTCTAATTCTCCGCCACAAATACTCATGTGCTATAAAGTAACACACAAGAACCAGACAGCCGTCCATTATTCCGTCAAGAAAGCTTTTGAAAATGTAATAGGCATTTTGCCCTCTATGGAAATTGCAAAATTTACCCAACATATATTTCTCTTTTGAAGAAAAAGAGACCATCTGCACGCTGGATGAGTTCCCACCCCTCTGCACCGAGTTCGTTGAGGGCGTTTTCAAATTCGGTTGCTATCTTTTCATATCCCTTTACACCAAGCGGTACGCTTGTAGGAATGGAAACAACCTTATATTCAAACTTCTTCATATAATTACACTCCTCTCCAATTTACCGAATTAATTCAATATAATAATCTAATAGTTCGTATATCCAATCACGAAGTATCGAAAACTGGAATCCCATTGTTTTGGCTTTTTCTGTGTTTATGCTATATTCTGGTTCTCCATTGTAGGGGGCATTATCTCCATTCTTGTCAATAATTGCTCTTGCTCCTGTTTTCTTCTCAACATAATCAATTATTTCCTTTATAGAGATAGTGCCCTCAGCACTTCCGTTAATTGCGCCTGTGACCTCTTTGTCAACCAAAAATGCTATAAACTTTCCAGCCTCATCGGAACGTATAAAGCTCATTTGATAATCTAAATTATCGATATTCATAGGAATAGATTTCATAATGTGTTCAACATAGAACAGCAACCTCTTTGTATAATCATCTTTTCCTATTGCGAACGGATACCTTACAGCAATCCAGTTTCTATCAGAATATTTTTGCCATAAAGCGTATTCTGCCTGTCGCTTGATTTGCTCATATGGAAATGCGAATCTGTCACACCAAACAAAATCCTTTGAAAATCCATCAAAGTCAGATTCGATTGTGTTTATGTGTTTAGGATTATACACCGATGTACTTGACATATGAATGTATTTGTCACAATCCACAACATCCATAATGTACTTTATATCGTTTGAGCAGTACGCAATTTTATCAATTACCACATCATAGTGTGTTCCGCTTATTGCGTTTTTTACACTCTCGCCATCTGTTCTTTCAAAAACGATTCGCTTTACACTATCGCCATACTGGTCAGAAGCTTTTCCTCTCGTCGCAATAGTAACATCATGTCCGTTGGCCAATAACTCGTTTACCATATGTATTCCAAAAAAACGTGTGCCGCCGATTACTAAGATTTTCATACTAACACCTCATTCGTTATTTCAAATCCCACTTTCTTGTACAACATAAGGGCATCGTTATTCCATTTTGCAACGTGTAAGGTAATAGGTTCATTGTTTTTTTCCCTAATACGTTGCATCCCCCATAGTAAAAGCTGTTTGCCATATCCTCTATGTTGGAATTTCTTATTCACTATTAAATCATCTATCTCATTACCATAACATGCAATAGAACCGATGATTTCTCCTTGATTTATAAGTAAATAGATATCCTTAACCTTTTCAATAATTTGTTTATAATCATTCAAAAAATTATATGGTTGAATATCAAGCGCTTTTCTCATTTCGTAAAAACATTCATTGTATATTTTCATATATTCTTGAAAGTACTCCAATTCGAAAGGAACACAAACAATATTACTTTTTTCAACACTATTATTAGCGTAGTTCATTTCATATGCTATTACTTCCATTGCTTCATCAACTCCACAAATCCAAGCATTTCGATTTCTTTAACACATTAGATTATATCATGATGTCGTCATTTCTTCTATATATTTTCCAATTATTTTCTTTGATAAGTGGGATATTTGATTGAATTATTTTTGAATCTTTCTTTGACTGTGCGGTATCAATAGGCTTTCGCGGCATATCCTCACTCGTAAACTACACTCGCTCCGGTATTCCACGTTCCTATTGACACCTTCCCCTGGTATGGAATATTAGCTGCGCCGACAGGAAGTAGAATCAAATGGTACTTTACACATCTGTCGGCTTGCTAAGTTTACCATACCAGGTACGTCTATTTACGCTGTGTCAGGGTGGCTTGCCCCACCCTCTTGCCCTTGGAGTGCAGGGCAATTCACCCGGTAGCCTCTGGAAATAGAATTTGCTTCTTAACTGTTGATTTTTATTTGTTTTTTATCTGCCAATCTCTTGGGATTTATTGATTTTTTTAGGAGATTCTTTTGTTATCTCTTTCTGTTTTTCTAATTGCATTTTCTTCTGCAATTTTTCATAGTCAACTAATTCTGCCTGTTTTCCGGAAAGACCGGCTTCTTCCAAAACATCTGCAAGGGCTACAGAAATAGATACACTCATATCATTATAACTGTCAGTTGCAACGATGTTCAGATTTTCATCAAGTATGCTGCAAGCATAATAATTTTCCTCTGCTTTGATAGTTGCATATTCATTTCCAATACGGACTGCAAGCTCCTTTGGAAGATTTCCGTGGTAAGCTGCTTCTGTCAGTTCTGCTATGTTTTTCACTTGCTTTTGCATCTCAATCTTCTCTTGAATTTCTTCTGCCCAGTTCTTATTTTCTTTTAGCTGATTTTTTTGTTGCTCGGATAAATTCAGCCAGTGAATAGCCGAAGCCTGTTCGCCGGATGTCCTAAGATGTGCAGGATTTAAGCGTTCCTTTGTCCAATAGGCTGCATCTATCGTAAGGGTATTAACCGGTGCATCCATCAGAGCAGCGGAACCGATACTTTGAACCGGTATGCCGTTAATAGAAGTCGGGAGGGAAAGATTTTTTTCTGTTCCGATGTATCTATGCAAAACTGCTTCTGTTTCTCCGGGCAGCTGATAATACTTCCACCCATCTTTTTCTTTAACTTCTACCTGCACAAGTCCCTGTTCTGTAGACACTGCCACAAATTCCCCCTGCTTTGGAGGCGGCAGAAGGAACACAGAGCCCTTTTTCTGCTCCGGGGCGGTAAATCCTCTGCCAAGGTAGTCTTTTTCCAAGAAGGAGCGAATCATTGCATGGTGGGCGTCCACTACAGCGGTACCAAATTTATCCTGATACAAAACAACTTGCTTCAAAAGAGACTCATACTCCGGATGCTCCTTGAGGCCTTCTATAAGCTTTTTCATCTGCTCATTGCCTAACACTTCCAAGGTAAGGTTCGTACTGTTATCATGGAAAAATCCTTCCACCGTCAGTTCCAGAGCTTCCAATGCTTTTGGATTATCCCGGTACATCTCCTGTATGACTGCGTACTTTTTCAAAATATCCTCCCGGAAGTATGCTTCATTGATGCCAAGCTCCGTGGCAACCATGTTTCGGAACATGGAAAATTCTTTGGTTTTCCGGTAGTCATAATAGCCATGCTCCACCGCATCCTTATCACTGGTAAAAGGATTTAAACCTTTCAATCCGGACACCACGGCGATACGTGACCATTTGCGGAAGCCTCGGAGCATCAGTTTAATTATCCGTCCAAGCCACACATTATTGCGGTACTTTTCTTCATTCTGGATTGCTTTCAAAGTGTCCTGTGGTGTATATAACAGCCCCTTTGCAATATCAAACTTATTATAATAACCTGTCATTTTCTTTACCTCGTTCTTTCGTTTTATTTTTCTTTTTACTATTGTCTTTCGATTTCTCCTGCTTCTGTTCCCTGATTCTGCTTCCAAACTCCCTATCGCCTAGTCGCTCCCGGTAGAAACGGTCTACCTTGGTTGTGACGATTTCATGAGCCATGTATTGATGCATCAGTGCTTTTTCTTCCGGTGTCATAGCTTCATAATCCGTAGACAGAAACCGTTCTTTCTGCTCGTCATAACTTCCACGGTACTGGCCGGATGCTGCATTTTCTTTTAAAGCTGCCCGCTCTGCGATAAGCTGTACCCTCTCCTCCGGGGACTGCTCTGCTTCTTTTGCGGTCAACACCGCAATATCCTCCATGGAATCAAGCATCTGTTCCAGATTGGAGCTGAATTGAGGATCCTTTTCTGATACTGCAAGGATAGGTTCGCCGTTCTGCAGGAGGGTGTACCCTTCTTTATCAAGCTTTAGGACAAATTCCGAATTTACTGCGGATGCAATATATACCGGTTCCGTCCTGTTCTTCAAGTCCAGTTTCTCCGGTCCTCGTTTTTCGTAGTACACCATAGTCTGAAACCGTTCCAGATAATCCATATCTTGATACAGAGTTTTATTCAGTATCTGCTCCACCTTTGCCCGGTCTTTTGCTGAATATGCCATATCCCTGCCGACAACGGTATAGCCTATCCTTTCTTTATCCAGTGCTTTTGTTACTTCCATAAGATCAGTTACCGCTAAGCCGGAAAGGGTACATAAGGGTTCCTTCCATAAGGCTTCCTTTCGTCCGAAATCAATTTCATACAGCGGAACCGCTGTCATTTGGTCGATTGCCTTTAATGCCTGTTCCAGTTCTTTAGTATCGGTAACAAGGGCATTCCCAGCACTGTCAAAGCCTTTAATAAAGTCCATAGCTTCCTTTGGTACCATCTTACATTTGCCATAAGCTTTCATTGCCTGGGTTAATTCCCGGTTTCCAAAGGGATAAGTACGTTCTGTTTTATCCTTTACGATATGCTCTACGGCTCCGTCACGGCCTTTGCTTTCTTCCAGTGACAGTGTATGTCTTGTAAGCATTCCATCCGAAATCCGGAGAAACTGCATGGGGTTATGGGCATTTACAAGATACACCGGCTTTTTCTGTTTTGCCTGTGCAAGCACTTGATTTTTTACTGCCAAAGACTGTTCCAGTTTTTCTTTGTATTCCTGCCCGGCTTCTCCGGAAAACTCATATTCTACAGCCTTTAGTGCTTTTGTTGCGAAATCTTTATCCCTTTCTGCATACAGGATATCGAAAAGCCCCGGTTCTTCCCCTGCTACCACAGAGTAGGTAAATCCGATTTCTACTGCTTGCCTGCGGAATACTTCTACCTCTGCCTCGGTATAACCAAGTGCCTGACATACATTCTGGTTGGCGTTATCGTGAATAAACTCATGCGGTGTCTGTTCCTGAAAAGCAATTTTTAATTCTGCCGCAAACAGTTCCCACACCTTTTCCATCTGTGCTTTATCACAGTCCCTTGTTACGAAACTTACCTTCCCATCAATCTCCTGCAAACGCACATAAGTCACTCTCTGACTTTGAAGCAGCTTTTCAAACACAGCGGCATCCACTGCATCCACTGTCTGATAGGCGGTTTTCCCTCCGCTCCTGATATGCTTTAGGATAGTTTTTGCTCCTTTCATGTGCTCGTCAATGTATCCCTGCTTTTTTTCATCCCGGATTGCCTGGGCAAGCAAAATCATTAACTGCTTAATAAATACGGAAGTCGCATCCGCTTCCTTCATACCGATTCCTTCACTTACCAATGCCATGTTTCACACCCTTTCTATTGCAGGATATATCCCTGCTCGTATGCAACTGTTCCTACTTCCGTGCCAAGCTCTACAAGAACCGTAATCAGCAGTTCCAACAGGTTAGAAAAGATAAACCTCGTATACAGCATTCCTACAAGCAACGCCACCGCCATACAGATAACACCTCTCCACAGCCCTTGATACCGTTTCAAATATACTGCTTCCTTTTCTCTTGTCAGTTTTCCTCTTTCGTCCTCATAATATGTCACTTCGTAGTAATGATAATTTCCTAACACCATCCCAAGCACATCCAGAGCCGGGAGCAGTCCTCCAAAGCCTCCGGTCAGTGCATACAATAAACCTTGGGTATACTCCATTGTCATGAGCTTATGAAGCCCAAGACATCCTCCAAATACAGCTGTGTAAAGCACGGATGGGGTATGTAATTCCGATACCCGGAACCACTTTTTCTTTCCAACTAAGCCGGTATTGATTTTTCCTATCATCAAATCAGAATCCTTTAAGATATACTCGGTGCCATCTGCATCCGTGCGGACATTGCCTCCCGGTCGCTCGTTATCTTCCAATGGAACAATCGTCTGTATTAGTCGTTCTATCGTATTTTCATCCAGTACCGCAACTTTTTCTTCTCCCTCTTCTAAATTTTCACTTATCTGCTCCGGTCTTGTTTTGATTGTGCTGGTATGCAGATACAACTTGTGTAGGAAGCCATATAGGTTATTTAATGCCATCGGATTGCAAGGGTCTACTGCATAGTAGCTTCTTTCATCTCCTGCAAATATCGGATAGATATACTGTGACAGGCCCAATGCCTCTTTTAACTCCTGCAACGCTGTCTTACACCGTTTCTGCTCCGCATCATTCTCCATAAGAGAATCCTTACAGGGTATCAGAAGAAATACTCCATTTGTGCCAAGAAACAGGTACTTCACAAAGCTGTATTCCGAAAAATACAGGTTTGTAAACAGTGCCATATCTTCACATAATTCCTCCGGCGGTATCCTGTCCAACAATTCTGCAGGAATGTTTGGATCAATTTGTTTCATGCTTCCATCCTTTCTTTACAAACAGCAATCGGAAATACTCATACAGTTCAGGATATAGGTTGTAGAGATGTTCCGGCTCCAGAATATAAGCAGATAAGGTGTCGGCAAATAATTCTTCCTTTGTGGAAGTGTCATAAGGAAATTCCTTATGTTCCCGGCATAAGCAGTAGACTAAGGCAAATTCTTCTGATACACTTTCCCAAGAAAGCAACCAGTCCACGAAATGACTGATTTCATGGACGGTCAGTCGTTTTACTCCACCGTCATACTTCGGACTTCCGGACACTGTCAGTACCTTTTCTGCATAGTTGATGGCACCGGTGACAGAGGAATCCAAACCGACCTGCTCAAAATCCTCCCTTTGCTCCGTAAGCAAAACCAACGTCCAGCCATGCTCTATAAAGGCTTCCGTAACTTCTGCCGGAAAAAGTTCAAATGCCGCTTTCACTTCCTGCAACATTTCCTCCGGTACATCCTCGGTAACCTGCATAGGCAGCTCTAACAGCCGTTTTTCTTTATTTGTTTTAGAGGCAACAAGCCATATGGCAAGTAATACAAAGTTGAGAAGCAGGCAATATCTTAGTTTCTTCATATACGCTCCTTTCCATGTCTTTAACATGGTATAGAGGGAAAAATTTGTGGTTTACTCAAAATGCGCACAAAAAACCACTGTAGATTGCTCTACAATGGTTTTAAGTTATGTTCCTTATTCACAAAATTGTACCTGAAATAAATGTAATTGAATAAATCATCTTACAATCTTATCGAAATATCACAGGTTCTGTTCATATGTATTTTTTCTTTTAATTCGTATATATCCTCTTCCCTTAATCTCCCGATACCCTGTAATCTTCCGATATGTTCATCATTCTTTTTAATAATGGTACAGTTATGAAATGGGGCAAGTGCAATTACTTTGTAATTATTACTAACAAAACGTTCTTGAATTGCTAATTCTGAAATCTCATGTACCTTACCTTTATATCTAATATAACCACTTGAAATTGCATCGTAAGGAACAATATCTTCATTTTCGATAACTGCCACTGAATGATATTCTTTACCGTCAATCGTATACGGAGATGAATCATCTATTTCCATCAGTAAAATATCATCATATACATCGCTTGTAAATAATCCCCATATGCATCGTATATTCAATTGTCTTACTCCCATTAAAAACTCATTATTTTCCAGTCGTATAATCGAAGATACCTTATTATTTCCTATCCCTGTGTTAAATTCCAATGCTTTGTTATATTTCTTCTCAAAAATACTTTCGAATAATTCACACATAACTTCTTTATCTGTAATAGAAAATGCATGATTATATACTTCTGGAATAACACGTAATACTGCATCATGAAATTTAAACATATCATCAAATGGGTCAATTTCTTTGGCTTTGCTCTTTTCATCCTTATAAAACTGAATTATCTCATCTATTGATTGAAATCGTTCCGCAGGATTATTTCTCAAACACCTACTGATAATGTTATCGTATATGTATGCATCAACCCAATCATACTTTTGTGAAATATACTCTGCACCCGTACCACGATTCACCGTTCCGAAAACAAACCAATACATAATCTGTGCCATCGAATATATATCTGCTGCCTGCGTTACCTCATATGCATTACTAATCTGTTCTGGTGCCGAAAATTCCACATTAGCAAGGCGTTCACCTTTTTTAGTCTTATTATCTATTGGAAAATCCTCTTTCTCATAATGAGCTATCCCAAAATCTGCCAAAACAAAATTTTCTTCAAAATCTACCAAAATATTTTCAGGCTTAATATCACGATGTATAATCCCTTTTCTGTGAATATCCCTTAATGTAACGAGAAGAAAATTAAACAAATTAGTAAACTCTTCTACTCCAATTTCTTTTTCGCTTCTATATTTTTTAAGATTTTTTGAATATGGAGTCATTATTATATACGGAATACGAATTCCTTCTTGTATCTCAAGTTCATCATAATGTATCATATTAACGATATTGCGCAACTCATTTCTCGCATAATTCGTATTAAAATATTCCGATTTAAACCTCATGAGTTTTCTTTCAGAATTGGAAATTAAAAATTTTATTGCAATTTCCTTTTCATTTATTGTTGCTAAATATACTAAACCATTTCCACCTTGTCCTATTCTATTGCTATTGGTAAACTTCAACTCACCCAAAGTCGTGTGAATACCGCCATGGGTATTTATATATTCAATAAAACACTTTTCTATTTCATCTGTATTCATAAAATCCCCCTTGTCAAAGATCTCGATTCTCTGACTTCTTTCATTTTGCACTTGAAACTTTTTATGGAGTATATTATAATTAAACCAAAGAGAGCAACCGCCCACAAAGTGGTTAGCCTCCATTGTGGCAAAAAGTCACTCAGCCGGCCAAGACATGAGTGGCTTTTTTATTTTCGCTTATTGTTCCTATCTATGTAGGTAAGCAATGCTAAAAGAAAAGTACCCGCTAAAAATAACAGGCTTAAAATTTCAAATATTTCCATTAGCACCACCTCCCCTCTATTGCTAGTTCGGGAGGCTACCACTCTGTACACGATTGCTCTTGGATTATCTTAACACATTTTCCGTATTCCAACAATCCCGAACATTGCAGATTTTGTAACTTTTTATCTTAATACTTGACCCCAAACTCTTTTAGTACATCCTCCAGCATTTCCCTTGGTAGCATTTGATTTTTCCGCTGCTCCTTTCTACAATCTTTCCAGTTATCAAGCGTAAATGTCCGACTAGAATGATTATGGGAATTGATATAAGCCAGCTTGTCCTTTACCGTCTGGCACTCCTCCAGTTCCTTGCTATGCCACATTCCAAGTCGGTGTCCCATTACTACAGAAAATAGCTTCGTCCATTCCAAATCTCCAAGCTGACGCACCTTTCCAGTTTCCTTATCGCTTAGTTTCAGCCAGAACAGGTTCCATTCCTGCTGTGTTCGCAAACACTGAAAAGTACTGTTTGTTTTACGATACTTTTCATATTCCTCTATGCTGTCAAAGGGTTCTGTCTCAAAATTCATGTACTCGTATGGTATATCCAAATAGTAATCCTTTACTTTCTGAAAGCTGTCTTTTACCGGCCTACGCTTCATATCAAAGTCCATGCGGATGTTTCTCTCTACTTCATAAGTACAAAAATCCGAATTTTTCTTAGATATGTTCTTGGCATTCATAAACTCCGTAACCTTATACTTTAATCTTCCTGTCCGTCCTGTTACTGCCCGAAACATAGCAAGCCTGTCTGCAAAGCTGTCCTTTATTTCTCCGGTTGCATAACCACCATGAGCATTTACACCTTCATAACCGCCATATCCGAAGCCAGTATTGCACCTTGTTGTAGGATTTATTAAAAAGTCCTGGGCATGTTTTATCTCCCATGCATGACCAGCTTCCCCTACTAGCCAGCCCCGTGCTTCACACAAAAGTGGCACAAAGCCAAATGCATCCTGTTCCAGAAGTACAGATAATGGCACATCCGAAATAAAACCGTCTGTGGTGGCAGAAAAATTCTTATATCCCAAATGTTCCAGTTGGTTCATGGTTCCAAGCAGGGTACACCGGATAATATCCGTAATCAGACAAGCTTTTTCCGGGCAAGTAATACTGGACAGCCCTAAGTCCTCCATTTCCTCCGTCCATCCGTTCCATGTGTGCTTTTCTATAACATTCTGTGAAATCTTACCGTAGCCGCCGTTGGAGAACAGTTTTAACAATTGTTCCTCTATACTGCCCTTGCCGTACAGAAGCTTTGCTGTGTCACGGTCTACTGCCAACTGCTTCATAGCAGCCCGAAGGCTCATAGATGGTTCCAGTACCACACCAAATCCAGTCGGTGATTTCGTATTTCGATACCGTAGTCTGCCCATATATCCATACCGTATATGTACTGTAGCTCCCAGCTTCAATGCAAGAAACAGACTCGGACCGGAAGCATAGACTTCTTCTCCTTTTCTTGGAAAGATAATGCTCCCTTCATGATGGATAGGAATACACGGATAAATCACCTCTTCTGGAAATTCAAAATCAACCAGTGCAAACAACGGATCCACCGGAGTACGAAATGCCTGTAGGCTTAAATCTTCATTCTTAAATTCCCGCTCAATAGGATTATCGTAATCAATATCAAATATCAGACACATTGCAGTACAATAGGCTCCGCACAGGTCGTAATCATATGTTACCAAGTCCTTGTATACCCCAATCCGACAGGAGGTATTAAAGCCCCCACAATATGCTCCGGAAGCAAATCGATAAAGCTGTTCTCTCTCATAGCTAATAGATACCGTTTCCGTCACAGTACGCAATCCGCGAGGTGTACTGACCTTTCCCCTGCTTACGATTTCCAGCCCACGGTAGATACGGTTAAATTCCCGGTTGTCATACTCTCCATTCTTCATTTTGCGTATGCCCATATAATTGCAGATGGTATTCTTGATAGCATAGGCAGAACCGGCAGTTGCCGTTATGCACCACTCACGGTTAATCCCCCAAAGTCTGGAACCATACATAATGGTGACTAAAGCATCCTGTGCGGCATACGCCAGAAAATCCTTCGGATGCTCTTGCATAAAGAGAAGCATATTTTCAATCACATTATCCGGCAGTTTGATTTTTGGTACCTGAATACTTGCCCCTAACTGTTCCAGACTTTTTCCGGATGCCGGGGCATAACACATACTATCCCGGAAGGTAAGCCACACCGGATAATAGCACCAGTACCGACTTGGTTTTGGGATGTCCAAGTCATATTCATAAATACTTACCATTCCACCCTGTACGGATTTTAAATACGGTAACAGACTGCCATCCTTATCAAACAGTGTCTTATCCTTCTTAAAAGCTGTCAAATCCACTATCCCAGCATGACTTACCATGATGATGTTAAAGTGCAACTTACCATGCTTTTCCTCATTCTCCTCCTTGTTACAATTTGATTTATCTATTACCACCAGTGCATTTTCTTCATTCTCTCCATTCTGTATTACAGCAGGCAATTGTTTCTCCGTTTCAGCCTCATACTGCATCCTCCGGGACTGTTTACAGATAGCAGTTACCAGATGGTCAGATTCACATATCTCCAATATCACACCAAGGCAGGTACGGAGGTATAATCTATTCTCCACTGTCGGATTCGTTGTTATAAATACCACTTCCATAATGTGAATGTTATCAGGCAGATAGAAAGCAAACTGATAAGACAATATAATCCTCTTTCTCTTTCCTACTGACTGATACTCACAGTCAAATCCTATATTAAACCTCTTATTATCTCTCCTTGCTGCTAGTATGCTCGGAAGCTGTTCGAACATAATACCTGATTGCTCTTTGGGGGCAAGGGGGTGGGGGAAATCTATGGGCTTCCCATAGAGTACTTTCGCCCCCTGCATAAATAAAGAATTTCCGGGCGATTTTTGACTAGAAGAAATGTTTTGGCTAGTCATTTGCCCCCGCTCTGCCCCCATAACTTTCTCCGATGTGTCTACCACTCTGGTATAGATTTCGAATCCATTAACATAGCCTTTTTTTGTTTTGCTCTTTCCATCCACCTGATACCGCTTCCATTCTGTAGACCGGAACGCTTCCTGCTCCTTTGGCCGCAACAATGATTCCATAACTGCCCTCCTGTTGTTATTGTTCAAACAGGTATAGAGGGAAAAATATTGGAAATCATCAAAAAAGGCAAAGAAAAAGCAGTGAAACATTTTTGTCTGATTACTGACAATCCCTGTTCACTACTTGATTCTTTATTCCGTTAATGCTTTTAAAAATCCACGTACATTAGTTTTTTCAGCTTCCTCACAAATGGTCGCTCCCGGTATTACTTCTTTTATTTCCTCCCGTAGCAGTTCGCTGGTTCCCCCGGTAAAAACTAATTTTGTCAATCGAAGGTTCCAGCCGTTTGCCTCGCACTTTTTGATGATGCTCTGGATGTGCTTTTTCTTAAAATCTGCAATAAACTCCTTGGAGCCTTCCCTAATGCCAGTAGATGTCATATTGTCTACTACATAACCGTCTCTTAAAATATCGTCCATCATCCACTGCGGTATGTCCTCTCCGTACTTGGTGGACAAAGCGTTTTTCAAATTTTGGGTAAGCACATTGCTTCCCAGATTTTCTGTAAACAGAGTAGATAACACCGGCACTGTCTTGTTATAAACACAACAATTTACATTCAATCCACCGATATCTACTATTCCCACGGAGGTATTTTCGTATCTACTTTTATCCAAATAGATAATACCGGAGCTTTCCGGGAAAATAATTGCCCTCAAAATATTCAGCCGTTTTGTTGTTCCATCTACTTTAATTTCAATCTGTCTGTTCGGAAACAGAAATTCCTTGTAGGCTTCCTTCGTGATAGCATTTTCATAAATAGAAAGCGGGCAACCCACACCAACGATAATGCTATCCTCTCCGTTTGCCAACTGATGCAGTGCCGTGTAGGTGGCAATCCTGTGTATTTCTTCCGCTTTGGTTGACTTAGCAGAACCTACTTCTGCCTGTTCCCCTAACAAATACCGCTTTCCTTCATACTGTACCACATAGCTTTTTCCCTGCGCTTCTGTCCGCAAAGTTTCCTCCATCTTTGTGCGGAATGTAAGAAACCGTTCTGTACCATCCGCCCTGTTCGTTGCTGCCTTGGTGGCAAACTTTCCCGGATCCACCGCAATAATTCTTGGTATCTTCTGCATTTCATCCATATTCTTTTACCTCACTACTTTTTATTTTTCGAATCCTGCCAGACTATATGCCGTTGCAACAGGAATATAGTCTTCCATCATCTTTGCCATAGCTTTCTGCTGTCCTACGGTCAAAGCTTCCAAATCCAATCCCTTTTCCCGGATACGCTCTAATTGCTCCGTGGTAAACATAGGATATGGATTTTCAACATCAGAAGTTTCTAGTACTACTTCATCTACTACCTCTGCTTCCTTCCAATCTACTATCATACTTTCCTCCGGCGGACTTTTCATAGCATATATATCTTCTTTTGCCAATGGCTGTACCATATTCTCTGCGACAGCTTTCGGACTTTTGTTCTCCGTCTGTTCCTTTGCTACATTCGAATACACTCCCGGTACTGCATAGTTTTGTGGCAGATGGGTACTAAGCAGTACTGTATTGACAAAGCTTTTTTTCGACCTTCCGAGGCTTAACAGAAAGTTATAGCACATGAAATCCTCCGGCTTTGACAAGTCATAATTCAGATATATTACTTTCTTCACTTTTTCACCCCGATTCCGTGTGATTTCTTGTTCCCCACACAATAATCTATAGAGGGAAAATTATGTCTTTTGCTCATGTCTTTAGAAAAAAACTTATGTGATTTTCAAAAATATTCCTATTTTGTTATTGACTTAGGGTTCCGGCCTAAACAGATGATAAGGAAAGTTGTATTGGGGAGAGAAAATCTATAATATTTTACTCTAGCATCTGGCTTATGCATATTCCTTAGGAAATTTCTTAAGTATTCTGCTTATGAAACAATCATAAGAGAAAATCTTAAAAATGACCTTATGCAAAATCCTTATGTGTATTTCTTATACCCTTTTTTATGTTCTTTTAAAAATTTCTAAAAAAATCTTCTGAATTTTGAGTAGAACGCAAAAATCCCCCTCTATACATCTTTAGAACGAAGCGAAAAACTGCATTTATTTTTTTTTGAACCACAGTGTGATGGGGCGTTCCTCCCCACACACGGTTCGCAAGGCTCCCGCCCTGCACCTGGTTGGGATACCCAAACCCTTTCCTGCTTTGCACGAAATAGGTACTCGCTTCGCTCGTAAAAAAAAGAAAGGCTGGTGATTTTAATTTCACTACACAAAATCGGAATCTATTTGGATGATGAGCTCTATTACAAAGTAAAGGAAGATTCTGCAAGAAAAGGAATGAATTTTTCGGAATATTTCCGTGACCTGCTATCCAAGCAGTCAGGTGTAGAGCTTGTGATTGATTTTGCTGATATTGATGAATATGTGGAACAAATTGAAAAATTGAGAAAAAAAATTGATGCGGTACTCCCTACGATTTATCGAAGCGGGAAAATCTATGAGCAGGAGGCTGTCTTAATCAAGCAGCTGCTAAATCAGATAAAGGAAACCGGAAATAATGTCTGGCGTTATGTAACTGCCCTGCGGCAGGAAATGTTTGATTCTGTGCGGAAATATCTGTATCAGACCATCCGGGATAATCGTTACAGCAAGCGCCATAACATAAAAGTGATGGATAAGCTGGAGGAAGAGATGAATGGCGGTAACGAAGCTTAAGGCTTATCACTCTGCTTCTGCTGTCCGAAATACGGTGGATTATGTCATGGAAGAAAAAAAGACAAGAATGTCACCGAAAAATCCGGATGCAAAAGGTTGGGAGGTGATGCAGAATGCTGTCCACTACGCTACCAACCAATCAAAAACAACCTACATATCAGAAGATGGGCACACAGAAATTTTGGTAAGTGGACATCACTGCTCACCGGACATGGCAGAGGAGGCTTTTCTACGTACTGCTGATACTTACCACCACAACGGCCACAATGAGAATGCAGGACGACACTACCGGGTAAAAACATTACTTCGTGCAAAGCTGGATACCATGGGGAATCCCATCAGGGATTCCTCCGGTAATCTGATTCATGATGAAAAAGCACCCATATACCATGATGAAAACGGCGATACGGTAGAATTTATGCAGGAACGGATAAATAAAGCCCGAAGCTGCTATATGTGGATTATGTCATTTCCACCGCCCTTTGTCTGCGGTTACGAAATTGATGCCCGGCTCATCCACCAGATTGGGATTGAATTTATGCAGGAGTTAGAGCAAGCACAAGGCTTAGAATTTCCGGCAATTATCGCCTCCCACACGGATAAAGAACACCGGCATAATCACATTGTTATGTCTGCTTTTTCCTTAGATGGACACCATAAATATCTTGATACCATGGACACATTAAAAGCAGCCCGTGATATTTCTGACCGTCTTTCCAGAAAATATGACTTGCCGATTATCTTATCTCCTGAAAATGCAAAATCCATGAGCCATGAGGAATGGAAGCTGGTGCAACAGGGGAAATCATGGAAGCAGACTATTCGTAACGAGATTGCCTACAATTTGGAACGTGCCGGTTCTTATGAAGATTTTCTTCTGAAAATGCACCAATCCGGTTATACCGTCAGGGAAACAGAAAAGAGCCTTACCTACTACACACCAAGGAAAGACCACCGCTGTCGTGATGTAGGACTTGGAAAAGAATATACCAAAGCATCCATCCTTGAATTTTTTAAGGAACCGGAACATCGGCTTGTATACCCCACAGAAGCTATAGAACTGCCTCCCACGCATAGTTCACCCGCAATAAAGTTATATGTCAGCAAATTTGCCAACTCTGGCAGGCGAAGAACCGAGCTGGAAATACTATTGTTAAAGGCAATAAAACTCATCCAATATTTTAAGGATAAGTTTGCAGATGTTGACTCCAGCAATAATCCGATTCGCAAATCCGCTTCATGGAAAACGGCACGACTTTCTGAAACGATTGGAATATTGTCTGCCAATGGCATAGCTACTAAGGAAGAGCTAAAGAACCGGCTGAATACTGTTGGTGCTGAATATTCCCACTTACGAAAGGATTATCAGGATATTGCACAAAGCAAGGACGGCTTGGAGCATATTGCAGACCTGCTGGTGGATTTTCAAGAACTTCAAAAAGAAATGGAATCTGTAGGTATTACTGATGCCTGTCTATTGCCAGCCACAGAAAAGGATATTTCCGCAAGGAAAGCACTTCTGTTTCCTATGACACCGTCACAACGAAGGGAACTATATCTTGCCTTACAGGATGCTCCACAATATCAACTGACAAGGAAGTTCGACCATGTGACCTATTCAGAAGCCAAGGAATGCATTCAATTTCTAAAAGATAATTCCTCTAATATGCCAAAACTGCTGACTTCAAAGGATGCTCCACCGGACAACGCAGAAGCTAAGTTTCAGGCAATTGCCTATAAGATGCTGGCTGCTTTGAAAGAAAACGCACAGGGACGGTCTGTATCTGACCGCTTTCTGCAATATGTTCATAATCTGCAGCCCGGTATTGACCTGACCGGACTTACCTTCCATGAAGCAGTGCATCTTGCAGCTTATTATAAACCATGGAACCCGGCTTATGTTCCGGCAAAGAATCTGTCCCTGCTCGTAACCAAACTAAAAGCCAAACAGCTTTCGGAACTACTACTCTACTTGGGAAAAGAAATCAATATTCCGGTAGAACAGCTTTCCAAAGAAGATGCAGCTTCCTTGTTTCGTGATCTGGTGCTTTCTATGATTCCTCCGGAGCGTGTCCGTATATCACTGGATGCCACGTTTGAAGCAAATCTCTCCGATCTGGATTATGAACTTCGTGAAGCAGCCTACGAATGGCGTAATGTCTGTCGTGCTATACATGAACTTGGCTATGACACCTCCAATTCAAAGGAAGTCCTTGCCATGGTACGAGCCCAACTGGACAGCATCTATTCCGAAGAACGTAAGCTAAAGGCAAAAGCGCAAGAATACAAAACCTTAAAACAGTTAGATGTATTCATTACTTTATCCGAGGATAAACGGTTTACCTATGGTTCAAAGTGGCAAGAAGCCTTTTCAGCGAATGTATCTGTAGAAGAAACGGAACAGCCAAATCCTAAAGAGCATGACTTTATCCCTGCCAAAACGCATCATTTTTCTCACGATACGGATATGGATATTTAATTAATATAAGTCCACCGTATTTTAAATTATTAATCCCTATACCACATCATTCAAATCAACAAATTTTATCAAATCACATTTTCCCATATAGAAACCAAAAATTAAAAACTGCTCTCTCATCCTTAAAACAAAGGCTGAAGTCTTCTTTTTTCCGTGAAATTTGAAGTTCTTCAACCTTCTATTACCCATACACCCCGCAGCCTATACGGCTGCACCAATTTACAAAAAGGAGAAAAATTATGACACACAAATTCTTTGGTCCTCGTCTGGACCTCCATGCTATTGCATGGGAAGTAGCAAACACTACCGACGGCTTTATCAGCGAAGATTTATTTATCGAACTGATTCATGCGGATTCTGCAGGAATGAACTGCTCGGATTGTCCATTGTTTCCTCTTCCTCCGGTTTCACAGGAGCATGCTGATACATACGTTATTTATGATGGAATTTTTGTTTTAGAAAACATGGAAGAACGTGATGCCGTCACTTTAGAAGCCGATATTATTCTGACACTTCGATATAAATTATGGCATACCCAGATTGAATCCGAAAAAATACTGGATGCCCACAGCCTTTCTCTTTCCGGCTATACGAAAATGTTAAAACGCCGCCGCATGGATGTTACAGAAGATTATGTCAAGAGCATCATAATTCATACATATCTTGAGACTTTGGCAGCAACTCCTATCATTTTCGGTGGCAGATTATATTTAAGTACAGATGCAAGAAAATTACAGAATAAGATTCTTAAGAATGAACGCACCGACAGAGGGGACAATCACTATTTCAACCTTACTGCCGACCAGTATCAGGCCTTTGACAGTTTCCGTAGAACCTATCCTAATGCTGCCGATATGTCAGTAACTGAAATCAAAAGCTGTCTACGTGGCAGACAGGCACACAATATTGCTCCCGGTGAAATATACACCTTGTTACATATGGAATTTGTCAGCTTATATTCCGTTCAGGATTTGTATAACGAAGAAAATCCGGTAGAAAGTGATATTCTCGCCAAGGAACTGCATCAACTCCTTATGTCCTTTGTTTCTTCCATTTTGGATGCACCGCACTCCTCTGATAAGGACAAACTGGCAGTTCGTATTTGGCTGGAATATGTCAGAGCAAATTATAACGGAGATAAGAAAGTTTCCCGTGAGAACCTGAAAAAGAAGTACAACATCAAAGACGGTCATAATGAGATTCCACGACTCCGGGACCATGCAAAGCTTCTTTTTCTTGAAAAATTAAAGGAGTTGGGTTATTTAGACTAATCCGTACCGTTATAAGTAGGAAGTGGCAGAGAAAATCATCCCTGCCACTTCCTTTTACTGTTTTGGATATATGATACGATACAATATCTGCTCCTTGCAAACCGCTTTATCCGGAGCTGCATTATTATCCCCTTTAAAAATATATTTATCTTCGGAGATATCTACTAATCGGTGAACTACTATCGGATTAAGTCCGGTATCTTTCTGTCCTGCCCGATATGCATATATTTCATTTACTATAAAAGTGTCTTCTTTTACCGAAACTGCAATCAATACCGTGCCTTTGGTATATACCGGTTCCATAGAATCAGTTACTACAAAAAATAAACGATAGCCAAATATCGTAGGCACTCTGGTTGTCATGTATGTAATTACAAATGAACCAACTGACAAAAGCAACAGACAAAGTAATACGCTTTCAAATGCCTTACCTATCTTTTTCATCAGTTCCCATCCCTTAATTCATAATCACTTTCTGGTGGTATTGCACTTTTTAGTATCTTATTTCCAAAATATACTCCAGCACCAATACAGGCTACTATTGCAGCTAATACAACCAATGCCGTTACAGTTCCATCCTTTTCCGTCCGCTCTGCATAAATGCTTATTACATCGTTCCTTAGAAATTCTACATCTGTTCCCGGTTCCGGAGAAAATTTAATGGTTACGCTCTGGCTATTAGTATTTTTTCCAAAAGAAAATACTAATTCTTCTTTGGCATATTCTTCCTCACCCCAGGTAAGTCCGCCATCCGTTGACAATCTCCAAACCGCCGTACCAATCGTACCCTCTTTAATAATCTTGATTCTTATAGCAGCCTCTGAATTTTCCAAAACATCAAATGCTTTTACGTCTTCCGAATCACTTTCCACTGTAATATTGACTTTGCTTCCGATTTCCTGCTTTATCACAATTTTCTTTGTCGGATCAGGAATATAGCAATGGTATGTATCTCCTGTTAAAAATCCTATATCATCCACTGAATAAAATTCTATGGTAAGACCGGTACTACCTAAAATATAAATTCCGGAAAGCGGTATTTGTTTTTCCTCTCCCCACGTTTTTCCTTTGTCGGTAGAGCACTGAAAGTATCCTTCTTTCAATCCACCACTCTTTGTAATTTTTATCAGTAAGTCATATTCGTCATACGCTTCTCCGATAATACCAAGTTCTGATATGCCACTACCTGTATGAGTCACCTCATAATCACTTCTTACATAGATACTATCTGTCTTAATTTCTTCCGCTGCATATGCCCTCATATTTCCTGATGCTCTTAGAAATACTAAAGACAAAAACAACCACACAAAGATATTTGTTTTCTGCTTCATTTTTCTTCATCCTCCATACTTCTAAATTTGTTGATGCAAAAATACATCCACAAAGGTATAGAGGGAAAATGAGGGGAACTGCTCAAAAAAATACAATCTCAACAAAATCAAAACATTCTGCAAATGCTTTATTTATCATGTTTCTAAATAAAATTTGCACAACTTCGCCGAAGATTCGGCTGTGCATTTTTCAGAGTTGCACAGTGCAACTTTTGTGCAAATTGACCCCAGTTTCAACGATTTTCAGCGAGGTTCTACGAGGTTCGTAATGTTGAAAAAAAGAGGTCCTAAAACCACTCGTAATCAGCATAAATACTGTATTTACCGGGTTTTAGAACCTCTTATTTAAGTCATGTTCAATTTAATGCAAAAATCGCATTACATGCCCATCTGTTATGCGAACTTTTTTCAGAAACCCCAGTTTTAAAGGCTTTCCGAGGGGTTCGTTTTTTATTTCCCCAAGTTTTCGTTGGGGTTAGTTTCCGATAATACCAAAACCTTTAAAAGTGACTCTTCGCCGTAATTGGGGTAACCACCTCGGCAGTTGGGGTCGACTCATCCTGACCATCCACATTCTTTCTGAACAGCTTTGCAGTTTCTGCAAGCATCTTCTTTTGACTCACATGAGTATAAACTGTCAATGTTATAGAAATATTACTATGCCCCAACAAAAGTTGAGCCACCTTCATATCCATGCCACTCTCAGCACAGCGTGTAGCAAAGGTATGGCGAATGCTATGCGGATGAAATTTACGAATAGCTTCTGCTGGTGTTTGATTATTCTGAATGGCGATAATCGCAGCCTCTTCATTAATACGTTTAACAGCTTTATTAATCTCCTTAGCCACAATATATCTGGTACATGGACTACCCATACTTGTAACAAAGACTAAATCAGGCATATCCACAGCTCGCCATCTTTTACCCAAGCGACGCTTCAACGCATCCACCTTATCCTTCTGCGCCAAAAGGATTTCACGCATATTACCCATGAAAGGAATATCACGAACGGAGCAAGCTGTCTTCGGTGGTACAATACCCATATTCTTTTCGCCATCTCCATAATTACAACTAAGCGACTGTTTTATATGAATCATTTCGTTCTTGAAATCGATGTCAGACCACATAAGACCACCCAGTTCACCGACTCTTACACCTGTAAGAAACATAAATTGAAACAATTCGCTATACCAAGAGTTTTCCATATCCTTAAGGAACAATTCTTCCTCATCTTCCAGAAGAAAAATTTCTTCAGCAGTACCCTTATACTCCTTTGGTACAACTACACCCAGACAAGGATTAGTTGGTAATAATCTGTTACCAATTGCCGCATCTAAACACTCATGCAACATTCCCTTAGCGTCCATAATAGAAGAAGTTGCGATTTCCGCTGTAATCATCGCATTGATTGCCTTCTGAATATCCATTGGCATAAGCTCACTAACTAAGTGCTTTCCAATAAAGAATCCAAATGTTCTCTTGTATAAACGCTTTCTGACAGGTATACTCGTTTCCTTTAAATCATGCTTCTTGATTGTTTCAAACCACTCATCGAACCACTCATCCAAGGTTATATGCTTAATTCTGTAATCAACATTATTCATTGCTGCTTTTATAGCAGACTCAAACTCTTCAAGCAATACATTCAAGTCTTTATTATGCATACAAATGCTGACTCCGTTTACAACCTTACGAGCTTCATAACTACCCTTGTTGTACCTAACACCTTTAGGTAAATTTTGTGTTCCCATTTCATTAACCTCCTGAATTTAGATTAGAAATGAAAACAAGGCTTATCACTTGGTTTCCCCAAGTGCTGTTACTATACCGTAACTCTTCCTTATTTTCAAGTCCCTTTTTTGATGCCTACTTTCTCACTTGCGCCAATAACCATTTATCAAGCAGGCCTTTATGTGCATAAGAGCGATTACCAATATGGACAACAAAAACTTTTTCGTATAATTTAAAAAGTTCTCGTGTTTTTGTTTTGCCGATATTAAGGTATTCAGCGGTCTCTGCAACATTTAATAACGCTGGTGCAAGTTCCACGACAGTACCCCCTTTCGTTTGAAGATACTTTCAATGCCCCACATCAACGGGTATATTCACGCCGATTAATACTCAGCAAAACAAAACACTTCTCCCCAAAATATGGTTTATGAAAATCAGAAAATTGCATAAAAAAAGAACACCACCACCGAAATATCCATTTAATGAATACTCTGATGAAGATGTCTTTTAATATTATAAAGAAAAATAACTTTTATTCTCATACCCGCCAAGAAACCTTGCGTTAGAAAAATATAGCTAACGATTTTCACAAAAATGAATATAAATATCCTTTACGCATTCCAATACAACTTTTTCAACTTATAAAATGTAGTTTTATGAATGCCCATAAGTTTCATCGCTTGGACAGCGGTAATCTCTCCACTGGTTACCCGTTGCATTATATTCTCATAGTTCTCAGGTTTCTTCACATTTGGACGCCCCAGCTTCACACCTCTGCTACGTGCTGCTGCAATGCCCTCTGCCTGCCTTTGATGATTTTTTACTCTTTCCTCTTCGGCAATAGATGCCATTACTTCTATCAGTATGTTGGATACCATATCCATTATCCAAGTCTGCCCCTCCATATCAATAAGCGTAGTAGGAACATTAAGTATTTTCACACGAATACCATGAGCTTTGAAATATTCCAATTCACTTTTGACCATCTGCTTATTTCTACCAAGTCTGTCCAATTCTTTCACAACCAAGGTATCCCCCGTGCGTAAAATATTTTCCTTTAGCGACAAGAAGCCTTTTCGATTAAAATCTTTTCCTGATTGATGGTCAATAATAATATCCCTCTCAGGAATTCCATATTCCAACAGGGCATCAATCTGCCTATCTGTATTTTGATGAGTGCTACTAACTCTGGCATAGCCAAACTGCTTATTCTGCATAAAAACGCCACCTTTCCATGAATATAAATTTTTACACCGTTCGTTAAAGCCCAAACATTATTGAACGCACACAGAACTTCAAGATGAAGCTTTTCCGAACGCCTTTTATCCCTCTACAGCTATGGACACGAAAAGCATGGTATTCCGAACTCCACAGTACCGAGCAGTAGTTCCACATGAAAAGACGGAAACCAGTACCTAGCCAAGAGTGACAACGCTGAAGCCCCGTGTCGGGCTTTTTCCGAAGCCAGCCAAGGTATTTGCCACAAGTCCCATACAAAGGCTAAATGGGCAAATTACAGGCAAATGAACTTTTTAATACATTAACGAACGGTTGTGGTGTTTTATACCATACAGCCAACCTCTATTCAAGGGCTAAATCGACGAATTTACAGGAGTAAATTTGGTGGTTGTGCTACAATCGAAGAAACGCCACGCTTATAAATCATCCACAGCCCCAAGGCAGAAAAAAAGCACACACCCACCAAGTATTTATTTTTTTCAAAAGCCCCCATTTTCAGGCTAAAACAAGCATTTTTATAATAGCGTTTGTATTTTTCGTTGCAATTTTCAGAAAAAAGCACACACAATTTTCAAACACACCGCTGAAGCCAAAATTAAAAGCGCACAACTTAGGACTGCTTCTGAAGCCACCATGCAAGCACAACTTTTACCGCAGAAGAATTTGTCACAATAACCGCAGTGACACTAATAACAACCAAAGAAAATATTTCTACAGCACAGGTTAGATAGAAACAGCCTCAGTGTACCTGTCAACAACACCAGTATAGCTTTCAATAACCCAAGTTTCACTTTCAACAAGGATAGATTTTATCCAGTCACCTTCAGAAAATATCACAACAACCCAAGTTTCACTTTCAACAAATAATGTGATACTCATAACAAATAAGTGAACATTATGCTTCAACGTTAGGATAAATCACGACATTATCCTTTCCGCAACTCGCCACCGAAGCACCTTCCAATTCGCAGGCAAAATCAGTATACCCCTCTGTGGATAAAAACACCGTAAGCTCCATCAACATCTCCATATAAGAAGCACCTTTGCTCACAACGATACCAACGCAATCTACATCATCACAAACAACTTTATTAACAGCGTAGCAATATTTATAGTTGCCATGCTCCTCACAAAATCTTTGAAGCAATTCCTTTAATTTCACAATGTCACCTCCCCATAGAGAAAAAGCTCCGCAGGCTGTCAAGAACCTACAGAGCTTTCATAAAACTTTTTAATCTTAGTATTCTACAGAATCATCGGTGCCTGCACCTTCGTAATCCTTAAATTACTGTTCTTTCTATCCAAAAGTATATTGGCATAAACCCATTATTCGCAAAATTTTCAGGTTATTTTGCAAAGTAAAGAGGTTCATCACTATCTACCTTAAATAACAAGCCATCATATTCAGATGGAACTATAACCCATAGATAGCGATAGTCTGTTGCTGTGCCATCTCCGTTATCAATTATAGCATTATTCCACATAATATTAAATTTGACTACTGTACCATCTGCAAGAGTTATACTTGAGTCAGATAAAGCAACCTCTTCTAATGAATCTGGGCTGAATTCTTTAAATTCTATACCAGTATACTTATCAACTACATATACATATGGCAAAACTTCTGTAGAAGATATAACCGCAGAATATTCAGTTTTTCCATCGCTCCTATTACTAGTCACTATGGAAACATCTATCCTGCCAGAATCTGTTTTACTTGTATTATCCAATAATAAACGAGTTACCTGACACACATAAGTTCCCTCTCCGTTGATTGTAATGTTGTTGTCGGTAATCCAATCACTTGTCTTAAGAGTTTCCTTTGACTCTGGAGCAAGTATTGCTGTGCCAGCACCGTTTGCCCACATAAAGATTTCGCAAGAATCATCGAAAAGCACGAAATCACTAACACTGATTACCTTACCCCAATCTTCGAAATTGAAGTGAGGAGCTGTACCACACACGATACCATCATAATCGGACGGAACTGTAATTGTGAATACCTCGTAATCATTAGAAGCACCTGAACTTGATACCTGCTCCTGATATACTGTAATGGTAACTTCTCTACCATCTTCAAGAGTAACTGTAAAGTTTTCAGTAAGCTTGTAATCAGATACTGTATAAGCTGTACCAGTGTAACGGTCTGCTACGAATGTAACACCTGTAAGTCCACACCAAGAACCTTCTTCAGTTTTATGAGTATCAACTTCAATACGAGCTGTGATTGTCTTTGTACCATCACCGTTATCTACCTCGCTGAACTCACACTTACCTGTTCTAACCTGAGCTAATGTATCCTTAGAACCATCTGTATGATGTTCATTTACATAACCCATGTATGAGTAGTCACCTGCCTCAGATACCTTGTAGCCATTCTCTTCAAACCAATCGGTCATCTTAGGAGCTTCGGTAGGCTCTGGTGTTGCTGTCGGAACTGGTGTACTTGTCGCTGTTGGTTCAGGAGTAGGTGTTTCCGTTGGTACTGGCGTACTCGTTGCCGTAGGCTCTGGCGTACTTGTCGCTGTCGGTTCTGTAGTTGGCGTTACATCATCAGAATCGACTACATCACCCAAATCTACAGCATTTGTAGGTGCTGGTGTTGTAGACTCAACACTCATGTCATTGTCAATCGTTTCGCTTGAGCCACAGCCAGTTACTGCTAAGCTCAACATAGCACTTGCAATAAGTGCATAAATAACTTTTGTCTTTCTCATAATAATCTCCTTTTGTGTTTCGCATAAAATATATAGTCTTTGGCATTATAACACAAAACTGCCAGATTGGACACTATTTTTTTGCTTTTTTGCATAAACTTTTATCAGGAGGTGTCCAAAATGGCAGAACGCATTACCCAAAGACATAATCCAATAATTGGCACTAATATCCGCAGACTTCGTAAAGAACGCAAAATGAAAGCTGTTGATGTTATCACTCAACTACAACTCCGTGAAATTAATGTAACTACTGGTATTTTTTCAAAAGTAGAAAACGGAAGAAACAATCCCAGCGTAGATATGCTTATTGCACTCACGGAAATATTTAATTGTGGCTTTGACGAATTCTTTAAACAATAAAGTGGCTGATTTCCCAACGAACAAGGAATCAACCACTTTTTTGTTACTCCACGATTTTGAATTTATCATATTCAATAGCAATCGCAATACTACCGCTTTCAGGCGGTAGCCACTTCCCATGTAATTGAAGCATATCGTCAATAAAATCCACCCTGAATCTAGCCCCGACAGGTTTAGGGGAATATGTATCCTCAATCGGTGCTGTTAATTCTACCACAGTTCCGTGGGGATATCGCATAGAATAATAAGCCTTTTTATCAATTGGCAGTGCCATATTTACCCCTCCACTTTAACAAAGATGCTTCATCGGCAAGGAATACCTGACCTGCAAAGATACGCTCAATTGGCTTCAGGCATTTTTCAATGATTTCCTTATCCTCGTATCTGACACTCGTGAAGCTGTCACCTTCGTGACGTACTACCATAACATTTCCCAAAAACGCAGTTATGAAGTTCCCCTGCAAATCATACAATGCCCTATTCAACTTCATACACTTATCCACAGCATCATCACATGAAATAATGTCCATCTCGGCAGTTAGCGGATAGGTGGTAATACGCCCACCCACTAACTGCCGTTCAGCCTTCAGGGAATTTTCAACCTCTGCAAAGTAACCCTGATACTGCACACCTTGGTCGCTGACTCTTAAAATATATGCAAGTATAAAGTTATCATTCAGCATCGCACTCCACCTCATCTGTGGAAATTTCCTCTGTAGTTTCAGCCACCACACCAAAACTTACACCCTCATCAATAAGCTCAGCGTTTTCAGCACCCTCTGCTTCTTCCAAGGCTTCATCGCCACCTTCCACAGAAGCCTCAGCTTCTGCCTCTTCTGCCAGAATTACTTCTGACTGATCAGCTACTACCCCGGTGTTGGAATTGTCTGATTCAATATATAACGGAATTTCCTCACTGAAAGGCTTTAATACCTCATCAGGATTTAACTTAAAGAAATCACACATGGCAAGGAACATCACACGCAGACGCATCTGGACTTTTGGTGCTTTAATGTTGCCACTGTTACTTGCTTCTTCATACGCAGGGTAAACATTATTCGCAAAGGCATCTACAAAGGATTTGAAATTCTGTGGTTCTATGCTCTGTTCCAAGGCAATCTTGGCACATACAAAAACGATTGGCGTGTTGTTCTTACGCATAAACTTGCATTTGGTTTCAAATGCCTGATTTAAGAAATCCACGATTTCAGCCACCATCTGCCTCTTGCCATTATCAAAAGTACCTTTGATACTTTCTGCATAACTTAAACAGGTAGCTGCTGCAATATTTTTGTAAGTTCTTCCTTCATGACGATTATCAAGCAACAGACAGCCCTGCAAAAGCATAAGCAAATCATCTTCCGCTTTTGCCTGCTTTTCCGTAATGTTAATTGCCTGAGTGAAAAATCTTCCGCTGAGCAATTCGTTAAAGAAAGTAATAAGGTCTGAACCCATTTTGGACTTGGCAACTTGTACCTTCGAAAGAGCTACTCCAGAGTTAATATTGAAGAACAAGGCTTCTGCCTCTTCCATCGTATAATTCTCCAAGCACTGCACAGAGAATCTGTAATTTTTAATAGCGTCCTGACATTCCTCCGAAAGCTCAGAATATTTATACCCAGCCAAATCATAGACAGTCCCTTCCACCTCTACCTCTGGTGTTGCACCATGCAGTTCATATTCGTCATTCATGAAAGCAAATAAGGTTGTTAATCTCTGCTGACCATCTTCAATTTGATACTTGTAAATATCTTTGCCCTTGGAATCCACACCAGCCTTGTCCTTCAGCAACACAATCGGTGGCACATAAGAATCAGCTAACAAACTCCAAACCAAATTGGACTTCGTGATGCTGTTCCACATTCCTCCGTGTCGCTGAAAGGGTAACGTGCATTTTAAAATGCCATCTTCTGATTCCCACCATTTCTTTAAGGTGGACAAGCCTATTGGTAAACTGCTACGGGTCATAAAATACCTCCTTATCCAACACAGCCTTGATTTTACTGAATTTCAGTAGCTGTGCGTTTTTATTTGTTTTTATAGGTCTGTCTATCTATCACTCTAAACACCCAAAATGTCAAATCTTTTTTTTAAAAAGTTTTTCAGCCCCATAAATACAGTAAATTCCACGGAATAATTCGCCAGCCACCATATAAAGCAGGTACACGCAAGAACAGCCCCAATGCCATAGAAAGGCAGGAGTAAGCGATACCCCAAGCCCTATACAAACGGTAAATCCTCTAAGTCCTCGCCACCCTCGCCACAGCTTTCATGGAAATTAATCACTCGCTGGCATTCGTTTATCAGGAATGAGTAATCATCCTTGAAATATATTCCTATTACACCCCATAATACTGTAAGCAAACTCAGACGTTCTTCCCTTGAAGCTTCTTTCTTAAGCTCCATCAGGGAAATCATTGCTGCATCCCTTTTGAGTGCATTGTAATTAAACGAATACAGTCGTGTCAGCATTGTAATTATCACTTCCTGTTGACGCTTTCTGACGAAGTTAGCAAATTCTTTTACGCACCTTTCTTTTAACTCATCCACGCGAGATGGATTTTTCTTAACTGCCTTTACCAATTTGTTAAGTGTCTCCATATATAAAGCATCACTTATAGACACACTACCACCACCTTTCATAGTAAGAGAAAAGGACTCGCCACGCTGACGAGTCCCATGACACCTAAAACTACTCCCTGCCATAAAGCACACGGAACAGCTTTGCCACATGACGAGCATCTAACTCAGGCGCTCTGCCTCTGGCACTAAAGTTAGACAGGGCTACCACATTGCCAAATCCATTCGCCTCGTAATAAGCCAGAGCTTTTTCACATGAATCCGTGGTAAGTGTTGTCTGTAACACTTTAAAAGATTTTGGCTTATTTGAGATTGCATCACGGAGTTTAGGAGCAATCAAAATAAAACAGTTTGGATGAGCCTTTGTTATTTGTTTCAGCGTAGGCATAATTTACACGCCCCTTTCCTTTTTTGTCGTTGTCAAATTATACATACATTCTCCAATAGGTCAATAGCTTCTTGAAAAGTATCTTAAGTTCTTAATTGTCTCACGAAATTTTTGTCGTCTGCACCGGCATTCTACTGCCGACTTTGGCGTACACCCTAAACATTGCGAATCATTGAAAAATCTCAGCCCACGCAACTATACCTATTTCCTGCACTCGCTAAAGACTTTATATTTTCTTACTACGCCCATGAATGGAGTCGCTCAAACCTTGTGTAATATACCTCAGCATTTCTTCTGCCATATACCATTTTTACATCTGCACTTCCAAGAAACCTAAAGCAGACACAATCTAGCTTGCATTTTTCCACGAAAAAAAGAACCTACAATCTGATTGCAAGTTCTCTTTCCCAAATCTATATTTAATTCGCCACATTCGGCAGGAGAAACATCTGCCTGCTATTTTACCCCTACAGGCTGGATTGCTCTTTCTATATTGGCTACCACTACATCAAGATTGACATTATCATAACAGCTGCCATATCTCTTCTTCAATGCCTCCAAGTCCAACTCCTCCGACAAGCCAGCCTTGTACACGGACACCTCAGCAATCAAATCATAGATGGCTAACAGGATATGTTTGTCTCTGCGTTTAGCCAGCTCTGGAATATATCGTGTCGGTGTAATAATCTTTGTCATATCCAAATCCTTAAAATTAAGGATATACAACTGCTTGTCTATCTGGAACCTGAAATTGGTGTCCCTGAAAGAGAATGTCTCCATCTGGTGGGTTGGACTTATCGTGACCTCTCGCTTGAAGCCATATCTATTGACACCTGTTATCTTATACTCAAAATGCTTTAATACACGAATCCTGCCATTTAATAATTCTGCCATAGCAACTACCTCACACACTTATACTGTTTCGTCGAAAAACTGCGGCACAGCCTCCATCAGAAAAGCAATCCGCTGAATATCTAAAGGGTCTTGAATGGAATTGTCTTTCAATAATTCCTTACTCAAAAACAGTTCATCCGCTCCCTTCATTATCAGGATATGGTGCATATTTTTCACGCACTTTGCAAGATGTTCATAGAACATACGCACAGGATTATCCTTTACATCCCTTATGAAAGAATAGACAGCATAATTCATGTAACCGATGGGTGTCATCACCATTTCAGCTTCTTCATAATAGCCCCCATACTGTTGACTCTTAGCGGTATCGGCGAGAACTTCAAGTGAAAGTTCCCCACTTGGTAATATCAGGTTCACGCTGGATTGTGTATAGGTATGCGCTTCTGCCATATATACCAGCATTGCCTTTCGTAACCATTCCTTCATACTCTCCACAGCTTTGCTATAAGCAAGCCCTGTCTTTTCATCTTCAACTTGGTCAGGCTTGAAATCTTCATATACAGCCAGTGAATGCGTAAAATCTGCCACCACTTTGCCGTGTTCAACAGCTTCTTTCTTCAGATACTCCATTAAAGAATGTGATAATAACATAGATATAGTCTCCTTTGCATATTACTTGGCGGTACATCAGTATATGTATGCCCACGGGCGGTACGCTGGGTACTGCCTGAATATCCTGCACCCATGCGTATCGCCCACCGACTGGACATACGACTATATCCTGCAAATGCAGACAGCCAATCAGAGGATACAACGGTACTGACAATGAATGACTGCCTTGGCGGTCTGCATTTTGCCACCAACTGAGAGGAAATGATTTGTTTCACTCTCTCTTATCTACATTATTTTAGAAAAATATTGAAGTACCTAAATGAATTCTCATCAATTCCTATCATCTATCAAAATTTAGAAATCTCCAATACTTAATTAATGTGTATTATGCATTCCACAACAAATTCAACCAATCACTCTGTTCCAACAGAATACGATAGCCTTTACATTGCTCATCTACCAAAGGAAACTTAGCCTCCAGACGCTTACTGTCATGAGTCATCAGCAAACCTAACTTCTGAATTTCCCTCATACACACCTTAATATCTGAGAATTTACCACTTTTAACCAACAATTCTTCTGCCTTACTAACAGGAAAACATACTGACCTATCGTAGGTATTTCCATTAATAGTCACGGTTGTCTTATTATCCAAGACAGTCCCCTCATAAGTTCCATTCATGTCCATCCCATCATGCCAAAACTTCTTCTTATTAGCAACAAAGTAATCACTCAAACATTTATATGCTCTAAGACCAATAGAAGCTTCTTCCGCCAAAGGAACAAGTACCTGTTCATAGAAGAATATAAATCCCTTAGTTAAAATAGCTCCATCAAAGCTAATTAAAACATTTCTGTTATTAGCCTTAAGAACCTCTAACAAGATTTCCAGAGATATCATAAACAGAGCTAAAATCTTTGATACTCTATCTGTTATATTAATTGATGTATGTTCCTTATGTGCCTTAGCCACAAAGCATTTATACCAACGATTAAACTTTTTCTCAAGCTTTCGGCTCGCCTTATTATTAAGTCCTAACAAGTATTTAGCTACCAAAGGTGTAACAAACCCATAGTTCTGTGATACAACGCTCTTGATTGCATCTGCACTCGTAGCATCTTCCGTCCATTGAATCATAGCAAGCTCAATAATTCTTGTTCTGAGTCCCTCATTACCATTAGCACAGCTTAAAATACTGCCTTCTCCATTTGTAACAATTACAGTTTCAAACTCTGACCTTACCTGCAACTGACTCCCATCTCGCGACAAACGCTCCTTCTCAATACCATCTGCCAACGCATACAACATAGGCGAGATATCTCTTGTTGTATTCATACTAAATTCATCCACACAAATGGGATAGCCACTATTTCTATTCAGCTTTTTAATCAAAGCGTTCATTGTACCATTGAAAGTAAGAAATGTAGATGCATTTCTCCCTGTCTCAGGCAGACCACCCAACGATGCTACCAACTGAGCTGCAGTTGTCTTTCCTGTTGTGCTGTTACCAAAAAGATGAACAACAGGATTAAGAATATTCAACCCAAACATCCGATTAACATACCCAAGTACCGTAGCTGATACACCAATTGCCATCATCATTAACAGATGTACATTATTACAAACATACTTTGCAACCATCTCAAGATATAATTCCCAAGAACCCTTTGGCTGAATCTGAAAGTCCCCACGATATTCTGAGTCTACGCCCTCTGTATTGATACTTTTGCTAGCCAAGAAAGATAACTCTCCATCATCCGTTTCTTTCCACCCAATACAATTATGCGTATACTTAACTTCTGGTAATCCTACCCCATCTATTGCGTCCTTTACCCTGTCAGGTAATTTTTCAGGCTTGGTAATATTATAATATGTTTTCGCCTGAAGTAACTTCATCGCAGCCGTATCCTTTATTCTTAATGCCTTGCGTAGCTCCTTAGCATCAGAAACAAATGCTCCATTATTATAAAACACCTGCTCCAACTTTTTCGCTGAAATATTTCTTGGAATCTGTACTCTGACATACTTACCTAAAAAAGCATTGTATAATTCAATTATTACCTCAAAGCCATCACCTGCACCAGTTCCTGTATTACCAACAAATCCAATGACCTCAAAATCTGTTGACACAGGCTTAAATCCATCAAGTCTGTGGGAATACTTTGCTGTCAATGTGTCATTATTAGTTTCATAATACTTATCGTGAACCATCACAAGTTTGTCTACTTCCTTAGCCTCCTGATAAGTAGCTCCCACCATGTGAAGAACCTCAGTAGTTGCATTAGGGTTCATCATAAGTGGGTCATTCTCGCACACATCTACGGTTACTGGTGTTTCCATTACTTCTTCCATTGTTTCTGTTACATTTAAATTTTCTTTCATGTTTTTAATCTCCTTCTTACCAAATCTAAACAACATATAAATAGTAACTTACGAAGTATTTCTGTCGACTAATTAACTTTCGTTGTACTAATTATAAAAAATATCTTTATCCGTCTCTACACGCTTAAATTATTTTTTTATTTTCCACGAAACAAGCCATCTTACATAAAAAATATTTTTCTCATCGTCTAGTTTGCAACAAAAAAACTGCCCTACTTGGCAGTCTCTTTGTTAGCTTTACTTTCTTTTTCTTTTCTAATTGTTTCATAATTTCTTCCTGATTTCCACTTAAAGTCTGTGTGGCAAAAATCAACAAAATTACACTTTGTCAGACTTGCTTTATCGCTGAACCTTACCTTATATTTTTCCTGAAACATTTCTTCGTCTATAGTCGCAAAATCTATCGTTGTAATAAAAACTATACTATTTATTTCATTCTTATCATGACTAGAATATTGGTATGTAAACAATGGTTTTATTACCTGAGAAATCTCGTTCAGTTCACTCAATATATCTCTATAAGAATATATAAACTCTTCCTCCCTTCTCTTTTCAATAGTATATACATATGTTTTCCAAGACATTATCCAATCGCCCTGATATTCTCGCAATAAATCAAGCAGAGCCTCTAGCTCCTTTTCAGTAAAATTGTATCGCTTGTACTCTCTCGCATATTTGGGAATATCAATAAACAACAACTCTCTGCTACCCTTTAGTTTATCAAATCTTTCTTTAATATTGCATTCTAATACAGTTACTTTTTTCATAGCATCACAATATTCAAAAAAAGTAGCCTCATCCAAATCAAGAAATCGCTGAACTTTTTTACGCGATATTTTAGTTACATTTAATCTGCTCGTTGCAATTCCCTGTTTATCTTTAATTAAATTTGAATCCTTCCAATACTCTGGCTGTATGCACATTTGAAAAAAATATTGAGCAACATACATATCCAAGTCCTGCTTGCCAATATCCGCACGCATTAAGTTTAATCTATTCCTTAAAGCAAATCTTTCATATTCCTTTTCATTTATGATAGTCTTCTCTTCCCATGTATCTGCCCCATCTATTGCTTTTTGAAGCTCTTTAATTTTTTTATATACTGACTTCTTTTTCAGTAACCCATTTAAATAATTCTGTAAAACTGTTTTATCATCAAGACAAACTACACGCTTTTTATAACCATTGGCACAAAACGCAGACACTATACCTGCTTTCCCATATAATTCAACGAAGCAATCGGTGTATACTACCGAGCAAGTTATTATGTGTTGAAGCATAGCTCTATAAATAGGGTTTCCTTCTACTTCCGCATGATATAAGCTTAAATCTAAAGATGCATACTTTCCCTGAGTATACTTCATATCAGGCGAATACATCTTCCAATGCTTTGAAAATATATCTGCAGACAGCCCCATTCTCTTTAATATTTCTGTTTGATTTTTATACTGTTCGCTTACAACTCCAGAACATAAATAATTATAGATAACCTCAAATACCAATTTTCTAAACCACAGCGGTAACGGCTGAGTGTTTTTATATTGACTTCTGATAATTTTAATTCTTGGAATTGCTTCTTCAATATTAACCTGCAGAATCTGTCGGCACTCTTCTGTTACCCCCTCTACAACATCTATACCCATAGTTGCCAAATTAGTTTCAATATCTTTTTGTATATCAGCATAACTATACATAATTCTACCAACTCCGTTTTTTATTTCTATATGCAAAATTCTTGGGATTTTGGGATTTCAATCAACTTATATATTATTTTCTTTATTACTATCTTCAAATCCGCTGGGATTTTGGGATTTCGACTACCTAAATCAATTATATATTATTTCTTATATTTAATCTACAAAAAAACTTGAAGCTATTGCAATACCACAATAACTCCAAGTTTTTCCATTACATCAATCTAAGACCGAACTATTTGACAGCATCACAGCTTAGACCGAACCTCTATATAAATCAAAAATATTTTGCCTTGTTTTCATTCCCGATTGACTGCGTACGAAGAAGTACGCAAAGTTCCGCTACCTCATTGGGGAATTCAATTTCCCCAAATAACTCCCCAACTTTTCCCCAAAGCTGGCGATAAATATGATAACTTACGATAATTTATGGACTCTCATTTTTTCCACTAAAAAACCCCTGAAAATACCGAAATATCGGCACTTTCAAGGGTTTTGACATATCTTTTTAAACTAACTCAAAAGTCGCATTACATTCCCATCTGCTTTGCAACTTCTTCTGCAAAGTTTTCTTCCTTCTTTTCGATACCTTCGCCGGTTTCGAAACGAACGAATCTCTTAACAGCAAGTGTGCAGCCTTCAGCCTTTGCTACGGAAGCAATGTACTGACCAACTGTCATTTCGCCATCCTTAACGTATACCTGGTCAACTAAGCAGATTTCCTTGAGCTGCTTGTTGATACGGCCGTTAATCATGCCATCGATAACCTTTTCTGGCTTCTGGGATTCCTTAGGATCGTTCATAATCTGAGCCTTAAGGATTTCCTTTTCGTGCTCGATGTAATCTGCGGAAACTTCAGACTTATCAACATACTTAGGGTTCATAGCTGCAATCTGCATTGCTACGTCCTTAGCGCAAGTCTTAGTAGCGTCTGTGCAAGCACCTTCCATCTCAACTAAGATAGCGATTCTGCCGTTTGCATGGATGTAGGATTCAACAAAGCCGTTTGCTGCAACGAACTTTTCGAATCTTCTGATGTTCATGTTTTCACCGATAACTGCGATCTGAGCAGCGAGCTCTTCCTTAACGGTCTTGGATGGATCTAACTCCCAAGCTTCTGCTAAGAATGCATCGATGTCTGTTGCGTTTGTCTTAGCTGCCTGAGCTGCAACTTCTGCAACATAGCCACGGAACTTGTCGTTCTTTGCAACGAAGTCTGTTTCGGAGTTAACTTCTACGATGGAAGCAACCTGGTTGTCTGCGCTAACGTTAGTTGCACAGATACCTTCTGCTGCAATTCTGTCAGCCTTCTTAGCTGCCTTTGCAAGACCCTTTTCTCTTAATATTTCTACTGCCTTATCCATATCGCCGTCAGCTTCTGCAAGAGCCTTCTTACAGTCCATAACACCAGCGCCTGTCATCTGTCTTAACTTCATAGCGTCCTTTGCGGATACTTCTGCCATAATAATTTCCTCCTTGTTTTTTGTGATTTAATCTCAATAATCCTCTGCCGCTTGGGCAGAGGATTTTAGTTTCAGTTCAAACTTAGGAATTACTCAGCATCAGCCTCTGTAGCTTCTACAGGAGCATCAACAAGCTCTTCACCCTGGTTAGCTTCGATAACAGCGTCTGCCATCTTAGCAACGATTAACTTAACGGCACGGATAGCGTCGTCATTACCTGGGATTACGAAATCTAATTCTTCCGGATCACAGTTAGTATCTGCGATACCGATGAGTGGAATACCAAGTGCATGTGCTTCCTGTACACAGATTCTTTCCTTCTTAGGGTCAACAACGAAGATTGCATCCGGAATCTTCTTCATGTTCTTGATACCGCCAAGGTTCTTTTCTAACTTATCCCATTCCTTCTTGATTTCGATAACTTCCTTCTTAGGAAGAACGTCGAATGTGCCGTCTTCAGACATCTTTTCGATTGCCTTTAATCTGGCGATTCTGGACTGGATTGTCTTGAAGTTGGTAAGCATACCACCAAGCCATCTTTCGTTAACGTAGAACATACCGCAACGCTCTGCTTCGGACTTTACGGAATCCTGAGCCTGCTTCTTTGTACCAACGAAAAGAACAGTACCACCGTTTGCTGCAATATCCTTGATTGCATAGTAAGCTTCGTCAACCTTACCTACGGACTTCTGAAGGTCGATGATGTAGATACCATTTCTCTCTGTGTAGATGTATGGAGCCATCTTAGGGTTCCATCTTCTTGTCTGATGACCAAAATGTACACCAGCTTCTAATAACTGCTTCATAGAAATAACGCTCATGTTTTTTACCTCCAATGGTTAAATTCTTCCGCATACTTCTTATTGCAACCAGACCGGATAATGTACGGTTCCGTAATACCGTTTTCTCCGGCACCCTGTCCGCAATCGGTATGCGTGATTTGTCATGGGCACCATTGCCCACGCACACGTAAATCATAATAACACAGGTGACTCAATAATGCAAGTACTTTTTTCATAAAATATGGCATCAAAACATTTTTGCTTTGATGCCATACTATTATCTTCCTGTAATTATTTTAGCCATTTCCTTATATGACATATCACTGGATATCTCATAAGTACCAATATTAATAAAATCGGTAAGGTCGCGGCTGATTAAATACTGTCTAAAGTCATCCGCTTCTTTTATAACACCTGCAGCTTCCATCTGCTCACAAACCATCGATGCTGAATTGCCCCGCTCTACCACAATTGTAGCCGTAACAACCGTATCCGGTGTCTTGGTAGGCACAGGTTCTTCTGTCGGTACCGGTGTACTGGTAGGTGTCGGAGTACTGGTAGGTACCGGTGTTGGCGTATTGGTTAGTGTTGGCACCGGCGTAGGCGTCGTAGTTGGCTCAGGCGTAGCCGTGGCAATCGGTGTCGGTGCTACGGTAAGCGTAGGAACCGGTGGATCAGTAGGTAAAGGCTCGTTTGTAGGTGTAGGAACCGGTGTTTTTTCAGTTCCCGGGATTTCTACCGTATAAAGCGGTCCTGTTGGTGCAGGTGTTTCTTTATTTAGTAAATCTTTAATTCCAAGGGAAGAACCTTCTTCTTTTACATAACCGAGTTCTTCTGCTCTTTTTATAATGTCTTCATCGCTGGGTTCCTTAGGACCTGCAATAATAAATACAAGTGATGTAATTAAAATTCCAAGGCCAAGCCCCCGCAAATAATATTTTCGTTTCATACGCAAAGTTCTTTCTAAAATATTTTATGCTCCGTAAAGGTCAATAATTAACTTTACTTCGCCCTGTCCCATTCCCATGGCTTTGGAAATTTCAAGAACACTTTTTCCTTGCTTGTGCATCTTCAAAACTTCCTCTTTCTGACTGTCTGCCTGAAGCATTTCAGCAAACTCCAGCTGTCCGTCGGACTGGTTTTCAACAGCCTTTACCGGTTCCTGCGGTTTTGTCTTTGTTGTGGAAGCCGCTTTTGCAGTTGTTTTCTTTGGCTCAGACTTTTTTTGTTTTACTACACTCGTAGAACCTCCGGAATTATCTGCTTTCATTGTAGACTTTATTTGTTTTGTTAACTTTATTACATCCTCAATAACATCCTGAAATTCTTGTTTTTCCTGTTCAAACTGCTGAACTGTCTGTTTAATTTCATCTTCCTTTTGATTTAACATATCATAAAGAAATACAACTTCTTTATGGTTTGCATCAATCTTTTCAATGATTTGTGCAGAAAAATCATTGACAGACATAATTTTTTCATTGGAAATTTTGCTTAAATAATCATCTGTCTTAATTACGGTTTCTTCGGACTTTTCTTCCAAAAGCTGCTCCGCATATTTTTTTATTTCTTCTTTTTGCAATTCTAACGCCTCATCCTGAAGCAGTATTGCTGTATCTGTTTTCTCCTCTTTGCTCCCTACAAAACAGCTGGCAATTAAAATACCAATGCCAAGAAGGACAAAAATGATTTCTACCGGTGACATAGGACTCTCCCCATTAAATTGTTATTTCAAATGTACATCCGTACAATTTTTTTCTATCCTCTTTTTCCTGCTCTTCCCGCTTTTTCCGCTCTTTCTCCTGCTGCTGGGAATATGCATTGTTGCCTTTTTCTTTTGCATCATACTTGAAAGGAGTTTCGTCTTTCTGGTCCGCCTTTTCCGTCCGCTGCATTTTTTGCTCTGTTTGCTGTTGGACAGTACCGGCAATCTGTGCCTGCTGGGAACTTTCCTTTTGCATCTGGGCAGTACGAAGCAGGGACACTTCCTGGGATTTTGGCACCATAGCCAAAGCTTCATATGGAGTAATTGCCATAAAAACGCCTCCTTTCTGATATGCTGCTATCTTTTAATAACTTTCAATCTTTACATCGCCCTCTGCCTTAACAAAACGGCAATATGAAGTTTCATTTTTAACATAGTATACCGCGTTGGAAATAGTAAGCTTTACTCCCGGGTGAGCTGTACTGCTTACTTTTACAATACCGCCTTCGTAATTATCAATGGACTCTTTTAAAACCTTCATACGTTCCACGATTTCTTCTTCATATTTTTCCATTCTTTCTTTAGCCTCATTGGCTTTTTTAAACTGAAGAAGCTTGTCCGGAGGAAGCTTTTCTCCCAGCTTGATTCTCTTTGCAAGAGCCATCAACACCTGAAGATTTTTTTCCTGTTCGTCTTTAATATTTTCCTGTTCCTTGCCAAGTTCATGATACTCGGTAATGATTGCAGGCTCAATACCAACTTCAATATTGGTAGAAGTTCCCATGGAGGAGCCGATGGTCTTTGCAGAAACCATGGAGCCGGAGCGGATTACGCCTCCGGTAATAAAGCCCTTTTTACCATCAACGGTAACGTCTCCTTTGGCAGAAACATTACTATGCATAATGGCATCGGCAGAAACATATCCGCCGGCTTCTACGGTCGCACTTTCGATAAATCTTGAAATGACATTACCGTTTGCATGTAAAACTCCTCGGTCCATACCCTGGATTCCACGCTTTAAGATAATGTGACCGCCTGCTCTTAAGTTGGCACCTTCCACCACACCTTCTACAACAATATCTCCTTTTGCGATAATGCTGAATCCGGCTAATACGTTACCATGAACAAGAACATTACCTTCATATTCAATGTCACCGGTGGAAGTATCTACATTGGCAGGTACTTCATACATATTTGATACAAAAATCTGCTCTCCCTCAACAGTTGCATGTCCGTTTACTTCGGAATATGCTTTTAATCCGTCTTCGGAAAGCTTTATGTTTTTACCAACTCTTAAAATTCTTTGTTTTACCTTTACAGGACGAAGTAAACCGCCGCAAACATCAATCCCCGGTTTACCCTGTACTGCCGGTTTTAATTCTGCCAGTAAATCTCCGGCAGAAACTGTACTGATCATATCCAAATGGTGGAAGTCTACGCTACCGTCTTCATTTACTCGTGGTTTTTGGGTAAGGTCCGTATTAAAGAAATATGTAATTTCTGCATCAGAGCCTTCTACCTGTCTGGTAGCTTCTGCAAGAATAACATAATCAGTATATTGTCTGTTCTCTAAAAAATCAGCAATGTTTGCTTCTGCAACACCGTATTTCACACCGGAACGGATCATTTCGGAAACAATATCCTCTTTATCAAGCAAACGTCCCCCTTCGGACGGAGGATAAAACCGTCCTCTGGCAACTAAACGTTCCCCTGTAATATAAACAATAACTGTTTCATTTACCGGAGGAATCTGTTCCTGCTTAATTAAAACGTCACGAACAGCAAGTAACGGCTTTTTTAATTCTTCGCGGACCATTACTTTTTCATAGCCACCTAAAATGACTTTATCTAAATAGGTTTCCACTTCATCGATAATAAGATTTCTTCCACCATCCACCGGCGGGTATAAGGTAAGGAATGTTCCGTTTGGACGTACACTCAACTTTACATAAGCACTCTTTGCCATTATATCCTCCTAAAAAAACAATTCAATATTTGCACCAAGTTTTAAACGAAGCTTTTGGATTGCCTTGGTATGCAGCTGCGAAATTCTGGATTCGGAAACTTCCAGTACTGCACTGATTTCCTTTAATGTTAACTCTTCGTAATAATATAAAAGAATAACCTTTTTTTCTTTTTCTGTTAGTGATTCCAGAGTATCCAAAAGAATCTGCCGGATTTCCTGCTTTTCATAAATCTGCTCCGGCTGATGATATTCTTCTGCACCATCGGCAATAGAACTAATACCGCCTTCGTTTCCCTGTTCCATGTAATCGTCCAAGGACACAAGACCAGCAGCTTTTGTCTGAGCCTGCCAGGAATCCAGTTCATCTACCGAAATTTCCAGTTCTCTTGCTATTTCTTCATCGGTAGCAAGGCGTCCTGTTTCTGCTTCGATTTTATTGTAAGCAGCATCAATACGCTTCTGCTTTTGACGTACCGTACGCGGAAGCCAGTCCATTTTACGGATTTGGTCTAAAATTGCACCACGAATACGCAACGACGCATAGGTTTCAAACTTAACGCCTTTATCATAATCAAATTTATCAATTGCATCAATTAAACCAAAGGTACCGTACCCTACCAGATCGTCATATTCTACGTTATAGCCCAGATACATACTGAGTTTTCCCGCAACTATCTTAACGAGACCGGCATATTCGATTATTATTTTTTCACGCAGTTCAGCGCTTGGTTTTTTTGAAAATTCCAGCCAAAGTTTTTCTTTTTCCTCTTGATTCATCAACCTTCGACCATGCCTTTCTCACAAACTCGCTATTCTAACGAAATATTTTCATCTAAATCAGCGGTAGTAACTTTTTGTGTTGCAATTTCTTCCTGTTCTGCCAATTCCTTCTGCTTTGCCTCATATTCTTCCTGCGCAAGTAATGCAGCACGTTCTTCTGCATCATGGTTAATGGAAAGAATAATTTTTTTTACAATCAAACCTAATATGTAAAATACAATTAGTGTTCCCAGCACAAGCAATAAAGTTTCCATCAAAGAAAACTTATATATGATACAGGCTATGCTAATAATGGAACCTGCAGAAAGCATGATAATCAAAGGGATGTTTCTTCCTTCTTCCATGAGTCGCCCCTCCTTGGGAATTAAATCTTATACGGTGTTTTGCCGACAGACTTTACTAAAAGTTCACCAGTCTCCGGATAAAATTCAATAGTTCTACCGGAATTCTTTCCGGTATCTTCTGCAAGAATCGGTATATGAAGTTCCTGTAATTTTGCTTTTGTAGCCTCGACATTACGGTCACCTACCCGCAGCATGTCATTATCTGACTTAAATGCGAACATCTGGGCACCGCCTGCAATTTTAGCTACCAGGTTTCTGCGCACTGCTCCTAAGGCCAAAACACGCTGTAATAAATCTTCTATACCGGTATCTGCAAATTTCGCTCTGTTTTCATTATTTTTTATTTTCGTACTGTCCGGCAGCATCACATGAACCATGCCACATATTTTTTGGGTCGGATCGTACAATACAACGCCTACACAAGACCCCAGTCCTAAGGTTGTAATTGCATCCGGCGGAAGACATACGTTCAACTCGGCCATACCGATTTTTATCATATTTCCCATACGTTTATCATCCTATACCGAGAGAAGCCATAATCGCATCATAAGATGCCATGGTTGGAATCAGCAGGAAGTAACCGCCGATTTCATTCGCTGCATCCTCACCAAACTCAGCTTCAATCATCAATGCTTTATCTCCAAGCTTTCCGAACTCAATTGCAGGTACGCTAAGAATTGCACCGGCCATATCCATAGCCATATACGGTACACTTGCCTGAATGGTAAGTCTTGTTAAATCAGACAGGGAAGAAAGGTACGCGCCTGTAATAATATTTCCGATTTCCTGTAAACAGGACATCTGCATTTCATCTAAGCTTCCGTTTCTGTCTACTTGCATAAACATCAGCTTTTCAATCAGATTATAAGCAGCCTCAATTTTCATGATAAACATCATCATACCTTCCACATCTTCGGAAAGGGTTAAAAGAATGCCTACAACAATGGTTTCTTCTCCACCCACTGCCTGCGGAAGTTCATTAAAATCCAGTAATGCTGCCTTAGGAACCTTAATATCAACTTTTTGGTTCAACATTTTTGCCAGTGCTGTAGCTGCATTGCCGGAACCGATATTACCAATTTCACGTAAAACGTCAAATTGCATCTCATTAATTATCTGATTTTCTGCCATTAATAAGTCCCTTCCTTTTTATACATTGAACCAACACAAGCCCGCCGGATAATCCGGCAGGCTGTGTATTCTGTTATGCGTTTTCTGCTTCCTTTTCCATGAAGATTTCTGCAATATTTAAAATAGAAATCAGTCTGTCTTCATGCTTTCCTACACCGGAAAGATATGCGGTACGCTCATCATTGATATCTCTTGCCACCTTATCAATCATATCATTGCTGATGGTAAGAACTTCTTTTACCGCATCAACAATAATACCAACGGAAGCCTGTGCGTCCGGCTTAATAATTAAAATTCTTGTTTTATTTGTGTATTCCTCTTCTTCAAAGTCAAACTTTAAACGAAGACTCATTACAGGAATAACCTCACCACGAAGGTTAATTACACCTTTAAAGAAACGCTGCGCCTTTGGAACTCTGGTTATTCTCTGCATTCTTACGATATTGTCAATATATTGAATATCAATTCCGTACTGTTCATTGCCGAGTTCTACAACAATATACTGTTTGGAATCCATTGTGGATACATTATCTGCCATAATCATCTACCTCCTAAACTAAAGTGTTTACGTCAAGAATTAAGGCAACTTCGCCATCACCGAGGATGGTAGCACCACTGATCATCTTGCTGTTGTTGATATACTTTCCAATGGACTTAATAACGATTTCCTGCTGACCGATTAAATTGTCAACAACGAAGCCGGCAAGCTTATCACCCTTAGTTACTATAACAACGGTTAAGTTCTCGTCCTGTGCCTTTACAGATTCCACATCAAGAACCTCGTTAAGACGGATTAACGGAATAACTGTACCGCGGAGATTGATAACTTCCTTGGTCTGTACATACTTAACATCGGATACCGGAATATCTTCGATGGTCTGAATGCTGCCAAGAGGAATTGCATATTTTTCAGTTCCGAGTTCTACCATAAGAGACTGGATAATCGCCAGTGTTAACGGCAGGCGGATAATGAAGTTACTGCCCTGTCCTAAAGTAGTACGTACTTCTACGTCACCACCAAGACTTTCAATTTTTGTTTTAACAACGTCAAGGCCTACACCACGACCGGATACGTCGGAAATCTTTTCTGCTGTAGAGAAGCTTGGACGGAATAACAGGTCAATGATTTCCTTATCGGACATTGCATCACCCTGCTCTGCAGTGATTGTACCCTTGGCAATTGCCTTTGCTTTAATCTTTTCTGCATCAATGCCCTTACCATCATCCTTAACTTCGATAACAACATTGTTTCCTTCCTGGAAAGCATTTAAGATAATGGAACCGGTTTCAGGCTTACCGAGTGCTGCTCTTTCTTCATTGCTCTCTAAGCCATGGTCAGCTGCATTACGGAGTAAGTGTAACAGTGGATCGCCGATTTCATCGATAACGGTACGGTCTAATTCGGTGTCCTCACCGCTGATATATAATTCCATCTTCTTATCTAACTTCTTGCTTAAGTCACGAATCATTCTTGGGAAGCGGTTTACAACGCTTTCTAACGGAACCATTCGAACCTTCATAACGGAAGTATGTAAGTTGGTAGTAATTCTTTCTAAGTATTCAATCTGCTCATTGAAGCCGCTGTTATCCTGCTTTGCGGACTCATCTGCGTTGTTAATGGAAACAAGACCGTTCTTTGCAATGATAAGCTCACTAACCAGATTCATTAAATCGTCAAGCTTTTCAATATCTACACGTACGGAACGGTTAACAACCGGCTTGCTGTTCTGGGTTGTCTGCTTCTTTTCTGCCGCAGCCTGTGGTGCCTGGGCAACTGCTGCCTGGGTTGCACCTGCAGTTTCCTGCTTCTGCTCAACAACTTCTTCCTTAGGCATCACGATTTCATCTGCTTTGATTTCGGATAAGTATACCGAATCAACTTCAGAAACAGACATAATTGCTTTCTTAACAGCTTCTAAACTTTCTTTGGTAATAAGAACCATAGAAAAGTCAAACTCAAATCTTTCATCTTCAATATCCTGAACTGCAGGATCGGATTTAATTACGGTACCAAGACCTTCTAATGTTTTAAAGACAAGGAATGCTCTGGCTGCCTTTAATAAACAGGTTTCCTGAATAAAAACAGTAATGCCGTAAGCATGCTGGCCTGTTGCAATTGCTTCGTTCATGGCATGCTTTTCATGATCAGCATACTTAAATGCTCTGTATTTTTCTTTGTCGGAAGAAGCCTCTGCTGCTTTTTCTTCTACTGCCACTGCAACTGCCGCGTTAGCAGCCGGAGCTGCTGCAGGCATTTCTCCAAGACCCTGCTTTAAACAAACGTCTAACTGGGAAATAATATCTGTATATTCTTCTGTACCTTCATCACCGGTAGAGGAGATATTGGCAAGATAGTTTTCAAGGGCATCAAGACCTTTAAATAAAAGGTCTACAATAGTTGCGGTTACAGACATTTTTCCGTTTCTGATTTCGGAGAAAATGTTTTCCATGTTATGGGTTAAATTCTGCATTCTCTTGTAACCCATGGTACCGGACATACCCTTTAATGTATGTGCCGCACGGAAAATTTCATTAATGGTTCCTTCGTTTTCCGGCTCTTTTTCCAGAATCAGAAGCTGTTCGTTCAAACTCTGCAAATGTTCTTTGGTCTCGTCGATGAAAATTTCAAGATACTGACTTACATCCATTCTACTGTACCCCCACATTCTTTGTTATTTCTTCTGCTATCTGACCAAGCGGAAGAACCACATCCGTAAGACCTGCCTCATATACAACCTTTGGCATGCCATAAACGGTAGAGGTTGCTTCGTCCTGACCGATAACATAAATATTGGACGCTTCATTTAACTGACGGATTCCCATGGTGCCGTCACCACCCATTCCTGTAAGTACTACACAGGTAATATCATCAAATACAAGTTTAGCAAGGGATTCCAACATGATATCCGCACAAGGTTTTAAACCGTTTCTGGCAGGTTCCTGTGTGTTAATATCAATAACATATTCGCTTCCCTTTTTTACTACGCGCATCTGACTGCCACCCTTGGCAAGATACACGATTCCTTTTTCTAAACGTTCGCCTCCCGTTGCCTCTACTACCTTTACCTCACTAAGCTCATTTAAACGGGCTGCCAAAGACTTTGTAAAGCCTTCGGACATGTGCTGTACGATAAGTATAGGTGCATTGATGTTTTTAGGCAGTTTGCAAATAACTTGCTGCAGCGCCTTTGGGCCGCCTGTGGAAGAAGCAATGGCAATTAAGCGTTTTGCATTGGCACCGTTAACTGCTTTATGCGGTTTTCTCGGTGCAAAAGCTTCGGAAAGAATTGCCCTTGGATTCATCGGAGAAACAACACTGCCGGAAGAAGCTTTTGCAGCCGGTGCTGTCGGAGCAACCGGAGTCTGAGACTTCATTTCAGGTGCTGCTTCTGGTTTCTTTACTTCCACCTTATGTGTACTCTCGATTAAATCGATTGCTTTGTCTTCTGCAAGAGATGTAGCATACTGAAGACACTGTAACAACTTGCCTTTAAACGCATCGCTCATTGCATCAACAAAGCTGTCAGGCTTAGTTACATAATCAAAAGCTCCAAGTTCCAGTGCGCGGATAGTTTCTGCCGCACCGTCTTTGGCAAGAGTACTTACGATGATGATTTTCAGCTTAATTTTCTGCTTTTCCAAAGCCTCCAGAAATTCTATACCATTCATTTTTGGCATATTAATATCAAGCACTACCGCATCGTATTTTTTAGAATTTCTTGTAACAAAATCAAATGCTTCAAGACCATTGGTTGCAGTATCTGTAACCTCAAACCGTTCATCTGACTTAATTATATCAGACTCAACCCTTCTCATAAGTGCAGAGTCATCAACTATCAAAATGTTTTTCTTTTCCATGGTAATCCTCCTGGTGATTATTTCAACCGAAAATAAATCTTCCGTAATATACTCTCTATTTTAATTCTGCTTCTCTTTTACGCTTATCACGTTCTTCTTTAAAAATATAAGTAATTATCTGTTCCTGTTCAGATGGAGAAATTTCAACAAATTCCACCCGGTTATCAAATGCTATCGGGTCACGGTTTGGTATTCTGCGACTGGAAATAATTCTTCCGAACAAAAACGGGATTCGCTTTCTTACCACTTCAGGCAATGCCGGTTGTAATAAACAAATATCGCCGGTTTCCTGTTGCACAGCCGAATTGAATCGCATACCGCCACCGCTGATATCAAGTACAACTGCTTTTTGGAATTCCATTTCCTGGTTTTCCAATTTCTTTTCTATTAAGAGTTTTTGTTCCAAAGATAAACATTTCTTTTTCTCTTTATATAATTCCTTTTGAACTTCTGTTAACACAGAATAATTCATCGACATTATACAATTCATACGATAAAACTGACGACGCTGATATTTTTCCAATGCAGAAATGATTTTTACATCTGCAGTGGCAATATTCCCTGCTGATTTGGTTCGTTTTACAATCTGTCCACGGCAACGATATAATCCGCCACGGGTAACAAATTGCAGCTCGTAAACATCATCCACTCTCAGTGGAACCAAATGTCCTTTAAAAGAAGGAATTGCAATAGAAGCCACATTTGTATCAGTCCATTGTAAAAACTGGCTGATATAAAGCTCCGGCTCACTTTCCATCGCAGAAAAAGAACGTTTGTCTACTGCTCGCATTTCAATTTTACATCCAATTTGGATTATATCATTGGCCATTCGTATCTATCATCCTTTGAAGCATTTATTTTTTTGTCATGCGGTTTCTGATTAAATTTGAAAAAAGCTGGAACATTCCTCTTTTATCCGAAATTTCCTCAGTTTCCAGTTCTAACAGTTTTTCAGCAATCTGTTTAATTGCCTTGGATGCAGGTGCATCCGGATTAATAACCGACACCGGCTTCTGCCGCATTACCGCCTTGGAAATCTGTTCGTCCATCGGAACCGGGCCAAGGTAGGTAATCGGAATATTCAAAAACTTCTCGGAAACCACACTCATTTTTTCATACACATTCTGACCTTCCGCATCATTTTTTACACGATTGGAAATCATTTTAATTGATGTATGTTCTTTTACAAATTCTGTTTTTCTGTTTAAAGCTTTTAACAATGCATATGCATCAGTAATGGATGTTGGTTCCGGTGTGGCAACCAGAAGTACTTCCGTACTTGCCAGAACAAATTCCAGTACGCTGTCGGATATTCCGGCGCCGGTATCCACAATAATGACATCTGCATACTTATCCAGGGCAATCAGACGGCTGGTTAAAAGCATTACCTGTTCCCTGTTCATGGAAGCAAGCTCCTGAATTCCGGAGCCACCGGAGATAAAGCTGATGCCTTCTTCTCCTTGGGTAATAATATCAGCCAAATCCTTGCCACGGAACATCATATCCGCCAGATTATACTTGGGGCGGACCCCCAACATTACTTCTATGTTTGCCAGACCAAAGTCTGCGTCAAACACAACTACACGTTTTCCCAAACGGGTTAACTGAACCGCCAGATTAATAGAGATGCTTGTTTTACCAACGCCTCCCTTGCCGCTTGTTACCGTAATCACCCTGGCTTTTGGTTTGGATTCGGACTGCTGCATCATTTTTCTGAGTTGTTCTGCCTGATCCATTACTGACCACCTCCCAACAGCTGCTTTGCTACTGCCTGAGGATTAATCTTAGAAATGTCATCCGGCACGCTTTGTCCAAAAGTTGTATATGACAACGGAGCACCGGTAAGCATTTTTATATTAAAAATATTACCGATACCTACTGTTTCATCCAGTTTTGTAAAAATCAGATTATACTTAGCAATAGAGGAATAGGTTTCTGTAATTTTAACTAAATCTCTATATTTTGTAGTAGCACTTAATACGAGATAAATTTCCCTGCATTCTTCCGGAACAGCCAAAAGAAGCTTTTCAATGTCATCTCTTTGTTCTCTGTTTTTATGGGAACGGCCTGCTGTGTCAATTAACACAATATCATAGTCCTTATACTCTTCTACCGCATCTTTAATTTCTGCTTCAGAATAAATTACACGAAGCGGAATTCCAAGAATGGATGCATAGGAACGCAGTTGATCCACAGCGGCAATACGATATGTATCTGCAGTGAACAATGCCACCTTTGCCTTTTTACTTAGCTTTAAGTTGGAAGCCAATTTTGCAATTGTTGTAGTTTTACCAACACCGGTCGACCCGATAAAAAATACATACTTCGTCTTTCCCGGTTCAAAAGAAAGTTCTTTTGTTTCACCAAGCTTTAACACAAGCTTCTGATAAATGGTAGATAAAATGTTATCCACGGTAGCGTCCGGCTTTAAGGATTGCTCAATCTCTGCAATTACCTTGTTTGCATATACTTCTTCCACTTCATTGGCAATCAGTTGATTATAAATCATCTGCACACAAGCCATAGCAGCAGATTGTTCTTCTACTGTCGGAATATCTTTTTCTTTTTCTTTCTCTTTTTCTACAGGAGTAGATTGTTGTTCTCGCAACTGTTTTTCCAACATAATCTGCAGGCTGTCCAACTTTTTCTCAATAGCAGAAGGCTTATCCTCTTCTTTATTGGTGCGGAATTCATATGGATTCTTTTTTAATTCCTCCGCAATCTGCTGGTAATTTTTCTTTTCATAAATACGTTCTTCATCCACAGCTGCAGTAATTTCCACCATTGGCTTCTTGAATAAACGGTAAATTCCCTTTGGTTTAATTGACTTGATATGTGTGATGATTACATCTTTCCCCAGCTCCTGCTTGGCAAGCTGTAATGCTTCCTGTTCAGTTGCACCTTGAAATTTTTTAATCAACATACTAGATTGTCACCATCCCTACTGATTGTAATTCAACATTTGACTCTATTTCGTTATAGGAAATCACGATTAAATCGCTGAAATAATCTTTTGTCATCCGCTTAAAATACATTCTCACAATTGGTGAAGTAATTATAATCGGATTGCAGCCTAAGTTTTCCAGTTTTTCAATTTCATCCTTTACAGACCTCATAATCAACTGGTTCTTTTCCGGATCCATTGCAATATAGGAGCCCTGCTCCGTCTGTTTTACGGAAGCCATAATGTCCTGCTCTATCTTTGGGTCCAACGTTACAACACTGGTTGTAACATTCACCGGAAAATATTTATTGGAAATAAAACGCTTAATACTCGGACTCTGTCTTACGTATTCGGTAAGTACATCCGTATCTCTGGTGGTTGGCGCATAATCCGCCAAAGTTTCAAAAATTGTAACCAGGTCACGGATGGAAATACCCTCTCTTAACATATTCTGAAGAACCTTCTGCACCTCACCAACACCAAGAAGCTTTGGAATAAGTTCGGTAACCAGTGTGCTGTTCTTCTCCTGAATATTGTTGACCAGATTCTGAACGTCCTGACGGGTAAGCAGTTCGTCCAAATGTTGCTTAATCACCTCAGTGATATGGGTTGCAATAATAGACGGCGGGTCAACAACAGTGTAACCGAAGGACTCTGCACGCTCTCTCTGGCTTTCGGTAATCCAAAGAGCAGGCAGATGGAAGGAAGGTTCATAGGTTGGAATACCGGTAACCTCTTCCTCTACGTGTCCAGGGTTCATTGCCATGTAATGGTCAAATAAAATTTCACCCTCACTGACCTGAATACCCTTAATCTTAATAATATACTGGTTCGGATTTAACTGGATGTTATCACGCATACGGATGGTAGGAACAACACAACCGTATTCCAAAGCAATCTGACGACGGATAAGTACAACTCGGTCGAGCAGGTCACCACCCTGGTTAACATCAGCCAGCGGAATAATACCGTAACCGAATTCCAGCTCGATGGCATCCACCTGAAGTAAGGACACCACGTTTTCCGGCTTTCTGATTTCTTCTGCGGACGTCTCCACTTCGGAAACCTCAGACTCTACGGAAGCAACTTCTATTCTGCTCTGGATTGCACGTGCAACAACAATAAACATTACTCCGTACAAAATGAAAATCATGGTTGGTAAACCGGTAAAAATACCTAAGAATGCCATGGCGCCGCCTACCATGTAAAGTACCTTAGGAAGAGAAAAAAGCTGTTTAACAAGTACATCACCGATATCTGCTTCTTTAGATACCTTGGTAACAATGATACCTGTGGATAACGATGTAAGCAGGGACGGAATCTGGGAAACCAGACCGTCACCGATGGTTAATAAACCGAATTTGTTTAAAGCAGTCATTGCATCTAAGCCCTGACGTGTCACTCCCATTAATACACCACCGATAATATTTACCAATGTAATCAATAAACCGGCAGTGGCATCACCTTTTACGTACTTGGTAGCACCGTCCATGGCGCCAAAGAAGCTGGCTTCGTCCTGAATCTTCTGACGGCGTTCTTTTGCTTCTGCATCGGTAATGGCACCGGTATTTAAATCCGCATCGATAGCCATCTGTTTACCCGGCATAGCGTCCAGCGTAAATCTTGCACTAACTTCGGATACTCGCTCGGAACCTTTGTTGATTACCATGAACTGGACTAAAAGCAAAATAATAAATACAATGGCACCGACAATCATGTCACCGCCGCCTACAAACTCACCGAAGGCCGCAACGACACCACCGGCATACCCCTTGGTTAAAATGTTTCTTGTGGAGGAAACATTTAAAGAAATACGGAATACGGTAGTAAATAACAAAATAGACGGGAAGGTGGACATATCCAGTGCTTCTTTGGAGAACAGGGCGTTAAACATAATAATCAAAGAAACCGCTATATTAAGCGCCATCAAAACATCAAGCAGCTGGGTAGGAATCGGAATAATCATGAAAACAATCGCTGCCAGTATGTATAAACCGATCATCATATCAGATTTCTTCATGCTGTATTCCTCCTTCCGTCATCTTATGGTTTATTTGTTTTTTAACTGATAAACATATGCCAGCACTTCTGCTGTCATTTGGTATAATTCCTGCGGAATTTCCGCATCAATATCAACGTTATAGTAAAGCATTCGGGCCAACGGCTTATTTTCTACAATCGGTACATCATGCTCTTTTGCGATATCCTTTAACTTTTGTGCCAGGTGATCTGCGCCTTTGGCAATCAAAACCGGAGCTGCTGCCTTTTCTTTGTCATATTGAATGGCACAGGCAAAATGGGTCGGGTTGGTAATTACCACATCTGCATCCGGCATTTTCTGCATCATACGCCGCATGGAAGTTTCACGCATTTTGGACTTAATTTTTCCTTTTACCTGCGGGTCACCTTCCTGCTGCTTGTATTCATCTTTTACTTCCTGTTTGGACATTCTCATGTCCTTTTTAAACTTTAATTTTTGGTATATGAAATCAGCAAGACCAATCAGTAAATATACTGCACTGATTTTTATTCCCAGATTAATAACAAAATTTGAAATGTAAATAACCGCTGGAACCAGTTCCAGGTCATATAATATTTTTAATGTTTCTATTTCATTCATTAAGGACGAATATGCCACACCAAAAATAATTACAATTTTTAAAACCGCCTTCAAAAGCTCAAACAGCTTTTCCATGGAAATAATTTTTTTAAATCCGCTGACCGGATTCAAGCGGTTTAGCTTTGGTTGTAACGGTTTACTTGTTACTTTCCATTTTACTTGAAATATATTTAATGCAAAAGCAATAACTACAGCAAATGCAAATACCGGCAATGTCATCAACAATATATCAAGCATTGCACGTCCAAACATGCTTGTCAAAATACCAAGTTCCGGTTTTTCTACAGTGAATGTGCTGATATAACCGTAATTTCTATAAAAAACCTTCATAAAATTGTTTGCCAAAAAGCCACCAAACAGCTTAATACAGATAAACAATGCAAACAACATTGCTCCGCTGATTAATTCCTGGCTCTTGGCAACCTGACCTTCTTTTCTCGCGTCCTGTAATTTTTTTGCGGTAGGTTCTTCTGTTTTATCTGCCGCACTGTCAGCAAAGAACTGAAGATTCATGGAAATATATGATTTTTTTAAGTACAATTCTTCCATAAAACCTCCAACGAAACGGTGAATCTACCATTATTGCGGCGTCATATAGACTGCGGCGGTCTTTAAAAGTTCCATCATCTGTTCAAAAATCATATTGGAAATTGACGGAAGAAACAGCATCATAATTGTCAAAATAGCAAGACCCACAAATATTTTCAACTGAAAACCGATAACAAACATGTTCATCTGCGGCGCAGCTTTGGCAAGTACCGCCAAAATTGCATTGACCACTAAAAGCGCAGCAAAAACGGGAAGAATAATTCGGAAAGCCAGCACCATAAAATCGAATAAGTAACCTAAATATCCCTCATAAAACTGCGGAGAAAACACTGCTTTTCCAACAGGAATCAGGGTAAAGGAATCAATAACCGCCCGAAGTACATACAAATGCATATTAGCTGCCACCAACGTTAACATTACCGCATAGGTTAAAATATTGCTGGTAATAGTAACCTGCATATTATTCGTGGTATCAAACTGGGTTACCATGGAAAGACCGATTTCCATATCCGCAATCTGTCCGGCAAAACTTAAGATGAACATGGCCAGATTGGCAAATAATCCTAAAATCATTCCCGCTATTGCTTCGGAAATAATTAATCCCGCATAACCGATGACACCGTTATACTGAAGCGGACTGTCCTGCGGAACAACAAAATATGTAATAAGCGCCACAGAAAACGAAAGAAGCAGTTTGGCACGCTGCGGCACACTGGATGTACTAAAAAACGGTGCAATAAAAACAAATCCCGCAATCCGCATGGCAATCGCCAGAAAAAATTCCAGATTTTCTACTGTAAATGACATATCTACACCAGCCTAACTTTCTCTCCTGCAAGGTACTGCTTTTTAATTCAAATAGGTTTGAAACTGGAACAATTCAATAATAAACTCTTTTAATGTTGTCAAAATCCAGTTGCCAGCCAACATTAAAGTAAGAAAAATTGCTAAAAGCTTTGGTACAAAGGTTAACGTCTGCTCCTGAATAGAGGTAACTGTCTGCAAAATACTGACAATCAGACCAACTACAAGAGATACTAAAAGCATTGGCGCAGAAACTTTTATTATAAGCACCAGAGTCTTTGTGAAAATATCTATAATTACTTCTTCTGTCATGGTTTCTCAGCCTTTCTCTTTGTCAGAACGTTTGAACCAGTTCCCCGATAATCAACGACCATCCGTCTACAATAATAAATAATAAAATCTTAAACGGAGTGGAAATGACCGTTGGCGGAAGCATCATCATACCCATGGACATAAGGGTCGACGAAACAACCATATCAATAACAATAAACGGAATATAAATAATAAAACCTATATAAAATGCTATTCGTAATTCACTGATAATAAATGCAGGAATCAGTACATAGGTCGGAATTTCATCCAATGTATCTACTTCTTCAATTCCGGCTATGTTACAAAACAATGTCAAATCGCTTTCATTTCGGATTTGTTTAAACATAAAATTACGAAGAGGTTCCAACCCACGCTCAAAGGCTTCTTCCTGGGTAATTTCATTTGCAGTCAATGGTTTAACTGCCTGCTCGTTTATTTCTGTAAAAACAGGCGACATAATAAACAACGTCAAAAACAACGCCAGACCAATCATTACCTGATTAGGCGGTGTTGTCTGTAAGCCGGTGGCTGCTCTTGCAAAATGAAGCACCACAAGGATTCTGGTAAAGGAAGTTACCATAATCAAAATAGATGGTGCTAAAGATATTACAGTAAGAAGAAGTAATATCTGTAAGGTTGATGATAATCCATCTGCACTGTCATCCGTAGACGCAGTAATATCCAAATCCCCGATACTTGCGTTTATATCAAGTCCCTGAGATTCGGATTCTGTTGCAAATGCGGTTTCCGGAGCAGCACAAATAAAGGTTAACATCAACAGTGAAACGAAAAAGGCAAAAAAACGTAAATATTTGCTTTTTTCGGCCTTAAAAATCTTGTCCATTGTATCAACCTTTACTTCTTATGCTCTATTTTATTGTACAAAGAAAGAATTACTGTTCTTCTTTCTCTTCTTCTGACTTTTTTGTAAATCCGGAAAGAATCTCTTTAAAGCTCTTTCCGGATACAGTGGCATTCTTCTGTATCTGGCAGACTTCGTTTTCGTCTAACTCCGTAACATAAGAGATGGAGTCTTTTGCGATTGCTATAACCACATATTTATTCCCCATACGTATTAACTGCAGATACTTATTTTGAGCTATGGCAAATGTTTCCACAGTCTCAAAGTTTCCTATCTTTTTTTGTACCAGCTGCCTGCCGGCAACAAATCTTGTTGTATAATAGCAGACTACCAGAACAATGACAAAGATAAGAATTAATCCGAGTAATTCAAATAAACTTTGTAAAGAATTCTGTGCAGTAGCTAACATAGGCTTAACCTATAACCTTACGGACTGCTTCCAAAATACGGTCTGCAGCAAAAGGCTTAACAATAAAGTCTCTTGCACCATTCTGGATTGCTTCGATAACCATTGCCTGCTGACCCATTGCGGAACACATAATAACGCTTGCGGACGGATCCTTTGCACGGATTTCTTTAAGAGCCTGAATACCATCCTTTTCCGGCATGGTAATATCCATCATAACAAGGTCAGGCTTGGTTTCTAAATACTTATCAACTGCAACCGCACCGTTTTCTGCTTCGCCGGCAATACCATAACCGTTCTTTGTCAGAATGTCCTTAATCATCATTCTCATAAATGCTGCGTCATCACAAATTAAAATATTCTTTGCCATTAGACTTCTCCTTATCTTATAACATGTTGATTTATGTCCTTTTGTAATACTTTACTATTTAATAACGTCAGTAATACGGATACCAAATGCTTCACCCATAACTACCACTTCACCTTTAGCAACATATTTACCGTTTACCAGAACATCGATTGGCTCTCCTGCCAGTCTATTTAATTCTACCACTGTTCCAGGTGCAAAATCAAGAATCTCTTTAATAGATTTACTTGTTTTTCCGAGTTCCACTGTTACCTCTAACGGAACATCCAATAATAAGTCGATATTTTCCGTCTGAAGTAGAGGACTCTGCGTGCTGACAAATGGTTGGAATTGCGCCTGGGCAACATTCACATCCTGAACCATCGGCTGCATCATTACCGGCTGTTGCATCATTACCGGCTGCTGAACAGGTACCGGTTGTGGTGCAGGTGCCGGAGCCGGCGCAGGTTGCGGTGCAGGCTGTGGTGCAGGTGCCGGAGCCGGCGCAGGCTGCGGTGCAGGCGTTGTCGCTGCAACCTGTTCTTCTGCAGAATTAACAAACTTGCGATACAAACTCTGTGCAAATTCAATCGGATATAACTGCATCAATTCACTATCTACCAGCGTTCCAATCTGCATTCGGAAAGAAACCTTTACAAATTCGCCCTTTAAGAACGGTGCGATATTTCCGGCATTTGCAGTATTTAAATCTACTCTGGAAGCATTAGGCGGGCTGATATCTACCTTTGTTTCCAACATGGAAGAAAGGGATGTGGAGGAGGAACCCATCATCTGGTTCATAGCTTCACTGATAGCACTTAAATGAAGCTCGCTCAACTCACCATCGATGTTGGTTCCGTCACCACCCATCATTAAGTCGGCAATGATTTTTACATCCTTTTCTTTTAAAATCAAAATATTATTTCCGTCCAGACCTTCTTTATAATAAATCTGGATAAAAATACATGGTCTGTCATAGGAGTTTACAAGTTCACTCCAAGTAATTACCGAAACCCTCGGTGTTGAAATGTCTACCTTCTGCTTATTTACCAGTTCGGATAATGTGGTAGCAGAGGTACCCATACTAATATTGGATATTTCACCAATAGCATCCTTTTCCTCCGGAGATAGCAGGTCAGAATGCGAAGTTGTATCTACGTCGTCATCCACATTACTACTGAACAACGCGTTAATTTCTTCCTGCGATAATAAACCGTCCATAGTTCCGCTACTCCTCCCTTATAATTGATGATATTTTAACTGCATAGGTGTCTGATGCCAGACCCGGCAACGCAGTAAATTTATAAATATTTCCAACGTAAACTTTAAGTTCATCTTCCACTTTGGAATCTAACTTAATGATATCCCCTCGTTGCATATTAATGTAATCATTTACTGAAATAACACTCTTTCCAAGCACTGCCCGAATTGGAATATTTGCCTTCGAAATAGAAACTTCAATAAATTCCTTATAACTTGCCTCGTCTCTGTCCTGAATATTGGAATACCAGTATTTTGTATTCAGTCTGTCAATCACCGGCTCAATGCAGGAATATGGAATACAAATATTCATCATGCCCTCTGTGTTACCGATTTTAATATTCATTGTAACAAGAGCAACCATTTCATTCGGAGAAATAATCTGGGCAAACTGGGAATTTGTCTCGATTCTTGTAAATCTCGGATTGATTTTTACTACATTCTCCCAAGGGTCCTGAAGTAAATTGGTAATAATGGTAAATATACGTTCCAAAATCACCCGTTCAATTTCCGTGAATTCTCTCTTTTTTTCCAACGGAACACCGGCACCGCCAAGCATACGGTCGATAATGGCATAACCGATATTATCCGAAACTTCAATGATGATATTGCCCTCTAACGGTTCAAAATCAACCATTCCCAATAATACCGGATTGGATAACGCATTGGAAAATTCTGAATAAACAACCGCTTCCGAGTTAACAACTTCTGCCTGAACCGCTACACGAAGGTAAGCAGGCATGTGGGTAGAAAGCAGTCGGCAATAATGTTCGAATACAATTTCCAGGGTTCTCAAATGCACTTTGGAAAACTTGAAAGGTCTGGAAAAATCGTAGTTCTTTACCTGCTTTTCGCCCGTATCTTTAAACTCTTCTGCATCTATTTCACCGCTGCTAAAGGCTTTCAGCAACTTGTCTATCTCGTCCTGAGATAAAACATCACTCATAAGTACTTCCCCCCAGCCGTTCTAATTGTAGGTCCAATTAGTTATTTGCTATCATAGGTCCAGTTTAATACAACACCGATTAATAAATCTGTATTACCAAACTCTGTGCTAAGTCTTGTCCAAATCATTTTCTGAATAGCATTCTTATTTGGATCCAGTTCATCTGTTGTATATTTGGAAACTTCTTCACTGACAATATTACGGATAATGCTTTCGTAATTAACAAGCAATGGCTGAACTTTCTCGTAACTATCAGCCTTTTTATTCAGCATAAGTGTTACTTCAACCTGCGCATAAGGGCTCTTAGTTTCACCCTCTGCTTTTGCAAGATTTACAGTGATTTTGTTTGACAGACTATAAGTTTCTCTGTCTTCAAACGGAATTTCTGCATAGTCCGCTGCGTTTGGGTCTTCCAGTTCCAAATCAATGATGGAACAAATCTTTTGAATCAGTGCATCGGTGCGCTGTGCCTTCGGAATAACCGTAAACAACATTAATGCAGTCAAAGCAATATTAACAAGCGTAGCTGCTAAAATTACAATTGCAAGCATATTTCTTTTCATGATATATTACCCTCTCAATCTATTGAATTTTTCTTGTTATACAAACGGATTTCAACACGACGGTTCTGCTGTCTTCCTTCTTCCGTATCATTGCTGGCAACGGGTTCTGTTTCACCCTTACCGGTATAATCCACATCTTCCATATTTTTTATATTCATCAGATATTCTGCTACAGACATAGCACGCCAATAGGATAACACAGGATTGTTATAATACGGTGGCTTTGTTTGAGGTATATTGTCGGTGTGACCGATAACTTCAACCCGGAATCCGTTATACTGCTTTAAAACATCTCCGATTTTAGAAATAATCGGTTTCGCATCTTCCATCAGTTCAGCTTCGCCGGAAGCAAACAAAAGATGACCTTTAATTTCTATGGTTATGTAATGATACTGTGTAGCATCGATACCAAGATCAACATAATCACCAAGATTAACCTTATTGAGTAAATCCGCAACTTCACCATAAATGGTTTCTGTCTGCTCTTTATTTTCACCAAGAATAATCTGATCCGGTGTTAAGGTTGGTTCCGGTGTTGCCGTTGGTACACCGCTAGGCATCGGAAACTTGTCAACATCGCTTTGTTCACCATTTGGATCTTCGTTATTGATATTCTGATCAATTTGACCGTCATTGGTCTGACCCATCGTATTAAAATACTCATCTAACTCCGTTAGCTGGTCTGCTCCGTTGGAAATCATATTGCCTTCTCCAAAGGAAGAACCACCACCGTCAAAAATACTGAAAGTCTGCGCTAAAGACTGAATCAACGCTTCGGCCTTTCCCTGATCTACTGATGACATAGAGAAAAGCAAAACGAAGAAACAAAGCAGCAAGTTCATCAGGTCACTGAAGGTTGCCATCCACGCCGGTGAACCCGGTGCCGGAGCTTCTTCTTTCTTTTTTCTAGCCAAGTTTATTCACCCGCCTCTTCTTTCTCACTGATACTCTTTCTTCTGTCCGGTGAAATAAAGGATTTCAGTTTTTCTTCTATGATACGTGGGTTTTCTCCGGCCTGAATGGATAACAGACCTTCTACCACGATTTCTTTCATCATAATTTCAGCTGCATCGTTCGCCTTCAACTTTGTAGAAACCGGAATACACAGCCAGTTTGCAAGTACGGAACCATAGAATGTAGTTACCAACGCAATCGCCATATTAGGACCTACGGAATTAATATCCTGCAGGTTACCAAGCATGTTAATAAGACCGATAAGGGTACCGATCATACCCCAGGCAGGGCCCATGGAGCCAAGGCTTTCCCAGAAGGAAATAATGGATTTATGTCTGTCACTAATACAGGATAATTCTGTTTCCAAAATGCTTCTTACAAACTCCGGGTCAGTACCGTCTACAATAAGTAAAACACCTTTTTTTACAAATTCGTCTTCAATAGACTCGTTGGCAGCTTCTTCCAATGCCAGCAAACCTTCTTTTCTTGCCACATTTGACAAATCGATAATTTGCTTGATAACCTCTTCTTCGTTGTAGTTTACCGGTTTCATAATTAAGCCCAAGGATTTTAAGTTCTTCACATAGTCCTTGATACTTGAAGACATAACTAAACATACAGAAAAGGCACCACCAAAGGTAATTAAAGCAGAACCTGGATCAAGGAAAGCAAAAATACCTTTTACACCTTCTTCACCGGTAATAATTGCAATAATCATTAAAACCATGGCCAATACAAGACCAATAATCGACGCTATATCCAAAACAATCCACCTGCCATTTCTCTATTTTTTTACAAAATCTTGCATAAATCGTTCTTATCTATCTGATTATACCACTTTTTCTACAAAACTACAATATCTTGTTGAAAACTTCTTGCTTATACCTTACCACTAGGTCTCTTATTTCATAACGGCTTTCTCTTACAAATATCTTTTTACCGGTTGTTAATGTAATTACGGTATCCGGTACTTCTTCCACTGTTTCAATTAAATCCGCATTCAATGTAAATTTTGTATCATTCAGCCTCGTTAATTCAATCATTTTTCCATCTCTTTCTACACCAGAACAAGGGTGACAGAGTTTTCTGTCACCCTATGTTATTGTAATTATCTCTTAAGGTTAATCAATTCTTCCAACAATGTATCGGAAGTTGTAATGATTCTGGAGTTTGCCTGAAAACCTCTCTGCGTAGTAATCATGTTTGTAAATTCTACAGAAAGATCTACATTGGACATTTCTACTACACCGGTATTAAATTTACCTCCGGAAGAATCGATGCTCTCACCGATGCCGTCAAATTCGCCGGAGTTCTGTGTGGTAGCAAACAAGGAACCTCCTACTGCTTCCAAACCGGATGGATTAGCAAAGGTCGCAACTACAATCTGACCAAGCAGTCTGCTGGTACCGTTATCATACACACCGTAAATCATTCCCAGATTATCTACGGTAACACCTTTCATATTACCGGCAGAACGGCCGGTGCCGTATCCGTCCAGGTCACCTTTGGTTGGCTCTATCTTAGTGGTGCCGCTCTGTGCATACATAGTAAGCGTTGAAAAATCAACATCAATAATTTCAAACGGATTGGTAGTTACATCACCCTCCGCTGTAGGATCTTCAAACTCTTCATCCTCAATGGAAAGGTTAAATTCCAAAGAATTGAAATTCTCTTCTTCTCCCGTTGTTGTTTCAGGAGCATCCCCACCTACAGTTACACTGGTAAACTTACCGGAAGAAGGATTGAATGCAAGCACAACACCCGCATCTCCTGTTTCATCTGCATTGATTACATATCCGCCGTCATCTGTTGTTTCTGCTTCATATGTAACACCACCAAAAGTAAGAGTAACATTTTCTCTTACAGTGTATGTATCTGTTAACTCATCATAGTTTACAAAAATGGAATCACCGTTGGAGTCCAAAACATCAGTTATGGTAACAGCATACTGGTTCTGCAGCTTAGCACCGTCATCTCCTTCAATCTGCTCGAGTTTTAAATTTGCAGTGTAGCTTCTACCCAGCTTGTCATAAAATGTAAAGTTGGTAAGCTTACCGGTTTCGGAATCAAATGCGGTATCCGCACTGTCGATATTACCGGAAAAATGAACTGCTGTAGTAGCTTCCGGCTCAGAGTACTGATTTGCCGGAGACATAATGCGCAGAGCACTTACGTTATCCTGTACCGTTTGATCCGGATTATTCGGATCAACCTGCCAACCCATTACAGCATAACCGGATGCATTACAAAGAGTACCGTTGGCATCTACCATAAAAGAACCGGCTCTGGTAAATAAATTACCATCACCATTATTTACTACGAAGAATCCATCACCTTCTATCATGATATCAAAAGGATTATCCGTTCTCTGGGAACCACCAACGCTGTCTACGGTTGTTGCAATAGAAGAAACACCTGCACCAAGACCAATCTGCATTGCGTTCTGACCTGCTCTTCCGCTTTCTGCATTAGGACCTGTTGCATTGGATGAAGTCTGATATAAAACATCGGCAAAAGTCACATTACTGGACTTAAAACCTATTGTATTAACGTTAGAAATATTATTACCGATAACGTCCATCTTTGTCTGATGAACCTTTAATCCGGAAACACCGGAATACAATGCTCTCATCATAAGTCATTAACCTCCTAATCTGTGGCTTCCCGTCTGTCGTTCGGGGAAGCATCGCCTCCTTAAAAGGTCCGGCGATATATATTCAGTTATGTGTTATACCACCACGGCTCCGTCAATGTTGGAAAAGATTTTTTCTTCTCCGCCTGCCACTGCGGTTATTACCGTGTTGTTCTTGACATTTACTATAAATGCAAGATTATCCATCATAACCAAAGATTCTTTTATTCCTTTGGCTTCTGCGGCCTTCACTGCCTGATTTAAACGTTCCTTCTGGGTTTCGGAAAGGTCGATATTCCTGCTCACCAGTCGTTCGCTGGCATGCTTGGAAAACTTTAGTTCTCCCCGTTCGGCAATCTTCTTTTGCTCCAGAATCTCTGCAAAGGATTGTCCCTTGCCTATAGAAACGCTTTGCTCTGCTGCAGTTCCCTGATTCAGGAATTGACCACGCATTTGCTCAATGGAATATCGTCTATCCACATTAAGCTGTGTCATTTTAGGCTCCTTCCTATGCTTCCTCTACAGCTGCTGCTCCTTTTTCTGTTTCAGGTTCAGCCTCTGCTCCCTCGGTTTCTTCCTTTACCGTTGGATGAGGATTATAAATATTTACTGTCAGCTTATCGTCTACCGTTGTCAGCTTTTCATCATTGAATACTACGGAGAACTTATAACTTCCTGCCTGTAACTCCTGTAAGATTTCTTTCTTTACGGTTACTGTGTCTCCGGAAAGTACCACATAATTATCATCCAACACTGCATTACCAACCAAAACAGCAACCTCCGTTGCCTTTGCAGGGTCATTACCAAGACTTACTTTAAACTGTAAATCTTCCGGTTCATCACCGTTAAAATTAAATGTAACCTGTTCCGTAACACCCGGCTTATTCTGATTATACTGATATTCACTGTCAACAACAGAATAAAGGTCTTCCATGGAGTACAGCGAACCATTGATACTGAATTTTGCCTGTCCGCCGGATACGCTGATGAAATCCACAACGCCTTCCTTTAACTGCTTGTTGCCGGATGCATCTTCTGTTGATACAATAACATGCTTGCCAACCAGGGAGAAAATCTGAGTATTTTCCGTTGTCTTGGATAAAGACTGTAATTCTTCCAACTGGCTGAAGGTTGCCATCTGTGAAATCCATTCGGTATTCGTGGTAGGCTCTAACGGATCCTGATGCTGCATTTCAGCAATAAGAAGCTGTAAAAATGCATCCTGCCCAAGGTTTGTGGTACCTTTGGTTTCTTTTTTTTCAGCGGTTGTTGTGGTAGCGTTATTCTCCAACACTTTACCATTTTCAACCGGCATCATTAAGTTACTCATGAATCCTCCTTAAGCTTACGCCATATAGTTTACGGTACTTTCTCCGCCTTCCATGAGGATTTTTGCCAGTTGGTCATTGTCCTCATTCTGACTGAGCTCTTCCTCATTGATAAATCTGCGGTTTCCGTTTTTTTGTTCTTCCTGGGAGCTTTCGTTTGCCTGTCCGTTCTTATCAAACTCGAAGTTTCCTACAGTTACTTCAATGGTATCAACTTTAAGTCCCTGTTCCTGAAGCATTTCCTTAAACTGTACCAGATTACGCTCAATGGCTTCTCTTGCCAGTTCATTTTCCGTAATAAACTTCGCTTTCATTGTTCCGTCTGCATCCGCAGATACGGTAAGGTTAACTTTACCAAGTTTCTCCGGTGTAAGAACAATTTCAAGACTTGTTGTTTCTGCTGTTACAGATACTTTGATTTTCTCTAAAATCTGGTCAGCAACCTCACGAACCATCTGTACAATATCTTTCTGTCCGGTAATCTCGCCGATTTTCTGTGCAGCCTTCTGCAAATTGTTTACGAACTGCTCCGTAAAGTTATCTACTTCTGTAGAATCATCTGTATTTCGATCTTTTGCGGAATTTTCCGTATTCTTGTCCTCTATACGTACGGTTGCATCTTCCTCTGTGTTTTCTTCAAAGCTTACAGAAATTTCATTTTCTACCATTGTAGAAACTTCTTCCTGCTCATCTTCTTCTGTCTCTGCGAGCTGATTCAATGCGTCTTCTATCATTCCGGCAAAGTCAGAATCTTCAAAAGCCATCAACAACTCCTCCGTTGTAATTCCTGCTTCTTGTAAAATCTGCTCTACCTGAGCGGTAAGCTCATTTACGGTGTTTAATAACTCCGCATCGGTAAGAAGTACTACCGCATCCTGTTCGCTGTTTGCCATAAGAACAAGATTTTGTAACGTTTCCGGCTGGATTAACTGAAGATTTGTAATTCCGAGCTGTTCCAACATTTGATTCAGCTCTTCGTCACTGATTCCCAGTAACTCCTTAACCGCTTCCGCAACCTGATTAAGAATACCTGCCGCACGTTCTGCCGCTTCGACATCATCGGCTTCTTCCGTAACTTTTGCCTTCGCGAGTTCAGGCTTTTCTTCTGCTGTTTGTAAATTGTCCTTTTTTTCAGTGGACACCTCTGTCGGTTTTGCAGGCTGCTCTGCCTTATCAACCGTTGCAGCAGAAGCTTTTTTGATTTCTGCCGGCTGTGAATTTTGTCCGTTTTCTGCACCGATATTCTGTGACATCTGAATCAACTGGTCAAAGGATGAATCATTTGACTTCACAGAAGCACTCTTTGCAGAAAACATCATTCCACCGCCGGACACACCAAAAATCTGCTGTGTCTGCATATGTTTTCTCCTTTCTTGTAATCAAAAGGAGTCCGTTCCTCTTTGATACGATAATCAGAGACCCTCCATACCAAGCTCAATCATGCGGTTGGTGATTCTTGCTGCAAATAACGGATCCATCTCAGCTAAGATTTTTGATACGGTTGCCGGTTTAATATGCTCCAATATTCTGCAGATCTGATCGATATCACTAGGCCATTCGGAAAGAATGTCGGCAGCTTCGCCCGGATCCATTTTCGCATAGATATCCGCCTGCTCTTTAATGCTGTCTTCTATCATTTTCTTTTCCAAAAGCTCTTCGTAAATCTTGGCTGCATTGTTTGGATACATTTCTGCATACCATTTCAAATACTCGTCTGTTGACGGAGCCTTTTCGTTGAATACGACCTCATAGTCGAATTGTTCACGAAGCTTTGCAAACTCATCCTGCTCTTCCTCATAATGCCGCAGAGAATCAATTTCCTTTTGCATCTCTGCAAAGCGGCTGGCATAATCAGAGTTCTCTTCTCTATATTTATCGACCTGTTCTTCCAATTTCTTAATATAATCTACCGCTTCTGCAAGATTTTTATATGGATATGCATTCTCATATGCTTCCTGTTCTTCAGAAACATCCGGTAAAATCCGGTTAATGACCGGAATGTCTTTTAATACCGGGCGAAGCACCTCACTGCCAAGACCTCCCACATCAAATTTAATGAGCAGGGCAAGAATTGCCAGCCAGATAAGTACAATTAAAAAAATAATCAGGACGGTCAAAATCTTACCGCCGCCACTGCGTTCTTCCTTATCCAAATCCTGAATTTTGTCTTTTTTTGCCATAGCTATTCTTCCCTTTCTCTCGCCTTACCAAAACGGAAGGTTACTAGTTCATTAATTTCCTGCTGGTCGGCAGCTTCCATTTCTTTTAAAAATTCTTCAAAAGCATGCTCCTTCAGTTTTTCCTGGATTTTTCGCTCTTTCATGGCATTTTCCAGTTTTGCCTGAGCAAGCTGCATATTTTTTTCTGCCTGCTTAACCACCAGAATTTGCTCCGCAATCCGGTATTCCATAGACTTTATGGCATGCTCCAGTTGGGTTAACTCGTGAACATTAATAGAGGAGGACATTTCCTGACGCTTTTGCTCCACATACTGCTCTTTTCTTGCAATAAGCTCTGCCAGCTTTGCCTCCTCCTCATTTAATGTCATTCTGGCAAGACCATAGGCAGTTTTTGCCTGTTCTTCCAGCTTTTCTTTAATATTCAGCAGACTCTGCATTTTGTAAACAAATTTAGCCATCTGCAAAAATTCCCTTCAACAGCTCAACGGTTTCTTCAAAGGTAAACTTTTCGTCCACCTGCTGCATTAAAAACTCATTTACTGCATTTATCTTCGATATTGCATAGTCAATTTCTTTATTGGAACCGGACTTATACGCACCGATATTGATTAAATCTTCTGCCTCCCCGTAGGTTGCAAGAACATTTTTCAGTTTGTTGGCAACCTGCTTATGCTCCTTTGTAGCAATGGAACTCATAACTCGTGAAATACTCTGCAGAATATCGATGGCCGGATAATGGTTTTTGTGAGCCATTTTTCTGGAAAGAACAATATGTCCGTCCAGAATACCTCTTGCTGTGTCAGCGATAGGTTCGTTCATGTCATCACCATCTACTAAAACGGTATAAATTCCGGTAATGGAACCCTTGGCGGTTTTTCCCGCACGTTCCAAAAGTTTTGGCATTTCTGCATAAACGCTCGGCGGATAACCACGGGATACCGGAGGTTCCCCGGAAGCCAGACCGATTTCTCTTTGTGCCATGGAAAAACGGGTCATGGAGTCCATCATAAGCAAAACGTCCTTGCCGCAGTCTCGGAAATATTCCGCAATGGCGGTAGCAGTTTTTGCAGCTTTTTTACGGATTAACGCCGGCTGATCGGAAGTTGCAACCACAATAACAGAACGGCGAACACCTTCTTCTCCAAGGTCACGTTCCAAGAATTCCCGGACCTCTCGACCACGCTCACCAATAAGGGCAATAACATTAATATCTGCCTTGGTATTTCTTGCAAACATACCGAGCAACGTACTTTTACCAACGCCGGAGCCGGCAAAAATACCGATTCTCTGGCCTTTACCCAGGGTCATAATAGCATCTACAGCCTTAACGCCCAGAGGCAGAACCTCCTGAATCAATACACGTTCCATTGGGTTTGGCGGCATAGCATCGGAATTCCGGGATTCCTTCAGATGAAGCTCTGTACCATCGAAAGGCTGACCAAGCCCGTTCAAAACCATTCCAAGCAATTCCGGACCTACCGGAATCTGTGTAGCTTCGCAATTTCCTTCCACATAGTCGCCGATTTGTACACCGGAAATATCTTCGTAGGGCATTAACTGAAGTCGTCCGTCGGTAAAGCCAACTACTTCAGCCAGCACGGTTTTATCACTTCCCGCAAGGACAATCCGGCAGGTATCCCCAACCTTTGCCTCCGGGCCGTTGGATTCTACCGTAAGGCCAACCACCTTAACAACCTTGCCGTAGGTCTTTATGTAATTTTTATTGCATAAATCCAGATATCCGGCTACATTCATGTTATTTCATCCTATTTAACCGAGGAGTGACAGTTCTTCCAACAGACCGTTTAATCTGACACCAAGACCACAGTCAATCACACGGTTTTCATTTTCAAGTTTGCAGCTGCCATCCGGCAGATCTGCGGATTTTTTAAACTCCAGAGCATATTTATCCTTGTAATACTCTTTGATTTTTGGAAACAGGGAAGCATATTTTTTGTAATCTTCTTCGCTTAAAACCACGTCAAAATAGGTATCCTTCTGGGCAAAACCCAAACCCGTTTCTATTAAATAAACCAAAATTTCTTTATGGTTATCATAAGCAACATTGGTCAACTTCTTGACAAGTTCCACCAATATTTTTGCAAAGGCAGGTTCTAACTCAGCAATTTTGGCTTGATATTCCTGCTCTAATTCTATTCTTCTGGCCTCCAATGCAGAAAGAGCCCGTTCTTCCTCTTCTTTGGCTCTCTTTGCACCCTCCTCGTATCCCTGGGCAGACGCCATCTTTAAAATGCCTTCTTTAGCAGCTTCTGCATCACGCTTTCCTGCTTCGATAAGACCGTTTGCCTGCGCTCTGGCAGTATTGACAATATCTTCGCCTTTCCGGTTTATAATCGGCGTCATTTCCGCCATAATTTCTTCCCGGAGAGAATTTTTTATTTCTTCAATATCCTGTTCGGTAAGTTCCGGTTTTGCCTCCGGAGTTTCTTCGGAAATCTCAAGTTCACCCAAATCTTCTACCAAAAGACCCGGCACAAATTCCTGCACTTCTTTAGGTTCCGACAAAACAGGCTTTGCGGATACTATTTTACGTACACGTTCTTCAATCTCATTCTCACGGACTTCCATATCCAGAGATTTAATTTTCTGAGTGTCATAGGCAATGGAATATGCCTTAATCATGTTACTAGACAACCAGCTCGTCACCTCCGCCTCTGGATGTTACGATTTCACCGGAATCCTCTAACTTACGGATAATATTAACAATCTTCTGCTGTGCTTCTTCAACATCCTTCATACGAACAGGTCCCATGAAGTCCATATCCTCACGGATCATGGTAGCAAGACGCTTGGAAAGGTTATTAAAGATTGCATTCTGAACATCTTCATTTGCACTCTTAAGAGCCACCGCAAGTTCGTTGTTATCAACCTCACGCAGCACACGCTGGATGGAACGGTCGTCCAAAGTAAGGATATCTTCGAATACGAACATCTTCTTGCGGATTTCGTCGGCAAGTTCCGGCTCGTCGATTTCCAAAGTTTCCATAATGTGCTTTTCTGTACCACGGTCTACGGTATTTAAAATTTCTACGATAGCATCCACACCACCGGCCAGTGTGTAGTCCTGATTTGCCAGGGAAGAAAGCTTTCTTTCCAATACGCGTTCCACCTCTTTGATAACATCCGGGGATGTTCTGTCCATCTGGGCAATACGTTTTGCAACATCTGCCTGCTTATCCTGCGACAGCTGGGAAATAATCGTGGATGCCTGTCCTGTGGATAAATAGGACAAAATAAGGGCAATGGTCTGCGGATGTTCGTCCTGGATGAAGTTTAAAATCTGGGAAGCATCAATCTTACGGATAAATTCAAATGGACGTACCTGCAAGGATGCGGTAAGCTTTCCGATAACTTCCATAGCCTTTTCTGCACCGAGGGCTTTTTCCAAGAGGTCTTTTGCATAACCGATACCACCCTCTGCAATATACTGCTGTGCAAGACAAACCTCGTAGAATTCGTCCAGAACCTCTTCCTTTAAGGACTGGCTGACACTACGTGTATTGGCTATTTCCAATGTTAACTGTTCAATTTCATCTTCTTTTAAGTGTTTAAAAACATTAGCCGCTTTATCAGGACCCAAAGTAATCAGCAGGATTGCTGCTTTTTGCACTCCGTTTAAATCGGTAATTTTCATTGCCATACTATCACCCCTTATACACTAATAATCCCAGTCTTCGTTCAGCCAGTTACGCAACAGCTGGGCAACCGCTTCCGGATTCTCTTCGAAGAATTTTTCGATCATCTTTCTGGTCTCGGACTGCTCGCTGAATTCTACATCCTCTAAGGACTGGTTTTCCTTTGTCGTAGCAAGTAACTGTTCTACGGATAATTCCGGTTCCAGTTCGGTAACTTCTACCGGAGCCATACCGCGGAATACGACAAAGAGCAGGAATGCAATGAGAATAACCGCAAGTAAAATCTGGAAGTAGAAGGTCCAGTCTCTTGCAACTTCTTCCATTGGTGTGTAGTTGTAGTCGTCATATGTAACAAGCGCTACGTTTTCCTCCGGAATACCGGTAGCCTTTGAAATCAGGGTTATCAGTTCCTCCGGTGTTTCCGTACGGATTTTTTCGGAATTTAATGCCACATATTCCTCATAGGTCATGTCATCCAACAGACCTCTGATAATCATCTCTTCTTCACTCATATGAATGGTACGGATTGCCGTAACCGCAATGGAAGAAGTGGCCGCATTAATTGTGCCGGTATCGTATACGGTTTCTGTAATGGATACACTTGGCTGATAAAACATATCATCGGTTTTTGAAGAATAAGCACCACCGGTGGTATCTGTAATATAATAATCTACTTCGTCGTTGGAATCGGTACCCGGAATATCACCCAGTCCGTTTTCACCTTCACTCTTAGTGTGATGTTCTTCAATTAAAACGCCGGTGGTTTCGCCGTCTAACGGAATGTACTCTGTTAACAGGTTGCTTGCCTTGTCAAAGTTCATATCAAGATACGGTGCAACGTTTATTTCTGTAAACAGGTTCATGGACATAACGCCGGTAACCATATCGATATAGTTCTGGCGGTAAATTTCTTCTACCTTAATTTTGTCAGTAAGGTCAATTTCATCCGAATTTTCTTCCTCCGCACCGTTAAACAGAACTTTACCTTCCTGATTGGTTACTCGTACCGCATCAGTATTTGTATTTCCTAAAGTAAATGCTACTGCTTCTGCAATGGCAACTGCTTCTTTTTTATCAAAAAACTCATTGGTAACCAAATAAACATGGGCAGGAATTTCACGGTTAGCATTTATGATAGAATTCGAAGTATCTTTTGCACGATAGGTAATTGCAATATCATCCACACCGTCATTGGTTTCCCGGATCATTTTTTCGAGCTTGCCGGTATTAAACAAAAAGTCCTTCTGCAAACGTTCCCCGTTGGTTGTAGTTAAACTGTTGGTAAGCAAATCGGTTAAAGATACCACATCTTCCTGAACCAGGTCACTGACTGCAACCGCCATAATGGCATCTCCATAGCGTTTTTCATCTACCATAACTGTCTGATTATCGGCAGCCAGTTTAGTTTCAATAGTACTCTCCTTTAACAGCGATACCACCTGGCTGGCAGTTTTGGTATCTTCAAAGGTATCCAATGCCACATACTTGGTTCTGCCAAGAATAGCAACAAGCACCGCAATTAATACAATAATCCCCACAAGAACCGCGATGATAATGGTTTTTTGCTTACTGGTCCACTTATTCCAGTATTCTAAAAATTTTTTCGGAAGTTCTTTTAATCTTTCCTGCATCGTATAGCTCCTTTTTGCTGCGTCCCCATCTATGCAGCTGTATATTTAAATGCAATTACAGTTAGAACTGAATTGCCATAATTTCCTGATATGCCTGAGTTACCGCATTTTTAATCGCCACGGTATACTGGAGGGAAATGTTAGCTTTCTGCTGTGCAACCAGTAAATCGGTTACGCTGTCATTTAATCCAAGCATATATTCCAATTCTGCCTGTTCTGCCGCATTGGTAGCATCTTCGGTTTCTTTGATTAGGCCCATGGCAGAATTAAGCAGAGCCTCAAAGGTTTCGGTATTTGCCCCATTTACCTTTTTACTGTCTTCGGTCACCAGGTTGTCAAATAACGACACATGCTGAATCGGTGTAATATTCATGAAAATTCTCCTTTGGCGGACACTAAAACGTCCGTACTATGTAAGTAATACTATTTACCGAGTTCCAGACCCTTTAATGCCATGTTCTTGGTTGCATTGAAGGCAGTAACGTTTGCCTCATAGGAACGGCTGGCATCAATTAAGTTGGTCATTTCCGTAACGGTATTTACGTTTGGATAGGTTACATATCCGTCTTCGTCCGCATCCGGATTCCCCGGCTCGTAAACCTTTTTCATTGATGTAACATGGTCCTCTGCAATAGCAGAAATCTTTACGCCTGTTCCGATTTGCGGATTATAGGATAATCCGGTCTTTTGTGCGGTAAGATAAGACTCAAAATTACGGTTATTTACCCCGCGTTCTTCGAAAACAACGGTTTGTCTTCTGTACGGGTCACCGTTTTCATCTCTTGTTGTATTTACATTTGCCACGTTCTGTGCAATAATATCCATTCTGGTACGCTGGGCTGTCATGCCGCTGGCGCTGATATTAAGGCTGGTCATAATTGACATAATTCATACCTCCTAAAACAACTTACTGGTTCAATACGGTTTTTAAACGGTTAAACTCATGAGTCATGGAATCCAGTAAAGCATAATACTTAATCTGGTTATCTGCCAGATATGCCTGCTCGGTATCAATATCCACATTATTGCCGTCGTAGCGGTAGCTTAATGTGGAATATTCGGTATAAACATCCGGCTTTAAAGAAGCAAGATTTAAGTTTGCCACCTTTTTATCCAGATTTTTTGTATGTAAGGACGTGTTGGACAATGCTTCAGCAAGCAGGGACTCAAAGTTTAAGTCCTTTCTTTTGAAGTCCGGCGTATCTACATTGGCAATATTATTTGCAATGATTTCATTCTTTGTCCAGCTGGCACCGGCCGCTTTATTTAAGACATTGATATAGTTATATGCATCTGATCCGATCATGTCATTCTTCCTTTCTACAGCATTTTACAAAAGCTCATCATTTATTATACTATATTTTGTAGAAAACTCAAGATTTATTTGTGTTTTTGCTAAAATATAGGTCCAAAACACTAGAACTTGTGGTTGAGGCGGTCTCTCTTTGCAAGAATAATCACCTTGAAAAATAAAAAAGGATGTCCCTATGAACATCCTTTTTCGCTTATCATCCATGTCTGTATTTACTTATAATTTTTTCAGTTCATCAAAGACAACATCGTTGAGAACCTTAATGTAGGTACCCTTCATACCGGAGGAACGGGATTCAATTACACCGGCACTTTCGAACTTTCTTAAAGCATTAACAATAACGGAACGGGTAATTCCTACTCTGTCCGCAATTTTACTTGCAACCAGAATACCTTCGTTACCTTCCAGTTCTTCAAAAATATGAGAAATAGCTTCTAATTCGGAGAAGGATAATGTGCCGATTGCGGAACGTACAATCTGAACCTTGCGGTTCTCTTCTGCGTTCTCTTCGTTTACGGAACGCATCATTTCAAGACCGACAACTGTGGTTCCGTACTCACTTAAAATAATATCATCAATGGAATAAGGCTTTCCTGCTTTGTAAATAAACAGCGTACCGAGTCGTTCTCCCGCAATATCAATTGGGTTGATAATTGCCTCGTAACTGTCTACACCTTCAAACTCAAAACCAAGAGTTGCCAAGTTAACGTTTTCTTTGGTAGAAAGAATATTTAACAGACGCTCATTTAAAACACCGTCAATATATCCGCCAACTGAATCCTGAATCAGTTCTTTAATCGGTGCGATGTCACTTCTGTTTTTAATGCCAAGCACCTTACCTTTTTTACTGATAACCAGAATATTGGATTCCAAAATTTCACTTAACACAAGACAAATATCATTAAACACAACCTTGTGAGAATTATTATTGTGCAATAACTTATTTATCTTCCGTGTCTTATCTAATAATTGTACGCTCATGGCAGCCTCCTTCCAGAATTGATTGACAATTCCCTCTTATATCAACTATACCACGAACTTCTTATATTAGCAAGCAAATTATTTGATTTTTATATTATTTTAAGACAAAATAACTACTTTACAGGTTTCTGCCAAGACATATAGGAACATTCCGGATTATTCTCACATCCGTAATACTTACGGCCCTTTTTTGTTTTACGGATTACTACTTCTTTTCCGCACTCCGGACACGCTACACCAATCTTTTCCAGATACTGTTTTGTATTCCGGCATTCCGGAAAGCCCGGACATGCTAAGAATTTTCCGTGAGGACCATACTTCACCACCATAGTGCGGCCACATTCCTCACATTCCACATCACTGACTTCATCTTCAATCTTAACATTTTCCAGCTTTTTAGCTGCTTCCTGCACCGCCTGTTCCAAATCCGGATAGAAATTCCGAATAATTGTTTTCCACTGGATGTCGCCTTCTTCAATGCTGTCAAGAAGAGTTTCCATATTAGCGGTAAAGCTGGTATCCACAATGGTAGGGAATGCCTGCTTCATAATATTGTTAACCGCTTCACCCAGTTCTGTCACATAAAGGTTTTTGTTTTCCTTTACCACATAATGGCGGGCAAGAATGGTTGTAATGGTAGGTGCATAGGTACTTGGACGTCCGATACCCAGTTCTTCCATGGCACGAACTAAAGATGCTTCGTTATAATGAGGGGCAGGTTGGGTAAAATGCTGCTCACCGGAAAGGTCAGAAAGCTTTAATACAGAGTCCCTGGTAAGCTTTGCAACCACCGCCTGGCTCTTTTCTTCATTTTCTTCATCTTCTACTACGTACATGCTCATAAAACCATCAAATACAAGCTTTGATGCTGCAGCAGTAAAACGATACTGTCCCGCATCCAGTTTCACGGAAACCGTCTCATACTTAGCCGGCTGCATGCGGCTTGCCACAAAACGCTTCCAGATTAACTGATACAAACGATATAAATCTCTTGCAAGAGAATCCTTTACCTTTGCCGGGGTAATGGTAACATCCGTTGGACGGATTGCTTCATGAGCATCCTGAATTTTCTTTCCCTTGGAAGCTTCTTTAATCTGTTCCGCTTCCATTTCTTTTCCGTAATTTTCAACAATATAAGCACGTACGGAAGCATCTGCCTCTTCGGAAATTCTTGTGGAATCGGTTCTCAAGTAAGAAATTAACGCCACGGTACCATAGCCCTTTACTTCTACACCTTCATATAACTGCTGCGCAAGACGCATGGTTTTCTGGGTGGAGAAATTAAGAAGCTTGGAAGCTTCCTGCTGCAGGGTACTGGTTGTAAACGGAAGCGGCGCCTTTCTCTGGCGTTCTCCTGTTTTGATATCTGCCACAGTAAACGGCTTCCCTTCAATTGCTTTCTGAATCTTCTTTACTTCCTCTTCACTTTCTACTGTAATTTTCTTGTCGCCGATTCCGTAGAATTTTGCTTCGAACGGCTTCTTTTCTTTATCAGCAAGAATGGAGGCGGTAAGGCTCCAGTATTCCTTTGGCACGAAAGCATTGATTTCTTCTTCCCTGTCACAAATCAGACGGAGTGCCACAGACTGCACACGGCCGGCACTAAGTCCTCTCTTCACCTTTTCCCATAATACCGGACTGATACGGTAACCTACCACACGGTCCAAAATACGTCTGGTCTGCTGGGCATCCACAAGATTTAAATCAATCTCTCTTGCTTCTTTAATAGACTTTTTCACAGCATTCTTTGTAATTTCATTAAAGGTAATACGGCTGGTGGTTTTCGGGTCTAACTTCAAGGTATGGAACAAATGCCAGGCTATTGCTTCTCCTTCACGGTCCGGGTCAGTTGCTAGATAAACTTTATCTGCCTTTTTTACTTCCTTACGGAGTTTTGACAGAACATCACCCTTTCCCCGGATAGTAATATACTTCGGTTCGTAATCATTATCCACGTCAATACCCATCTGACTCTTCGGAAGATCTCTAACGTGACCGTTGGATGCCACCACTTCATAATTGCTTCCCAAATACTTTTTAATTGTTGGCGCTTTCGCAGAAGACTCTACGATAACCAGATACTTAGCCATAAGCCTCACTCCTTCAAACTAAATCAACTCTGTATAATAAAATAATTTTTCAACGGTTGTTTAATATAATGCTTCATTTCCATATCAAAGAGCAGATTGGTAAGCTCCTGCAAGGAAATTCCCGTCTCTTCCATTAGTTCTTCTATATGTTTCGGACGTAAACTCAGACAAGCATACACTATTTTTTCCTTACTTGCAAGTAAAATTTTTTCGAAATTTTTATTTTCACAAGGATTTTCGGCAAAAAAACCATGAAATTTTTCCGAAAATCCTTGTAAAATATCCTCCGGCTCCCGTACTAAATAGGCTCCTTCCTGAATTAAACGGTTGGTTCCTTCCGCCAGTTTTTCATAGATGCTTCCGGGAACCGCATAAACTTCCTTTCCCTGTTCCAACGCATAGGAAACCGTAATCAGGGAACCGCTGTTTTCCCTTGCTTCCACAACAAGTACCGCATCCGACAAGCCGGAAATAATCCGGTTCCGTTTCGGAAAATTCCAGGAAGCAGGTTCCGTTCCCGGCAATTCTTCGGAAATTACACCGCCCAGTTCCTGCAGCCTGTTATATAACAGCTTGTTTTCCTTTGGATAGCATACGTCTGTACCGCTTCCTAACACAGCATATGCACGTCCGGTCTCATTTATGGCAGCCCGCTGTGCTGCTCCGTCGATTCCTCTTGCCATTCCGCTGATAATCTGGATACCCGCAGCAGAAAGACGGCCGGAAAAACCAGCCGCAATTTCTTTCCCGTAAACACTGCAGTTTCTTGCACCGATTACCGCAAGGGAAGGAATGTTTTCTTTCGGCAGCTCCCCATAATAATAAAGCATTAACGGCGGTAAAAATATATGTTTCAACCGTTCCGGAAATGCTTCCGATTCCCGACAAACCATCTTGATTCCTTTTATTTTGGCATTTTCATAAGTTTTCCGGGCAGCATCCTTCAAATTTCCATCTTCCAAAACAGAAATAATCTGAGTTCTTCTGTTTTTCTGTAATTCATATTCCTCACAGAGGGGACCGAATAACTCCAGCGCTTCTCCTTTTTCCCCTGCCTGATACCAGATTTTAGCATCCGGACAAAATTTTAATAATTCTTCTTTTTCTTTCTGACTGATTCCGGTAAGACTGTGAAACCAATGCCAGTATTCTTCCATTTCTAAATTTCTATTCATTCATCCATCCTCCAGTATTTTTTTCCAACATTACAATAACTGTAAGCCTCTGTCAGATGATGCTTTTTTATTTCATTACTTCCTTCCAGGTCTGCAATAGTACGGGCAAGCTTTAAAATACGGTAATAGCGCCTTGTACTGAATTCGTTTTTTTCAAAAATTTGATGAAGAATTCGTTCGGCATCTTCGTTAAAAATACAAAATTCCTCTACTTCCCGTTTTCCCATTTCAGAATTCAAATGGATATTTTTATTTTTAAACCGCTTTTCCTGGATTTTTCTTGCTTTACAAACCAGCTCCCGGACAGATTCCGAAGTTTCGGAACTCTCCCGCTTTCTGATTTTATCATAATTTACCGGATACACTTCTATCATCATGTCGATACGGTCTAAAATCGGCTGACTGATTTTTCCTGTATATCTTCCGATTTGCTGCGTCGAACAGTTGCATTTTGTCCTATCCGGATAAAACCCGCAGGGACACGGATTCATAGCCGCAACCAGTTGAAATGCCGCCGGATATGTATAAGTAGCTTGCAGCCTGGATACGGTTACTTCCTGTTCCTCCAGAGGCTGCCGTAGCGTTTCCAGTACTTCCAATTTAAATTCCGTGAACTCATCCAAAAACAGCACCCCGTGATGGCACAAGCTTACCAATCCGGGCTTTGCACTTCTTCCTCCGCCAAGCAGAGCTGTCTGGGTTGTGGCATGATGCGGAGCCTGAAACGGACGGTTTACCACATAGTCCATATCGCTTTTCAATTTACCGGATACACTGTAAATGGTAGACAATCTTATCATCTCTTCAAAAGACAGCTCCGGAAGCAGGGACGGCATACATTTTGCCAGAGCGGTTTTACCGCTGCCCGGCGGTCCTATCATCAGTAAATGATGCCCTCCGGCAGCTGCTATCATAAGCGCCCGTTTTGCAGCGGATTGTCCGATAATATCCTTTAAATCGGCCTCTGTTTCCTTTCCTTTTTCCCGTTGCAGCTTTTTTAATACAGATGGACTCATTGGCGTTTCCGGTGCACGGGAGCTGTCTCCCATTAAAAAAGACACTACCTCCCCAAGTGTTTCCATGCCATACACGGGTACTTCTTTCTGCAGGGCAGCTTCACCTGCATTTCCTTTCGGTACAATGATTTTTTGAAATCCCTCTTTGGCGGCAAGGCCGGCCATAGGCAGAATTCCCGATACCTTATTCAGTTTTCCGTCGAGACTAAGCTCGCCTGCAAACATACAACCTACGATGTTTTCTTCCGGAATGTAGCCGAATGCGGCAAGAATTGAAACTGCTGTTGCAAGATCAAAAGACGTCCCTTCTTTGCGGATATCCGCCGGGGACAAATTAACAGTAATGTGCTTTGGAGGAAGCCGGAAGCCTGCATTTTCAATTGCAATGCGGACTCTGTCTCTTGCCTCCTTTGCTTCGGAAGCCAGGGCTCCTACCATTTGCAGCTGGGGAAGACCGTTTCGTACATCAGTCTCCACCTGTACAGTGACCGCCTCTAACCCATGTAAGACGGCACTATAGGTTTTACAAAACATAATACTCCTTTCTCATCTCTCCCAAAATGAAAAGGTAAAATAAGTATAGCATGTGTAAAATCTACTGTCAACTAAATAAGAAAACTCATTCCGGAGCAGTTCCTAATCGGGGAATCTGCAAGGAATGAGTTTTTTTACTACTTATCTAATATCTTTTTGATTTCACTCATGAAGGTATTAACATCTTTAAATTCACGGTATACGGAAGCAAATCTTACATAAGCAACCGGGTCTAAGTCACGAAGTTTTTCCATTACAAGCTGTCCGATCATACTGCTTGGAATTTCTTTTTCTTCCATATTAAATACAGCAGTTTCTACTTCATCAACCAGGCTGTTAATCTGGTCAACGGAGATAGGACGCTTATGGCAGGAACGGAATACACCTGCCTCAATCTTAGAACGGTCATAAGGTTCTCTGTTGTTATCCTTTTTAATAACAACCAAAGGAATTGCCTCCACCTTTTCATAGGTGGTAAAACGCTTGGAACACTCATCACACTGGCGTCTTCTGCGGATGGATGAACCATCATCTGCCGGTCTGGAATCGATTACTCTTGTGTTTTCTTTACCACAAAACGGACACTTCATATTAATCCTCCTTGATTTTCTTCTGTATTTCTTATGTTCCGCATAAACTATTACTAACCTGCCCTCCTGAGGTACTTTATGCGAAATGATTGTCTGGAAGACTCCATCCGTATCTGCAAGCTCCGTCAAAAGGAAGTAATAAACTTACGGGATGGAGAACGCATCGGTTTTGTAGGTGACATTGAATTCAACTTAAAAACCGGCTGTATTGAACGTCTGATTATTCCCGGACCATGTAAAATCTGGGGGATTTTAGGCCGAGACCAGGAATATATCATTCCTTGGCGCTGTGTCTGCCGCATCGGATTTGATATCATTCTGGTAGACGTGGATATTAAATGTGTAACTTCGAAATGTGACTGCCCGATTTAAGCATTTTCATAACACTTTCGGATATAGTCACAGGATGCTTTTACGTTTTCCGGAGTGGAAGCCTCAAGCAACACGTTAATAAATGGTTTCTTAGCTTTTAAAATACCAAGGAAATGAGGAATATTAAAATTACCTTCTCCTACAGTAACCTTTTCGTATACGATGCTGCCATCTTCTTTTACAATATAGTCTTTTATGTGAATGGCATCGATTTCATTGCCAAGCACCTCAAAGGCTTCCTCCACAATCTTTTCATGCTGTTTTTCATTTTCTGCATTCAAAAGATTGATCGGGTCAAGAATAACGCGCAGGTTTGGTGAATTTACTGCATCCAGAACCTTTCTCGTTCGCTCCACATTGCACATAATATGCTTATATACCGGCTCAATACCGATACAAACACCCATTTTTTCCGCATAGTCCACGATATGCTTCAGATTTTCTATAAAAATGGCCAATGCCGCATCTGTATGGTTCTCCGGAGTAAATTTGTATTCTGTATTAACAGCACCTGTTTCGGTACCAACCATACCGCATTCTAAAAATTTTGCAAAGCGGATATGGTGCATATAAGAATCCATAATTTTATCTAACTGTGCTTTGTCCGGATTGGCAAGATTCTTGTAACAGCCAAGTACTGATACAGAAACTTTATTCTGTTCGAATACCTTTTTCATGTAATCCGCCATACCGGAGGTCATGGCACCGCTGCTGATGTCAAAATCACGGATTGCCTTGGCAAGTGCCAGCTGCGTGCAGCAAAATCCTGCATCGGAAATGCTCTTCACCAGTTCGTCAAAGGGTGCCTTTGGCATATCATGTCCTCTGACACCTAAACGTAATGTATCCATTGTGTTACTTCCTTTTCTTAGAATAAGCCGGTAATATTGCCGTCCACTACATCAATTGCTTCTGCAGCAGGAACCTTTGGCAGACCCGGCATCTGAATAATAGTACCGGTAATGGCAACAAGGAAACCTGCACCTGCATTGATGTATGCCTCGCGGATATTAATATTAAAGCCCTCCGGACGTCCAAGAAGCTTAGGATCGTCAGATAAAGAATACTGATTCTTTGCCAAACAAACCGGAACGTTCTTAAAACCAAGCTCTTCTAACTTTTTAATTGCCTTTAAAGCTGCCGGATCATAGGTTACGGAAGCCGCACCGTAAATCTCGGTAGCTACTTTTTCGATTTTTTCGGTAAGGCTCAGTTCATCCTCATACAATACCTTGAATTCGGATTTCTTGTTTTCTAATGTATCTAAGATGCAATTAGCCAGCTCGATGCCGCCTTCGCCACCCTTTTCCCAAACTTCGGAAAGAGCAAAGGTACAGCCTCTTGCTTCGCAGAATTCCTTAACAAAAGCAAGTTCTGCATCGGAGTCTGTCATGAAACGGTTTAAGGTTACGATAACAGGAACCTGATATTTCTGAAGGTTTTCAATATGCTTTTCTAGGTTCACGATGCCCTTCTTTAAAGCATCTAAGTTTTCTGTGGCAAGTTCTGTTTTTGGAACACCGCCATTATACTTTAAGGCACGTACGGTAGCAACCAGAACAACTGCATCCGGTTTTAAACCTGCCATACGGCACTTAATATCAAAGAATTTTTCTGCACCGAGGTCGGCACCAAAGCCCGCTTCGGTAATTACGTAGTCAGCCAGTTTTAACGCTGCCTTTGTGGCACGGATACTGTTACAGCCGTGGGCAATATTAGCAAACGGACCACCGTGTACCAGCGCAGGAGTATGCTCTAAAGTCTGGATTAAGTTTGGCTGCAGGGCATCTTTTAATAATGCGGCCATAGAACCTACTGCCTTTAAATCAGCCGCAGTAACCGGTTCACCGGCATAGGTATACGCTACAATAATCTTGGACAGACGATTCTTTAAATCTTCCATATCTGCCGCAAGACATAAAATAGCCATAATTTCTGTGGCAACCGTAATAGCAAAATGGTCTTCTCTTACTACGCCGTCGGACTTTTTGCCAAGACCGATAGTAATGTTTCTGAGTGCTCTGTCATTCATATCGAGACAACGCTTCCAAACCACCTGCTTTGGATCGATATTTAAAGCATTCCCCTGAAAAATGTGATTATCTAACATTGCTGCCAATAAATTGTTGGCAGATGTAATAGCATGGAAATCACCGGTAAAATGCAGGTTTAAGTCTTCCATCGGAACAACCTGGGCATAACCGCCGCCGGAAGCACCACCCTTAATACCAAAGCATGGTCCGAGAGATGGCTCTCGAAGTGCAAGAACAGCCTTTTTACCTAAACGTCCGAATGCTTCTCCGATACCAATGGAGGTAGTTGTTTTTCCTTCTCCGGCAGGAGTAGGATTGATTGCGGTAACCAAAACAAGTTTACCGTCCGGATTATTTTTGGTCTTTTCCATTAATTCTTCTGAAATTTTAGCCTTGTACTTTCCGTAAAGTTCTAAATCATCCTCGCAAATTCCAAGGAGTGTTGCAACCTCTTTGATTGGTTTCAGTGTTGCTTCCTGTGCAATCTGAATATCTGTTTTCATCAGAATCCTCCATTTCGTATTCGGGCATGACCCTCTATTCTATATCTTGTAGTATATCAGACAATTAGTAAAAACTCAAGTAAATTACTGGCCGCCGGACAAATAGTTTTCAAATTCTTCCGCAGTCATTAAAATCTTACGAGGTTTTGTACCCTCTTCGGGACCTACAACCCCTGCTTCCGACAATTGATCCATAATTCTTGCCGCACGGTTGAAACCGATTTTATATACTCTTTGCAGCATTCCGATAGACGCCTTATCCTTTTCGATAATAAATCTTCCTGCTTCGGCAAAATATTCATCCTTGCCATTATCCGCCGCGCCGGCAGCTGCAGGACCGGTTGCCGATTCCACTGCTACACCGCTGGAAATTTTCTTGGAAATCTCTTCATTATAACCTACAATTCCCGGATTCTGCCCCTTTAAGAATTCAACAACGCTGTTAACTTCCTTGTCGGAAACAAAAGCACCCTGGATTCGCACCGGCTTTGGATATCCGGACGGATAAAAAAGCATATCACCTTTACCAAGCAGTTTTTCTGCTCCCACGGAATCAAGAATTGTTCTGGAATCCACACCGGAGGAAACCGCAAAGGCTACTCTGGAAGGAACATTTGCCTTAATTAAGCCGGTAATAACGTTAACTGACGGACGCTGGGTCGCAATAATCAAATGGAGTCCTGCCGCTCTTGCCAGCTGGGCCAGACGACAGATAGCATCTTCCACTTCACCCGGTGCAACCATCATTAAGTCTGCAAGCTCGTCCACAATAATCACAATTTGTGGAAGTGCAGGGAATTTTTCATCGGTATGACCTTCCTCTGCCGCTTCTTCTACACGCTTATTATAACCCTTTAGATCACGCACACCTAAAGCTGCAAACTTTTCGTAACGTTCCATCATCTCCGCAACAGCCCAATTAAGCGCTGCAGATGCCTTTTTCGGATCGGTAACAACCGGAATCAGCAGATGAGGTATACCGTTGTAAACACTGAGTTCTACTACTTTAGGGTCTACCATAATAAGTTTAACATCATTTGGATGAGCCTTATATAATATACTCATAATAATGGTATTGATACATACCGATTTACCGGAACCTGTGGCACCGGCAATGAGTACATGCGGCATTTTTGCAATATCCGCTACAATATTTTGTCCTCCGATATCCTTACCTACAGTAAATGCAATATTGGAGGAATGATTTACAAACTCCGGAGACTCAATCAGCTCACGCAGGAGAACTGCCGTATTTTCTTTATTCGGAACCTCGATACCAATGGCTGCCTTACCCGGAATCGGTGCTTCAATACGCACGTCTGCCGCTGCGAGATTCAGCTTAATATCATCTGCCAAACCGGTAATTTTACTAACCTTAACACCCTGCTCCGGTTGAAGCTCGTATCGGGTAACCGCAGGACCGCGGCTTACATTGTTAATGGTAACACGTACGCCGAAGCTTTCTAATGTGCTCTTTAACTTATCCGCTGTCTGCTGTAATTCTTCCTCGGAATTACCGGTACCTCGATATACCGGACGGGTTAACAATTCAATTGGCGGGAACTGATATTCCGGAAGCTTTTCTTCCTGAGCTGCTTCCGCTTCTTCTGCCACCTTGGCAATATCCTCTGCAGTTGCCTTATTGGCAGCCTTAATTTCTTCTATTTCTTTCTTTTCTTCTGCAGGAGTTTTAGCCGTCGGAATACCATATGCCGCATGGGCAAAGGCTTCTTTAGCTTTTGGACTTTCCGGCTGACGCTTATCGGAAAGAGCCTGCTCAGAAAAGCTTGGTTCAAACGGTTCCTCCTGCTTTTTAGGTTCTGCAGGAGCTGTTGTAACCGGAGTATTTGATATAACAGGGATAATCGGTGCAGCTTTGCGGACCGGCTTAATTTCATGTACAGGAGAAACTTCTTTCATGGCAGAACCCTGTCCTGCATTACCGAATTTTTTACGTAGTTCTTCTTCGTATATACTGTTAACTGTTTCCATTGTATCCTTAGAAGGCTGGAAATTTCCTGTATAAATCAGTTCTTCTGTTTCTTTATCCAACTCCGGTTGTTCTTTTCCGACCGGTGCTGTTTTTGAAAATCCACCGAAGAAATTGCGTTTTAATTCGGTCTTAGGCGCTTCTTCTGCCACCTGCGGCTGCTCCTTTGGAAGCAAAAAGCTTTGTGCATGACTGAGTCGCTGCTTTTCCTGTTCTTCCCTGCGAAGACGCAGTTCTTCTTCTCTTTGTATTAACTGTTCTTCCCGCTGAAGGCGCTGCTCTTCTCTGTATACTTCCCGTTCTTCCGCTCGGATTTTATGCAATTCCTTTTGCTTTTCCATTTCTTTGCCGCTGATTTCTGCTAGCAAGGCAAAAAGTGCCTTACCGGTAAGAATCATAATGCATAGAACTGCTAATGCAATTAAAACCACATAGCTTCCGACTTTACCGAATAACGGAATCAGAATCCAACACAAAAAACCGCCCAGCAATCCGCCGCCGGATTTTGTTTCTGCGCAGTTTTTGTAATATTGTAATAGTTCTACATTTGTAGTATCCCCAAAAACGAGCTGAATAACTGCCGCAATCACGGTAAATAACCCGATGGACGCTATCAGCTTAATAATATACCGTTTATTGTCTTCCCTGTTTGCCAGATAAAATGCAATTCCGAAAAACAAAAAGAACGGAATCAGATAAGCAAGCACACCAAACAGACCAAAAGTAACCTGATTGATCACTTCTCCAACTTTGCCGCTTAAACTGAAATTGCTTAGAAACAACAGTACAGAAACAACCAGGGTAATAAGTAATACCAGTTCATTACTGAGTTCCGGTACCAGTTCTTCTCTTGGAACCGGTTTTACCGATGCAGCCTTTGTTTTAGGAGCACTTTTTGAGGTGGTCTTTTTTACCTGCTTTGCACCTGTTTTCTTTGCGGAAGAAGCATTGCCGCGGCCGGTTTTATTTGCGGCAGGTTTCTTTGTTCCGCTGCTCTTTGTGCTGGTTTTTGTTGTGTTTTTTTTCGCCATATTATGGACTTCCCCTCTATTTTCTCTCTTTCAAAAATGTCTCAAAAATATTTACAAGCGCAGGATCGAACTGGGTTCCTGCATTTTTACGTAATTCTTCTAAGGCAAGTTCTTCTGAAACAGCCCCTTTATACAGCTGGTCATTTATCATAACATCATAGGAATCAATGACAGCCAAAACTCTTGCTAAAAACGGAATTTCTTCACCGGATACACCATATGGATAACCTGTTCCGTCGTAATTTTCGTGATGATGCAAAATTAAATCGGAAATATCATACGGCAGCTGCATTCTGGAAACAATTTTATAACCGGTAATAGAATGAAACTTTACTACATCGTGCTCATCGCTGGTAATAACTGTCGCACGGTTCCATACTTCTTCCCTTGTTTTTACACGGCCGATGTCATGGTAGGTGCAGAGAAGCTGCAGTTTTTCTGTATCTTTTTTATTTAATTCTAAATATTTTGCAAAACCTTCTGCCATAGCTTTCAGACGTTCTACATGGGCTAAAGACTCATATTCACATCGGAAATACTCCTCTGTAAGAGCCACTGTCATTTCACGTTTTTGCGCAATGCCTTCTTTGCCTTTTTTTACAAGCAAATCCATTTCCGCATATTTGATATATTCTTCGATATCAACCGTCGTATTTTCCCGTTTTGCAATACCAAAATTTAAGAAAACAGGAACCGAATCCAGTGCTCTCTTTTTTAACTTTCTGGCCGCTGTAGAAAGATATAAATTCATCTGATGTTCTGTAATTCCTTTTGCAACAATAACGGTATAAGCTTCCGCCGCATAGCAAATTAACGCATCTTCCGGAAGCACATTGCGAAGTTCCTCGGACATCTTTTGAATAATGCTGTTGCACGTATCCATGTCATAAAATGCATTGATTAATTTAAGACCGGCAATATTGCAAATAGCCACAATGTATTCTTCCGGATTTTTATTAAGTTCTGCTAGCTTACTGCTATATACTCTACTTGTGTAGAATCCCGTCAGCTGATCATAAACCGACATTTTTTCCAAGGCATTATACATCATTTTCTGCTTGGAAATATCCTGGAAAGAATACACTCTGCCTAAAAAACCTTTTAACGAACTTTGAATCGGTTGAACTGTAAAATGGTAACTGATGGATGCATAATCTTTTTGTAATTCCACTTCTCTGTTGATATTCGGATTCGGTTTTTCTTCATACGTCAGCTGTAGAACAGAGGTTTCAAAGTATTCTCTTGTCATATTATTAATATTTTTATTGCACAAACCGAATTTTTCAGCAGCTTCTTTGTTGAAATCAGCCAGTAAATTCTTTTTATCAAAAAACAAAACCGGCTCATTCAAAGTATCTGCTAACAAATATCTTGCACGTTTGCGAAGTAACTCGTTCATACTTTCCTCCTGATTACAGCTGATAACTGTCTGTTACGGCTTAACAATTTACTTAATGCAGTTAAATGCCTGCTCTAAATCTTCAATAATATCTTCTAAATCTTCGATACCGATGGACATTCTGACTAAGTCCGCACCTACACCTGCAGCAACCAGCTGCTCATCTGTTAACTGACGGTGTGTGGTACTTGCCGGATGCAGTACGCTGGTTCTGGCATCTGCCACATGAACTACGATTGCTGCCAGCTTTACACTGTCCATAAACTTCATTGCCGCTTCTCTTCCGCCCTTTACACCAAAGGAAATAACACCGCTGGTGCCGGCCGGTAAATACTTGGAAGCAAGTGCATTATATTTATTGCTTTCTAAGCCCGGATAATTTACCCAGGAAACATTTTCATTATTTTCTAACCACTTAGCAACTGCTAACGCATTTGCGCTGTGACGTTCCATACGAAGATGCAGGGTCTCTAAACCAAGATTTAAATAAAAAGCATTCTGAGGAGCCGGTGTGGAGCCCAAATCTCTCATTAACTGCACTCTTGCCTTTGTTATGTATGCTGCCTTACCGCAGTCTCTGGTATAAACCATTCCGTGATAGGACTCATCCGGTGTGGAAAGACCAGGGAACTTGCCGTTATCCCAGTTAAATTTACCGCTGTCTACAATTACACCACCAAGAGCTGTTGCATGGCCATCTAAATATTTGGATGTGGAATGTACCACAATATCTGCACCAAATTCGAACGGACGGCAAAGCATTGGTGTAGCAAAGGTATTGTCTACAATAAGCGGAATACCGTTTGCATGAGCCACCTTGGCAAACTTTTCGATATCACAAACAACTAAAGAAGGATTGGACAAAGTCTCGGAGAAAATAAGCTTTGTGTTCTCCTTGATTTCCTTCTGTAAATCTTCTGCGGAGATGTCCGGATCAACAAAGGTTACATCAATACCGAACTTTTTAAAGGTTACGGAAAACAGATTCATGGTACCGCCGTAAATAGCTGCAGTAGAAATCATGTGGTCGCCTGCTTCACAAATATTAAGAACGGAAATTAAAGATGCCGCCTGTCCGGAGGAAGTGCACATAGCACCAACACCACCCTCTAACATGGCAATCTTCTTTTCTACCACATCTACGGTAGGATTTGCGATTCTGGTGTAGAAAAATCCATCCTCTTCCAAGTCAAACAGCTTACCAACGGTTTCGCTGCTGTCATATTTATAAGTAGTACTCTGGCAAATCGGAGTTACTCTTGGTTCACCGTTCTTTGGTTCGTATCCACCCTGGACACACATAGTATTTTTTCTCATGTTGTTATCCTCCAAAAAGCATTTTTAGGAGAAGTGAATACACTTCCCCACAATAATTTTATTTATTTACTATTGTAAAGTATGAAACACTTTGAGTCAAGCAAATTTCTTGCAATTCTGCCCCTTTACAGCCAATTTTTCTTTACTTTTTCTGCTTCCTTCGAAAGCTCTCCCACCAGACATATACCGGCTTTACTTAAATCAAAATATTTTTCGCCAAAGGACCTGATATCTTCTGCGGAAACCCGTGATAATTTATCTAAAGTTTCATCCAGTGTCACAATTCTATCATGCATCAGCAACGACTTAGCATTACGTTCCATACGGTTTCTGGCACTTTCGCTGCCCATAATCATTTCAATACGAAGCTGGGTGTACAAACTATCCAGTTCTGCTTTAGAAATAGCATTGGATGCGAATTTCTTTAAGATTTCTGCCAACTTGTCATACACCTTGAGCGCATTTGCCGGATTCACAATAACATCAATGTGGAACAATCCCGCATAGCGGTACAAACTGGAGTAGGAATACACGGAATAAGCAAGTCCCAGTTCCTCTCTCACCTGCTGGAATAAATAGGAGTTGTTGCTTCCGCCAAGCAGGGCGTTGGCCATAATCTGCACATGGCGCTCCTCATCCCGTTCATCCATGGTAGGGAAAGCAAGATTCATATAAAGCTGTTCCACATCCTTTTTCCGTTCGCAAAGACAGCGGATAAACTCCGGCACCGTATCTGCGTCCGTATTGGCATTTTTTCCGGTTCCAAACCGTGGTACAGCTGCTAAATAACGCTTCAAATTCTCTATAACTTCTTTTTCTTCAAAATTTCCGGCAATGGAAATTACCATGTTGCTTCCGCAATAATGAAGCTTCATATATTCAACAATCTGCTCCCTTGTCATGGCGGAAACCACTTTCTTTTCCCCGGAAATAATATATCCAAGCGCATGATTCTTCCAGACATTCTTCTGGAGCAGCTCGTGCACCAGGTCCTCCGGAGAATCGTCGTACATATCGATTTCTTCTAAAATAACTCCAAGTTCCTTCTGGAGCGGTTCTTCTTCAAAGGTGGAGTTGATAAGCATATCTCCCACCAGTTCCATCATCTTTGGCAGGTATTCCGTTAAGGTTACCCCGTAAAAAGCGGTACATTCCTTGCCGGTAAAGGCATTTAACTGGTCACCGATGGCAGAAATTTCATCCGCCAGCTGCTTGGCACTTCTTGTTTTTGTACCTTTAAATAAACAGTGCTCAATGACATGGGAAATACCGTTATTTTCTTCTGTTTCGTTAACAGAGCCCACTTTTACCCATACACCGAAAGAAACGGTGCGCAGATGGTTCATCGGCTCTAAAACCACACGTATTCCGTTTTCAAGTTCTAAGGTTTTAATCATGCTCAAACTTCTTTCACAACGTATTAAGGGCTGTTGCAATTGCTTACAACAGCCCCTGAAAAACTTAAATTACTTTACATCCTTAATACTGAAGGATACTCTGCCCATCTTGTCCTTGCCAAGGCAAACAGCCTTAACAACATCACCAAGGGTGAGTACATCTTCTACACGGTCAATTCTTTCCTTGGAAACCTTGGAAATATGAACCATAGCTTCCTTGCCAGGAGCGAACTCAAGGAAAGCACCAAATTCCTTAATGCTTACAACCTTACCTTCTAATACCTGACCTTCTTCAAAGTCAGTTACAATAATCTGGATTAACTTAACAGCCTTATCCATTGCCGCAGCGTCTGTACCGCATACGGAAACTGCACCGTCATCGGTAATATCAATCTTAACGCCGGTCTGCTCGATGATAGCGTTGATTGTCTTACCTCTCTGACCAACAACCTCACCAATCTTAGCAGGGTCAATCTGAATCTGGATAATCTTTGGAGCGTAAGGACCAACCTCCGGTCTTGGCTCGGAAATAGCAGGCTTCATGCAGGTGTCCATGATGAACATTCTTGCTTCACGGCAACGTGCGATAGCGCCTTCTACGATAGGTCTTGTTAAACCATGAATCTTGATATCCATCTGGATAGCTGTGATACCGTCTTCTGTACCGGTTACCTTAAAGTCCATATCGCCGAAGAAGTCTTCCAGACCCTGGATATCGGTTAAGAGGATGTAATCATCATCGGTTTCACCGGTTACAAGACCACAGGAAATACCTGCAACCATCTTCTTGATTGGAACACCGGCAGCCATTAAGGACATACAGGATGCACAGGTGGATGCCATGGAGGTGGAACCGTTGGACTCGAAAGTCTCAGATACAGTACGGATTGCGTATGGGAATTCCTCTTCGCTTGGAAGAACCGGAATTAACGCTCTTTCCGCTAATGCGCCATGACCGATTTCACGGCGTCCCGGACCTCTGGAAACCTTTGTTTCACCTACAGAGTATGCAGGGAAGTTATAGTGGTGCATATATCTCTTGGAAGTCTCGAACTCGTCAAGACCGTCTAATTTCTGAGCCTCGGAAAGAGGTGCCAGAGTAGTTACGTTACAAATCTGTGTCTGTCCTCTGGTGAACATTGCAGAACCGTGTACTCTTGGTACGATGTCTACTTCTGCAGCCAGTGGGCGGATCTGTGTGATAGCACGGCCGTCCGGACGCTTCTGATCCTTTAAGATCATCTTACGAACGGTCTTCTTTTCGTACTGGTAAACAGCCTCATCGATGAGTGGAAGCCACTCTTCTTTTTCAGCGAATGCTTCTGCTAACTTGTCCTTTAAGTCGCGGATTCTGTCTTCACGAACCTGCTTCTGCTCTGCAAACATAACAACTTCCATTTCTGCAGGAGGAACGATTTCGCGGATAGCTGCGAATAATTCTTCAGGAATTGCACAGCTGGTGTACTCATGCTTTGCCTTACCGCATTCAGCAACAATCTTGTCGATGAACTCGATAACCTGCTGGTTTACAGCGTGAGCAGCGTAGATAGCTTCAATCATCTTTGCTTCCGGAATTTCGTTAGCGCCGGCTTCAATCATGATAACCTTGTCTCTTGTGGAAGCAACGGTTAACTTTAAGTCGGAAACTGCATTCTGGGATGCATTTGGATTGAATACAAATTCGCCATTAATCATACCAACCTGTGTGGTTGCGCATGGACCATCAAATGGGATGTCGGAAATTGCTACTGCAATTGCAGAACCAAGCATAGCAGTGAGCTCTGGGCTGCACTCCGGATCTACGGACATAACCATGTTGTTGATGGTAACGTCGTTTCTGTAGTCCTTAGGGAATAAAGGACGCATTGGACGGTCGATAACACGGGAAGTAAGAATAGCATTTTCGGATGCCTTACCTTCTCTTCTTGTGAAACCGCCAGGGATTTTACCTACGGAATATAACTTTTCTTCGTACTCTACGGAAAGAGGGAAGAAATCAATGCCATCACGTGGCTTTTCGGATGCTGTTGCTGTAGAAAGAACTACAGTGTCGCCATAGTGCATGAATGCTGCACCGTTTGCCTGAGCTGCAACTCTGCCCACATCTACAGTGAGGGTTCTGCCGGCAAGTTCCATGGAAAAACTCTTGTAACTCATGTTTTAACTCTCCTTAAATTATAATATATTTACGGAGCCGCCGAAACAACTGAACAACACACAACTTTCTTGCTGTATGTTCTTCAGAAGTCTCGGGACAGCGCCCCGCATTTGGGCATAGTACACCCATCGTTATATTATACACTATCTTTTTCAAAAAAGCTAGTGTTTTTTTAATAATTACTTTCTGCCTCTTTTTTATCCGGAACCAACGCTTCTTCCGCATCCAATTCTGAATTTGGACGCAAAAACAACGCCCCGGATACCCGGAACCGTATTTTGAAATTCGGTGTCACATCCCGCTTCGGCATACCATAAGAACAAGGTTTTCCACCGGTTGGTTCTCCAATGATTGTTGCAATGCCATTATCTTTTAATGTTACCGCAAAGGTTCTGGCACTGCTGAAGGTCGCATTAGAAACACGGCAGTATATGTTTTTCGGGAACAGCAGACTCTTTTTCTGATTTATCACTACTGTTTCTCTGCTTGATACACATACCGGGCTGCCGGAAGAAAACTCTATCATTTCATACCTACGATAAGTATCTACTTGGGTAAAATGAATAAATTCTTCGATTACCTGGGAATTTCCGCCCATATTTTCACTTAAATCCAGTTCCAATGCAATTAAATTCTTTTCGTTGCATAGTTCCGTTATTTTTTGCAAGGTCTGCTTATATTCCTCGTTGTAAATACACTCACGCAGATGCAGAATCATCCTATCTTCTGCTATTTCATAATCAATAAATGGCTTTTGGGAAAAATCCAAAAATCCATCGTATCTTACCAGAGAACATTGCTTTTCTACACATTCTCCGTTTACAGAAAAAGTAATCGTATAAAATTCCTTTTTTCCAAACATAATTTCCAGATTCATTGCACTAAACAGATGATAGTTTTTATACGGATACTCTGTGGTTCTGCTTTTTACAAGATAAATATTTTCGTGTGGAATTCTGGTTTCTGCAAAAGAAAGTAGTTCAGAAACCGGTCTGCCTTCTACAGAAATAATTACTGCTCCGGCAGGAATATTCCTGTAATTATCCGTTAAAATAAACAGCTCCTTCTGCCATTTGCACGGAATATTTAAACACATGTCCTCTGTGGTATACGGTAATTCGATATTTGTATGACCATCCTGAAAGAACATAGTTACTTTCGTTAAGGCATCTATCAAGGAATTATAATCTATGATAGCGTGCTCCACATTCTGAACAAGATTGCCAAACTGCTCTCTTTTATCAGAATTTAATAATAACGGATGGCTTTCTAATGCTTTTCGTACATAGATAAAATCATCTAAAAAAATATGGTTACTCATTTTTTTATTCCTCAATGTTACATAACTTGAACTTTACTTACAACAAAATAATTAAATTGAGGATATGCTAATCTAACATACCCTCAAATAAAACATATACTTATTACTATTATTGTACTTTTTTCAATAACACTTCTTTTTCGCTTTCTGTCATTGTTGTAACCGACAAATTATGTTCCTTAATGTACTGTGCAGCCTTCCGTAAATCAAACTTCTTTTTTGGTAATTCCGAAGGCATTACCGGTTCCGGCATTGTTTTTAAATGATTATAATATTTTTTATAATTCATCGTCTGTCCACTCATAATCATATGCCTCCTTAATTTGTTTTGCATTATTTTCATCAATAAAGAATTGAAACGGATGAAGTATACCAATATGAATTGCTCCAAAAACTGAACAATAATGCTCTACTAACTCCATATTAGCAGCATTACCTGTAATTGCTCCGCCAAATCCAAGAGCAACCGAACGTTCTGCCGCAATGGCGAATAAATGACCGCCAACTCCTGTATACTTTTGATTTTCAGTAATAATAGGATTATTTTGAGGTGCAGTGCACATCCCCATTAAAGAATCAAATATATTATCACTTTAAATTTTTCAAAAAAATCCTTTACTGTCTTGCTCTTGCACGAAACGCCTGTGCAGTCTGGTACAAATAAATCAATTTAAACACACTTATCACCAGTACAAAGATTATGGATGCAAACAGTAAAACAACACCTAAAAATCTACTGATAATCGTTAAAAAAACACTTCCGGCTAACCCTGCAATGGAATAAATTTTCCATTTCCAAAGCTTTTCCCAGCATTCCGAAAGTTCCACATCTACCGGATATACCGATTCGCCATGGGCTTTGTATTCATGATAAGTCATGAGGAAACCAACTACAATTTTTATTAATGAAATAAGAAATACCAATCCGCCTGTACTGCCCAATACCAGCATAAAAACTTCCAACAACGTACTACCGATACCAATTGAACCAGCCAACCGGTAGGACTCATGCTCCGATGAAATTCTAAGCAAAATAAGCGAATATACCAAAGAACACGTTATTCCGAGAACCAAACCCGGAACTCTTAATAAAGGAAATGCCTCAACTACTTTATCCATTGTCATAATGCCGGAAATTTCAGACGGAACCACCAGCCAAAACAAAATCCACAACCACTTACCAAGAAACGGTGCTCTGCGGGCAATAATTTCCTGTTCTTTCTGCAATTCAATTCTCCGCTCAATACGCTGTTTTGGAATACTTCCCTTATCCAGCCATTTGCCGCAATTTCGTTTTAATTCACAGGTTTCACAGGTTGCATGACCCTTGTCACGACAGCAATGTGCCAGCTTACAGTCTCCGATAACTGCACGACCCGGACCACTCTGGCATCCGGTACAGGAAAGCTCAGCTTTATATGTACATTCCTCACAATTTTTTCCGCAATAAGTACTCATCCATTCCTTCTCCTCTCCCGTAAAAAATTCTATTATAATTATACCATAAACCACATTCAAACACAATAAAAGGAGCCCTTCAAAAATTGCTAATCTTACTAAAAACAAAACATTTTCTGCCGGACTCCCGCAATATTTACTTAAAAGAAACCGGCTTACCTTCTATCTTGCCTAATCCGCTGTTTGCCGGGGATGGCTCCGACATACTGAAATACATTTTTGCCGCCTTTGTGGTACCGAAATCCTGATTGGAACCGCTGTTCTGCACCTTATTAAATGCCTCACGGAACATGGCATTGTGGGCTTCTTCGCGGTTAAGCAGAAAATCAATAGTCTTTCTGACACACTTATCGTTAATCTGACGGTATAAATACTCATACACCACCTTGGCACGCTGCTCCGAAGCAATATTTGAGAGCAAATCTGCACATAAATCCCCGGTCACGGAAACATAGTCGCCGGTCCAGGAATAACCGGATGCATTGATAAGTCCCGGATTTAAGCCGGTCAGCACATGGGTCTGGATTTCACCGGCCGGTACACTTGCCGCATTCACATCATGACCATTTAACAGGTTGATGGTCTGCGCCACCATTTCCATGTGACTAAGCTCCTCTGCCGCAATATCTAAAAACAAGTCTTGATTTCAGGGTCCTTAATACGGAAGCTCTGGGACATGTACTGCATGGCCGCCTTTAACTCACCGTTGGCACCTCCAAGCTGCTCCTGCAAAAGTGCTGCATACTGTGGGTTTGGACGCTCTACATTCACCGGATGAAATAACTGTTTGTCATGTTTAAACATGGTACTACCTCACTTTCTTTTTTGTGATAGTATTGCCATGTTTTGTTTGAGGAATACAATATTTATTTGTCTAACACCTCGGAAATTGGCACAATTTTCAGCGTATATCCCAATTGGGCAAGTATTTTAATCAGGCTATCTACCCTTGGTGAATGATGTAGTTTTTCCAAACGGGCAATGGCAGACTGTTTTAGATTGCACTTTTCTGCCAGTTCACACTGTGTCATTTGCTGTTCTTCCCGCAATTTTGACACAGTGCGGATGATATCTTCTTCCATTTTTACCATTAATTTATCTTCTTCTGAAAGAGGTAAAATTTTTTTTAATTCCGACCATGTAGTCATATTATTCATTCCTTTCTATGAAATCATAATAATTTTGATTTGCTTTTTGAATTTCACTCTTGGGTGTCTTTTTAGTTTTCTTGATAAAGTAGTGTAAAATAATAAATTTATTGTCTTTATAATATGCAAATAAAATTCGGGTTTTAATTGGGCGCAATTCCCATATTGGCCCCAACAAATGCTTAACATACTTTTTGTCAAGCCTGGTTCCATGCTCTTCCAACATATTAAAGTACGCTAAAACCTTTTGGTAAATAACTCTGCTTTCTTTATCAGTTGGAGCTTTTTTAGACAATTCCATTATATAATCTATAACAGCGCTATGGCCTCTTTTATTTTTATAAAAAATCAATTCATACACTATTCTCTTCCTCCTTATCGTATATCATTTTTGTTATAATGTCAATATCAAATTTGTTATAATTTAATATAAAATTATACAATTACATTTCATGGTTTTTTATACAAGTCAACTCAGGAATGTTATAAAACAGAATGGGAATTGGTTCTATTTTACAAATAATAAGACTATGTGAAAACATAGAATGGGGATGTAATTATTATATCACATCCCCACAAAAAGCACAAGAACATATTTTCGATTTACAACTTCATCTCCATATATCTTCTGATACACTGAAATCCAACCGCCTCATAAAACGCTATCGCTTCCGGATTAAACTCCCATACATCCAGCTCTATCTGGGAGAATCCCTTTTCTTTGGCGTGTTTTTTCATGAATTCTACTAATTCTGTCGCTACGCCTTGACGATGGAAGGCTTTATCCACACCAAATTCACCTACGTGGTAAAAATGTTTGGCAAAACGGTATGGCGACTCCGGCACATCAATGTAATCCACACAGGCAAAACCGCAAATAACACCGTTTCGTTCTGCCACCAGAATGTCCTTATTATCTGCCTCTATACACTCTTTTGCATGATTCTGTAACTCCTCGTTCCATCCGGCCTTAAAATGGTCCGGACGTCCGTTGACATGCAAATCATTTACCTGCTTTCTCAGTTTATTCACTCTTTCTATATCTTCTATTGTTGCTATTCTAACCATTTCACTGTTCCTTTCTTTTCTACTCATGTAGAACTTTATATTTACTCACGTTTTCTCTAATACTATCAGCGGTATTTCCATTTCTTCCTTGGTAAGTCCCGCATGAACCCCAATAAATTTTTCTTTTTCATCCTGGGTATTAAAAATGGACAAATCACCGGTCGCCACCGCCAGATAATCGCCCAGCATGCCGTCAAACTGCGGATGCTCGCTGCCCAGTCCGAAAAGTTTTTGCTTCTTTACCTCATCCTTACTAAGCAGCAAAAAAGTATCACCAAATTCCTTGTTAAACTCTGCTACAAACTGCTCATGATAACCGTCTTTAATAAACAAATTCAGTGCTCTCGGCTCAATAGACGGTAACCGTTTTAAGCACTCCATAATCTTCGGATAATCCAAAATACAGGCATTTCTGCCATCGATATGTCCATGGTCTGCAGTGATGATAAGCAGCGTATCTTCCAGTGTTTCAGCCAATGCTTCCACCTTCTTTTCCAGGCTTCGTATTACCTCTACCGAGTCCTTACAAAAACAGCCTTTCCGGTGCATGGTATAATCCGGCTCATTACAATAGGCGTAAATATACTTTTTGCCGTCCTTCTTGCATAAATCCCCGATACGCTCCAAAACCGCATCAAAATCTCCCGGGTTTGGATACGCAAAAGGCGTGGAATAATAGGCCTGCCCTCCTACCGACTGAATCTGCGAAACTATATTTTCATAGCCGCAAAAGGTGCCCGCCACATGATAATCTGCCACCGGTTCCTCGGTCCCCTGTTTTACGTTTAAAAACACCGTAACATTCTCATCCACTGCCGGATAGTAACAATCCCAGCCAAGCCAGGCGTGCTCTGCCGGATATTTACCGGAGTCCACAGAGGTGGTAGCTGCCACGGTGGTTGGCGGAAATACAGAGCTGTAAGTATGTAACAAATGACTTCTGAAAAAACCACTCTTTTTGAGGTTCTTTTCCATTACGGAAATGCCCATGCCGTCCAAAAGAAGCACCACAATATTCTTATAATTTTTCGCAAACAATTCCTTACAAGCAGCTAATCCTTTCGTTTCTCCTGTGTCTGCACCAAATTCCTGCAGTACCGATGCCGCCAGGTTTACAATACAATTTTCATAATCCGGATATTTTATCATAGTTTTCATCCTTTCTAAGAACATGAGTCTCACCAGCGAGTATAAGCACTTCGAAAATCCTGCTTATATACGCCAAAAGAGCACCAACAGGTCTTACTGTCGGTGCTCTCATCATTTCAATAATTCTATATCAGTTCCAATGAATTATTCCCCGATTTATGCACGACATATAAGACCTATCCGCCCTACACCGTGCATTCTGCCGGTTACAGGCTAATACATCTATAAAAGTACATATTATTGTTGAGGTTCTTTCTGAAATTCATTGTACTTAAATACCTTTCTTGAAGTTTTCTGTATTCTACTACCGAAATTATGTATTGTCAAGCAGTTCATGGTAGAAATACTCAAAAAAATCAAATCATCACTCATATAACTGCTTTACTTCCTCATATTTCTGGGATGTCATCAATGCAGTAGCGCTTGTGCCCTTTAGCTTCACGGTATAAGTCCAACGGCCGTACACTTCAATCTGGGATATCATAGACAATTTGATTATGTAGGATTTATGACATCTCATAAATTCTGCCGGATCCAGCTTTTCTTCAATACTTCCCAAGGATGCGGAGGTGTGAAACTCTCCGTCCACAGTTGTAATAATAGTTTCACCGTCCAGACGCTCCACCATGATGATATCCTTCTTGTCAAGGAAAGTCATCTGCTCCTTGCCTTTTATCATCAGCTTGTCTTTGTGCTGTTCGGCAGACACAACCACCTTGTCATCGGACTCCTCCGAGGCCGCCGATTCTCTATTCCCATGAAATGCAGTCTGAATTCCTTTTATTCTTGTAAGTGTTTTTGCCACTCTTTCCAGATTAAACGGTTTTACCAGATAGTCAAACGCATAGATTTCAAAGGCATTTGCCATATATTCGCTATGGGCCGTAGCAAAAATAATTTTTGTCTTCGGTTCCAGCTCTGTAATGGTTTTGGCACAGTCCAAACCGCTCTCACCGGCAAGGTCAATGTCCATAAACACCACTTCCGGGCGGTATTTCATAAATGCGGTAATACCGCCTGCGAAATCACCGCAGGCGGCTACCACTGTAAAACCGTCTTGTTTTTCAATCATTTTTCCGAGGATTTTGCGGATTTCCGGTTCATCCTCAACAATCATAACTTTTATCATTTATTCGCCCTGCTTTTTGTTTTCTGCAAATGTGGTTACACCGGTACCGATGCCCTTCTTCATATCGGTGTCAGCCTGAATGTTCTGCATTCTGTAGTAATCCATCACGCCAAGAGAACCGCTTCTGAGGGCTTCTGCCATAGCCTTTGGAATTTCTGCCTCGGCTGCTACTACGGCCGCTCTCATTTCCTGCTCTAACGCTACCGCCATGGCACGACGTTCTTCCGCTCTTGCCTGGGCAATCTTATTGTCTGCTTCAGCCTGAAGGCTCTGTAAGTTAGCACCAACGTTTCTGCCGATATCAATATCTGCAATATCCAAAGAAAGAATTTCAAATGCGGTACCGGAATCAAGACCTTTACTGAGAACTACCTTGGAAATATCATCCGGATTTTCCAAAACTGTAGCATGGTTATTAGAGGAACCTACGGTTGTAACGATACCTTCACCAACTCTGGCGATGATGGTTTCTTCGCCGGCACCACCGATTAAACGTTCGATGTTGGTACGAACGGTAATTCTTGCCTTAACAAGAAGCTCGATACCATCCTTTGCAACCGCAGAAATGGACGGAGTTTCAATTACCTTTGGAGTTACACTCATGGTTACCGCTTTAAATACATCACGGCCTGCCAGATCAATGGCGGATGCCTGTTCAAAGTTTAAGCTCATGCCGGCACGTTCTGCCGCAATCAGTGCATTTACTACACTGTCTACGTTACCGCCTGCCAGATAATGTGCTTCCAGCTGGTTTGCGGTAAGCTTTAAGCCTGCCTTAGTAGCCTTAATCATTGGCATTACAATGTACGCCGGTCTTACACGGCGAAGTCTCATACCAATCAGGTGGATAACACCAACCTTAACGCCGGATGCCACTGCGGAAATCCAAAGTCCCATCGGAACAAGGCTGAAAAATCCAATTACTAATACAACAATAATCCCTAAAATAATATACTTTCCCATACTTATTTCCTCCTGTTATTTTTCTATTACAATCAGCTTGTTATCTTTTACTTTGCTGATTTTTATACTTTGCCCCTTTTTAATGTAACTTCCGCCGGAAAGAATATCAAATTCAATTCCGTCAAAGTTTCCTTTGCCTGCCGGACGAAGGTCTGTGGCTGCAACGCCCTCTTTGCCTACCAGATATTCCAAATCCGAGGATTCCAAAAAGCCCTGCTCACCCTTTACATCCTCTCTGAGAACCATGGGTGACTTTACTTTCTTTGACCCAAGAATTGTCATGGCAACCGCCAGCATAATACCCAAAATGACGATTACAATGATTGCCATGATGATGCCTTCCGATACGGTATCTGCAGTAAAAATAATGCCCAGCACCAGACTGATAATGCCGCTGATTCCCGGAAGCCCGAAGCCCGGCACTGCCATTTCAATGCCGGCCAGCACAAAACCTGCAATAAGCAATACAATTCCGATTATTTCAAACGGTGTCATTTTCCTTCTCCTTTCTGAAAGCTGACGGCAAATGAAGTTCTTTCCTCCGTCGAGCTTACCGAAATATTTCCTCTGTTTTCTTTTACAATATCAGATACAATGGCAAGACCCATGCCGTGTCCGGATTCTTTTTTTGTGGAAAAACCACGTTTAAAGATATTTTCCAGATGCTCCTTCGGAATCGCCGTCCCATTATTGGAAACAGTAAAGAGATAATTCTCCCTATCTTCGTTAATGTCTATTTCCAGTTTTCTCTCCTCCGTCGTTTCCGAAAGGGCTGTCATGGCATTGTCAATCAGGTTGGATAACACCTTGCAAAGCTGCCAGTCTTCCACAGGAAGCTTTTGCAAGTCAGATTTTACTTCCACATAAACGTCAATCTCTTTGCCTTCTGCCTCTTCCATCTTTGCTTTCAGCAAGGCGTTCAGTGCAGGCTTGGAAGTTTTCAGTGCCTTACCGGTTTTCATAATACCTTTGTACACCGGAGTCAGGTACTTTTTCAGGTCCTCATACTCTTCCAGTTCCAGCAGTCCGTACACCACCTGCAGATGATTCAGGTAATCGTGTCTTGCGGCACGAAGCTCAAAATTCAGTTGTTCCAGGTTTTTTAAGCTTTCCTGCAGTTGCAGCAGATGCAGCCTTTGTTTTTTGTGCAGTATCAGCACCACGGCCATACATACCGCCAAAACAAGAACCGCCACCAGGCAAAAGATTAGTTCCATGGACATTGGATGCTTTCTCCTTTTTTGTATCTTTTCTTGTGACTATACCATATCAAAGAAAACTGTTTTCTTAAACACGTAATCTCTCAACTATACATTTTTGATATTGAAATGTCATAAAACAATTATACATCATAATTATAGTTTACGCACTAAATAGTTTTACAAAAAGCTAAAGACCATGCATCATGATAATTATCATAATAGCATGGCCTTTTCACAATTATAATTCTTTCAATATTTCTTGTTTCTTTTCTTCGTATTCTTCTTTGGTAATCAACCTCTGGTCATACAAACTCTGCAGGGATTTTAAACGGTTTTCAATATCACTGCCGTTACTACGCACTGTCTCACCGGTTTCATAATCACTAACCGAATAAGAGGTACCAAAGCCCCGGTGAGAAGTAACCATTACATTGTCCGGGTCGGAATCTTCGATTTCGATGACATGTGTATCAATCTTTTTGTCTGTAAAACCGTTCCGCCAATGGGAATAAGTTATAAATCCTGCCACTGCAGTCCACAGGATACCAAAAGGGCCGAAAATCGGAATGGCAACAAATAAGCCAATCAGACAAAATATGATACCTACGGCAAACCCAACCTTCGACTGAGCCCCGGAAGGTCTTACATGAATTTTCTTTGACATACTGCCACTCCTTATCTAAAATTACATATTGTCATACTTGCTCTTCAAGTCATCCACTTCCTGGTTGCCGAAGGTCTCCAAAGGCTTGCTTAAGATAATTTCTCGCTGCAGCTTCTTTGCTTCTTCTTCATATTTCTTTGCATCGGAACCATAGTTAATGAACTGATAAATAGCTATTACAAGCATAACCAGACCTGCAATGATAAGACCTACTGCCAGACCGTTTCCGCTGTCTTTTACCGCAGTCAGCTTTTCCTGATAGCTTGCAATACCCTTGGCAAGTACCTGGTCATTGGTTAAACTGTAATCATCCCAGTAATAGTCAATTTCGTCTAACAAATCATTTACATCAGACTCGGACATATATTTTTCTACCTTATCCCCGATTGCCCAGCTCCACCAGTTCACATTGTCGTAATAAGCAATCAGAACATGGTTTTCGTCTTTAAATAAACCGCTGTACAAACCGATGGTATAGTTATCACAGGTAGACACTGACTTGTCATACTCTTTTACCGTGTAGAAATACAACGGAATACCTGTCTTAATATAAAACTCATAGCAGGCAGCCTCTGTCATGCCGCTGCCTTCGGTAAATCCGTCATCATAGGTATAACCTACATCCACGGTACCGCTTAAATTATACTTTTCAAATTCCTTCGGCTTGGTGGAAACTGTAAGAAACACACCAATAACAAGCAGGACAAGGGAAATAAAGAAAAACTTTACAGAACCCTTCTTATTATCAGCCGCTTCCTTTGCCATGCGCTCTGCTCTTGCAAGCTTCTGCTCCGGAGTAATTTCCTTTGGTGCAGTATAACTTGGGGTTGCTCCCGCAGAATTTACTGTTTGGGAAGTAGTGTTAGTATAAGAACCCGGTCCTGCAGCATTACCTGAACCTGTATTATTTGTACCCGTATGGGTTGTATTTCCGCTGTTATTGATAATTACCGTTCTCCGGCCGTAGCCCGGATGAATATGAATCGGTCTGTGATAATGTCCGCCAAAACCTCCGATATGACCGGAACCGCCAAAGCTGCTACCGCTGCGTCCGCCACTGCTTCTGCTATAGCTGCTTCCGCTGCGTCCGATACTGCTTCTTGAAAAACTGCTTCCGCTGCTTCTGGAAAAACCTCCGCCCATACCGCCTCTGGAAAAGCCTCCGCCGCCACCGCGGCTTCCTCCGCCTGCTCTACCCATAATATAGTATTCTCCTTTACAAAAATGTCCTGTGCAGAAATTCTACACAGGACACTCATTAGTTATTCTCAGATTACTGGTTTAATCCTGCCTTTAATGCTGCCAGCTCTGCTTCGATGTTGTCATTTGCTGCAGAATACTTGCTCTTGATGTCTTCAATCTTTGTGTCGGCACCCTTGTTAAGCTCTGCTAATGCTTCTGCTTCATCAAGCATCTTGTTTGCCAGGTTTTCCATGCGCTCAAAAGCTGCGATGCTGTTGTTTGCGCTGGAAACTGCACTGCCGGTCATTTCGTTAATCTTCTTCTGGGTCTTGGCAACTGCCATCTTACCCTTGATCATTTCTCTTCTGGATTCCAGTTCCTGAATATCCTTTACTAACTTGTCATGCATAGCGCGCATATTGTCTGCGTTCTGCTTTGCAAGGTTGTAAGCCTCGGTAAGACCGGTAAGCTTTGCGGAAAGAGTAGCCTTTTCTGTTAAGAACTTGCGGGCATCATCATCGTTACCTGCCTGAATAGCCTTGGTAGCGTATGTAGTGAGCTCTTCAATTTCCTTCTTGCAAGCTGTCATTTCGCGTTCTGCGCTCTTTTCAGCAACGATAACGCCTGCGGTTTCCTTCTTAACGTCTGCAAGGTTGTCCACTAAATCTCTCATTAACTGGTCGATCATCTTTTCAGGATCCTCTGCCTTATCAAGAAGTGCGTTAATATTAGCTGCCATAATGTCTCTGAAACGTGCGATAATTCCCATTGCAAATTACCATCCTTTCTTCTATTGAAAATTTTTTGTTGCATTGTTTACGATATATAGTTTCCAACATATTGAAGAAAAAGTCAATAAGAAACAGATTAAAATCAGGTTAATTTTTCTAATCTTTCCAAATTTACTATTCAATTTGAAGCTTACGCAATTCGTAAAATGCTCCCTTTTTCTCCATGAGCTCCTCGTAGGTTCCGTACTCCTTGCAGACACCGTCCGCAACCACCGCAATTTTATCCGCATTACGAATGGTAGATAACCGGTGCGCTACCACAAAAGTAGTTCTACCTCTCATTAAGTTTTCCAAAGCGTTCTGGATTTCCCGTTCGGAAACGCTGTCCAGGGCAGAAGTTGCCTCATCAAGGATAATTACCTTCGGGTCACGTATCAGTGCTCTTGCAATGGCAAGACGCTGCCGCTGTCCTCCCGATAACTTGCCGCCGTGCTCTCCTATTTTTGTTTCTAAGCCTTGCGGTAAAGAATTAATAAAGTCTTCTAAATTAGCCGCCCGGATGGCATCCTGAAGCTTTTCTTCGGATATATTTTCCAATCCGTAGGAAATATTATCCCGGATGGTGCCGGAAAACAGGATGGTATTCTGCGGAACCACCGCCAAAAACTTACGGTAACTACGCAAGTTCAGTTCTTTCATATCTCTGCCATCCAACAGTACTTGTCCCCGGTCCGGATTCAGGAACCCGATTGCCATGTTAATTAACGTAGTTTTTCCCGCACCGGATTCTCCTACAAAAGCAACGGTTTCCCCCGGTTTTACCGTAATATTAAATCCGGAAAGCACCGGTTTCTTCTCATCATAAGCAAAGGAAACATTTTCAAACCGGAAGCCACCTTCCACTCTATTTACTTTTTCTTTGCTTTCGTTTTCTTCTACATCATGAGCAAGAAGCACTTCGCCCACGCTGGTAATACACTCGGTTCCCTTGGAAATGGTCGGAAGCAAGGTAATTAAGTTAGAAACCTGATTAACAATGGTTGCAAAATAAGTCTGATACAAGGCAATGTCACCTACACTGATTTCGCCTTTGTACGCCATATATCCGGTAAATCCGAGACACAATGCCTGGAAGGACTGGAATACACACCAGCCGACCGCACCAAAATTTGCCTGAATAATATCCAGCTTGTATCCTTTTTCTGCCACCTCATTGAGCTGACGTTCCATCTTCTCGATTTCCTGCTCCTCCAGAGCGTGGGCACGGGTTACAGGAATCATTTCCACCATTTCCATGACACGAGCTGAGGTTTCTTCCATCTCTTTACGGAATTCGTTGTTCCGCTGCTTAATCTTCTTTCGGAAGGAAACCATGGTAAGCGCCGCTACCGGTACCGTCAGCAGGAAAAACAAGAACACAATTTTACTCTTGCTGATAGTTACCACAAAGGAAACACCCAGGTTTAATGCAATATTCATAAGGCTCACGAATACCTGTCTGGACAGAGTTTCAATTGCCTCTACATCACGCATAATCTTTGACTGCAAACGTCCGGACTGCATTTCCTTATGATAGGAAATGGACAGAAGCTGCAGTTTTCTGACCAGTGCACCACGAAGCCCTGCCTCCACCTGTCTGGTGGCGACACTTCGAAGCTTGGTATAAAAGTAATTCAGCGGAAAATTCAGGGCAATCAGGAAAATAAGAAGCGCCGTATTGATGGCAATTTTCCCCACAACATTCTCTCCGCCTTCTGTAGCCAGGTTGATGATGTTTGCCAGAATAATCGGCGACATCCAAACCGGACTGTGCTTAATAAAGAAACAAAGTCCCGCCAGTAAAAACTTGTGATAATGGCCTTTGAAAATGCCCAGCAGGATTTTGATTGGCTTATTTTTATTTTTTATGTATATATTTACGTAACGGTCTTCCATGGTTATCTTGTATGATGTATTTACACTGAAATACATCAATACGCTCCTTTCTTCTCAACTCTGATATAATCAATAGTAACACTGTGGACTTTTTATTTTTATCTTATAGCTTCGACTATTTAAAGGAGTGTATTGCCACAGTTTTA
>JAGBCB010000019.1 GCA_017938145.1 Lachnospiraceae bacterium
ATAATCTTTAAATGTGAGCATGTCTTATTATATCACATAATAAGGCAAAAGTGGAGAATGGCTGGTAACCTTCTCCACTTTTTTTCTTGAAAAGAGGGTATCCCTCAAGTCAATTCATGACTTTTGGGACACCCTCTTTTTTTGCGCAAAAAAGGCAGGGATTTTAACCCTGCCTATGTTTATTATGTTTCCGGCGGAATAGCATATAAGACGGTTTCATTAATGGAAAAAGAATGATGTCTTGCATACAGCTTATATTCCGGAACAAGAGTGTGTATCCAATTAGGAATTTCTATATAGTCTTTTGTCTTATGATACAAGCAGATGGCAAGCTTCGGTTTGTTGCGGAGAATGGTCTGCTTTGCTCCCTTCAGCGCTTCCAGTTCGGAGCCTTCCACATCCATTTTTATGAAGGTTGCGTCCTTACATTCGGGTACATCGTCAATAGCCCGTACAGGTACGGAAACGGTATTTGCGGCACCTGCAGATATAGAGGAGCCTTTACCGGCTTCTGCATTAAACTGCAGGGTGGTGGATTCTTTGTACACGCCGGCACAGATGGCAGTAATATTTTTTCCTGCCCCTCGTTTCACCAGTTTTTTATGGAATTCTTCCACCGGTTCAAAACAGACAATGCTTTGGTAGTTTCCTCCGGTTGCCTTAATAAAATCTTTCATAGTGTCGCCGTCAAAGGCTCCACAGTCAATAAAGACTTCCTTATCGGTCAGCGGAACAATATCTTTTACAAAGTACTGGTCATGCTTGGAAAATAAAGGAACATCCTTCGGGTTATGGGACATTCTGTATTTGATAACGGAAAAGTAAACTTCTCTGGAAAAATCATCGGCAAAAAGGGAAGCAATTTCTGCCGTTTTCTTTTGGTGCTCTGCAAAATACTTTTGAGCATACAGCATACTTTTGGTTGGATTTTTACGGTCCTGGGCGTAAATAATTTTTGTAAAACAGTCGTTGACTCCCATGGCTTTTAAAACGTTAATAAAACCATCGCCGATAACAGTTCCGCGAATGTGGTTTTGAGTAAACAGACGGAGCTTTTTTATAGTTGAAGTAATGGTGCTCACGGTTGGACTCCTTAAACTTGCAATTTTATTTTGAATGACAGAATGCGGTCATCAAGGAAGAGTTTACCACAGATAGGTGAAAAAATCAAAATATGAATGCTTTTTTGGTAAAAGTGACTAAAAAACGTGTTTTTATGAACAAAACCTTTACGCTTTACCATAAAAAAGTGCTTTGGAAAATGAGCAAACTATGCTATAATATAATTGCATATTATACACAATAGGGGAAAACTATGCCAAAGACAAATTGTTTACAATCAAAATATCAACTAAGATATGCTGCAGGTCGGTATTGGTTATTAAATATGGCACAGAAGGGAGTGCCATATCATGCACCTATAGCACTTAATTCTGTTGGGGCAGAAATCTGGACAAGACTGGCTGACAACATGGAAATATCACAGATTGCAAAAGATTTATCTGCATGGTATAACATCTCAGAAGATGAGGCGCTGGATGATGTCCGGGAGTTTTTGGCACAGTTAGAAAAACAAGGCATAGTAATCGGAGAAAAGAATTAATGAATATACTGTTAGTTGGTGGCGCAGGAAGCCTGATTAATAATTTAATAATAAAATTAAATAAAGAGGGACATCGTGTTTATCTCCTGACAGGTAGTAAAACCAGACAAGGAGCCTATCAAAAGGTATTTGAGCGATACAATTTTTGTTATGACAGTCCGTGCTTGAATGAGGTTTTTGAAAGTGTCAGTCCGGAACTGGTTATTTATATGGGTGCTTTTGATACAAATTTTGTTTGGACAGAAAAAACGGAGGAAAAAGAAGCTACCCGTTATGTCGGTAGTATGGCAAACTTATTGATGGCTTATGCACGAAGAGGCCATAGTTCATTTGTTTATCTGTCATCCCATGAGGTGTTTTCCGGGGAATATTATAAAAACATTGAAGAAAATGAGCCACTGACTCCGGAAGGGCATCGAAGTATGGCACTGGCTCTGGCGGAAAACATGTGCAACCATTACAGAAACTATATGGAAAAAGATGTGACCATTCTTAGGTTGGATCATTTGTACAGTATTCCGAAGAGAAAGAAGAATATTGATAATATTTGTGCGGCACTTTGTCTGGAAGCAATTCAGAAACGTTCCATGACAATTACAGAAGGCAATATTTTTTCTATGATTTATGAATCGGATGCGGTGGAATTTATTTATAGATTGATTTCGTCGAAGCAGAGGAATAGTCCGGTTTACAATATTTCTTCTTCTGTAGCTATTTCTGAACTGGATTTGGCCAAGCGTATTTCTTCAGCTGTAATTAAAGACAGTGAAGAAATAGCAATAGAAGTGCGTCCGCTACATGGATATCGCAGGGTTTTATCAAACCGTTTATATGAAAGTGAATTCGGAAATCCGTATTGCTGTGATATAAACGTCATTATAGAAAAAATAGTTGACCGTATAAAAAAGAAGAGCGGTTCTTTCTTTAGGGATGAAAAAGAAGGAAAACCGTTATGGAAGCGGATGATTGAAAAATTAGGTTGGTTTTTTAAATCAGCAATTCCCTACATAGAAAACATTTTATGTTTTCTGCTTGCACATTTCCTGGACGGATATTTTGTGGCAGGAAATTTAGATATGCGGGTAGATTTTTTCCTGATTTATGTACTGTTGTTTGCTATATTTTACGGACAGCAGCAGGCGTTATTTTCTGCAGTGTTATCCATTGTCAGCTATGGTATGTCCTGCATCTCTACAGAAAACGGCTTTGAACTGGTGGTTCATTCCGATACCTATGTCTGGATTGCCCAATTGTTTGTGTTTAGTCTTGTAGTCGGTGCCATGCGGGATAAGCTGTCAGATATACAAAAAGAAAATGAAGAAGAAAAGGACTATCTGTCCGAACAGTTAACGGATATTCAGGATATTCATACCAGTAATGTACGCGTTAAGGATGCACTGGAAACACAGATTGTAAATCAGAGTGACAGTGTAGGAAAAATATACAGCATTACGTCTGCCTTGGATCAGTATAGCTCGGAAGAAGTATTGTTCTATGCTGCTGAGATTTTAGCAAAACTGATGAAAACAAAAGAAGTAGCCATTTATACGGTTTCCAATGCGGATTATGCACGACTGTTTTCCTATACTTCGCAGCAGGGTAAAATGATGGGTAACTCTATCAAGTACTCTGAAATGGGAGAACTGTACGACTGCATAAAAGAGGGAAAAGTATATATCAACCGTCAGATGGACGAACGTTATCCGCTGATGGCAAATGCCATTTTTGAAAATGACAAAATGGAAATGATTCTTTTTGTCTGGGGATTATCCTGGGATCAGATGACTTTGGGACAGGCAAACCAGCTGTCCATTATCAGCTCGCTGATTCAAAACGCAGTTCTTCGTGCGGACCGCTATATGGAAGCATTGGAAGAAAAGCGTTATGTAGAAGGTTCGGGCATGTTGGTGTCGGATGCATTTATTACATTAACCAAGGCGCATATGTCCGCCAGCGATAAAGGCCTTACAGAGTGTACGCTGCTTAAAGTGGTTACCTACACGGAAGACAGAATGGCAGATGGAAAGCTGCTGGCTTCAAAACTCCGACTGAGCGACTATGTAGGAATTATGCCGGACGGATATTTGTATGTGCTGCTTTCTAATACCAATAGGGAAGATGCAGAACATGTAATACGGCGTTTCGCAGAGCTTGGATACGAAACTGAAGTGCAGGAGGAAAAATTAGCATGACGATATCATTAATTATCCTTCTGGTGGTATTGGGCATTAATTTCATATGTGTTCTTGGATACTGGCTGTGGAATCTTCCGTCACCTAAGCGGTCAGACAAGAAATCGGTATGGATTTGCGGTATAATCATGCTTCTTTGCCCTGTTATCGGAATTTGTTTTTTTAGTATAGCTCATTTGTGGTATCGCGCATTTTTCTTTGAACCGGTAGATTTGGATGGTGTCATTTTCAGTAAGGAGCGTGTAAGAACTTATATACGTGCCGATGAAGAAAATGAAAGAAATATGGTTCCTTTGGAAGAAGCCATTGAAATTGAAGACACCGAAAACTTAAGAAATCTGATGATGAATATAGTAAAAGGCGATATCACTCATTCCTTAGCCAGTATTGCATTGGCATTAAACAGTGAGGATACAGAAACTGCCCATTATGCGGCGTCCGTATTGCAGGATGCGATTAATGATTTTCGAAATAATGTGCACAGAGAGCATAAAAAAATCAAAGAAAGACGACCGGATATGGCAGTCAGTGCCGCAAGGTTAATCGACAGTTTAGATCAGGTACTGGTGCAGCATGTTCTTACGGATGTCGAGCAAAAGGATTATGTGGCAATTCTTGACGATGTATGCGAAGAGCTTTACGAAGTGGAAACGGAGCGTATGACCAGCAGTCAGTTTGAAGCTGTAACTTTACGCCTTTTAGAAATTAAAGATTATGAAAAGTGCCAAAAGTGGTGTGAAAGAGCGGTATACCGCTTCCCGAATACTTTGGCAACTTATACCTGCCAGTTGAAGTATTTTTTCAGCAGCGGGCAGAAAGAACGCTTTTTTGAAGTTCTGGAGGAATTAAAGAAGTCCTCCATTGTTATTGACAGTGAAACGTTGGAATTGATTCGTGCATTCCGGCAATAAAGGAGACATAGGATGATTTCCCGCAGAAATTACTTTCGGATACTTATACTGATATTTGTACTGGGCACCATATTTATATTTACTATGTATGCCAGGGAAAAGGGCAGCATTTATGATGTAAATATGTTTGTGGTGGAAGAAGATTTGCTTCCCTCCGGAGAAAACCGCTGGGTTGTTTCCGGAGAAGAAGAGAAGGTTTTGTTCTTCGGCGGACAAAACAAGGCAATGCAAAATACAATTGAACAGTGGTGTACTTATACAAAGCGGGAATTTATTCAAAAAGATACGTTGCAGGAGTATTCCGTGGAGCAGGACGGCATTCCGGCATTTATTTTACTGGATGCCAAGCACTTGGATCTCGGAAAAAACGGAGCGGAACTGCTTCCGCTAACAGAACCGGGGGTTCCGGTAATTTTCTGCTCGTTGCCTGAAACCGAAACAATATTATATTCCCCGAACCTTAGGGAAATTCTTGGCATAAAGGAAGTAAAAGACGGGGTAACACAAATAAAAGGAGTACGGTTGTTTGATGGCTTCTTCCTGGGAGGTGCCGCAGACTATGAGGCCTCAGATGAAGAAGAGGCCAAAGAACGCCAGGACTTTACCTTGACGGTTCCTTGGTTTTTGACTGCAAGCAAAACTAAGGTGTATATGGTTGGTATTAAGGACAAGTCAGAGGCTAAGGAAGAGGAATTTCCGTGCTTGCTTTGGCGCAACAGTTATAAAAATACAAAGGTATTTGCTGTGTGCGGAGATTATATGGATTCTCTTGCAGGCCTTGGTATTTTGAATGCTTTTGTATATGAGGTAAGACCTTACGATATTTATCCGGTTGTAAATGCGCAAAATGTCATTATAAACAATTTCCCGAATTTATCTTCCGAAAACGAAGGGACACTTCAGGAAATTTATAGCAGAGAACCGGAGATGGTATATCAAGGCATTATGTGGCCGAGTTTATCCGCTATGGCAAAAACCAGTGGTATCCGTATGACTTGTCTGCTTAAGCCGCAGTATGACTATACGGATGCAAACTTTCCTAAAAAGGATGAGGTTCCGTTCTATTTGCAGCAATTCCGTGGAGTGTTTGCGGAAGCAGGCCGGTCGCTGACCCATAGCCGTGAAACCGGATTTGGAGAAATGCTGGAGCAGGATAATATCTTTTTTGACTCCATGAACAGCCGTTATCGTTATCAGGTTGTTTATGCAGAAAACAACGATTTGGAAAAAGTAAAGCAGGAGACAAAAGAAGAAGGCAGTCTTTCCAAATTGGCGACGGTCAGCAGCACATATGAGGCGGAAGAACCGCTGCTTTCCTATTTGACCGATAAGGTAACGCTGCAAAGGATAACCGGTGATGCAAAAGAGCATACCTTTAAAGATAATTTTGATTTACGGGGAGTCCAGACAGCACTGTTGTATTCCAATGTGCTGATGGATTTACATGATGCGTCCTGGCCACAGGAAGAAGAACATCAGTGGCAGCTTTTGTATGATAAAATGTCCAGTAATATTTACAGCTATTGGAGAAACAATCAATTGGAAAAGACCACGTTATCGGAAAGTGATTATCGTGCCAGAGTATTTTTAAATTTAGGATATTCTCATGAACGTACCGGTAATAAGATAGTTCTCTTTGCGGAAAATGCTTCGGAAGAAGCCTGGTTTATTCTTCGTACCCATGACGAAAAAATAACGGCACTGACCGGTGGTGCTTATAAGCAGCTGGAAAAGAACGTTTATTTAATTACAGCTCGAAAAAATGTAGTAGAAATTACTTTAGAACCGTTAAGCCTGAAGGAGTTGGAAGAATGAAGATTTGTTTAGTGGCGGAGGGATGCTACCCTTATGTGGTGGGTGGTGTATCCGGGTGGATCCAAAGCATGATTAAATCCTTTCCTAACGTAGAATTTATTATACTGGCAATCGTGGCAAACCGCTCCCAACGGGGAAAGTTTGTGTATGATCTTCCGGATAATGTTACAGAGGTATATGAGGCTTATCTGGATGATTTTGACTGGGAGCGGAAGCAACGGAGAGAAAAGGGAAAAATACAATTAAACGAAAAGCAGCATAAGGCACTTCGTAGTATTATTTTAAATCAGGAAATTGATTGGGATACGTTATTTGACATGTTTCAGAGCGAAAAAATGTCTATTGACGATTTGCTGATGGGTCCGGACTTCTTTAACATTGTCAGAGAATCTTATAATGCGAAATATTCACAGATGGTATTTTCCGATTTTTTATGGACAGTCCGTTCTATTTATCTGCCGTTATTTTTGATATTGCAAACCAAGATTCCGAAGGCCGATATTTACCATTGTGTTGCTACCGGTTATGCGGGTGTATTGGGCAGCATGGCTAAAAAATATTACGGATGCGGACTGATGATTTCCGAACACGGAATTTATACCAGAGAAAGAGAAGAAGAGCTGTTAAAGGCTACCTGGGTTGGCGGTGTATATAAAAATATCTGGATTGAGCAGTTCAGGAAAATGTCTAAGCTGGCTTATGACCGTGCAGACGTGGTTACCTGTTTATTTGGTCATGCCAAGGAACTGCAAATAGGGCTCGGATGTCCGGAAGATAAAATACGTATTACTCCAAACGGTATTGATGCAGGTCGTCTGGATGATTTACCGCAGAAACTTCCGTCGGATGAATTTATCAATATTGGTGCAATACTCAGAGTTACCCCAATTAAGGATGTAAAAACCATGATTCGTGCCTTTGGCTTTGCAAAGCAGAAGGTGGATAAGATACGGTTATGGATTATGGGACCCTGCGACGAAGATAAAGAATATGCGCAGGAGTGTCTGGACTTAGTAGAGCAGATGGGAATCTCCGGAATATTTTTTACCGGCAGGGTAGACATCAGGGAGTATCTCGGAAGAATGGACTTTACAATACTTACCAGTATCAGTGAGGGTCAGCCTCTGACTATTTTGGAAAGCTATGCCGCACATAAGCCGGTCATTGCTACCGATGTGGGAAACTGCAGAGGTCTGATTTACGGTGAAGAGGATGACTGCGGAACAGCAGGAATTTTAACCCATATTATGAATGTTACGGAAATATCCAATGCGATTGTAGAACTTGCTACTTCACCTTCCAAACGTCAGGAAATGGGTGAATGCGGATATAACCGGGTAATGAAAGGGTATCAGATTCATCAGATGAAGCAAACCTATCTGGAACTTTATCAGAAAGTGGGAGCACAATATAATTGTACTTGGCCGGAGGAGCCGTTTGATATACGAAAGCATAGGGAGAAATAAGCATGGCAGGAATTGGTGTCAGATTAAACCGAATATACAATAAAAAAACAATTCTTACAACATTGATTGGTGCCGGATACAGTACGGTTATTACGGTGTTACCTATGTTTGTAGTTATTGTCGCAATTATGCTGATGGACGCTTTGCTTGGAGCATCAAAGCTGGGATACGCGTCCCGGGAATTGTATTCGGGAACTGTATTATACATATTTATTTTTGCGTTAATTACAGCTGCTCCTTTTAATGCGGTATTGTCCAGATATATGTCGGACATAATTTACAATGAAACCTATGACGATATTCTGCCCTGCTATTATGTGGGTTTGCTGCTGAATCTGATTTTCAGCTGTTTGTTAGGTATTCCGTTTTGTGTATGGGAGTATCTTAAGGGCGGTGTCAGCTTAAGATTCATATTTGCCGGTTATTGCGGCTATGTAATCGTGGTTATTGTATTCTATACCATGATGTACCTGTCTATCTGTAAAGCATATACAAAAATCGCAGGATTTTTCATCATCGGCATGGTAATTACAATTTTGAGTTCTATTGTATTTGTTTACTTTTTCCGTTGGAGCACGCCTATTTCTATGCTGACAGCTCTGGATATCGGTTTTTGTATGATAGCCAGTTTGGAATGGGCTCAGATAAAGAGTTATTTCCGACGCAGCAGCAAACGTTATAAACAGGTGTTTCAATTTATGGGGAAATACTGGCAGCTGATTTTTACAAACTTTTTCTATATGCTCGGGCTGTATGTTCATAACTTTGTTTTCTGGAACACAGACCTTCGTATGGAAGTGGCAGGTACTTTTGTAAGTGCACCTGCTTATGATATGGCCTCCTGTCTGGCGATGATTACAAATATCTCAGCAAGCATTTTGTTTATTTCCCGGGTGGAAATGAATTTTAACGAAAGATATAAAGGATATTCCGAAGCAGTTATCGGTGGTCGTGGAATGGACATTGATAATGCAAAACGCAGAATGTTTCATCAGCTTTCTGCGGAACTTATCAATTTAGTCCGAATGCAGTTTGTTATTTCCATCATTATCTTTTTCCTGTTTATGATTTTTCTTCCGAACTTTGGTTTTGATGGATTGATTATGCAGATTTATCCGGCCCTGGCGGTAGGATATTTTATATGGTTTATATTGAATGCCGCAGTTATTTTCCAGTACTATTACAGTGACTTGAACGGAGCATTGCTTTCTTCTATCGGCATGCTGATTGGAACGGCAGCAGGTGCTGTAGTGGCCAGCAGGCTGCAGCCGATGTGGTACGGACTGGGATTGGTATTTGGTACACTAATCGGATTTTCGATTGCATATGCCAGACTTCGTTCCATTGAAAAACATTTGGATGTACATATTTTCTGTAACGGCAACATTATGAAAAAAGGAAGCGGCCGATGTCCTTCCAATAAAGTGTTTGACCGTTATGCTGTACTGAAAGAGCAGGAAAGAGTAGCAAAAAAGAAGAAAAGGAAGGTAAAACACGTATGACAACGGGAGCTCTTTTAAGAGTCTTTATGATTATTATAGGTATAATGCTGTTGGGGGCTACAGTTTCTTCCCTGGCAAAACGCAAAATGACGGAAAATGTTTGTCTTGCCTGGGGAGTTGTATCTGTGGTTTTCATCCTGGCAGGAATTCTTCTGCACCCATATGGTATCAGCCAATATATAAGTGTTACCGGTTTGGTGTTAATCATGATTATCGGTGTAGTGGTTTTACAGGGCACCTTTGTTATCAGTGCAAAGATATCGGAACTGGCCAGAAAAAACCATGAATTGGCGTTGCAAGTGTCGATGCTGAATTATGAAAACCGTGACATACTGGCCCGTGTGGAAAAACTGGAAGCAGAAAAGCAGGAAGAGAAACAGATAGGATAATACAATGAAAAAGATTCTTTTTGTAATAAACACCATGGGCAGGGCAGGAGCTGAAATGGCATTGTTGGAGCTTTTGCGTTGTCTTGTAAAATACGATGGTTTGGAACTTTCTCTTTTTGTGCTAACGGGGCAGGGAGAAATGATATCCCAGGTGCCGGAAGAGGTTAAGCTTCTTAATAAAAATTTTGATGAATGTTCTGTTTTGCTGCCAGAAGGCAAGCGGCATTTGATGAAAACCTCTGCGAAGGCGCTGTTCAAAAACGGAACGGTGTTCCGCCTGTTTCCATATCTTGTAAAGCAGTTTTTGGATATGGTAAAATGTAAGAGGATTCAGCCGGACAAGCTTTTATGGAGAGTTCTGTCCGATAGTGCGGTACGTTTTGAGGACGAATTTGATTTGGCTGTTGCCTATATTGAAGGCGGCTCTGCCTATTATGTGGCTGACCATGTAAGAGCAAAGAAAAAAGCGGCTTTTTTTCATGTAGATTATTCTATGGCAGGGTATACCCGCAGCATGGATAAAGAGTGCTATATAAAATATGATAAAACTTTTATGGTGTCTGATGAGGTCAAAGAAGCTTTTTTATCGATGTATCCGGAATGTACTTCCAAAACGGAGGTATTTCATAATCTGATAGACCAAAATCGTATTTTGAGTATGGCAGAGGAACCGGGAGGTTTTTCTGATGAATATCAAGGAATTCGTATTTTAACGGTTGGACGTCTGACAAGGCAGAAAGACTTTGTGCAGTCTGTTCGGGCAATGAAGTTTTTAAAGGAAAAAGGGGTTAATGCCCGATGGTATATTCTCGGAGACGGGGAACAACGTTCTGTACTGGATTCTCTGATCCGGCAATTGGGATTGACGGAAGATTTTATCTTGTTAGGGATGACGGAAAATCCTTATAATTATATAAAACAGTCAGACATATATGTGCATGCTACCAGGTATGAGGGAAAGAGTATCGCCATTCAGGAAGCTCAAGTGTTGGGAAAACCAATTTTGGTTTCCGATTGCAGCGGTAACCGGGAACAGGTTATTAACGGTGTGGACGGGTTACTCTGTGAATTAACACCGGAGGCAATTGCAGAGGGTGTAAAACAACTGATAGAAAATGAAGCTTTGCGTGAGCAGTACGGTAAAATGGCTGCAAAAAAGCATATGACAGAACATAAAGAAACAGAAAAACTATTATCGTTATTAAGATAAGCATAGCAGGGGGAACTACTATGGATGGCAAAAGAAAAAAAGAAGTACTTATCATTATTCCGGCTTACAATGAAGGGAAAACAATTGGGGAACTGATGGACAAATTGAATCAGCCGGAAATTGCAGAATTAGCAGATGTTCTGGTACTAAACGATGCATCCAAAGATAACACGGCAGAAGTGGTACGGGCGCACGGACATGAGGTAGTCACCCATGTATATAATTTGGGTTATGGCAGCGGCTTGCAGCTTGGCTACAAATTTGCATATCGAAGAGGCTATCAATATGTAATTCAAATGGATGCAGACGGCCAACATGATGTGAGTAATGTGTTAACTCTGTATGAGCGCTTGATTACAAAAGATGAAAACGGAAAAACACCGGACATTGTCCTTGGTTCCCGCTTTTTGCCGGGCAGTGTTTCGTTCCCGGTTTCAGCAATGAAAAAAGTGGCATTCGTTTTGTTCCGGGCGCTAATCAGACTGGGAACCGGAAAAAAGATTATGGACCCAACGACAGGATTACAGGGCATTAGCCGGAGAGCTTTTTGTTTTTATTCCGGATATAATAATTTTGATGACCGGTATCCGGATGCCAATATGATTATGCAGATGTTGTTGCTTGGCTTTTCGGTGGAGGAAATACCGGCGGTTATGTATGCCAGAACGGAAGGTGTCAGCATGCATTCCGGATTAAAACCGATTATTTATATGTTCCGAATGATGTTTTCTATTATAGCAGTGTGGCTTAGGGTAAAGTACTATAAGATGGATATGGAGGAGGGTAATGAAAAAATTACTGTTTAAGTTCCTTAAACCTAGAATCAGCTGGAGATTTTATAAGGGTGCCCTGATTGAAACAGCAGATATTTCAGGAAATCCAGCCAAAGGCTGGTATCAGATTTATCCGTTTTTTGTGGAGGAAGAACCGGACTTTAATGCTATTTACCCGTGTGAAGAAAGTACGGACACTTTGGTACTTGTTATATTAAATATCGGTGCATATAAGGAAAAACTGCTGGATGTGCAGGCAATGCAGAATATTCGCAGTATACTGTCTTATTTTAAACGGTATGCAGTTGATATTATTTTACGTGTTACTTATGACCACGAAGGAAAGGCACTGGAAAGAGAGCCGTTTTTCTTTAAGCAGGTAGTGGCGCATATGGAACAGCTGACACCGGTAATAAAAGAATTTTCCGATGTGGTGTTTGTGGTGCAGGGAATGCTGATTGGCAATTGGGGCGAAATGCATACCTCCAGATTTATTGCGCCGGATAAAATAAAACTGCTTTGGGGCATGATGCAAACGGAATTTCAGGGAAGACCTTATCTGGCGGTGAGAAAACCGTCTACTTGGAGAATGCTGCATCCGGAATGCTGCGGCAAAGAGGAATTCGGCACCGATACCACAGGGCTTTTTGATGATGCTATTTTTGGCTCGGAAACCCATCTTGGAACCTTTGGTGTTGAGTCCGGGGAAAATGCAGGCTGGGATGGCATATGGAACCGGGAGGAAGAACTGGCATTTGAAGAAAAGCTTTGTAAAACTGTTCCTCAGGGCGGAGAAGTAGTGTGCGGCGATACTTATTTGACGGATTTTACACCGGAAACAACGGTGGAAGTATTGAAAAAAATGCATATTACTTATTTAAACAAGGATTATGATGAACGAATTTTAAATCAATGGAAGCAATGGACCTGGAACGGTGACGGACCGTGGAAGGGAGAAAGCTTTTTTGATTATGTGGGTGGCCATCTGGGATACCGGTATGTTGTAAGAGACGTATCTATTAAATTGGAAAAGGACCCGCCGGAAGCAAAAGCTGAATTTATAGTCAGTATTTCGGTAGAAAATATCGGTTTTGCTAATTGTTATAACCGTCTGGTTGTTTTACTGGAAGGACAGGTAGAGGATGAAGTATTGTTTTCTGTCCGTTTAGATTGCAACGGTAAGGACTGGGAGCCAAATAAAATTTGTGTTCTTACAGAAAGAATTCCGGCGAGAGCCTGCGAATTGTACTTAAATGTAAGGCGCAAAAAGGACGGAAAGCGGATTTATTTTGCTAATCAGTATGATGATGACGGTCGTATTCCGCTTGGCAGGATAAGAATTGAAGAATAGTTACTAACATTAAAAGGCATAAGAGGTGTAACATGGAAAATACGTTTTATTGGATAATGGAATACGGAAAAGTATTACTAAGTTACGGACTTCTTATGTTTGTTTGGCCGTTAACTGTATTCCGCGGGTTTTTAAAGGGCAGGGGAGCAACTTTTAAGTTTAGCTTTTGTGTGACCGTGCAGGTAGTGATTATCAATACAGCGGTTTTAATGCTTGGACTGCTGCAGATTCTGAATGCCTGGACCATGAGGATTTTGTTTTACGGTATATTCTTTTATTCCATCCGGGAGTGGTTTAAAGTCACAACGGAAAGAAAAAATAAGTTTAAGTATCTGGTAAACGGCAGTTTCGGATTTAAAAATTTTGTACATCTGGAAGTTAGAAAGTATGTGAGGAAACTGGAAGAACTGCTGAAGCCTGTTTGGCTGCAATATAAACGGAATTGGCAGGAGTATACATTATTGGTGCTGATAATAGTGTACGGAATGATTTATTTTTCCTGGGGAGCCTTCCAGAATACTTCTTATGGGTTTGGTGATATGTATGTCCACCATGCATGGACTTACGGATTGACCCAGGGAAAAATATTTTCTGCCGGAGTATATCCGGAAGCGATGCATTGTGTGATTTATAGTATTCATACTTTGCTGGGAGTAAAACTGTTCAGTTGCTATTTGTTTATGGCAGGGATTCATATTTCGATTATCCTGGTGGCGGCATATTGTTTCCTGAAAGAGATTTTCCGATGGAGATTTTGTGCAATCTTTGTGCTGGCAGTATTTTTGGTATTGGATGTTTCCTGCGTGGACGAAGTATTCAGCATGTCCCGTTTGCAGTGGACATTGCCTCAGGAATATGGTTTTCATACCATGTATCTGTGTGCGCTTTATTTGATGAAATATTTGTTGAGCGAGAAAACAACAAAGCTCAAAAAACGGGAGTTAGAGCAATGTGTGGATGAAAATCTGCTTATTTTTGTTTTTTCCTTGGCAGCCTCTATTGCAATACACTTTTATGTTACAATAATGGCATTTTTCTTATGTGCAGCAGTTGCTGTATGTCTGTGGAAAAGAATATTTACGAAAAAACATTTTTTGCCGTTAGTGGCAGGTGTTATGGTTGGCGTGGTAGTAGCTGCTGCTCCGATGCTTGGTGCATTGGCGTCCGGAATACCGTTCCAAGGTTCTATTGGATGGGCAATGAACGTAATTAACGGTACGGATACCGGTGAGGGACGAACTCATGCAATCCAGGCAGGAAATAAGACAGAGGAGCCTATTGGCTCGCAGAATCAGCTGGAGAATCCGGGGCTCGGTTCTCAGACGCAGGATATAACCGATTCCAATGATTTGCAACAAGAACCGGAAGAAGTAAACCGTTCGTTTATTTCAATTGTGCAAAAATCTTGGGAATCAGTAAAGAAAGCGGTAGTAAAAATTTATAATCTTGCAAAAGAAAAAATGCAGGGGGTTTACAAATACGGATATGAGATGCTTTATACCAAAGCCCGTGCTCTTTGGATTGTAGGAGTTACCTGTCTTGTTGCTGTGATTTGTGTATTATATAATTTATATTATGCATATAGAGAGATAAGGGATTATTCTACAGATAACAGAAAGATGGAGTATTCCCGGGGATATCCGATGATTCTTCTGGCAACCCTGTTCTACATGATTATTTATGCAGGACCGTATATCAAGCTTCCGGAGTTGATAGCCGGTTCCAGATTATGTTCTACGGAGCATTTGTTACTGATTGCGCTTTTTATTATTCTGCTTGATATGGGGTATACTGTACTGGAAAAATGTCTGGATGAAAGGTTTTTGAAACATACAGTGGGAGTTGTTACTGTTGCGCTGGTGGCGGGGGTATATGTATCGGGATGCTATCATGGATATTTATACTATGAGCTGACAAGATATAATGCTGCAGTTTCGGTAACAAATGATGTGATTGAAACATTACCGGAGAATACATATACAATCGTTTCTACAACGGACGAAATATATCAGGTAATACAGGACGGACGGCATGAAGAACTGCATACCTTTATAAAGAACCAGAGGAAAGAGACTTATACTCTTCCGACGGAGTACATATTTTTCTTTGTAGAAAAACAGCCTATCCGTTATGCACACAGTCACTTCTTTTCCGGACCGGAATGGTTGGCAAAGAACAAGTATGAGAACTTTTATACTGGCCATTCCATCAGCGTGGGTGAGAATATAGACCATTCTGAAATTTCTCCGGAGGCAGCAAAGCAGACGATAGGGTATTTAGGAAAGCCGGCACAGGCATATTCTGTTTTGGCGAACCGGACCATTTTGGAATCCCAAATGTACGAATGGTGTGCGGCATTTGAAGAAGCCTATCCGAATGAAATGAAAATATACTATGAGGACGAAGCTTTTGTGTGTTATTATGTACAGCAGAATGTACAGAGATTATATGAGTTGGGGTTAAAGTAAGAATGAAATATGTGACAGGTTCTTTTGTTAAGTATATGGTTGTAATTACTTTGTGCTTAATCTGGCCGGTGAGAATCTTTGGTACGATGAGAGAAATGAAACTTAGTTTTCCTCGTATAGTGAGCATTACTACAGAGAATTTTGAAGAAACGAATCGTCAGCTGAATAATCCGTATTGTGGTTTTTATTTGATGTACGGTTTTGTTCCCGACGATTATGTTCAAAATTTTGAAGAATTGGCTGTAGAAAAACTGGAAAAAGACCGGCACGAGCTGGCAATGATACAAATCAATCTCAGGAATTATGCAGAACGTCCGTTGTCAGAAACGGCACTAAAAAATATAGAAGATATTTTTGTCGGGCTGGAAACAGTGGGAAAGCAATATATTGTACGCTTCATGTATGACTGGGACGGAAAGAATCTGGAAACAGAACCGCAGGAGGCTGAAATTATTTATGAGCATATGCGGCAGTTACAGGATACCTTAAAATCACACTCCGACTGCATTTATATTTTGCAGGGTTTGTTCATTGGAAACTGGGGAGAATTAAACGGCACCAGGCATTTAGATGAAATGCAGCGTTTGGCTCTTCAATTGGCAGCGGTTACAGGAGAAAACACTTATCTTGCTGTTCGTATGCCTGTCCAGTGGAGAAGGATTACGGGAGTTGCAGAGTTGACAACGGAGGCCCGCCTACGTTCTTCCATGGTCCGGCGTCTGAGCCTTTTTAATGATGGTATTATGGGAAATGAGGGCGATTTTGGAACTTATGGTGTACATAGTAAGACAGAGACAGGAAGCTTCGGTCTGTGGAACAGAGAGGAAGAATTGTCTTTTCAGGAAGAACTGTGTTGCTATGTTCCAAACGGCGGAGAAGTAATCGTTGATAATCCTTGGAATGATTTTGAAAACGCAAAAGAAACCCTGAAACAGATGCATATTTCTTATTTGAATCTTGATTATGACCAAAATGTATTGAATAAGTGGGCAAAAAGTACGGTGACAGAATCCGGATGTTTTTTTGGTATGGACGGTTTAAGCTATGTGGAGCGTCATTTGGGATACCGTATGCTTATTAAAAACGTTTCCATGAGAAGAAACTATTGGTCGGATAAATTAAGTATTAATATTAATTTGCAAAATGTAGGCTTTGCACCGATTTATAAGAAGCAGGATGTGAGTATTTCCATCCGAAATAAAGTTACTCAAGAGGTAACTGTTTATCCGGTAGATGCGGATGTGAGACAACTGGCGGGGGGCACAGGTGCGGATGAGGTACTACTTGTAAACAAATCAGTTTCACTGAAAAACTTCCGGGCGGGAGAATATGAGGTTTATTTCTCAGTGTTTGACAAGGACAGTAACAGATACATTGAATTTTCCAATGAGCAGATAATGCAGGAGTATGGGTACAAAATCGGGGAATTTTCCATTGCGGATTCCATAAGCTTAAAGGATGTAATGGCCGGGTTAACTACGAATCCAAAGGATGAGGACGGTGTTACGGGAGGAGACTATGACACATCACGAGGAAATTGATTTTGTCATCACCTGGGTGGATGGCAACGACAAGGCATGGCGGAATGAAAAAGCAAAATACAATCCGGAAGCAGGTACGGATGATGATGATGTCCGTTACCGCGATTGGGAGTTGTTAAAGTATTGGTTCCGGGGTGTGGAAAAATTTGCACCATGGGTAAGAAAGATACATTTTATTACCTGGGGACATGTGCCGGAATGGCTGGATACAAGCAATCCCAAACTTCATATTGTAAGACATGAGGATTATATTCCGAAGGAGTATCTTCCGGTGTTTAATTCCAACGTGTTGGAACTTTATATGCACAAAATTGAAGGGCTATCGGAGCATTTTGTTTATTTTAATGATGACTTTTATTTGGTTGATAAGATAATGCCGGAAGTTTTTTTTAAGAGTGGAAAACCATGTGATATGTTAGCTTTTCAGCCTGTGGTAGCCAATCCTAAAAATCCGGTCATGTCGCATTTGTACCTTAACAATTCATTGGTACTTTGTAAGTATTTTAATAAAAGAGAGAATGTGAAACAGCATCCGGGAAATTATTTTAAACCGGGCTATCCGTCATTATATTTCTTTTATAACATGCTGGAAATGGCGTTTCCACTGTATACCGGGTTCTTTACGGTGCATGGCCCGTCTCCTTATCTGAAAGAGACCTTTCAGGAAATTTGGGAAAAAGAAGAGGCTATGCTAAAGAACGTATCCACCCACCGGTTCCGCAGTAATGACGATGTAACGCCTTATTTATTCCGGGAATGGCAGAAGCTTTCCAATAACTTTGTGCCAACCAATGTGTTAAAGTATTTCCGTTATTTTAACATTGATAACGAAAACAAAAAATTATTACAGACAATAGAGAAGCAGAAGAAAAAAATTATCTGCATCAACGACGGAGACATCGGTGCAGATTTTGAACACGTAAAACAGAAAGTGCAACAGGCATTTTCCAAGATTCTTCCGGAGGTATCCTCTTTTGAACGAACAGCAGGCAGCGCAACTGAATAGAGAAGAAAAAAGCCGTACGGAATACTCAGCAAGAAACACTACAGTGGCTATGATAGCAAGAGTGATTGCCATCCTGCTTGGCTTTTGTACCCGAGTAGTGTTTACGCATACGTTGAGTGAAGAGTATGTTGGTATTAATGGTCTGTTTACCGATATTTTGAACGTGCTTGCGTTGTCAGAACTTGGTATCGGAACCGCAATTACGTATGCTTTGTACAAGCCGGTTGCAGAAAAGGATATCGAAAAACAGAAAGCCCTGATGCAGTTATACAAAAAGCTTTATCGCATTGTGGCGGCGGTTGTCCTGGCAGCAGGTTTATTAATTGTGCCGTTTTTGGATGTTCTGATTAAAAACCGGACGCAGGTAGAGCATATCACTCTGCTGTATCTGATGTATCTGGCAAATTCCGTGATTTCTTATCTGATGATTTATAAGAAAACCCTGATTGATGCACATCAGTTAAGCTATATCGGAGTGGTGTATCATACTATTTTCTTAATTTTGCAAAATGTTTTGCAGATGATAGTACTGGTAACCACAAAGAATTTTGTGTTGTTTCTAACTTTGCTGTTGGTTTGTACCCTGCTCAATAATATAGCGTTATCCTGCAGGGCAAACCGCATGTACCCTTATTTGAAGGACAAGCAGGTTGCACCGCTTACAAAAACCGAGAAGAAGGAAATCTCCCAAAATGTCCGGGCTATGCTCATGCATAAGGTAGGCGATGTGGTAGTCAATAATACCGATAATCTGCTGTTGTCTTCCTTAGTGGGAATTGTCAGTGTGGGTATCTACTCCAATTACTTTTTGATTATCGGTTCAGTGCGACAGGTACTGAACCAGGCATTCCAGGGGATTACCGCAAGTGTCGGAAACCTTGGCGTAGAAGAGAGTAACGCAAAGGTAAAAAGAGTTTTTGAAGCTTCATTTTTCATTGGTCAGTGGATGTTTGGATTTGCTGCCATATGCCTTTATGAGCTTCTCACCCCTTTTGTCGGAATGAGTTTTGGACAGCAGTATATTTTCAGCGCAGAAATTACATTGGTGCTGTGCCTGAATTTCTATTTTACGGGGATGAGGCAGGCTACCTTGGTTTTCAGGGATTCTCTTGGTCTGTTTTGGTATGACCGCTTTAAGTCTTTAGCGGAAGCAATTATAAATCTGGTGGTTTCTGTGGTGTTAGGATACTATCACGGAGTCATCGGAATATTTATCGGGACCTTGTGCAGTACACTTGCAACGTCCTTTTGGGTAGAACCGTATATGTTGTATAAGCACCGGTTAAAAGCACCGGTAAAGGAGTACTTTTTCAAGTACTTTGGATATTCAATAATAACCGGTTTAACCTGGTGGCTGACCGATATCTTATGCAGACAATTTACCGGTGGGGTATTCCGTCAATTTGTATTGCGGATGCTTTGCTGTATTTTAGTGCCGAATCTTATTTTCTTACTTGTGTACTGCAGGAGTAAGGCATTTGTTTATGTAATAAAGAAATTAAAAAAGCTTTGGAAAAAGAAAAAAGCAGGTACTGAGGCGGAGACGGAAGGAGTAGCCTTTTCGAAGGAAGAACAGAACCTTTTTGCTATGTTACGTAACAGTCTTCTGGGGAAAGCAGATGCCTTAGAAGCACTGACAGATGCAGAATGGAAAAATATGCTTCGGATTGCCAAAATGCACGGTGTTCGACCTACCTTATATTCTGAAGCATGTGAAAAAGAGCTTTTGCCGGAAGCTTTACGGGCAGAGGTTCAAAGTGCCGCAAACCAGACAGTACTTCAACAATACCGGTTGTTGTTTTTGAGTAGTTATTTAACAAAATTGTTAGCTGAGCAAAATATTGCTTCTGCAATTTTAAAGGGAGTAACCATTGGTGCTTATTATCCGGTACCGGAGCTTCGTAAGTCGGGAGATGTGGACCTGCTTCTTATGAATCCTGAGGAACTGGAAAGAGTAAAACAGATTTTTTTACAGGCCGGACTGCGAATCAAAGAAGAGCAGGCCGCATTACATCATGTGAGTTTTTCAACGTCGGAAGGAATCGAAGTTGAACTTCATACCATGCTGGCAGAACCCTTTGACAATGAAAAAACCAATCAGATGCTGCAGAAACTTCTGGCAGAACTGAAAGGACAGGTTGTCACAGAACCGGTTATGGGATTGGAACTTCCGGTACTGCCGGGGGCCTATTATGCGTTCGAATTACTGATTCATATGCTGCAGCATTTCCTGCGTTCCGGATTTGGTCTCCGCTTGTTGTGCGACTGGGTGATGTTTTGGCAAAAACCTTTGCCACCGGATGAGCATCAGAAGTATTTGGAACTGGTGGAACAAATGGGTCTGAAGGGTTTTTCAGATATGGTAACCCTAGCCTGCATCCGCTTCCTGGGTTTGCAGGAAGCTTTGGTAGAGTGGATGGATTTATCCGGAGAGTATCAGATAGAAGCCTTTATGCGGGAGATTTTGGACGCTGAGGAATTTGGTAAGTCTAACAATAACCGCATGGTAGTCTTACGTGGTACCGGATTTTCGGATTATGTAAGGGAATTTCATCATCAGATGCGTTTGAATTATCCAAAGGCCGGCAGATGCTTTGTTTTCTGGCCGTTTTTGTGGGTTGCAACTTTGGTGCGGTTTATGAGGAATAATAAGAATTTTAGAAAGACTGCCACCTGGGATATTTTAAAAGAAGCAAGCCGTAGAAGCAGAATAATGAAGGAAATAAGGTTGTTTAAATAACCTCAACAAAAATTTTCGAAAATTCCTAAAAAGGCTTTACAAAATCGACATAATATGCTAAACTTGCGGAGTACTTTATCGTGATAAAGGAATAGAGCGACAGCGGGTATTAGCAGAACAAGGCAGAATTGCTTTACATAACAGGAAAAAAGTGCTATAATTTGAAGTGTAAAGACGTGCTTTTTTCATAAGAAAGGGGAATGATAATATGAAGAATTATGAAAAGCCGGTGGTAATGGTAAACGAAGGATTAGCAGAAGGTGTGTATGCAGCGAGTGGTAGTGTTCGTGCTATAGGAGATGATGGTTGTTGGCAGGTTGATGTTTCTTTTACAGCGCATGCAGATCATTGTGAAGTTCAGATTGCATGTGTGCATCCAAATCCAAATCCTACACATGCATCTTCTATTACTGTAGAAATTGTGTTTAATAAGTCTGTAATGTATAACGATAAAGAAGTTGGCAGTGTCTTAACATTGGTTGGTGGACCAGGCACATCAAATTCTAATGAGAATGTAACATGGAATATTCAAGTATATGCGGCAGATGGAAATAACGCAGGTGTATCGATTGTCAGCGCTACATATGATTGTGCAGGATTATAATTGAATTATTAAAAGGCACTATCTGATAGAGATAGTGCCTTTTGTAGTAAGAGGAATCTCATGAAACAACGAATTCAATTTTATCTCAACCGAATAAAAGAAGGCCGTCTTCAGGAAATGTGGCTGCAGACTAAATGGATCTATTCCTATGCCCGTCACTATTGGAAGGCAATGATTTTCTATACTGCCTTGGGTATGGTGGGCACGGTGGTCAGTCTGCTTTCCAGTCTGGTATCCCGTGACCTGGTAGATATTATTACCGGACATCAAACCGGTAAGGTGGTGGAAACCTTTGCCATTATGATTGGGTTACAGATAGGCACCATGGTAATGAATCAGGTTTCTAATTATTTTTCCGGTTACATCAGCATGAAGGTGGATGCGGAAATCAAGTCCGACATTTTTTCTAAGATTCTGGTAACGGACTGGGAATCCTTAACCGGCTATCATACCGGAGATTTGCTGACCCGTTGGGGAAGTGATGCATCTGCTATTTCTTCCGGCGTGTTGAATTTTGTACCAAATCTGATTATCACGGTATTCCGCTTTATCAGTGCATTGGTAGTAATGGCGTACCATGATGTTTCCTTTGTGATTTTTGCGTTTCTTGGAATGCCGGTCAGCCTGATTATGTCCAAGACTTTGATGAACCGCATGGTAAACAACAATAAGCGAAGTGCGGCCATGGGGGCAAAAATGTCCGGTTTTAATCAGGAGGCATTTTCCAACATTCAGACGATTAAGGCTTTCGATTTAACCGGTGCGTATACCGGAAAATTGAAAAAGCTTCAAAAGGAATATATCGATATGCGTCTCGAATTCCAGCGTATGTCCATGGGAACGAGTTTTATTTTATCTTTGGTAAGTATGCTGGTATCTTATTCCGCATATGCCTGGGGCATATACCGGGTGTGGAGCGGTGCCATTACTTACGGCTCCATGACCATGTTTTTAGGGCTTTCCGGCACCTTAACCGGAAGTGTACATAACTTGACATCGCTGATTCCGTCCATTATCAGCCTGACTACTTCGGCAGGCCGTCTTATGGACATTGTGGAGATGCCGCGGGAAGATTACAGCAATAAAGATGATGTGAAATCGTTTTGGGAACAGAACAAGCAGAAGGGTATCAGCCTGCAGGTAAATGAGGTGGATTATGCCTATAAAACAGGAACCAAAGTTTTTGAAGGAGCGTCTCTGGAAGTAAATCCGGGCGAAATTGTTGCCTTGGTTGGTCCGTCCGGCGAGGGAAAAACCACCATGCTCCGTTTGATTCTTTCCTTAATTGCGGGGCAGTCCGGCGAAGCTCATTTAAGAGGTAATTTGAACAACGAAAGCGTGGACTTAACGCCGTCTACCCGATTCCTGTTTTCTTACGTACCACAGGGAAATACCATGTTTTCAGGTACGATTGCGGAGAACATGCGTAATATAAAGGAAGATGCTACCGATGAAGAAATCCAAAAGGCGTTGGAACTTGCCTGTGCATGGGAGTTTGTCAGCAAGCTGCCGGATGGTATTCACAGCAAGGTGCAGGAGAGAGGCGGCGGCTTTTCCGAAGGCCAGGCCCAGCGTCTGTCCATTGCCCGTGCCCTGCTTCGGGATACGCCGATTCTGCTTTTGGATGAGGCAACCTCCGCCCTCGATGTGGCAACCGAACGCAAGGTGCTGAAAAACATCATGAGTGATGATAATCCGAGAACCTGTATCGTAACAACCCACAGACCTACTGTGCTCAGTGCGTGCACCAGAGTGTATGCAATTCGGGACAGGCGCTGCGAGGTGCTGAATGAGCAGGAGATAGAGGAGTTGGTAAGAGGATTTTGATAAAATGAATTAATTAAGTAAGGGACTGCTGATTCTTATGAACAGCAGTCCCTGATTGGATAAAAGATTACCAAAGATTTGTATTTGTCACAGTGGCGTTTGCTTCATAACCCTCTCGTTCCCAACGAGGCAGGTTAGTTGCTGTTTCATAAGATCCAGCTTGATTAGCATTATCATAATCAGCGTTCTTTTCAAAAGAACAATGATTATACGGAATATTATCGACTCCAACACCACGCCATTGTGGACATCCGGTGCAACCATAATACTCTATGTAGGTAGTAGCAGTTGTGTTTGACTCTCTAAAACCGGGCATGGCATTACTGTGGCAAAGAGGATAATAAGGATTATTTGGATTTCCACTTCCCGCATAAACACCTTCACAGCAACCACAAGTTAATTCTACTACAGGTTTTTCATAGTTCTTTTTCATCACAATTTATCCCCCTTTATAAGATAAACTTACTATGTAGTACACTTATTTTACAATATAAGAACATATGTGTAAAGGAAAAAAGAAAAAAAGCCTAAAATTCTTTTGCAATTCTTTCCCTCATTACCACCGCCGCACTCTTTTCTTTCGTGCAAAACAGCTTACATACCAAAATATCTTCTGTGATGTTTTCCACAACCTCTAAATTTTTCTCCCACTGTTCTTTGGTCCAGGAAGGGGAAATCAGACGCTGGGAAACCAGGAGCTGCTTTTGGTCGGCAGTAATTTCTTCGGTGTAGTCGGTGGTGCCGCGGTTGACCAGGATGATGCCGCCCAGAGGATAGGTTCCGGTATCGTAGATACCAGAAGTGCCGCACCAAGGAATGCCATGGACCACGGGAGTGCCGTCTTCCATAGCAAGGAGGTTGAGGTCACCGTTAATAACCGGAGTGTTAAACTGTTCTTTCCAAAGGTTGGTATGGGTGGACTTACCCATGCCGGAGTGACCGGAAAAAAGCCAAAGCTTGTCCTTGTACAGGATGCTGGCGGAATGCAGGGCTGCCATACCGTGCTTTTGTGCGAGGTATAAGAAAACCAGCCGCAGGGCATGGAAAAAAGCGTAGTGGAAGTCAGAGTTGTAAGGCGGCAGACTGTAGCAGTGGGCAGTGTGACCGTCCTTACTAAGGTGTATTTCCAAATGCTTTTTTGCCATTGGAAAGTGCAGGAGATAGTAATTTTCCTGTTCTATGATATTTAGTTCTGCATTATGCAGAAGTACCCGACCGGGAGGAGCTTCAGCAGGCAATTCGGAATGCAGGACAATGGTTTGGTTATCTTTAACTTGTGTTGCTTCAGCGTTTTCTGTTAGGAAATCTGAAAATTCCGACGGGAAGGCTTCGGCAGGACCGGAGTAAGTAAGCAGGATACCGCCTATAATAATCTGCTTTTGACAGACATTGGTGTCTATAATGCCCGAAGTATCTTTTACGGACTTTTCACGGGAAGTTCCCAGCTTAGTAACGGCATAGCCGGAAGCCGGTGTTTCTGTTTCTACAAGGATACCGTAGTTTTTTAACTGGTTCACAAATTTGGAAATTTCTTCTTTGAATTCCGGCAGTTCTTCTTCGGAAACCTCGTAGTAGGCAGAACTTTCGGCAATTATTTCATCCATGGAAAGCTCCTTGGCAAGCAGATTCCACAAATACACACCGGTGGCGTTGGTTTTTAAGCCCCGTTGATGGTCTGCTATCATCTGTCCATAAGGGAGAAGATAGGGAACGCCTGCGATTTCTTTTAAAATAAAACTGCTGTTTTGCTTCATGGTCGGTCCGCTCCTTTTTTCATTAAAGATAGTATAGCATTTTTCCGGAAAAAAAGCTATACTGTACATAGAGAACAAAACAAGGCCGTTATGAGGCTGTTTTGTAACGGGAGAGGAACGTGGAATGGAATACCATCAGGATATCGAACAATTATTGCAGGAAGGCCGTAATTTAAAAATTAAGCCGCAAGGGTATAGTATGTACCCTGTTTTGGTTCCGGGCAGGGATGAGGCTTTTATTGAGCCTCTGAACGGCAGAAAATTAAAGCGTGGGGACGTGGTGCTCTACCGAAGAGACAAAAATGTGGAAAACGGCGGCATACTGGTATTACACCGAATCTGGAAAATAAAGCCCGAAGGCATCTATCTGGTAGGTGATAACCAGAAAGAAATCGAAGGACCTTTACGCCCGGACCAGATGAAGGGCATCATGGCAGCCATGATGCGGAAGGGAAAATATATTCCGGTAACCGAGCCGATGTACCGTGTCTTAACCGGTATATGGCTGTGGATGCGACCGGTACGGCCGGTTGTTTCAAAGACCGTAGCTTTTGTTAAAAAGAAGATTATTACCGGGAAAAGGTAAAACAGATTATGGGAAAGTCGTTCTCTCCCTTGAATTTTTCTACAAAAAGTAGTATACTGAAATTTGTGCAAATCATCAGGCATTACGTCTGTAAAATAGAAAGGCAGGTAAAAAAGTATGAGTGAAGAATTAAAGTATGAGCAGGAGGGTTCCTGTTCCGGAAATTGCGGTAGCTGCGGTTCCGATTGCAGTTCCAGAAAGCCGGACAAGAGCTCCTTTTTAGAGCCAATGAATGAGTACAGCAAGGTAAAGCGCGTTATCGGCGTTGTCAGCGGTAAGGGTGGCGTAGGTAAGTCCTTCGTAACTTCTTATCTGTCTGTTTTAATGAACCGTAAGGGTTACAACACCGCAATTTTAGATGCGGACGTAACCGGTCCTTCCATTCCAAAGGCTTTCGGCGTAAAGGGCATGGTTCAGGCAAATGAAATGGGTATTATTCCTGCACTTAGTAAAAACGGTGTAGAAATGATTTCCGTAAACCTGTTATTAGATGCAGAGGATACTCCTGTAATTTGGAGAGGCCCTGTAATTGCAGGTACCGTTAAGCAGTTCTGGAGCCAGGTGCTTTGGGGCGATGTAGATTATATGTTTGTAGATATGCCTCCTGGAACCGGTGATGTTCCTCTTACCGTATTCCAGTCTCTGCCACTGGATGGCATCATCATTGTAACCAGTCCACAGGAACTGGTTTCCATGATTGTTTCCAAGGCAGTAAACATGGCAAAGATGATGGATATTCCGGTACTTGGTTTAGTAGAAAACTACAGCTACATCCAGTGCGGTAACTGCGGCGAAAAGATTTCCGTATTCGGCAAGAGCCACATTGATGAAATCTCCGCTAAGTTTAATCTTCCGGTACTGGCAAAGCTTCCGTTAGATTCCAAGATTGCAGAGGCAATTGATGCCGGTGCGGTAGAAGAATTGTACGGCGATTGGATGGAAGAAGCTGCAGCAATCTTAGAGAATGTTCTTTCCTTAGATGATGCTGATGCTCCTGCTGCAAAGAATGTAAAGATTGCAGTAACAACCGATGAAAATAAAAACGTATACGGCCACTTCGGCAGTGCTACCTTATTTACCGTTTACACCTTAGAAGATGGCAAGCTGGTAGAAAAGAAGGAGCTTGCAAATGCAGGCGACGGTCACACCAATACCGTAGAAAATCTGGTAAAAGAAGGTGTATCCGTAGTAATCTGCGGCGGTATCGGCGGTCCGGCTATGCAGGGCTTATTAAATAAGGGCATCCTGGTTATTCCTGGAGCAACAGGCGATATTGATGTTGCCGTAGCAAGCTACTTAGACGGTTCCTTAACAGCAAACAATGCACCAACCTGCAATCATCACGACCATGAGGATGGCGATTGCACTTGTGCAGAGCATCACGACCATGAAGAAGGCGGCTGCCATTGCGGTGGCGGATGCTGTCATTAATTCAAAAAGTAGATAAAGACTGAAGTGTATACCCGCCCGGAGTGCAGTTGCATGCGGGCGGGTAATTTATAATATAGGATTGCGCTTCAAGAAAGTGAGGAGAATATAATGGCAAGGGTATTGGAAAACGAAAGATTATTAATTGAAGTAGAAGAACGTGGCAGTCAGCTGGTGCGCATTTATGATAAAAAGAACGACAGAGAGGTTCTTTGGAATGCAGATCCCGCCTTCTGGCCAAAGCATTCTCCGCTGTTATTCCCGATGATTGGTGCATCTTATGAGAAGAAATACCGTGTAAACGGCAAGGAATACGATATGCCAAACCATGGTTTTGCCTGGACTTCCGATTTCACGTTTGTGGATGTCGAAGACGGTCTGGCAGCAGAGCTGGCTTCCTCTGCAGAATCCAAAGAAAAGTATCCTTACGATTTTAAAGTAACCGTAGGGCATAAGTTAGACGGTAACAAGATTATTGTTTCCTGGAAGGTGGAAAATACCGGAGCAGATGAAATGCTCTATAGCATCGGTGCTCATCCTGCATTTATGATGCCGGAGGGAAAGAAGACCAGCGATATGTATTTGGCATTTCCGGGAAAGAGCGACTTGCCTTTTTACCGCATTGCAAAGAGTGGATGTGCTTTAAAGGACGATGTAAAAACACTTCCTTTAGATGCAGATTCCTGCGTGAAAATCACAGAAGATTTCTGGAACGAGGATGTTTATATTTTTGACCATCAGGAACTTGACGAGGTTGCATTATATCACGAGGACAAAACACCATATGTCATCATTCATAGCGAAGGTTTTCCGTACTTTGGCGTATGGACTAAGCCGAATGCACCTTTTGTGTGCCTGGAGCCTTGGCAGGGACGCTGTGATGTAGATGGATACACCGGTGAATTAAAGGATAAGGATGGAATCCGCAAGCTGGAAGCAGGAAAAGCAGAAGAGTTTTCTTATGTTATTGAGATTGAGTAATAAAAAAATCTTCAGAAATGGCGAAAACAAGCCGTTTCTGAAGATTTTTTCTTGTGTCACAGTAAAAATAAACCACCTGCGCTGCAGGTCAATGTCATAGCTTAATGACATTGGGATGAATGGGGACGGAGAAATCAGTAAAAACTGTGAAACCATGTGGTTCAAATGATCTGGATGTGTTTGACAGTTTTTTACTGCCTATTTATCCGTATGGCGGTTTGGAGTGCTATGAAAAAGTCATAGCACTTGTCCAGGTCGGGCACAAAAACGGGGTATTAGGGTACTCTCCAACAAGATTGCATTTTGTTTTGACAAAATGCGTATCTTGCGATGTACAGGAGGAGGGGCAGGGATTGTCAAGGGGATGATTGTAAAATAGCCGAGTGGGAAAGAAAGAGAATGATATGATGAATAAACAATAAATAAATGTACACAAAAATCTTTATTATTAAAGACTTTTGTGATAGAATAAAGAAAAACGAAATGGAGATAAATGTTATGTCAGAGCAAACTATACAAGATGGTTTATATTCAATACCAGTAAAATTAGATAAGTTTATTTGTAGAAGTCTTGGCGCAACAACTATAAAAGATTTAGTCAAAAGTAAAGAAATCTCGGGACTTTCGCTAAAAGAGTGTGAAGGAATAAAAGCTAATAAACCAGATGTGTTGGTTCTTAACAATGACAAACAAATAGTTATTTTTATAGAGATGAAAGAACCTAATAAGTTAAAGACAGAACAACAAAGACGCATTGCAAAATATCAGGAATTGAGTGTTGCTCGTAAGACGAAAGCTAAAATATATATGCTTTCAGACGGGGAAGATTTTATGTGGATTAATCCAATTACTGGTGAATTGATAGTAGATGAGAATGATGTGCCAGTAAGTAGAAAGATTAATCCTAAAGAGTTATCTGTGGAAGAAAACAAAGAGTTGGCGGAGTTTATTGATGATGTTTGTTATTGCATAAATGATATGAATAACAAAATAGTTCCTAAAGAGTATGTTGATCCAACGCCGTTGGCGCAAAGGACAGCAAGGATTTTACAAAATATGTCTTTGTCATCTGCGAAAAATTCTCTTTATACTTTTGTGGAAATTTTTACGTTTAAGTTTTTGTCAGATATAGGTGTGTTAAAAGGGATTTACTCTTTTAATGGCATTTGCCAAATATATAAGGAACAAGGTGCAAAAGATGCATTTCAGCAGTATTTAACAACTGTAAGAAAGAAACTGCTAGAACTATTTCCTGCAAATCCAGAGGATGGAACCACTATAATTAATGGTCGTATTTTTCATACCGAGGTTGATGATATAGGGAATCCTATTATCCATGAAAGCGCTGCTGATTGTTTTGGTAAATTGCTTGATTGCTTTCAAGAATATGAGAAAGAAAGTGGAAGATTTCTTTATATTAACAAAGATTTTAAATCTAAGCTTTTTGAGACTTTCATGAAGAACAGTACAGAGAAAGATGGAATGGGACAGTTTTTTACTCCGCTGAAAGTAGTGCATGAAATGGTGCGCATGGTGGATGTAAAAGAAGGAATGAGAATATGTGATCCTGCATGTGGTGTTGGAAAATTTCTGTTAGAGGCAGCGGCAAAAGTGCAGGCACCGTTTTATTTTGAGAATGGAAAGTTGAAATCGAAAATAGATTTAGTTGGTATGGAAAAGAAAATGGAGGATAATACATTTGATTTAACTACAATACTTGCTAAATCTAATATTTTGATACATTATTCGGATTTGTTTAAAAATAATTGTGACTCGACGGACAAAATACAGACATTATCGGAAGAACTACTTAATAAGGTGATTAAGTCGAGTCATACAACTCTAGGTACTTTAGAACATTTATACTTAAACCAATATGATTTGATATTGGCTAACCCGCCATACTATCAAAGCGGTGCTATAAGTGAAGCTAGTAAGTCTGTAAAGATTAAAAATTCAGATAAGAAAGCGTATACAACAGGAGGAAGAGGGATAGAAGCCCTTTTCACTGAATGGATTATAAAATCCTTAAAGGAAGGTGGAACTGCAAACGTAATTTTACCGGACGGCATATTTACTAACATTGGTAATGATAAATTGAAACAAATGATATTGGAGAATTGTTATATAGACAGTATTATATCATTGCCTGTGGGAACATTTTTTAATACGCCTAAAAAGACATTTATATTAACTATACATAAGAAAACCGAAACAGAGAGAGGGATGGTACAACCATATCCTATTTTCGCTTATTTGTGTAGCAGTATTGGGGAAACCTTGGACACATATCGTTTTGATATTGATAGCAATGATTTGCATGATGCAGTGGATTTATATAATTTGTATCGGACAAATAGAAATAATTTGATTGCAATATCGGCGGTAAAAGATGATCCAAGGGCAAAACTATTAGATATTAATACATTTGAAGCTTGTGAAAATTGGAATATAGAGTTGCGTTGGTCTGATGAAGAAAAAATCGAACTTGGAATTAAGAAGAAAGATACGGTTATGTCATTGGATGAGTTTAGTGGATATATTTCAGAGTTGATGAATGACATTAAGGGATATCAGGAGGCTGTTGAATGTCTGAAATAGAATATAAAAGCATAGCTTTAGAAGAAATATTTGATTTTGATGTAACTTCTAATGGAAGTATATTGACAAAAACTTTTGTGCAAAAGAATAAAGGGAATATTCCGGTTTATGGTTCCACAATGATAGAGAATGAAGTGTCTTATGATTATATTAAGGACAATGTGGAAGGGATAAAATATTTTGATGATTGTTTGACTATAAATCGTAATGGGTCCGCAGGTTATCTTTTTTATAGGAAAGGCCGCTTTTGCATAAATTCCGATGTTACACCGTTAGTTTTATATGATAAATATGAGGGTGAAATAGATTTAAATTATATTAAATGGGTATTAGAGCCAATAACAACGGAAAAATTTAGTCATAACAGAAAAGCAGGGAAATCGGTATTAAAACCTATTAAGATTTTAATACCAGTGAATGCGGAAGGAAAATTTGACTTTGAGATGCAAAAAGAATTAGCTCGGAAGTATCAAATTATAGAAGAACAGAAACAAGTTCTTAGGGAAAAAATAAAAGAGTTAGAAAAAATAGCTGTTGTTTTACCAAGGCATCAAAATGTAAAGTGGGCATATCCAAGGATTACAGATTTGTTTTGTCCGCAGGGTGGAAATTCTGAGTATACAAAAAAATGGGCGTCTGAAAATATGGGGGATATTCCCTTGTATTCTGGTGCAACATCGGGGGTGTATGCTAGTGTTAATAGAGCCGATTATGATGGAGAATTTTTGACTTGGGTGAAAGATGGACTTGCAGGTTATATAATGTATCATAGAGAAAAATTCTGTATTACTTGTCACAGAGGTGTGCTTATTCCAACGGATAAGTGTATAAATATTGATTTGAGATATATAAAGTATGTGCTGGAGCCGATTTTTAGATCAAAGAAAAAAGGGAGAGAGGGTGATTTTGGAAAAAATGAATATACATCTTTAAGTCCTAGTGATATTAAGTCAATGAAGGAAGTGATTCCTATTCCTATGAAGGAAGATGGGACGTATGATATTGATAAACAAAAGGAGTTTGCAGATAAGTACGAACAGATTGGCGAAATAAAGCAAATGCTCATTAATAGGATTACAGAGTTGATAGAGGTTGCGGTTATATAGGAGAATAAGTCATGGCAAGAGAAAAGAAAGATGGAAAACATATTAATTTGTATATTGAAAAAGAAATATTAGAGCAACTAGAAAGGTATTGCGAAAAGGTGGGTCAGACGAAGACTATGGCAATTGAAAGAATTTTGAAACAATACCTAGATTTGGTGGGGAATTAGTTAGACGTTAAATCAAGTTAGAAATAAGGTGAAAGCATGGTAGAAAAAGAATTTTTTGGCGAAGATAAAAATATTGAATTCAAGAGAGAAATACCAAATAGTCATGAAAAATTTCTTAAGGATATTATTGCATTTTCCAATACTTCCGGTGGTAAAGTGATTATAGGCATTGAGGATAAAACTAATATTGTATATGGTATTGGTGATCAGAATCCGTTTAAATTATCGGATAATATTTCCAATATGATTTCTGATGCCTGCACACCGCAGATAGATCCGGATATTACAATGATGACTTTGGAAGGAAAAACTGTGCTTGAAGTAGATGTGGTACCGGGGAAATTCAGACCATATTATTTTGCTAGTAAGGGGAAAGAAACTACAAGCTATATCAGAATAAACGGAACCAGCAGACCGGCAGATGCAAGGCGATTGAAGGAATTGGAACTGGAAGGGCAGAATATGTCCTACGATAAGATGCTTTGCATTGGGAAGGAGTATGATGAGGGAAAAGCGCTGTTTTTATGTAAGGAGATGAAGCGTATTGCACTGGAAGCTTGTAAATCTGAGGATGAAAAAGCAGAAGTAAAGGATATGACACTTGAAAAGCTGGAAGATTTTGGAGTGATCAGCAAGACAGGTAAAAAGTTCAGTGTGACAAATGCTTTTGATCTTCTAACAGAGAATAAGAATAGAAATGCTAAGGTTCAGTGTGCATTGTTCAAAGGCACTACGAGAGACATTTTTATAGACCAGAAAGAGTTTACGGGACCGATATATGAACAGGTAGATGATGCGTATCATTTTATTTTGAGACATATAAATATGGGTGCAGAAATCAATGGTGTATATAGAAGCGAGGAATATGAGTTGCCTACAAAGGCTATCAGAGAGATGGTTGCAAATGCGGTAGTGCATAGAAGTTATCTTGATGAAGCTTGTGTGCAGGTCTGCATATTTGATGACAGGATTGAAGTGCTGTCTCCGGGAATGTTATACGGAGGTCTTGATATAGCCACGGTAAAGTTGGGCAAGTCAAGATGCAGGAACGAAGCTATTGCAGAAGCATTTCACTATATGCATATTATTGAGTCTTGGGGAACCGGAATTCCAAGGTTATATAACAGGTGTGCTGAATATGGCCTGCAGGAGCCTTTATTTGAAGAATTTGGTGATGGAATTAAGGTTACGATGTTTAGAAAAGTAAGCAGAGATGTTAAAAAGGTTGATATGGATGAAGGACAGGGAAACAGAGAATCAGAAAATGAGGAAATAATGCATTCATTTGTTTCAATAGGACTGGATGTAAAAGAGTATGTACAACTAATGGAATTTTTATCTTTGCCTCGGACGAGAAAAGAAATACAAGAGTTTTGCGGGTATAAGTCAAGAGATTATTTTAGAAAGAATATTCTTACGCCATTGATAGAAGCGGGGAAAGTAGATATGACAATACCGGAAAAGCCGCAAAGTTCAAAACAGAAGTATGTGAAACATACAAATCGGTAATGCTATAATATTTGATTTAAGTTTACGGTGCAAGTGTATGCAAGTAGTATGCAAGAGTGTGCAAGTGTATGCAAGTGTATTCGGATGTATTGTACAGTAGAATATGTGTTATTATTCTCTAGAACAACAAGCAGTGTGCCGAAGAAGTGCCGAAGACTAAAACATGAGAAATTGGATGGAAAGCAGTTACGGGTTTATAATTGGTTTTGGGCGATGATAATATGAGCGAAGTTAATGAAAAAATGAGCGGAGTTTTGAGCGAAGTTATAACCCTAAAAGACTTTGATAAAGTAAAGAAATATTAAAAGTGTTGCGGAAGAAAGTAAAAACCTTTTTGCATGTTCGGGGTTATAATATCAATAGGTGCATGATACCCAAATGATAACTATAACCTTGGAAACTAAAAATAATTAAGGGAAATAGACAAAAAGACGCTATTTCTGTAAGCAAAGACTTGCTAAAACCGCTGAAATAAGCTGGCTCGTGAGAGGTTGCTTAATAACCGAAAGTTTTCTTGGTAATATGCTTGACAAACCGCTTTTAAACAGATAAAATAAACTCTAGTTTTATATTTTAAAGCAATGACCTGAACCAGTAAGTTTATGGCGCTTTTCAGAGAGTCTGCGGTTGGTGTGAGCAGACAGGCAAAGTTTACCGAACTCATCAGGTGGCACCGGGGCAGAAGGAGATTTGTTCTTTGTGTAGGTTCCGGCGGGAATTCCCGTTACAGAATGTAAAGTGCCCGGGCAACCGGGAATCAGAGTGGTACCGCGGTATATACAGTCGCCTCTGGTTGATGAAAGTCAGCCAAAGGCGACTTTTTCGCTTCCAAGGAAGCAAAAATGCTCCGCAGGATGCGCACTCGCGCAAGAGGAAACTTGCCGTAAACGACTGCGCTCGGCGCGAGAGTTCCGCTAGCGCGGAACTCTATAGCGTATAGTAAGAAAAAGAGAGGAAAATTATCATGGCAAAAACGTACAATCCAAGCGAAATTGAAAAGAAGTGGCAGGAGTACTGGGCTAAGAACGAAACCTTCAAGACTGATGTGTGGGATTTTTCCAAGCCAAAGTATTATGCACTTGACATGTTCCCATACCCATCCGGCGTTGGCTTACATGCAGGTCATCCGGAGGGCTACACAGCAACCGATATCATGTCCAGAATGAAGAGAATGCAGGGCTACAACGTACTGCATCCAATGGGCTACGACTCCTTTGGTCTGCCGGCTGAGCAGTATGCGGTAAGCACCGGTAATCATCCGGACGGCTTCACCCAGGAGAATATTGCAACCTTCTCCAAGCAGTTAACCGAGTTGGGCTTCGACTATGACTGGTCTAAGCAGTTAGCAACTTCCGACCCTGGCTTCTATAAGTGGACCCAGTGGATTTTCAAGCAGTTATATCTGGATGGCTACGCAAAGTACGTAGACATGCCGGTTAACTGGTGTGAAGAACTGGGTACCGTATTATCCAACGATGAAGTTATCGACGGTAAGTCCGAGCGTGGCGGTTATCCTGTTATCCGTAAGAACATGAAGCAGTGGGTAATTAACCAGCCTGCCTTTGCAGAAAAACTCTTAGAGGGCTTAAACGAGATTGACTGGCCGGAATCCACCAAGGATATCCAGAGAAACTGGATTGGTAAGTCCGAGGGTGTTGAGGTTGATTTTGATATTGTTGGCGGCGGTAAGTTCTCCATCTACACAACCTGTATCGAAACCATCTACGGCATCACCTTCATGGTACTTGCTCCGGACGGACAGATTGTTAAGGATTTAATGCCAAGAATCGAAAATAAAGAAGAAGTACAGGCTTATATCGATGAAACCTTAAAGAAGAACGATATGGACCGTACCGAATTAAATAAGGGTAAGACCGGCTGCATCTTAAAGGGTGTATACTGCGTGAATCCGGTAAACGGCAGAGAAGTGCCTCTCTTCATTGGTGACTTCGTATTAGCAAGCTACGGTACCGGTGCAGTTATGGCGGTTCCGTCCCACGACCAGAGAGACTTTGAATATGCTATTGCACACAACATCCCAATGATTCAGGTTATTGACGGTGCTGACGTTAGCGAAAAGGCATTTGAAAAGAAGGAATACCTTGGCAAGGGCTGCAAGCTTATGAATTCCGAAGAATTCACCGGCATGGTAGTGGAAGATGCTAAGGAAGCAATCACCGTTAAGCTTGAAAAGCAGGGTGTTGCCCGCAGAACCGTAAATTACCACTTCCGTGACTGGATCTTTGCAAGACAGCGTTACTGGGGCGAACCGGTGCCGGTGGTTCACGGAGAAGACGGCCAGATTCACGTTCTTCCTGATGAGGAATTACCATTAGTTCTTCCAAAGCTTGACGATTATAAGGGCAAGAACGGCAAGGCTCCTCTGGAAAATGCAGCAGAGTGGAAGCAGTACGATGCAAACGGCATCAAGGGTGTAAGAGAAACCTCCACCATGCCTGGTAGTGCCGGTTCCAGCTGGTATTACATGAGATATATCGATCCTCAGAATGATAAGGAATTTGCTAATCAGGAGCTCTTAAAGCACTGGTTACCGGTTGACTTATATATTGGTGGTCCGGAGCATGCGGTAGGTCACTTAATGTACTCCCGTATCTGGAACCGTTACCTCTATGACAAGGGCTTATCCCCTGTAAAAGAACCATTCAAGAAGCTGGTTCACCAGGGTATGATTCTTGGTGCCAACGGTATCAAGATGGGTAAGAGATTCCCTGAATTCGTGGTAAATCCAAGTGACGTTGTACGTGACTTTGGTGCAGATACCTTAAGACTTTATGAAATGTTCATGGGACCTCTGGAAGTTTCCAAGCCATGGAGCGACAGCGGTGTAGAAGGCGCAAGAAAGTTCATTAACCGTGTATGGAACTTTATCACAACAGAAGGTAACATCGTAGAAGAAAATGACGGTGCACTGGATAAGGTTTACCACCAGACCGTAAAGAAGGTTACTTCCGACTTCGAACAGCTTGGCTTTAATACTGCCATCAGCCAGATGATGATTTTCATGAATGCGGCTTACAAGGCAGGCAAGTGTCCAAAGGCGTATGCAGAGGGCTTTGTTAAGATGTTCTCCTGTATCTGTCCTCATGTTGGTGAAGAACTGTGGCAGGAATTAGGCCATGATAACACCATCGCTTACGAGGCATGGCCAACCTACGACGAAGCAATGCTTGTAGAAAACACCGTAGAAATCGGCGTTCAGGTTAACGGTAAGGTAAGAGGCGTTGTAGAAATCGGCGTGGACGAAGAAAGCGATTCCGCTCTTGCAAAGGCAAAGGAAGTACCTGGCGTAAAGGCTGCGGTAGAAGGAAAGACTATCGTTAAGGAAATTTACGTAAAGGGTAAGATTATTAACATTGTAGTAAAATAAGTGGGTTATCACTAAAAAGTTTTTAGAAAGAATAGTATTCATGTTCGCCTGACTCATCTGACAGATGTTTGTTCAGTACGGAGCAAATAAAAATATTTATTTGTCCGTTCTGCCCAAACATCCGTCAGCTGAGATGTCGGACATTGAATACTATTCTTTTAAAAACTTATGCTGAGTGATAGCCCAATTTATTTTTACAATGTTAATAACCTTGTTACGGTTTCCGTGACTATCTTTTCGTAAAAAATGCTACATATGTGAATTTAAGCAGACGAGAGCAAGAAATCGCAATACTTTTAACGGGCAATATTGTATAATCATCTTATGTAGCAATTTGTTGATTAAGGGAGAAACACTATGGGGAAAGAAACAAAAGTGAAAAAGAAAAAAAGGGGAGCAACCGTTCTTCTCGGGGAGCGGGATGAAGATGGCAAGCTGTTAACGCCGCATACCAAACACGGTTTGTTCAGCAACATGGTTTACATATTGAAAAAACTGTGGCAGTACAAGAAAATCTTAGTATTGCTTATGGTGCTTGGCACAATTACCCAGTCGATCATGCGGTACTTGTGGAGCTACATTGCCAAATATGTGATTGAAATTGTACAGGCTCAGGAAGGACTGGTGAATAAGGACATTGCGCCATTGATAAAGCTTTTAATAGCGGTTGTTGTCATTGAAGTGGTGTGCGTTGGCGGTGATACCATTATTAACAACCGTATGTGGTTTAATTTTATCAAGGTACGCATGCATATGGTAACGGAGCGTATTGAAAAGGTGCTTTCCATGGACTATCAGACACTGGAGCAGCCGCATATGTTAGATATGTTCCAAAGGGCGAATCAGGCTACCGGCGGTAATAATAACGGTGTAGAAGGCATGATGCGCAACATGTTCCGGTTGGGAGCCCATGTGGTAACCATGGCGGTGAGTGCTACGGCAATCATCGGACTGGACTGGCGATTAATTATTGCCCTGACGGTGGCAATGCTGACGAACTTTGGTTCTTATTTGTGGTCCGTCAAAAATGATAAGACCGCATACTATGATGTTATGGCACCAAACTGGCGTAAAATGAATTACATGGAGCGCTGCACCCAGGACTTTGATTTTGCCAAGGATATCCGTCTGTTTTCCATGAAGAACTGGCTGCTGAAACGTCAGCGTGAGATTTTTGACGACCATGAAAAGAAATGGGGAAGAAGCCGCAACTTTTGGCTGCGCCATTCGGTGATTTATACCTGTACCAGTTTGTTTTCCGGTGCGGTTATGTATTGCATTTTGGTAACGGAAGTGATGCATGAGGGATTATCCATTGCAGATTTCACCCTGTTTTTGGGCCTTTGCGGTGCCTTTTCTGCGGCATTGTCCGATTTTTATGCCGGAGTGGGCGACATCCAGCGTTGTTCCCTGCAGACCGATGATTTCCGGACCTTTATGGAGTGGCCGATTGAGGAAACCGGTGAATTTGAAGATTTGTCTGAGGTAGTAAAATCCGGCAAACTAAATTTTGAATTCCGAAATGTAGGATTTCAGTACGAAGGTGCGGAAACCTATGCCTTAAAGAATTTGAATCTTAATTTCCCTGCAGGACAGCGTCTGGCGGTGGTTGGCTTAAACGGCGCCGGTAAAACAACGTTTATTAAGCTTTTACTGCGTCTTTATGATGTGACGGAGGGTGAGATTTTATTAAATGGGGTGAACATCAAGAAGTTCCGCAGAAATGAATATTATAAACTGTTTGCTCCGGTATTCCAGAACGTGGAATTGTTTGCTTTTCCGATGGCAGAAAATGTTTCCATGCAGAGTCCGGAAAACACCGACAAGGTTCTGGCAAGAACCTGCGTGGATATGGCTGGCATGAAGGAAAAGGTAGACGGTCTGGAACATGGTATTGATACTGAATTACTCAAGGTAGTCCATGAGGACGGTGTGGATTTATCCGGTGGTGAAAAACAGAAGCTGGCGCTGGCAAGAGCACTTTACAAAGATGCGCCGGTTATTGTGTTGGATGAACCGACAGCAGCCCTGGATGCTTTGGCAGAATACGAGCTGTACCAGAATTTTGATAAGATGATTCAGGAAAAATCTGCGGTTTATATTTCCCACCGCTTATCCTCCACCAGATTCTGTGATGTGATTGCCATGTTTGTGGCGGGTGAGATGGTGGAATACGGAACCCACGAAGAACTATTGGCAAAGGGCGGTGCCTATGCGGAAATTTTTGAGGTGCAGGCCCAGTACTACGAAAGCGGAGAGGAGGAAGAAGTATGAAAAAACAAGAAAACGTAATTTTGAAAATCTACAAATACTTTCTTCCTACGGCTTGGAAACGATATAAAATATATTTCATCGTCCGTTTCCTGAGGCTTGTAATAATGACGGTAATGCCATTTGTGAACATCATGATTATGCCTCTTATTGTGGATGAAATGCTGACCACAAGAAGTGCGGAGAAAATTTTTAAGTATGTGGTGTTTATTCTTGCTTCCGAATTTGTTTTAAACCTGTTAAACGGAATTTTGGGCAATGTATTGGAGCGTTACACGGTTAAGTTTGAAAACTACTATAAAACCCTGCTCAGTGCCCGGATTATGGAACTGGACTTCCAGCTTACTGAAGATAAAAAGGCCCTGGACCAGATGGAGCTTGCCAAAAACGGCATGACCTGGTATTCCGGCGGGTTAAACGGTATTGTGGAACCATTGTTTAACATGGCCTCCGCATTGTTTACTGTGATTGGCGTAGTAATTATTGTTGCTACCCAGGCACCGATATTGATTTTGATTACCACCGCCATTTTAGTGCTTTCCGGTCTGATTAACAACAAGCTGAATCAGATTGAACAGAAGCAGTATGCAGAGCTTTCCAAGACAAACCGGGTATTTGGTTATCTTGGTTGGGAGCTGACCGACTTCCGTTATGGTAAGGATATCCGCATGTATGGGGCAAAGGACATGATGGTAGATAAGTGGAATCACTTTACCGACATCATGATTGGAAACTGGAAGACTCTTGCAGATAAGCAGCTGCCGTTAAATCTGCTGATGACTGCAACGGATATTATAAGGGACTTCGGCACCTATTTTTATCTGGGTTTGTTGGCAATTACCGGAAAAATCACCATTGGTGTTGCTACCCAGATGTTTACGGCAGCGGGAACATTTTACGGTTCCATGAGAAATCTGGTATGGAATTTCCAGGAACTTAATAAGCGTGCCAATTATGCCAATGAGTATGTAAAGTTTATGGATTATCCGGCAGCGATTCGAAAGGGCGATAAGCACGTAGCACCAGGCCCTCATACCTTTGAGTTTAAGGATGTTTCCTTTACCTATCCCGGTGCCGATGTGGAGGTTCTACGTAACATCAATCTGACCCTGACTCCGGGAGAACACCTTTCTGTGGTTGGTTTAAACGGTGCCGGAAAAACCACTCTGGTAAAGCTGCTTTGCCGTTTATACGACCCGACAAAGGGAGTCATTCTTATGGATGGTGTGGATATCAAAGAGTATGATTATGAAGAATACATGACCGTATTTGCACCGGTGTTCCAGGACTTCAAACTGTTTGCCTTTACCATGAAGGAAAATATTTTGATGGAGAAGTCTGAGGATGAAACGGAGGATGTAACTACTGTTCTGGAGCGTGTTGGTTTGGCAGAAAAATTGTCCACCTTAAGTAATGGTGCAGACACTGTGGTGTATAAGCATTTTGATAAGGACGGCATTGAACCTTCCGGCGGTGAGCAGCAAAAGCTTGCCATTGCAAGAGCACTTTATAAAAACGCGCCGGTGGTTATTTTGGACGAACCGACGGCTGCCCTGGACCCAATGGCAGAGTATGATATTTACCGCCAGTTTGATACCCTGGTGCATGAAAAGACTGCCATTTATATTTCCCATAGACTGTCCAGCTGTCAGTTCTGCGATAAGATTGCGGTATTCTCCGAGAAGGAATTAAAGGAATACGGCACCCATGCAGAACTGGTGAACAAGCCGGACGGAGTGTATGCAAAAATGTTTGCGGCACAGGCACAGTACTATGTTGTATAAAAATATGAGTCTCCGGGTACCCGCTCACCGCTAACGGTTCCGGAGACTCGTATTTTTAATGGTACGAGACCTAACCTGTTCTTACTAACTCCGACTAATATTATGAAAGCGTTGTACAAAGCATTCAAAAAGGAAGAAAAAATGAAAAAATCAGAACTGCTGAAAATAATGAATCAGGAACTGTTAGACAAGCTTTTTGGGTTTTGCTATGCCAGAACGGCAGACAGCCATGAGGCGGAGGAACTTTGCTCGGACATCATATTTGCTCTTGTGAAATCGGCACAGAAAGAGGGGGAGATTGAAGAAATCTATCCTTTTATCTGGCGGGTGGCAAGAAATGTGTACGCGGATTTCTCCGAGAAAAAGAGACAAAGAGCAGAACGTTCCTTTGCGGGAAATCCGGAGGATGAGCTTCTTGTGATTGAGGCTACGGATAGCGTGGAAAGCATACTGGAAGCATCCTTAGAGGAAGAAGAGGATATGTATCAGTTAAAGCGCATTTATCGTCAAATATCTTTCCTTACAAAGGCGTACCGGGATGTGATGGTTGCTTTTTATCTGGACGGGCTTTCTGTAAAAGACATTGCAGCTATTTACGGGGTGAAGGAAACCACCATTAAGCAGCGGTTATTTTCAGCAAGAAATCTGATTCGTCAGGAACTGAATGAGAAAGGAACAGGTAAAGGTGAAATGAGTGATAAAGAAAACAAACCCGTGGCGTTTCAAAAAATAGACTATGTTATTTGGGGTACCGGCATGCCGACTACGGGAGACCCAAGAAATGTATGTACCAGACAGTTGTCTAAACAGGTGGTATGGCTTTGTAAGAACAAGCCACGTACAGCAAAAGAAATTTCCGAAGAATTAAATCTTCCGATGATGTATGTGGAAGAGGAATTGGATATTCAGACTTGGGGCGAAAATGGTAGTTACGGGCTGTTAAAAAAGTTGCCGGATGGTCGCTACATCAATAATTTTGTACTGCTCGATACCAAGGAAATGAAGGAGCTGGAAGATGTATATATTAAACGGGTTCCAACGATTTGCGAAAAAGTGATTGCTTATGTGGAAAAGAATAAAGAAGCATACCTTAGTTTTCCGTACCTGAATCAAAAGGTGGATTTAAATCTGGTGCTTTGGCAGCATGTTCATACCATGGATTTGATTTTTAATGGGTTGGTTGAGAATTTGCTGGAGAAGGAATATTTTGCGGATGTGGAATCTGGTAAGCGGCCATTTACCTGTTTTGGTTACCGGAATGAGCCGGGCAAAAGAACCTGGGGTGGCGGTTTTGACCAATCTTATGGAGAAAACATCTGCGGATATTCTAAGGTGATTGCAGAAAATCTTTATGTTACCAGATTAAAAGCACATTTCCATTGCGGTGGCGAGGCGATGTTAGATGCAAAGATGCAGCTTGCAATCCGGGCAGTGAAGGGAATTGCGGTAGCTTCTCTTTCTGAAGAAGAGCAGGAACATGCTGCCAAGGCTATTGCAGAAGGATACCTTTATAGGGAAGGCGATATGCTGTATACCAAAATTCTGGTTTGCGATTTCGACGACTGGATGAATTTAACTAAGTTAAATGATGGTCTCATTCAGGAATATAAGCCGGAAGTGGAAGCAACGGCAGCAGAAATTGCGGCATTGATTAAAAAGTATGTGCCGGAGCATGTTCTGGGAGATTACAAGCGGGCAAACGGTCTGGCAGCAATGCCGATTCTGGACAGTTTAATTGATGCACTGATTGACAAGGAATTTATGACTGCACCGGAGAATGGTGTAGGTGCGGAAGGCTGCTGGCTGGCGTTGAAAAAGTAAAAGTTTATATTTAGTTTATTGACAAAATATGTTCAGTATGAGTATAATAAAGATGAAAATAGTAATACTATTTTCAGGTGAGCTGACACCATAAAAATCTGACAGATTAGCCAGTTCATCGGCTGGCAGGTTGGGGAGCAACAGAAAAACTCCACATTTCAGCTGCATTTCATAGGGCAGCAGGTTGGCAGACAACAGAAAAATCAGCAAATAGTAGAAAGTAAGGTTGTCCGAAAGGGCAACCTTTTTCTGTAGGAAGGAGAAGAATATGTTGAAGTTGGATTCCGTGATTTGAATTTCCTGCATTTAACAGGAGTTAAATCACATTTATCAGCCCAATTATTTTACTCAAGTTGCATTGATAAAAAACTTTCTGAAAAGGACTTCGAATTTGATAAACAAGGAAAAGCACAACAAAAATTGTTAGTATTACCTTACCTTTCAGAGTTGCTATATAATAGTTGTATGATAGGAGAATTCATTAATAGTGGAATTTGTCTTAAAGCAGATTACTTTGTTGGTAATACAAAAGTAGTATTAAGCCTTGGATTTAAAAATGGTATCGGAACAGATTATCCGGTCACTTTATATAGGGAGGATGTTAGAAAACTTACGCACCCAACGAATCGGGTTTTGGCAATTTTCAAAAAAGAGTATAATCAAATGAAGTATTCTGGTTGTACATATTTGGCAAAAGGATATAAAGAATCGGATTTTGATTTAGAGAATAGGTAGAAAAGTTGTTAAATGAATTAGGGAAACAGTGATTTAAAGGTATAATAATATGAATATGAGAGGCAGTCTGTAGGTTCAGACTGCCTCTTTTTTACTCTATTCGAAATGTATTACTAATCTCTATTTTTCTGCGTTATTTGAACTTAAACAAAAACGTCAACAGTGCAGGCATATGACAGAAACTTCCCTCCAAACGGTACATAAGTTCACCGTTTTCTTCTTTTACGGTGAGTGGCAGTTTATCTAATGCATGCCTTGTTTCTTCTGCAGATAAATTTGCATTGGAAGCGATGTTTTCTAAGGTTACATAAAGGTCAAAATCTTCAATGGTTAACTCATAGAGGGCATACATGGTCTTTAAAACATTAAGGTTAGAAAAACGCTCCATAGTTATAGATAATTCATACAACTGGGAATTGTTTGGCGTCTGAAATGCTTTGCCCAGAGAAAAGAATACGCTGTCAGCCATTCGTCCGGTGCTGCCTTCCGGTTCGGAGCAGACGGAAAGTCCCCAGGAGGAAATGATGTCGGTGGAGTAGTCCTTTTGCTGCCATGGGATAAATTTTTTGTAGCCGTCGGTAACGGCAATTTCGTGCAGAAGGGCAGCAAGGCGATAGGTATTTTCAAAGGATTCTTTCTCTGGAAGTGCTGAAAAGTAGTCTTTTATATTTAAGCAGATGTCGCCTAAACCCTTGGCAGAGCTGCAGCCAAGAAGCTCGTCCACAGAAACCTCAAAAAGTTCTGCGATGGCAGGGAGAAGCTGGATGTCCGGGCAGCACTGTCCGGATTCCCATTTGGAAACGGACTGGTTGGTAACGCCCAGGGCATTTGCCAACTGTTCCTGGGTAAGACCTTTCTGCTTTCTTAAAAATGAGATTTGTTCGTGAAGTTTTATGGTATTCATGTTTGTTTTCCTTTCGTAAAGATACTGCTATATTAGGTTGTGTGTTGTAGCTACACCAATAGTTTACGTGGAAAGGATGAAAAAGACAATAACGTATCAGTTTGAGAAAAGGAGCACAGTTCCAACTTACGGTTGGAAACACGCTCCTTTGTGGTTTAGTAATTAATTCTTTAATAATTTGTACAACGTTGGTTCTGCATGTAGTAGCGTTAACGTCGGCTTTATTTCTTCCAAATTCTTTTGTAACTTTTCCTCGCTTGGCTTCTGCTTTCTTACGGCCCGGAGGAGAATATTCTTTGGGGTATGTTCCATGTCGATAAACTCTAAAATCTGGGTCTGATAACCTGCCGCTTCCAAAAGATTGCCACGGATGGCATCAGTAAACAGGGCGGCGGTACGTTCCTTGATAAGACCGTATTTTAAGAGCGGGGAGAGCTCCTCGTTTTTTATCTGCTTGTTTAATTCATGCTGGCAACAAGGCACGCTAAGAATTACGGAAGCGTCCCAACCAATGGCTTTTGCCAGGGCAAAATCGGTGGCGGTATCGCAGGCGTGCAGGGTTACTACCATGTCTACCTGATTCATGCCTTCATAATCAGCAATGTCACCGTGAAGGAAGGTAAGTTCGGAATAACCAAGCTTTTCTGCCAGACGGTTACAGTTGGCGATAACATCTTTCTTTAAGTCCAGACCGATAATCCGCACATCTCTGCCGTGAAGCACCTTTAAGAAGTGGTAAATTGCAAAGGTAAGGTAGGACTTGCCGCAGCCAAAATCCAAGATGGTAATGGTGCGGTCAGTCGGGAGAGCAGGAAGAATGTCCTGGACAAATTCCAGAAAGCGGTTAATCTGGCGGAATTTATCGTATTTAGCTTTGGTAACGGCACCGTCCTTTGTCATGACGCCAAGCTCTACCAGAAACGGTACGGCGGTTCCTTCGTTTAAAACATAGTTTTTGGTACGGTTATGGGACAGGGGAAGTTTTGGCATGGCATCTCCCTTTGCTTTTTTGCGGAGAACAGAAACGGCCCCCTTTTTGCTTACCAGAATCTGTACATCTTCACCCTGCAGGTGCAGCTGTGCCTGGCGGAACCGGTTTTCAAAATAAGCAGGGAAGAGTTCCCGAAGTTCTGTTAAGGTTACATTTTTATGAAAGGCCTGGGTTTTGGTAAATTCTTCAATTTGATACTGTACCTTGCCCTTGAGTTCCATCCGGCGGATTTTAATTTTGGTTAAGTTTTCGGTTTTCTCCGGATTGCTGATGGTGATGTCCGAAAGAGTATCGGTAATCAGAGATTTTAAGTCCTGCAATGTTTTTGCGTCCATGTCTATTTGATCCCTCGTTTCTTAAAGTCGTCTTTTACATAAGGCGTTCTTAGGCGATATCATCATATATCTTGTAGTAGATGTTTCTTACTGTCCACAACATAGTTTATCAGATATTCCGTAAAAAAGATATAATTTTTTTCAAAAAACGCTTGACATAGTTAACAAAGTAAACTATTATATGCTCAGATATTTTAGTTAAAAATATTTAAGTAAAATATCTGAAACAGTTGTAACAAAATTGTAACAATTAAAGGAAAAGAAAAGGAGACTAACAACTATGACATTCGAAAAGGTAAAAGAAATTATTGTTGACACATTAAGCTGTGATGAGGCAAAGGTTACATTAGGTGCTTCCTTAACAGAAGATTTAGGTGCGGATTCCTTAGACGCTGTAGAGCTTAACATGTCTTTAGAAGAATCGTTTGAGATCAGCATCCCGGATGAGAAACTTGCTAATTTCAAGACAGTACAGGATATCGTTACATACATCGAGAATAATAAGTAAATTTGAGGATATTATGGACGCAATACAAATTATAGCAACGGGGAAGGCACTTCCGAAGAAGCTGGTCACCAACGATGATATGAGTAAAATTGTGGACACCAGTGATGAGTGGATTTCCACCAGAACCGGTATTAAGCAAAGATATTTTTGCGACGGGGAACAGAACTGGGAGCTGGCATTCCGGGCAGCGACAGAAGCTTTAAACAAAGGCAACATTGAAAAAGAGCAGATTGGTGCGGTAATTGTGGGTACCGGTACTCCGGACTACATAATGCCTTCCATGGCTTGTATTTTGCAGGAAGAGTTAGGGCTTCCAAGTGACATTCCGGCCTTTGATATCAATGCAGCATGTTCCGGTTTTATTTACGCTCTGCGGGTGGCAGGCTCCCTGCTTCAGGACGAAGCCAGACCATATGCATTGGTTATCGGCAGTGAACAATTGTCCACCAGGGCCGACATGACGGACCGCAGCATTTGTGTGCTTTTTGGTGACGGCGCCGGAGCAGCAATTATTAAACGCAATCCGGAGAAGAAGTTTTACGGTGTTTGGGGAACGGAAGGAAACCGTGCAGCCCTCGGCTGTCGTGGTCATCTTACCGGAAGCCCATATATTTACATGGACGGTCAGACGGTATTCCGATTTGCCACCCAGTATATGACAAATGCCGCAAAGAAGGTGCTGGAGCTGGCGGGCTTCACCATGGATGATATCGACTACGTGCTTTGCCATCAGGCAAATGAGCGTATTATCGATTATGTCCGCAAACAGTTTAAGGCTCCTGAGGAAAAATTCTTTAAAATCATACAGAAATACGGTAACACCTCGGCAGCAAGTATTCCGCTTGGTTTAGCAGAAATGGATGAACAGGGCTTGCTGATACCTGGTAAAAAGATTATCATCGTAGGCTTTGACGCAGGCTTTACTTGGGGCAGTATGTTATTGGAATTTTAATGGGAAACAAGGAGAAAAATCCTCTGCCCGCGTAAGCGGGCGGGCATTTCACTCCGTGAAACAAGGAGGATTACATGAGAATAGACAAAAAGCTGGGAATCCGCTATCCGTTAATTCAGGGCGGTATGGCCAACATTGCCACCGGTGAATTTGCGGCAGCGGTTTCCAACGCAGGTGCTTTGGGCCTGATCGGTGCGGGCGGATGGACGGCAGAGCAGGTGGAGGAACAAATTGCCATCTGCAAGAAATTAACCAACAAGCCTTTTGGCGTAAACTTAATGCTGATGAATCCGCAGGCGGCGCAGATTGCAGATTTACTTGCCCATGAAAAGATTGCGGTTATTACTACCGGTGCAGGAAATCCGGCGCCATACATGGCAGCCTGGAAAGAAAACGGCAGCCTTGTTATGCCGGTTATGACAAGTACTTTAATCGCCAAGCGTTTAGAGGCAGCAGGTGCGGATTATATCATTGCAGAAGGTACCGAAAGCGGCGGCCATGTGGGTGAAATGACAACCATGGCAATGATTCCGCAGATGGTGGACGCCTTAAACATTCCGGTTATCGCAGCCGGCGGCATTGCAGACGGCAGACAGGTTCTGGCGGCATTTGCCTTGGGTGCCAGCGGTGTCCAGGTGGGTACCTGCCTTCTTGCAAGCCGTGAGTGTCCGATTCATGACAATTATAAAGAGGCTGTGATTAAGGCAAAGGACAATGATACTATCGTTACCGGACGTATTGGCGGCACCCCGGTCCGTATTTTAAAGAACCAGATGGCAAGGGAATATGTAAAGCGGGAAAAAGAAGGCGCTGACAAAATGGAACTGGAGAACTTTACCCTTGGTTCGCTGCGCAGAGCGGTATTTGACGGAGATACCAAGACCGGTTCCTTAATGGCAGGTCAGGTGTCCGGGCAGTTAAAGGAAATACGCAGTTTAGAAGAAATCTTTGCAGACATGTTTGATGGAGCAAAGAAGACCTATCATCAGTTAAATGAAAATTTTTAACTGATATGCGTGCGAAATCCCGTATGGGAGAACAGGAGAATAACAAATAGGAGAATTAAAATGAAATTAGCATTTTTATTCGCAGGTCAGGGCAGCCAAAAGGCCGGCATGGGCAAGGATTTCTATGAAAACCGTCCGGAATTTGCCAAAATTTTGGATGCCGTAAACCTGGATTTTGATATAAAGGATTTAATGTTTAACGGTCCGGAGGAACAGTTGTCACAAACCCGTTATACACAGCCTTGTATGGCAGCCTTTGCTGCCGGAGTGACGGCGATGCTGACAAAGGAAGGCATTACTCCGGATTATGTAGCGGGGCTGAGCCTTGGCGAATACAGCGCCCTGCACGCTGCAGGCGTGTTTGACGCGAAAACTCTGGTGGAACTGGTGGCATTCCGCGGTAAGGCCATGGAAGAGGCTGCTAAGGGGATTGAGTGTAAAATGAGCGCAGTTATGGGAATGGAAAGCGAGGCATTGCTGGAAATCTGCGAAAAAGCCTGCACACAGACCGGTAAGTATGTAACCGTATCTAATTTTAACTGTACCGGACAGTATGTTATCTGCGGTGAGGAAGAAGCAGTGGCTGTAGCGGAAGTACTGGTCAAGGAAGCCGGCGCAAAACGTTCCATGCCGTTAAAGGTAAGCGGCCCGTTCCATACAAAGTTTATGCAGCCTGCCGGAGCAGCACTGGAGCAGAAATTTAAGGAAATTTCCTTCGGAGAAATGAAGATTCCGGTGATTTTCAATACACTGGCGGATGAGCTTCCTGCAGATAAAGCGATAGAAGAATTGTTGGTACAGCAGGTACAAAGCAGCATTTACATGGAGGATACCATAAAGCTTTTAGCGGCAAAGGGTGTAGATACCATTGTGGAAATCGGTCCGGGCAAGGTACTCAGCGGATTTATTAAGAGAACAGCACCGGAGATGACTTCCTATGCTGTGGAAGATATGGTTAGCTTAGAGGCAACATTAGATGCATTAAAGGGCAATTACTAATTGGGATAGGCGATAAGCCGAAGGAGAATAACAAATGGATTTAACAGGAAAAGGTGCCCTTGTTACCGGTGCAAGCCGTGGTATCGGCAGAGCCATTGCGGTGGCTCTTGCAAAGGCCGGTGCGGATGTGGCAATCAATTATGCTGGCAATGAAGAAGCGGCAAAAAAGACGGAAGAACTCTGTGCTGCTTATGGCGTAAATACCCTGGTTATCAAGGCAGACGTGGCAAATGCAGAGGAATGCAAGACCATGATTGATTGTGTGAAGGAGCACTTTGGAAAAATTGATATTTTAGTCAACAATGCGGGTATTACAAAAGATAAGTTGATGCTTGGAATGACAGAGGCGGATTTTATGGATGTCATCAACACCAACTTGAAGGGTTCTTTCCTTTGCATGCAGATGGTATCCAAGCTGATGATTAAGCAACGGTACGGAAGAATTATTAATTTAAGCAGTGTAGTAGGTCTTCACGGAAATGCGGGTCAGGTGAATTATGCGGCAAGTAAAGCCGGTGTTATCGGTATGACCAAGTCAGCGGCAAAGGAACTGGCATCCAGAAATATTACAGTAAATGCAGTGGCACCGGGCATGATTGAAACGGATATGACCGCTGTAATTTCGGAAAAGGCAAAGGAAGCGATGCTGGGAAGTATCCCTGCGGCAAGAGCCGGAAAACCGGAAGAAATTGCGGATGCGGTGGCTTTTCTCGCTTCTGACAGGGCGGCATATATTACCGGACAGGTAATCAGTGTAGACGGAGGTATGGGCATATGAGACGAGTAGTGATTACAGGTCTTGGTGCGGTAACACCAATCGGAAATACCGTACAGGAGACCTGGGAAAATGTAAAGGCCGGCAAGTGCGGTATTGATAAGATTACCCATTATGATATTACCGACCGTAAGGTGGTGGTAGCCGGTGAAGTAAAGAACTTGGAGTTGGAAAGCTTCATTGATAAGAAAGAGCTCCGTAAAATGGATAAGTTCACCGCCTTTGGTTTGATTGCAGCCAGGGAAGCAGTGCAGGACGCAGGCATTTCCTTTGAGGCTGATTCTGACCGCTGCGGGGCTATTATTTCCAGCGGTATCGGCGGTCTGCAGACCATTGCGGAAGGGCAGGATGCCGGCAGAAGCAAGGGCTTTGACCGGGTTACCCCGTATTTTATTCCGTCCTGCATCGGAAATATGGCAGCGGGACGAATTGCCATCGAACATGGTCTTCGGGGAATGTGCAGTAATGTGGTAACTGCCTGTGCCAGCGGAACAAATGCGGTGGGGGACGGTTTCCGTCATATCCGTGACGGATATGCAGAAGTAATGCTCTGCGGCGGTGCGGAAGCAAGTATCACAGAGCTTGGCGTGGGTGCCTTTACTTCTCTTGGCGCTTTATCCAGGGCAGAAAATCCGATGAGAGCCTCCATTCCTTTTGACAAGGAGCGCAGCGGTTTTGTTATGGGTGAAGGTGCAGCTGTGTTGGTTCTGGAGGAATTAGAGCATGCCAAGGCCCGTGGCGCAAAGATTTATGCGGAAGTTATGGGTTATGGTACCAACTGTGATGCTCATCATATTACTGCTCCGTTAGAAGACGGCAGTGGTGCGGCAAAGTGCATGCAGCTTGCTCTTGCAGACGGAGGCGTAAGGCCGGAGCAGATTCAGTACATCAACGCCCACGGTACATCTACTCCTTTAAACGACAAGGGAGAAACCAGAGCGGTAAAGCTTGCCTTTGGCGACCACGCAAAGAAACTGATGATGAGTTCCACCAAGTCCATGACAGGGCATTTACTGGGGGCAAGCGGTGCAGTGGAGGCTTTGGTAACAGCCCTGGCGGTACAGAATAATTTCGCACCGGCAACTATTAACTATCAGGTGCCGGATGAAGAATGTGATTTGGATATTGTACCAAACGTTGGAAGAAATGTGGAAATTGAGTATGCAATGTCCAATTCCCTGGGGTTTGGCGGCCATAACGCAACCATTATTGTAAAGAAATACAAGGAGGATTAGCATGCAGTTAAATTCCAACGAAATCCAGCAGATTCTGCCACACCGGTATCCGTTTTTATTGGTGGATAAAATTGTGGAGCTGGAGCCGGGAAAAACAGCAAAGGGTATCAAGTGTGTTTCTGCCAATGAAATGCAGTTTATGGGGCATTTTCCGCAGATGCACGTGATGCCGGGAGTACTGATTATTGAAGCATTGGCCCAGACCGGGGCATGTGCCATTCTTTGTGAGGAAGAAAACAAAGGAAGAATCGCCTTTTTTGGCGGCATCAAGAACGCCAGATTCCGCAAACAGGTGGTACCGGGAGATGTTTTGGAACTCAGCTGTGAGATTATCTCAAGGCGCGGACCGGTGGGAATCGGAAAGGCAACAGCCACCGTGGATGGAAAAATTGCGGTTACCGCAGAATTAACCTTTGCAATTCAGTAAAACTAGTTGTAACATAGAAGTATCAAGTACAATTAGAAAAGGTGGTAAAACTATGATAGAGGAAGCTTTTATTCAGGTGTATACAAAGTTTAAATTACATTTTTACAAATCTTTATTTGAGAAAATCCAGCAGAGGGAAACTTCCCTGACTACGGTGGAAACTTATTGCATCGAAATTATTCATGCTATGGGCAAGCCAACCATCGGAGAGTTTGCTTCCTTTATTCAGATTTCTTCGCCGAATGCGGCATATAAGGTGAATTCCCTGATTAAAAAGGGTTATGTGCGTAAGGTGCAGTCCGAAGATGACAAGAGGGAATATCATCTGGAAGTAACAGATAAGTATTTTGATTATTATAACATGAACGCAGTGTATGTACGTAAGGTAACCGAACGCATGCGAGAGCGTTTTTCTAAGGAAGAGCTGGAAGTACTTGATAAGGTTCTTTCTGTCATGAGCACGGAACTCATGCCGGAGGTTAAAATATAAATACACTGCTCCTCATGCAGGTAAAGTTTTGTTTTGCCTGTGGAAAATAAGGAGAATTGTATGACATTATTCAGTAGAAAGCCTGTAACAAAGGATTATACCACCAGAGTGGTAAGAATGCACGGAACCTGCAATGCATGTAAGAAAACCTTTGATGGTTCCACCTCTCTGGAAAATTATTATATCTGTCCGGACTGCGGAAAGTATATGACAGTCAGTGCAAAAGCCCGCATCACCATGGTAGTGGATGAAGGAACCTTTGAACCTTGGTTTAAAAAGCCGAAGGATGAAAATCCTTTGCATATTGAAGGATATGAAGAAAAACTGGAGGCGGCAAGAAAAAAGAGCGGTGCTTCCGAAGCAGTAACCATTGGCAAGGCAAAAATTATGGGAGAAACTACCGTTATCGGAGTTTGTGACCCACAGTTTATGATTGGCAGCATGGGCCACGAAATGGGAGAGCGTATTACTGCAGCCTTTGAACGGGCTATAGAAGAACGCCTTCCTGTTATTTTATATTGTTGTTCCGGCGGTGCCAGAATGCAGGAGGCAATTATTTCCCTGATGCAGATGGAAAAAACTGCGGCAGCGGTAAAACGTCATTCCGATGCAGGACTGTTTTACTGTTCCGTGTTAACCGACCCGACCATGGGCGGCGTTACTGCAAGCTTTGCAACCTTAGGTGATATTATTTTGGCGGAGCCGGGTGCAAGAGTGGGCTTTGCCGGTCCGAGAGTCATTGAACAGACCATCGGACAAAAACTTCCTGCCGGTTTCCAGACATCGGAATTTTTACTGGAACATGGCATGATTGACGGAATTTTGGAACGTCCTTTTGCAAGAGAACATTTGGCATATTTGATAAGAGTACATAAGACAGACCGTTCTGTAGCAAAGAAATTTAAAGTAAAGTCTTTGGAACCTATTCCGGACGTGTATGAGGAACAGATTTCCGCCTGGGAAAAGGTAAAAATGTGCCGTAACGGTTACCGAGCATCTGCCATGGATTACATTGACCGTGTATTCACTCATTTTTATGAATTACACGGTGACAGGTGCTTTAGGGATGACAGGGCACTCATCGGTGGTTTGGCTTTATTTGAAGGTATGCCGGTTACGGTATTGGCTGACCTTCGGGGTTCCGGTGTACAGGACCGTATGGCAAGAAATTTCGGTATGCCGATGCCGGACGGATACCGTAAGGCAGTCAGACTCATGAAACAGGCAGAAAAGTTTGGCCGTCCGGTGGTGACCTTTATTAACACCTCCGGTGCATTCTGCGGTGTAGATGCGGAAGAACGGGGACAGGGTGAAGCAATTGCCAGAAGCATTATGGAAATGTCCGGATTAAAGGTTCCGGTACTTTGCATTCTCATCGGAGAAGGAGGCAGCGGTGGGGCACTTGCAACAGCGGTAGGCAATGAAGTCTGGATGCTGGAAAACTCCACCTACGCTATTTTGTCTCCGGAAGGCTATTCCTCTATTCTTTGGAAAACAGAGCAACGGGCGGAAGAAGCGGCATCCATAATGAAGCTTACAGCCCAGGAATTGTACCGTCTTCAGGTAATTGACCGTATTATTCCGGAATACGGCGGTGCTGACAGTGAAACGGCAGACAAGATTTCTGAAGTGATGCAGGCATGTATGACAGCCTTTTTTAAGAAGTTCTGTGTGATGGACGGAGTAACTTTGGCAGACAATCGATACACCAGATTTCGAAAATTTTAAGAAATATTAAAAAAATTCTAAAAAAGATAGGAAAATAGTTCCATTGCGGGACTATTTTTTATTTTTCTATTGAGAAATTATGACGAATCGTGTAAAATAAACAGTGGGTACGTTTATTTTATACGTAAGGAGAATATATTTTTTAATACGAGGAGGAAATAATATGATGCAGTATATTTGGCTTGCTTTTGTTATTCTTTTTGTAGTGGCGGAAGGTATGACCGTCGGTCTTGTATCTATTTGGTTTGCAGGAGGTTCGCTTGTAGCGATGCTTTTAGCAATGGCAGGTGCGGGAATCGGTTGGCAGATGCTGGCATTTTTGATTGTATCTGCAGGGCTTCTTATAGCAACCAGACCGTTGGCAAAAAAATATATTAACAGCAAAAAAGAAAAAACTAATTATAAAAGTGTTATCGGTGAAGTAGCAAAGGTCACGGCAACCATTGATAATTATAATCAGACCGGTGCTGCCTTTGCAGACGGCAAAGAATGGACGGCCCGTGCTACAGAGGATACCGTTATTATTAAAAAGGACACTTTGGTTAAGGTAGTTGCAATAGAAGGCGTAAAGCTTATAGTAGAGCCATATAAGCGTACAGAAGAACAGGCAGCAGAATAATCAGTATACACAGAGAGGACAGCGTATGTTAAAAATTGGATCCCATGTGGGAATGAGCGGTAAAGAAATGTTTCTAGGTTCGGTAAAAGAGGCCCTTTCCTATGGTGCCAACACCTTTATGGTTTACACCGGCGCACCGCAAAACACCAGAAGAAAAGAAATATCCGAATTAAATATAGAGGCAGGTCTTGCCCTGGCAAGAGAATACGGTATCAATGAATTTATCATTCATGCACCGTATATCATCAATCTTGGCAATACGGAAAAGGCAGAAACCTTTCAGCTGGCGGTAGAATTTCTGGCAAAAGAAATCGAACGTTCCGTAGCCATGCAGGCAACCACTATTGTTCTGCATCCGGGTTCCCATGTGGGTGCAGGAGAAGCGGCCGGTATTGCACAAATTGTAAAGGGATTAAACGAAGTATTAACCCCGGATATGCCAATCACAGTTGCATTAGAGACTATGGCCGGCAAGGGAAGTGAACTTGGAAAAACCTTTGAAGAACTGGCTGCTATTTATGACGGTGTGGTTCATAATAATAAATTGAGGGTTTGTTTTGACACCTGTCATACCCATGATGCGGGTTACGATATTATCCACGATTTTGACGGGGTTATTGATAAGTTTGACCGCATTCTCGGCAAAGAGCAGATTGCCGTATTCCATATTAACGACAGTAAAAACGCACAGGGCGCTTCAAAGGACCGTCACGAAAATATCGGTTTCGGCGAAATCGGATTTGACGCATTAAATTATATTGTTCATCACAAGGATTTTACGGAGGTTCCAAAGATTTTAGAGTCACCGTATGTAACAGAGAATGACAGTGTGGCACAGAAGACTCTGCCGCCATACTTACAGGAAATCCGTATGTTAAAAGAAGGGAAATTCCATGCGGATTTAATTACGGAAATCAGGGAACGAAGATAATAAAAGGAATATGTAACAAGGTGCAGGAAGGCGCAAATGAGTTCAAAACAAGGTTATATTCTTGTGGTCGAGGATGACAAGGAAAGTCGTTTAGAGGCAGAAAAAATATTACAAAAGCAATTTACGGTCAGTCTGGCAGAAAATGCGGAAGAAGCATTAGAGATAATAAAAAAACGGATTCCGGATGTATTGCTGCTTGAGGCAGATATGCCTGTGGTCAACGGATTTGAATTTATGAAACTGTTGCAGGCAAATGTAGAAATGAGCAGCGTGCCGGTTATCTTTCTGACAACAGATTATAATCAGAGCGTAGAAGTAAAGGGCTTTGAAGCGGGTGCACAGGATTTTATCAGAAGACCTTTTGTTGCAGAAATCATGATTCAGCGGGTAAGCCGTGTTTTGGAATTATCCAGACTGCAAAAACATTTGCAGGACGAGGTGTTTCTGCAGACAAAGCGGGCAGAGGAACGGCGTAAACAGGTAGAGCGCCTTTCTAATCAGATTATTAATGCTCTTGCCGAATCTATTGATGCAAAAGACAGTTATACCAACGGTCATTCCATGCGGGTGGCGCAGTATTCGGTAAAAATTGCGGAACGTGCGGGGAAGAGTAAAGAGGAGCAGGAACGCATTCACTATATGGGGTTGCTTCATGATATCGGTAAAATCGGTATTCCGGATTCTATTATTACCAAGAATTCCAGTTTATCCGATAAAGAATACTATGTAACAAGAAAGCATCCGGAAATCGGAGCAGAAATTCTGGCAAATATTTCAGAAATACCGGATCTAGGCATCGGAGCCAGATGGCATCATGAGCGATATGACGGTACCGGGTATCCGGACGGGCTAAAAGGTGAGAAAATTCCGGAAGAGGCTAGAATCATTGCTGTTGCAGATGCATATGATGCTATGGCATCCAAACGAAGCTACAGAGATGTACTTCCACAGCAGGTGGTATACGGAGAAATCAAAAAGGGCAAGGGAACCCAGTTTGATCCGGTATTTGCAGATATTATGCTTGTTTTGATGGAAGAAGATACAGCATATACTATGCGGGAAAAGTAGGTGGAAACAATGGAGAGAGAATCAGTAGAAAAAATTAATTGGTTGGCAGATTCTATGCTTGACAATTTCCCGGGCTGTATTATGCGAGTTGTGTATACAGATGAAGAAATGTGGATGGAATATGTTTCCGAAGGTGTAGAACGTCTCTTTGGCGAAACACCGGAGTTGTATAAAGATAAAATCAACAATCTTGCCCGGGGACATGTGGCAACGGATTCTGCTATCTGGGGCAAGGAATTTGTAGAAGAAGCAGTGCGTACCGGTAAAGGGCTTAGAAGAGAATATCTGGTTAAGTGTAAGGATGATGAGGAACGTTGGATTGAGGTAAGAAGTACCATCGTTTCCTGTTCCAACGAACAAATTGTTATGCAGTATGTTGTTCTGGATATTGATGAGCAAAAACGTGCGGAAGAGCGGGTAAAAAAGGAGCATGAGCGTCTGGAGGTTGTGGCCGGTTTGTCTGCGGATTCGGATTTTGAATATGATATTGCAGAAGACTGTATGCGTTACTACAACCGGAAAGAAATTCTCATAGATTCCCTGCGGTATAAATCTGTCATTGAAAACTATACCGAAAGAATTCTCAGCGGTTCCATTATGGGAGAATTATTTCATCCGGATGACACAGAAAAAATTTGGAGGTTGTGCGAGGATTTCCGTAACGGTAAACCGGAAATCTATTCCGAAATCAGAAAACAGTATGAGGAAGGTAAGTTTACCTGGGTTTCCGTAGAAGCAAAAACCATGCTGGACAAGCAAGGAAAACCATCCCATGTTATCGGAAAAATCAGTAATATTGATGAGAAGATTAAGCAGGAACAGGAAATAAAGTATCAGATGGAAATAGACCAGCTCACCGGGTTGTACAAAAAGAAGACGGTAGAAAAGCTGATTTCCGAAAAGCTGGCAGAGGGTGTCGGAGAATCCGCCTACCTGGTGTTAACAGACGTGGATGAATTTAAATCTTTAAATGATACGCTTGGTCATCTGTTTGGTGACGGTGTGCTCTGTACCTTTGCTAATTCCATGGTTGAAATTTTTCCGGAGGCAATTATCGGCCGTACCGGAGGGGATGAATTTATTGCTTTCTTTGAAGGATTGGAACAGGCAGATGTATTAGCAAGAATCAACCGGATTAACTGGCGTTTATCCAGAATCCATGCAGGAGATAACGATGAATTAAAAATTTCCGTATCCTTCGGCTATGTTCAGTGTGAACCCGGAACAGATAACAATCTGGAAGAATTAAAGGATAAAGCAGATGTGGCATTGTGCCATTTGAAACAGAATTCCAAGGGAACTGCTGCGTTGTATGATAAGTCCATGAAACATCGTCATATTCACAAGGAAAGCCGTGAAGAACAGGCGGTAGCCAATGAAACGGTGCTGCATACAGAAAATGACCTTATGTTGTTTGCGCATGAGTTGTTTGATAACCTGAAGGATATCAGGGGGGCGTTGCGTCTCCTTTCGGATGTAATTACACGATTTTATCATTTCCAGGATATTTTGTTTGTACATAAGCGTAAAAGCGGTAATTACGAAATTATGTATCACTGGGGCGAGAACAACACAGACCAGTTTTATCTCCATCCTTTGAGCCCTCATGGGGAACCGGACTGGGAAAAGCTTTTATATAAAGATGATGAAACCGAGTATGTGGTTCTTACGGAAGATGACTTTGTCGGAGAAAATGTAAACAAAGCTAAATCCATGATTTCTTTCCACATTAAGGATACAGAAGATATTGGGTATTGTGTTCTTGTCGACAGATGTGAAAAGAGAAGCTGGCAGGAAGAAATCCCAACCTTGTCTAAACTGGCGGATTTTGTAGTAAAGCGGTATTTTATGCAGCTGGAAAAGCAGCGGCAGGAGGAAGAGGCGGAGTACAAGTCTAAATTTGACCGTTTGACCGGTTTAATGAATTTATCTCACTTTACATCTGTCTGTGAACAGTACATAAAGGCCCATCCACAGCAGAAATTTGCACTGTTGTATTCCGACTTTACGAATTTTAAATTTTTTAACGAGACTTATGGATATAATGTAGGTAATAAAATTTTAAAGGAATATGCAGAATTTCTAAAGAAGAACCCTGCAGTGTTCCAATGCAGAATTACGGCTGACAGCTTTGTTTCTCTGTATGGGATAGAGGATGTTGAAGAAGTCAAGGAAATTTTCTACCGGAGAGGAACAGAATTTTGCAAAGCAGCTCACCGTTATTATCCAAAGTGTAAACTTGGTTTGGCGGGTGGTATTACTGTAGTAGACCGCAGTTTAGACAGTATTTCCCATAATATTGATAATGCCAACACTGCCCGCAAACTTGTAAAGAAAGACGCAACTACAATACAAGTGGAGGTATATACGGCAGAACTTCGTGAGGAGCAGCAAAAGCAGATTGAAATACTGTCTCACATGACAGAAGCGTTGGAAAATCATGAGTTCAAAGTATTCTTGCAGCCAAAGATGAATATGTTTACCGACAAGGTAATTGGTGCAGAGGCTTTGGTGCGCTGGTTTAAGCAGGATGGAACCATGGTATCTCCGGGTGAGTTTATTCCGATTTTTGAAGAGAACGGATTTGTAACCCATCTGGATTTCGAAATGATGCGCCAGGTATTGGATATGCAGCAAAAGCGGTTAAATGAAGGTAAACCGATCGTAAATATATCGGTTAACTTCTCACGTAAACATCAGGAAGATAAGGCATATTTGGAGCGACTGGATGAACTGATGGCACAGTATGAGGTTCCTGCCAAGTCTTTAGAAATTGAAATTACAGAATCTGTATTTATGCAGGATTTAGCACCGCTGATTGATAGTATTTGCCAGTTAAAGAAGAGAGGCTTTTCTGTTTCTATTGATGATTTTGGTGCCGGCTATTCTTCTTTAAACGTTTTGTCCAAGGTTAAGGCCGATATTGTTAAGTTAGACCGGCAGTTTCTGTTGGATGTGGAAATGGAAAAAGATAATTTTACTTCCGAATTTTTGCAGCTTTTAATTAATATGATTGAAAAGCTTGGATTCAGGGTTTTGGCAGAAGGTGTAGAAACTGCAGAGCAGGTAGCACTCTTGAAAAATGCAGGCTGTCGTTTTGCCCAGGGCTTCTATTATGCACGGCCAATGCCGATTGAAGAATTTTTAGACCGACATGAAATAGAAGAAAACTAAGAAAAAGACCGGAAATGGTATAGTTTCCGGTCTTTTTTTGCATACTAAGGAAAAAACGGAGGATCCAAGTATGCAGAGTATTCGATTTAAAGAAGCTATCCGGGTACGGGCCAATGCATGCACCGGTGGTGCTATGGAAAAAGAAGGGCCGATAGGCGCCTATCTGGATGAGTATGATGAAACCGGTAAATTCGAAGGAGAGACCTGGGAAGAATCTGAAAGCAGGATGCTTAAGAAAACGATAGAATGTGCTATCAAAAAAGCGGGAAAAGAGACGAAGGATATTGATTACTTATTTTGCGGGGATTTGCTCCGTCAGATGACCGCCAGTTCCTTTGGCGTAAAATCCCTGCAGATCCCTGTGTTTGGAGTGTATGGCGCCTGTTCTACCATGGGTGAGTCATTGGTACTGGCTTCCGTCATGCTGGAAGCGGGAGGTGCCGATTGTGTAGTGGCAGCTACATCCAGTCATTTTGCAACTGCAGAGAAGGAATTCCGTTTTCCGCTCAGCTACGGAAACCAGAGACCACCCTGTGCCACCTGGACTGTAACCGGAAGCGGTGCTGCGGTTTTGGAAAAGGGAAGTAAAGAAAGCGGTATTTATGTTGTGGCGGCTACACCGGGAAAAATAGTGGATTACGGTATCACAGATAAGGCAAACATGGGAGCCTGTATGGCACCGGCAGCAGTTTCTACCATCTCTACACATCTTCGGGATTTGGGCCTTTCCCCGGATTATTACGACAAAATTGTAACAGGAGATTTAGGCGTAGTCGGAAGCGAAATTCTGTTGGATTTATTAAAGGCGGAAGGTTTTGACATTTCTAAGCAGCATATGGACTGTGGACTTACCATTTATGACCGGAATTTCCAGGATGTACACAGTGGCGGCAGCGGCTGCGGATGTGCGGCAGTAACACTGAATGGTTATATTGTGCAGAATATGAGGGAAGGTAAGTGGAAAAAAGTCTTGTTTGTGCCTACCGGAGCACTGCTTTCCACTGTAAGCTCCAATGAGGGGGATACAGTTCCGGGAATTGCCCATGCAGTAGCGTTTGAATGGAGGGAGTAAAGATATGATGGATTACTTGATTGCTTTTCTGGCAGGAGGCGGCACCTGTGCCCTGGTACAAATCCTTATGGACCGTACTAAACTGCAGCCAGGTCATGTTATGGTTTTATTGGTGGTAAGCGGTACCGTGTTAAGCTTTTTAGGATTATACGGTCCATGGAAGGAATTTGCCGGCGCCGGCGCCAGTGTACCACTGCTCGGCTTTGGACACACCTTGTTTGATGGCGTAAAAACAGCAGTGCAGGAGGACGGCTTCCTTGGCATTTTCAAAGGAGGATTTACATCGTCCGCTGTGGGCATTTCCGCAGCTTTAATTTTCGGCTATATTGCCTCTATTATTTTCAAACCACGTATAAAAACTGCCGGTGAAAGATAGCCGCACATTTTTTGTACAGAGAAAAAAATATACCGCGTCAGCACAGTGGGAACCACGTGCCGAGCGGTATACTTTTTTCGATTTTTAGTGTGGTTGAAAATCTCCATTGGAGAATATATCAGTTGGGTCCGGAACAGGAGTCGGAGTAGGACTCGGCATGGCAGGTGCAAATGGATCTGCCGGAGTTTGCGGGTCAGTTGGAATAACCGGATTAAATGGGTCTACCGGTGCAAACGGATCAAACGGTGTTTCCACAAAAGTATGAATTTCACAATATTCGGACGGCAGAATATACTTTGTGTCCGAGGTGGTGTATACATATTGTTCTTTTATATTTTCCTGTTCTTTTTTGGTAGGAATGTATCCTTCCGGAACAGGAGTCGGAGTAGCAGTGGTAGGGTCAAGCTCGGTTGGATAGTAGATAATTGGTTCGTCCTTTACCAAAAGAACCTGTTCCTCCACATTGGTACAGTATTCGGTAGCCAGATGACCGGTATCCAGACAGATGGTTGCAATAACGTGGCAGTCGCAGTATTCGGTAGGAACAGTACCCTTTGCAAAGTATTCTTCCCTTACGGTGGAACCGCCTGCGTAAGAGTCACAGACCCCTGCTTTTGCCAGCAATCCGGATTTGGTACATACAGTAGCTGTGACAACAGAATCCGGTATTACAAATTCTTTATATGCCAGCTGCTTTTCTTTGTGGATAGCTTCCATTACATCACGCCAGATATAGTTCTGGGTAGGGTTTTCAATTTCGAAGTTATTGTCAAAGCCCATCCAGATGGAGCAGGTGTAGTATGGAGTATATGCACAGAACCAACGGTCAATGCTGTTGGTGGTGGTACCGGTTTTACCTGCGATTGGCATTTTATATTCCAGAAAGTTTGGCTGTGTTGTGGAACCAAGGCCCCGGACAATGGTGTCCTGCATAGCGCTGGTGAGCAGATATGCGGTGGAGGTCTTCATAACCTGACGGGATGTGGTCTCTTTTTTAAGAATTACGTTTCCGCTGTGGTCTAATACTTTGGTGTAATAGTATGGCTCGTTATAAACGCCTGCATTGGCAATGGAAGCAAAGGCTGCGGTCATTTCAATATTGGAAACACCGTGGGTTAAGCCGCCCAGTGCCAGAGGAAGACCGATATCGGAGTAAACTGCACCATCGGCATCAACCTGATAGTCCACCAGAGTGGTAAAGCCTAATTTCTTTAAATAATCGAAACCAATTTGCGGTGTGACCTTCTGCATGGTTTTTACCGCAACAATATTCATGGAATAGGAGATACCGCGGCGGATAGTATTTAACCCCATAAAAGGAGGGTTTTTTGTATACCAGTTCTTTACTTCTTTTGTGGTGCCCGGATAGAAGAATGGGGAATCGTCAAAAGGAGTAGCTAAAGTCATGCCGCCGGTATCAAGTGCCGGAAGGAATGCTGCCAGTACCTTATAGGTAGAGCCTACCTGACGGATGGTGGAGGTAGCACGGTTTAAAGTACGGTTACCTGTTTTTTCACCACGACCACCAACCAATGCCACAACCTCACCGGTGTACTGATTCATAATGGAAAGCGAAATCTGTGGCTGCAGTGTTGGTGTAATCCGCTCGCCGAGGATAGTATCGCCTTCGGCGACATGGGCAGCACGGAATTCGTCAATACATTCCGTAATGTAATCCAAATCGGTACATAACAGGTTATATACACCCTTAGTAATGCGGACTACAATATCCTTTTTATTTTTAAAGGAGTTATGATATTTTATGAAATCCGCCAACTGGTAGTGGATAGTTTCTCCGTTTGCTTTTAACACGGAAAGGGCATAGGATACATCGTAATAGGAGCCCTCGCCGATTTTTGGATAGCTGTCTGGATTTGTGGTAACCCTGTCGCAAATTTCCTGAATCTGACGGTCCTGGGTGGTGTACACGCGTAAACCGCCGGTGTAAATCAGGGAAGAAGCCTGGGAAGCACTGTAACCGAGCTCTGTCTGTAAATCTTCCATGAGCTGGTTGATAACTTCGTCGGTGAAATAGCTGTAGTAGGAAACCTCAGAGGTTTCTTCGATATGGGAGGCGATACGCATATATACGGATTCGGTATCGTCTAATGCGGTCTGGTATTCTTCGTCGGTAATGAGTTCCAGTTTGTGCATCATCCAAAGAACCGTATCACGGCGGTCCAGATTGTCTTCCGGATAAGTGAGCGGGTTCATTTTGGTTGGAGATTTTGGAAGACAGGCAAGTACGGCTGCCTCGGAAATAGTAAGCTGGTCAACGTTTTTACCGAAGTAGGTGCGGGATGCCATCTGGATACCGTAAGCACCCTGACCAAGGTTAATGGTGTTTAAGTAATATTCCAAAATAGTTTCTTTGCTTAAGGTGTTTTCAAGCTGAATGGCAAGGTACTGCTCCTGAATTTTACGGATGGCTTTATCGAAGTCACGTTCTTCGTCACCGCCGCTAAACACCTGATTCTTTAACAACTGCTGGGTAATGGTACTGGCACCGCTTTCCAATTGTCCTGCGGAAAGCATTTCTACTGCGGCACGGAAAATACTTCGTACGTCGATACCGTCATGCTCCCAGAAACGCTCGTCTTCGATAGCGATAAAGGCGTCCTGAACATGCTTTGGAATTTCGTCGATGGTAACGTATTCACGGTTACCGCCGGCACCAACCAGAGTCTGGGCAAGGGTGCCGTCCGCATAGTAGAATTTTGTGGTATATCCCGTAGGTACCATATTGATATTGCTGATGTCGGGTGCAGAAGAGATGAGACCCTCCAGGGTACCGAAAGCGGCCATAACTCCCACAATGCAAAAGAATACGATAAATACCAGAAACAAACGGTATGCTGAAACTTTTACTTTGGTGGAAAGTCTGGTTGTAGTTGTTTTTAATTGCCGTATTTTTTTATTTACGGAGAGTTTACTGTAATCCATAGATGTCCCTTTCTTTGTATGCGATATATCATAAGGTAATATTTTCGTATTTATCCACATTATAGTATAACAGAAAATGAAACAATATTCAATGAAAAGACTGTGTAGATTTTATTACAAAAGTGTTTCATTGGAAAAGTATGGACAAATTACGATACTTTAAAACGAAAAATTGGACTTTTCTGCAGGAATATGTTAGAATAAAAGGTACGAAACAAAAACAGGAGAATGGAAATGAATTTACCGAAAGACCCGATGATGCTCTATAGTGTCATCAACTTGAAACTCAGGGATATGTATTCCAATCTTGACGCGTTGTGCGAGGACTTGGACGTAAATAAAGAGGAGCTTGTGGCTGCACTTGCCGCTGCGGGATTTGAATATGACAGGGAACACAACTGCTTTGTATAGCAGGGGAGGCTTTTTTGGACAAACAGTATAAAACCGTCTACGAAGGCGGTGTCGGAGAAATAATTGAAAAGAAATCCCGGTTTATTGCCACGGTTATTCCCTGTGAGGACGAAGAAACCGCCTTGCAGTTTATTGAGGCAACCAAGAAAAAATACTGGGATGCCAGACATAACTGTTCCGCCTATACCATTGGCTTGAATCATGAGCTGGAACGCTGCAGTGATGACGGAGAACCGCAAAAAACAGCGGGAAGACCCATGCTGGATGTGCTGCTCAATGAGGGCATCCACAACGTCTGTGTGGTGGTAACCCGTTATTTCGGCGGCATTCTGCTTGGTACCGGAGGTTTGGTACGGGCGTATCAGGCAGCGGTAAAAGCGGGCCTTGAAAACAGCGTTGTCATCACCAAACAGTATGGTAAAAAAATCCGTATTGTTACCGACTATAACGGTATCGGCAAGTTGCAGTATATTGTGGCAACCGGCGGATACACCATGCTGTCCGCCGACTATACCGATGTGGTAACTGCCAGGGTGATGGTAACACCGTCGGAGCAGGACGGCTTCATCAAAAAGGTTACGGAAGCCACCGCAGGCCGCGCAGAAATAGAAGAAGAGGGCGAGCTTTGGTTTGCCGACAATGACGGTGAAGTCATACTTTTTGAAGAGTAAAGGATTGTTACTATGGATTTGTTTCAATACATGAATGAAGTGAAAAAAGAAAAAGAATCGCCGTTAGCCTCCAGACTCCGTCCGACCACGTTAGAGGAAGTAGTGGGGCAGCAGCATATTATCGGCAAGGATAAGCTGTTATACCGGGCTATTAAAGCAGATAAAATCAGTTCTGTTATCTTTTACGGACCGCCGGGCACCGGAAAAACCACGCTGGCCAAGGTAATTGCCAACACCACCAGTGCTGAGTTTACCCAGATCAATGCCACCTCCGCCGGTAAGAAAGACATGGAAGAGGTCATTAACGGAGCCAAAGAGCGTCTTGGTATGTACGGCAAACGCACCATTTTATTTGTAGACGAGATTCACCGTTTTAACAAAGGCCAACAGGATTATTTATTGCCGTTTGTGGAAGACGGTACGGTTATACTAATCGGAGCAACCACCGAAAATCCTTATTTTGAGGTAAACGGGGCGTTAATTTCCCGGTCGGTTATTTTTGAATTAAAGTCTTTGCAAAAAGAGGACATCAAAAAGCTGATTCTCAGGGCTGTTACCGATAAAGAAAAGGGTCTTGGTTCCTATAATGCGGATATTACGGAAGAAGCTCTGGATTTTCTTGCGGATATGTCCAACGGGGATGCCCGTTCTGCGTTAAATGCGATTGAACTCGGTGTTCTTACTACAGAGCGCTCGGAAGACGGCATGATACATATTACACTGGAAACAGCACAAGAGTGCATTCAAAAAAGAGTGTTACGTTACGATAAAGACGGGGATAATCATTATGATACTATTTCTGCTTTTATTAAGAGTATGCGGGGCTCCGACCCGGATGCTGCCGTGTATTATCTGGCAAGAATGCTGGCAGCGGGAGAAGAGGTTGCTTTTATTGCCCGTAGAATCATGATTTGTGCCGCAGAGGATGTTTCCAACGCAGACCCGAATGCCTTGGTGGTGGCTACCAGTGCTGCCCAGGCGGTGGAACGTCTTGGCATGCCGGAGGCAAGAATTGTGCTGGCTCAGGCGGCTACCTATGTGGCCTGTGCACCAAAGAGCAATTCTGCCATTTGTGCCATTGACAGGGCTATGGAACTGGTGGAACAGCGTCGTACCGACCCAATTCCGCCGTATTTGCAGGACGCCCATTATAAGAGCGCGCATAAGTTAGGACACGGACTGGGATATCAATATTCCCATTCTTATAAAAATCATTATTCCGGACAAGCTTATTTGCCGGAAGCATTACAAGGTACTACATTTTATGAGTGTTCAGACCAGGGCTATGAAGCAGTTCAGAAGGCATGGTTAAAAAAATTAAAAGAGGAAAACAAGGAGGATTAAAATGGGTAAACGAATTGCAGCATGGATAGGAATCGGAATCATTGCGGTAATGTATCTGCTCACTATTGTGGCAGCAGTGCTTGCCAGACCGGAAACCATGGGGCTTTTTATGGCAAGTATCGTGCTTACCATTATGGTACCGATTATTCTCTGGTCCTTCCTGCGTATGTATGAGTTGGCTCATCCGCAGGACGGTATGTCTGCTTCCGAAATGCGCAAAATCAATAAGCGCATTAAGAACGGCGAAAAACCGGAGGATATTGCAAAAGAAATCGAAGAAAAATACGGCGACAAGAAATAAAGCCTATTTACAGAGGGCAAAAAATCTGTTATCTTAAGTATGCGAAAGAATATATATGGCAAAAGAAAGGAAGAATATACAATGGCTATGTTAGAAAACTGGCGTAACACCGCTTATGCAAAAGATATGAATACAAGAGAGGGTCAGATGTTCTGGGGCAACTACTTCGCAGTGGAAAAGGGCATCTACGAGAAGCTTCTTGAGAATCCAAAGGACGTTGTAAAGGGCACTGTGAAGGAACTTGCAGAAAAGTTCGAAATCGATACTTTCCTTATGACCGGTTTCTTAGACGGTATCAACGACAGCTTAGTAACTCCAAACCCAATCGAAACCATGGAAGAAGACACCGAAGTTTCCTTAGAGTTTGATTTAGAGATTCTTTATAAGAATATGGTAGATGCAAGAGCTGACTGGCTCTATGAGCTTCCGCAGTGGGACAATCTTCTTACCGAAGAAAGAAGAAAAGAACTTTACAAGGAACAGAAAAAGTCCGGTACTGTAGTAAAAGAAAAGAAGATTGGCAGAAACGACCCATGCCCTTGCGGAAGCGGTAAAAAGTATAAGTTCTGCTGTGGCAAGTAGTTTTTCAGAAAGGCAATGATTAATGGCTAGAAATCGAGAAATGTATGTAGATTACGGAAGCCGAAGGGGAAGACGCAGAAGAAGAGGCCCAAGCCTTGGTACAATCTGCGGTATTTTGATTGTGATTATCCTGGCGGTTGTTTTTGGTGTTCTGGCATATAAGGTTTCCCGGAAAAATATCAATGAACTTCCGGGTGTTCCGACAGCAACGCCGGTTCCGGGAACTCCGACACCGGTACCAACTCCAACACCGTCACCAACCCCAACCATAACACCGACGCCAACACCAACCAATACACCGACACCGTTGCCGACTTCGCCGGAAACAGGACTTCCTTGTACACCGACTCCAACGCCGACACCGGCTTGGGACCATGAGTATTTGGTGGGCTGGACAGATACCAGAACCAAGGTAAATGTTAAGGGTATTTATACTGCGTTTAATTTGAGTAAATCCAAGAACGTGGAAGACGTTTTGGAACTGGCAAACAAAACCGAAATGAATGCAGTGGTTATTGACATTAAGGCCGATACCGGTAAGGTAACTTACCATATGGAAAACGAAAAGATAAAGGAACTTGGCATTTGTTTCGGTCAGTTTACTGATATGAAGGGGCTGTTAAAAACACTGAAGGACAACGGTATTTATACGATTGCCCGTATAGTTTGCTTCAAAGATAAGACCATAGGTGAAATTTATCCGGAATATATGTTGTATAACAAAGACGGTTCCCTCTTTGTAGACAGAGACGGAGAAACCTGGATGAATCCGTATAATCGCGACACCTGGACTCATATTGTTGATATTGCGGAACAGGCAGCCTTAGACGGATTTGACGAAATCTGCTTTGACTATATCAGATTTTCCACCAGCAGACTTATTTCCCAGAAGCTGGACACCGGAAAATATGATTATAACTTTGAGTACAACGTAGAATTTGGTTACGATTCCGACGAATTAAATCCAAGACAGGTTATTACCGCCTTTACAAAGTATGCTTGTAACCGGTTAAAACCGTTAGGAGTATACGTCAGCGCTTCTGTATACGGCATGGCAATCAGAAACGGAGAAGATTCTGCAAGAATCGGTCAGGATTATGTAGAAATGTCCCGTTATCTGGATTATATCTGCCCGATGGTTTATCCGGATCACTACGGAAAGGGCTTTGGCGGTTTTGATAACCCGAAGAAGCATCCGTATGAATTGGTTTACGGAGAACTGAAAAAATCTGTGGAGAATCTGAGTGTGCTTTCTGCACAGCAAGACACCTACGCAGAATGCCGTCCATGGTTGGCCGGTTTTGGATACGAGGGCAAGCAAATCCGTGAAGAAATCCGGGGAGCATACGACAACGGATATACCAGCTGGTTCTTATGGAACTCCGGCGGAAAGTATCCGGAAGGAAGTTTTTTGGACTCGCATTAAAAAAATAATAATTTTGTGAAACTATTTATACGTTCTTTGCGTCTAATGGGTGAACAGTAAAACAGCAGGCAGTTTTACACTGTCTGCTGTTTGTTATTTAGAACGAAATTCCATAACAGTATATTAAGGAGGATTGCGTATGAGAAAATTTAGAAATGTGACAAAAAAGGTGGCGGCATTCGGATTATGTGGTATAATGGCAGTAGGTCTGATGGCTTGTGGAGCCAAAGCATCCAATGATATGGCGTATGACAGCAACATGGAGTATTTCGGTACATCCAACACCGGAAGCGCTTGGGATAGCGGTATTTCTTACGACAAGGTGACAATGGAGTCCGCTCCGCAGTACGAAATGAAGGAAGATTACGGCATGGCGGACAGTATTGTAGAAAGTCCAAAGCTGGAGGCACCTGCAAACGGAAGTTCCGAAGTGGTAGAAAGTACTACAAGAAAAGTAATCAAAACTGCTAATTTAAATCTGCAGACTCTGGATTTTGACGAATTCCAGGCTGCCCTTGATGCAAAGATTGCAGAGGCCGGTGCATATCTGCAGTATGCAGACGTTTCCGGCACTGATTATTACGGCGGAAGAAAGAGTGCAAACTATACGATTCGTGTTCCGCAGGCAAATTTAAACCTCTTCTTAGCAGGAGTAGAGGGCATTGCCACCGTAACCAACAAAACCGTTGGTGAAGAAGATGTAACCCTCAGTTATGTAGATACGGAAGCACATATCAAAACCTTACAGATTGAGCAGGAGCGTCTGCTTGAACTTTTGGAAAAGGCAGATGACTTAGAGTACATTATCCGGTTGGAACAGCGCCTCAGCGAAGTAAGATACAGTATCGAAAGCTATCAGTCCAGACTCAGAACCTATGACGATAAAATTACATACAGCACGGTACGTATTTATGTGTATGAAGTTGCACGTGTACAGGAGAAAGAACCTGAAACCTTATGGGAGCGTATTTCCGGTGGCTGGGCAGATACCATGTATGACATTTCCGAGGGTGCACAGAACTTCCTGGTATGGTTTGTTATCAATCTTCCGTACCTGGTATTTTGGGCTGCTGTAATTGTGGTTGTTGTAGTTGTTCTTAAAAAGAAAAGCGCAAAGCGTAAAGCAAAAAAATTAGGAAAAAAGAGCGATAACAATGAAACAATACTGGACAGTCAAGAATAAAAAAGATAATTTTGCGGAAATTTGCCGGGAGCAGGGCGTTACGGAAGTAACCGCCCGTCTCCTTGTAAACCGTGGGCTTACAACAAAACAGGAGAGGGATGCATATTTGCATCCTTCTTTTTCGTGTCTGCCGTCGCCAAAGCTTTTGAAGAATGCAGAAGCGGCAGCAACAATCATTGCGGAAGGAATCAGAGCAGGTAAAAAAATCCGAATTATCGGTGATTACGATGTGGACGGCATTATGTCGGTGTACATTTTGTATCGTTGTATGACGGCGGCGGGTGCTCTGGTGGACTACCGCATTCCGGACCGCATCAAGGATGGGTATGGCTTAAATGAAGACATGGTGCAGGAATGCATTGATGCAGGCGTGGAAATGATTGTAACCTGCGATAACGGAATTGCTGCCATGGAACCAATCCGTCTGGCCAAGGAAGCAGGAATTACGGTGGTGTTAACGGACCATCACGAGATTCCGATAATGGAAACAGAAAAGGGGCCGGTAAAAATTATGCCGGCAGCAGATATTATTGTAAATCCGAAGCAGGATGGGGAAACCACTCCGATGACCGGTATCTGCGGTGCAATGGTGGCGTATAAGGTGATGTATTGCCTGGCAGAGCAGATGGGACTTTCCGGAGAGCTTCTGCGCCGGATGATTCCATATGCAGCCATGGCAACTGTGTGCGATGTAATGGAGCTTCGTGGCGAAAACCGCACGATAGTGGCGCTGGGACTGAAACTCCTTCAGGAAAGCAGCGACATTGGTATCAATGCACTGATAGAAGAAAACCAGATTATCAAAGAGAATTTAAGCGCATATCATATGGGATTTGTATTGGGACCATGTTTAAATGCTTCCGGCCGTCTGGATGTGGCGGTGAAGGGGTTGGGGCTTTTGCTTTGTGATAACTCGGGAGAAGCGGCAGTGCAGGCAAAGGAAATTACAGAGCTTAACCGTACCCGTAAGGATATGACGGCAAAAGGTGTGGAAGAAGCGAAACGTCAGGTGCTGGAGAACGAAGAAATTCCGCCGGTGCTGGTGATTTACCTTCCGGAATGTCATGAAAGTCTGGCAGGAATCATTGCAGGCCGTATCCGTGAGGCGTTTTACCGTCCGACCATTATTCTGACCGATGCAGAAGAAGAAATTAAGGGTTCTGCCCGTTCCATCGACGGATATCATATGTATGAAAAACTGTGCGAGGTGCAGGATTTGCTCACCAAGTTTGGCGGTCATCCGAAGGCGGCCGGCATGTCTCTTCCAAAGGAAAATTTAGAAGAGTTTAAATGCCGTTTGGTGGAAAACAGCGGTTTAACAGAGGATGACTTAACGGAAAAAGTATCCATTGATGTGATTTTACCCTTTGGTCTGGTAAACGAGCAGGTAGTTGAGGAATTAAAGCTTTTGGAGCCCTTCGGTGTCGGCAATGAAAAGCCTCTGTTTGCGGAGCGAAACTTGAAGCTTTTGCACGCCAGAATCCTTGGTAAAAATTCAAATGTGTTAAAGCTTGTGGCAGAAAATGAATACGGAAAACAGTTTGATGTGATGTACTTTGGAGATATTCCGGCCTTTGAGCAGGAAATCGAAGCAAAGTTCGGAAAGCAGGCAGTGGATAAACTGTTCCAAGGCAGAGAAAACGATATCCGAATCAATATGATTTATTATCCGGAGACCAATGAATTCCGGGATAAAGTGACATTACAGGCAGTGATGCAGTATTACAAAATATAGTAGGTTAGGGCTTGTAATTTCGAAAATAGTGTGATATAATTGTTTTGATTATTTACTGCGATGCAGTGATAAAATCCCAAAGTAACTTAGGAAAGAGGAGAAAGCATTATGTATTCATTTGATGAAGTAAAGTGTTTCGATCCGGAAGTTGCTGCAGCTATGGACTTAGAGCTGGGCAGACAGAAGGACCATATTGAACTGATTGCATCTGAAAACTTTGTAAGTAAGGCTGTTATGGCAGCTATGGGCAGCCCATTAACCAACAAGTACGCAGAAGGATATCCTGGCAAGCGTTACTACGGCGGTTGTGAGTTTGTTGACGTAGTAGAAAACCTTGCTATTGAGCGTGTAAAGGAAATTTACGGATGCACCTATGCAAACGTTCAGCCACACTCCGGTGCACAGGCTAACATGGCAGTATTCTTTGCACTGCTTCAGCCGGGAGATACTGTGCTTGGTATGAACCTTGCACATGGCGGTCACCTTTCCCATGGCAGCCCGGTTAACTTCTCCGGTTCCTATTTCAATATTGTGCCTTACGGTGTAAATGATGACGGTTTCATCGACTACGATGAAGTTCTCCGTATCGCAAAGGAAGCTAAGCCAAAGATGATTATTGCAGGTGCCAGCGCCTATGCAAGAACCATCGACTTCAAACGTTTCCGTGAAATCGCAGATGAAGTTGGCGCTTTCCTTATGGTAGATATGGCTCATATCGCGGGTCTGGTTGCCGGTGGTTCCCATCCATCCCCATTCCCACATGCACATGTGGTAACATCTACAACCCATAAGACATTACGCGGACCAAGAGGCGGTCTCATCTTATCCTCTGCAGAGTTCGCAGAAGAACATAAGTTAAACAAGTGCGTATTCCCGGGCATTCAGGGTGGTCCTTTAATGCACGTTATTGCCGCTAAGGCAGTGTGCTTTAAGGAAGCTCTCCAGCCGGAATTCAAGGCATATGCACAGAATGTTGTAAAGAACGCAGCAGCTCTGGCTGACGGCCTCGTGAAGCGCGGATTCAACCTCGTTTCCGGCGGTACCGACAATCACTTAATGCTGGTTGATTTACAGAGCATGGGTGTTACCGGTAAGGAAACCGAAAAGTTACTGGATGCGGTTAACATCACATGTAATAAGAATGCCATTCCAAATGACCCTACTTCCCCATTCGTAACCAGCGGTATCCGTCTTGGTACAGCAGCAGTTACTACCCGTGGCTTCGAAGTAGCAGACATGGATGTAGTGGCAGAAGCAATTTATCTTGCGGTTTCCAAGAAAGAAGCAGCAGCGGAAGAGGTTAAGGCTCTGGTTAAGACTTTAACTGATAAGCATCCACTTTATTAGGATTTTATGGCCCCTGCCTATGGCAGGGGCTTTTTGCATTATGCGAAGCAGTTTCGAAGCTGCTTATCCCGATGAAGAAAAGCAGAAAAAGTCGGGCTCATAGACTTAGGGTGTGTTATAGTGATATCATCGTTAACGAATTGTTGTACCGGTACAGTTTGAAGGAGAAAACTTAAGGAGGACAAACTATGAACTGGATGGAAAATCTGCAAAACGCAATCGCTTACATAGAGGAAAATCTGACAGAGGAAATCAAGGTGCGGGATGTGGCGGAAAAAGCATATGTTTCTGAGTTCCATTTTCAACGTATTTTTTCTGCTCTATGTGGTGTTAGTGTAGGTGAGTATATCCGCAACAGGCGAATGACTTTAGCAGCCAAAGAACTGGCAGCGAAAGAAGTAAAAGTTATCGATGTTGCGGTTAAGTACGGTTATGATTCGCCGGATAGTTTTGCCAGAGCATTCACGAAGTTTCATGGAGTAACTCCTTCTGCAGCAAAGGAAAAGGGAGCAAAGCTTCGGGACTTTGCACCGGTCCGAATTAGTTTATCACTGGAGGGTGGAACGATGATGGAATATAAAATTGTGGAAAAAGCGGCATTTACGGTAATGGGAAGAAAACGCCAGTTTGATAATGAAACGTCTTATCAGGAGATTCCGGAGTATTGGATGGAACATTTTAATGATGGTGGAGGTGAGATTGTCTGCGGTATGTTTGGTCTGTGCATCGATTCTGACGGAAGATATTTTGATTATCTGATTGCAGATTTGTATCAGCCGTGGAAGGAAGTGCCGGAGGGCTATGAAACAAGAACGTTACCGGCAGGCACCTGGGCAGTGTTCCCATGCAAACAGAAAACTTTGCAGGACACCAATACAAAGATGTGGCGGGAGTGGCTGCCAAATTGCAAGGAGTATAAGCTGGGTGGAAATTATAATATCGAAATGTACGGACCACCTTGCGAAGAAGACATGGGTGAAAGCTACGTGGAGTTGTGGCTGCCGATTGAAAAGCTGTAAATGTGAAAAAGGAGGTTTGGATGAACCTCCTTTTTAATTATATACTATAACGAAAGTAGCTTTGCATAATTTCTTTTTTGATATAAAACACGATCCACATAAACAGTATTCTCTTCGAAACGGTAAAATGCAATGTAGTTACCTGCTGTGACAAAACGATAAGGAGAATCCAGATTGATATGGGGTTCCAGTGGGGCACCGGACTCGGGAAATTCTCCAAGAACATCAACAGCGTCTAAAATGGAAGTAACAACATGTTCTGCCGCATCAGGATTAGAGAGCTCCTTGGAGATGTAGTCCCAAATTTCATCTAAGTCCTGAAGTGCTTTAGGAGAGTAGTTAATATTATACTTCATTGGCTTTTGCACGGAAATGAGCTCTTACATCGGTTGAGGATACCCATCCCTTTTCTTCTCCGGATTTTTTGCCTTTGGTAAGGTCATTGAGTAAATAGAGAGTGGCTTGTGTTTTTTCGTATTCTTCTATATCCATTAAAACATAACTGCCTCTGCCGTTTTTGGTGAGATAAACGGGTTGTTCTTTGGTAACATTCCGAAGAACCTCCGGATAATTACGTAAATCGGAAACCGGTACGATATTTGGCATGGGATGCCTCCTTCTTAAGATAAAATATGCTAAGAATATTATAACATAACTTTCGTAAAATTCAACGAAAAATAAATAGAATTACCTAAAAACAATTCTAATTAAAAACGAGATTGAAACGGTATCCTGCTCTGTGTTATGATAAAAGAAAAAATAGAAAGGTTGGATTTGATTATATGTTGAAAGCGAGATTAATTGCACGATAGCGGTGGCTATTGCAAAAAAATGAATCTGTAATAGCCATTGCGTCCTAAACAGTATTAGGAGGAAGCATATGAGCTATGTGAAAGCGGAGGATGTTTTGCCAAAGCACTTAGTGGAGGAAATCCAGAAGTATGTGGACGGAAAGCTTTTGTACATCCCGAGAAAGGATGAAAATTCTTTTTCCTGGGGAGAAAAAAGCGGCACAAGAGAACGGCTGGCAGAACGGAATCAAACCATTGTGGAACACTATAATGCAGGTGTAACAGTGGAAACCTTAAGCAGGGAATTTTATCTTTCGGAGAAACGTATCCGGGGAATCCTGCGCGAATATGAATCCTCATTCAAAAAAGGAGGATTCAAATCATGAACAGAGAAAACAAACGGAAGCAATATGACAAGCACTATTATAAGACCCATCCGTGTAATGAGACATTTACCTGCAAAAACTGCGGACGTGTTGTGGTACCGGAGGGCGCGGGAAGTGACCATAGAAATCACTGTCCGAACTGTCTTTTCAGTCTGCACGTGGACATTGAACCGGGGGACCGGGAATCGGACTGCGGCGGACATATGGAGCCGGTGGCGGTATGGGTGCGTAATAAAGGCGAGTGGGCCATTATCCACCGCTGCAAAATGTGCGGAAGCTTCAGCTCTAACCGGGTGGCTGCTGATGATAATCCGATGAAGCTGATGTCAATTGCCATGAAACCAATCGGTCATCCGCCGTTTCCAATCGACAGAATCGAGGAAATGACAAAAATGATGGGTGGCGAAGGAAGTCTGAATTAAAAAGAATTAACAATGGAGAACAGAAGTTAGTGTTGACTTCTGTTCTCTTTCGACTTATTATATAAACGAGTTTATATAAAACAATTTGTATAATAAATTGGAAGAACTAATACTTTGGACAAAAGGAGGATGTTTATGGCAAGAAAAACTCAGATTTCTAAGGATATCATTTTAGAAGCTGCATTTCAAATGTTGGTAAGGGAAGGATATGCTTCTATCAATATAAAAGCTCTGGCAAAAGAAATTGGTTGTTCTACCCAGCCTATTGCCTGGCATTTTGGTAACATGGAAGGATTAAAGACGGAGCTTCTGGATTATTGTGTCCGCTTTCTCGGAAAGATTTTTTGTGGTATAAAAAGTGAACATGTGGCGGAGCAGTTAGAGGATATCGCTTATGGATATATTACGTTGGCCTTCGATTATCCGAATTTGTACCGGTATTTTTACATGAGTGATGTGGACGGAAGAAAAATGAATGAGCTGACAACTCACCTTCGCGCGGATAATTATGAAAAAGCTATCGGAATGCTTCAGAAGGAGTATGATGTGTCCGCAGAAGCAGCCTCGCAGCATATGATGGATTTACAGATGTATGTTCATGGCATTGCTTCTTATGTGGTAACTCACGGTGGATTTTCTGCAAAAGAGGAAGCTATGGAAATGATTCATCGGGCAAATTTAGCATTTTTAGAACAGTTAAAATGAAATGATTATGAACGTTTTATTGACAGAAGATCAAGTAAAATGTATAATAAAACATATGTTACATAACGAATGTTCTAAGGGGAGAATAAACTATGCCGCCAAAAACAAAATTTACAAGGAAAGAAATCATTCAGGTTGCCTTTGAAATGGCCAGGGAAAAGGGAATAGAATCTGTAGTTGCAAGAGAACTGGGAAAGAAGCTGGGGACATCTTCGTCTCCAATTTTTACTGCGTTTAAAAATATGGAAGAAGTGCAGCAGGAGGTCCGGGCACTGGCATTAAAAGAGTTTGAAAGCTGTGTCAGTGATGCGCTCAATTTCACACCGGCGTTTAAATATGTTGGCATGAAAATGATTGAGTTTGCCATGAGAGAGCCGAAACTATTCCAGCTAATTTATATGCGGGAGCGGGAGGAAAGCCAGACTTATGAGGAGATGGTTGTAAGCCTTGGCAATACAGTGGAAGTGTGTATTCAGATTATGCAGCGGGATTACGGACTGGACCGCAAGGATGCAGAGCTTCTGTTTAAAATGACGTGGCTGCATACCTTTAGCATTTGTGCGTTGGTGGCAAACAAGGTGTGCCATTTTTCCATGGAGGAAATATCAGAAATATTAAGCGTAAGCTTTCAGGGAACATTGATGTTGATTAAGTCGGGAACGTTTCATACGATACCGGTAAATAAGCAGGAGAAATAACATGAAAGTTTTGATTTTAATGGGAAGTCCGAGACTTCACGGAAATACAGCAGAGCTTTGCAAGCCGTTTATGGAGGAACTTACAAAGCAGGGAGCTGAGGTTAAGTACATAGAACTGGAAAAGAAGACAATTCTGCCTTGCAAGGAATGCTATGCCTGCCAGGAGGTGGCCGGGGAATACGGTTGTGCCCAGAAGGATGATATGCCGGCAATTGCCAAAGAAATGCTGTGGGCGGATGGTATCATTCTTGCAACACCGATTTTTGCCAGGTACTGCACCACAAAGATGAAGGCAATTTTGGACCGTCACTACGGTTTCAACAAGTATTACGGCAGTGCCGAAGGCTGCCTGTGGGAGGGCAAAAAGGTTGGTATTATTGCAACCCACGGATATGACGGTGCCTATGCTACCGACCCGTTTGAAATGGGCGTGGAGCGGCTTTGCAAGCATTCCAACTTAGAGTACATCGGTATGTATTCTGTGCAGGATGAGGATAATCTGGCATCCTTCCAAACAGAAGAGGCTGTGGAGGGAGCAAAGCAGTTTGCAAGGAAAGTTGTGGAACAGTTGCAGTAAAAGCATCTGATAGGACAAGGAGGTGTCCGATATGAAGAAACATTTGTGGAAAATATTGATTGGAATCGGCATTCTTCCGTTGGTGTTACCATTTATTTTAGGTGTATATCATACGATGATTGAATCCTGGAAGTTGGGAGACTGGCTGATTTTGTATTCCTATATTTATTGGCCGACTTATGTGCTGGGAATCTTGCTGATAGTGGCAGGAATAGTGATGAAAAAGAAAAAACAGGGATAAAAAAATGGCAGAGTATCGAAAATTACATTTAGAAGAAGCAGAACTTATTGCAGAAATCGATGCTACACACTACATAAAAAATGTCTGGCGTATTGATGAGGCAACAGGAGAATATAGACTGGTGGAAATCAACTGGACCGACAAGGAACTTCCAAACGGATTTGACTGGCATCTGAGCCGTTTCAAGGAAACACTGAAGAACGGTGGCACTGCCATTGGCTGTTTTGAAGATGAAACGTTGATTGGTTACGGAACCGTAGATAAAGAACTTTTTGGGAAGCAGGAAAAATATGCCCTGCTGGACCAGCTCTTTGTATCTCAGGGGCAGCGTGGTAAGGGTATTGGGAAGGCGTTGTTTTTCCTGTGTGTAAAGCAGGCGGCAGAATATGGAGCAGAAAAGTTGTTTCTGTGTGCCGGTTCTTCAGAAAATACGATGGCATTTTATAAAAAGCTTGGTTGTGTGCCGGCAGTGGAGAAAAACCAGCGGTTATATGAGGAAGATCCAAGAGATATTCAGTTAGAATTTAGTTTGAAAGGAAATTAAGCGTATGCGAAACGATATAACCATTCGTCCGGAGGAACACAAGGATTATAAGGACATCATAGCTTTGATTTTACGTTCTTTTAAGGAGGGCACCGATTATTCTGACGGAACCGATATTATTGCATTGGTGGAAGAAATCAGAGATTCGGAGTATTACATCCCGGAACTGTCTTTTGTGGCGGAATTGGACGGAAAAATTGTGGGACATTTTTTGTTTTCCAGATTCCAGTTGTCATCAACAAAAGAAGGTGGACATGGCGGAGCAAAGGATACGGAAATTGTTATGCTGGCACCGGTGTCGGTGCATGCGGATTATCTTCGCAAGGGTGTGGGAAGCGCTATGCTGCGCCTTGGTATCGAACGGGTAAAGGAGCTTGGCTATAAAGGAATTACAGTGGAAGGAAACTTCAACTTTTATAATAAAGTTGGGTTTAAGACTTCCTCTGAATACAATATTTTTCCAACTAGTGGTTATCCGATGACAGAGCCCCGGTGTATGATGTGTCAGGAAACCTATGAAGGGTCTTTAGACGGCATCGGTGGATACGTGGTTTATGACATGTATTATAATGCGTAGAGGAAGGAAAAGAGTATGAATCATTCAATTTGTGGTGCTAATTGTATGGAATGTATGATGAAAGATACTTGTAAAGGCTGCGTGGAAACCAAGGGTTGTCCGTTTGGAAAGCAGTGCTTTATAGCAGAGTATATCAATGTTGGCGGAAAAGAAAAGTATTTGGAATTTAAGCAGCAGTTGATTTCGGAATTTAATGAATTACATATTCCGGGAATGCCGGAAGTAAAAGAATTGTATGCGCTGCACGGAAGCTTTGTGAATTTGGAGTATGCCTTACCGAACGGTCAGACAGTAAAGTTTTTGGACGACAACAGCATCTATCTTGGAAATCAGCTGGAGTGTGAACTGGGAGAAGGGCGTTGTTTCGGCATTGTCTCCAGTATGGAGATCCTTATGGTATGCACTTACGGTGAAAACGGTGCAGAACCGGAATTGGTGCTGTATAAGAGACGGTAAGAATATGGAGATTTTTAAATGAATATTAGAACCATGACAATCAATGATTATGAAGCAGTGTATGCTTTGTGGATGTCCTGTGCCGGAATGGGGTTAAACAATTTGCATGATTCCAGGGAAGGAATTGATAAGTTTTTAAAGAGAAACCCGGACACCTGCTTTGTTGCAGAGAATGAAACCGATATTGTAGGTATCATCATAGCAGGTAATGACGGACGCAGAGGATATATTTATCATACCGCAGTTCATCCGGAATACCGGAAGCGTGGAATTGGAAAAGCTCTGGTGGAGCAGGCAATGGAAGCGTTAAAGTCCTGTGGAATCAATAAGGTAGCCTTGGTGGTATTTGAAAGAAACGATACCGGAAATGCTTTTTGGGAGCGTATGGGGTTTGCCGCACGGGAAGATTTGGTTTACCGGAATAAAGAGATTACAAAACTGGTGAGGATTGATACATGAAAATTACCGAGAATGTACATAAAATAAGAATGGAGTAGCTAAAAGTATTGAGGCTTGTAAGAAGGATTGAGATGGGAGAAAAATTATGAGACTGGACGGTTTTGGTTTATTTGTAGAGGATATGCCAACTATGATTCGCTTTTACAGAGATGTTTTGGAATTTGAAATAAAAGAAGGTGAAGACACATCCAATGTGTATTTGATTAAGGATGATACCTTATTTCTTTTGTACGGCAGAAAAGATTTTGAGAATATGACAAGCCGTAAATATGAGTACATAAAGGGAATCAATGGTCATGCGGAAATTGCATTGTATGTGGATACCTTTGAAGAAGTAGATGAGGAATACGAAAAGGCTGTCAGTAAAGGAGCTGTTTCGGTATTGGAACCGGAAACAGAACCTTGGGGACAAAGAACCTGTTATATTGCGGATCCGGAAGGAAATGTAATTGAAATAGGATCTTTTAATAAGCCATTTAGAAGTTAATTTTTGTTTGGAGGAAACGGGAAAATGAATGAGCAGGTAAAAGAGTATTTAAAAAAATATCCGGATGAGATTGTGGATAGATTCTATAAGTTAAGACAGCTGATTTTTGAGAGTGCTTCCTGTGAACCGGAGGAAACCTTGTGGGCGAAGCTGCCAACCTATACTGTTGGTGAAGATTTTGTGAGACTGATTCCGTTTAAAGATCATATTAACATCGAAGCCCGGGCGGTACTGCAGCATACGGATGAACTGACTGATTATAAAATTACTCCTAAGGGAATGCTGCAACTCTATGCAAAACAGGAGATACCTGTGGAAGTTTTGAAACGAGTTTTTGCGGAAACATTAGAGGTATAAAAGTATGGAATTAGTATTACAACCAACTTCTGAAACTTGCGGTCAAGCATGCATTTCGATGATTACAGGAAAAACTATAGAAGAAGTAATCAAAGATATGAAAACAAGCGGACCAACAAGTATAGGGCAACTAATGGAGATATTAGATTTTTATGGTGTAAAACACGCGGAAAGAAATACTCGTATCTCGAAGAAAAATCCCACACCATATAACTGTTCTATTTTGACGGTGCATGCAAATGCGGGCTACACACATTGGACTTTAATATATGACAATAAATTTTACGACCCTGAATTCGGATTGATTGAGGGCGAGTATACTTATGGAAAGATAACGTCTTTTTTGGGAATTTATATTTAAGTGAATTCTAATTGATAGTTGAGCAGTGGCTGCGTGATAATTTATAATGTTAGGAGAGAAACTTAGGAAATGCAACTATTAAATTTACATAACATCATCGAACAAAAACAATGGATTGACAAAATCCGTGCCTGTGACTGGAGCGCTGCTAAATTTCTTGCCAATTTGCTGGAACAGGATAAATTTCATGAAGTCCTTGGTGAGGGCAATCTGTTCCTTATGGTGGAGGAAGAAAACGTTGTGGCATTCTGCACATTGACACGGAAGGACTGCATAGATGACGATAGTCTTTTTCCGTGGATAGGATTTGTGTTTACATCACAAGAATACCGTGGTCAAAGATATAGCGGTGTGGTTATTGATTATGCTTGTAACAAGGCAAAAGAACAGGGATTTGATACGGTGTATCTGGCAACTGATCATATCGGACTGTATGAAAAATACGGTTTCTCCTATATAGAAAGCCGGATGGATGTTTATAACGAAATGAGCAGAATTTATTGTAGAAAACTAATTGCGAACTAGAGAAAAAAGGAGTATTATGAACATTAGAGAGATGTTACGGGAGGACATCCCGGCGTGTGCAGACATTCTGTGCAGTGTATATAATAATGAGATGTGGCAGTGCCGTTGGACAAAGGAAACCGCTATGGAATATCTGACTGACTTTTTTGAAACAAAAAAGTTTGTCGGATATGTTTTGGAAGAGAACGGCGAAATCCTCGGAGGAATTTTTGCCAGGGAAAAGGTATGGTGGAACAACAGCGAGGTTTTTATTGAAGAAATGTTTGTGAAGCCGGAGCTGCAGAGACGGGGCTGCGGTACGTTACTGCTTCAGGCAGTGGAAACTTATGTGAAAGAAAAGGGGTTGGCCGGACTTACATTGGAGACGAATAAATATGCTCCTGCACCAAATTTCTACCGGAAGAATGGATTTCAGGACAACGATTATGTCATTGTAATGTACAAGGAGGCGTGAGAGAATTTGGAACATTGTAAACTGCAAATCGCCTGTATGCTGATTATTCTTTACATCCTGTTTATATATTGCAAGGAATGTAAGCGGTATGGGCGGAAAGACAAATTTTCCATGTTTGATGCACTGTTGGCAGTAGGAATCTTTAGTGTATTCTTTGATGGAGTGACGGCATATACCGTAAATCATTTAGGGCAGGTAAATGAAACCGCCAACATGATATTTCACTTATGCTTTTTGGTGGGCTTGGATTGTTTTATTTTCCGGTTGTTTGTGTACATGCTGTCTATTACAGCAGGTCTGCCTAAAAAGAAAAGCGGCGTTTGGCTTATGTATCTTCCTTTGATTGTAAATGTTGCCTTGGTAGTTATTAATATACCAAACCTGCAGTACATCGAAGGGGAAGTCAGTAATTATTCCATGGGTATGTCCGCTTATACCTGTTTTGTTATGGCGGCAATATATATTCTGGCCAGCATTGTGATTTTCTTCAGCAGATGGCGGTATATTGAGCGTCATAAAAGAATCAGTGTGTTGACCTATTTACTCATGCTGGCAGCAATTACCGTTTATCAGATGCTGCATCCCCAGGCGTTGCTTACCAGCCTTTGCGCCACTTTAATTATTCTTGGTGTGTATTTGAACCAGGAAAATCCTTCGGTGCTGGAACTTGCCAGATATCACGAGGAAATGACCATGGGATTCGCAACTCTGGTGGAAAATAAGGACGGTAGTACCGGTGGTCACATCAAGCGCACTACCATGTATGTGCGGTTACTGGCGGAAGAGCTTAGAAGAAGAGGATATTATAAAGAAGTGCTGACGAAGGATTATGTAAGAAACCTTTATCTGGCGGCACCAATGCACGATATCGGTAAGGTTGCTGTTCCAGATGTAATCTTACAAAAACCGGGCAGACTTACAGAGGAAGAATTTGCACAGATGAAGCTGCATGCGGAACATGGCGGCAGAATTGTGCAGGAAACCTTTGGACATCTTGGCAATGAGCAGTACGCCGAGATGGCCTATCAGGTGGCAAGATATCATCACGAAAAGTGGAACGGCCGGGGGTATCCGGAAGGTCTGACCCGCAAAGAAATTCCGCTGTGTGCCCGGATTATGGCCATTGCGGATGTGTTTGATGCGGTATCGGAAAAACGCTGCTACCGGGATGCCATGCCGCTTAATAAGTGTTTTGCAATTATTGAAGAGGGCAGCGGGCAGGATTTCGACCCGGTGCTGGCGGAGGTCTTCTTAGATATCCGTGATAAGGTAGAGGCAGTACATAAAAAGTTTAATCAATAAATGGAAAACAAAGGAGGAGTTTTATGAGTTTACTGAAGCAAAATGAAAAAGAAGCTAACTTAATCGTGGCAAAGGTAATGAGAATATCGTTTATTATTTTTACCTTGATTTTTATACTGAATGTCATCGGTATTTTTGAGGTAAAGCCGGCAGTCATGACATTTGCTTATATCGGAGGAAGTATTTTGCTTTTACTTCCGACCCTGCTTTGCAATTTCTTAAAGATGGAGCATTGGATTATTAAGTACATCAACGTACTTTGTGCCGCAGTGTTTATTACGTTGCTCAGTATTACATTAACCTGGCATGTAGTGGCAATGTACGTGTATCCGATTGCCATTGCAAGCTTATATTTCTCCAAGAAGCTGAACATTTCCGCAACTGTACTTACGGTTCTGGGTGTTTCTATCGGACAGGTACTGGCATACTTCATGGAAACCACATTAGATGACAATTTTACGGAAGTCCGCGGTATGATTATCTTCGGTGTAATTCCGAGAGCTTTGGTAGTTATTGCGGTGGCGGCGATTTTCACTATGCTTTGCGGCAGAACCGCATCCATGCTTTCCAACCTGATGGGCGCAGAGGAACAGAAGGAAATGTTTGACCGTATGAAGGCTATGAAGGACAGTGCTTCCCAGACATCTGCGGTGTTATATAATACGGTGTCCCAGCTTTCTGAAATTTCTGAGAGCTCCCTGCGGGCAAACCAGAGTATTGCAGAAGAAGCAGAACGCTTACTTACCGGTTCCTTGGAGAACACAGGTGCTGTGGAGTACGCAGATGAACGGATTCAGGCTATTACTACCCAGCTGGCTGATCTCAGCGAGATGAATCACCGTACAGCCCAGTTAACTGAGCGTATCGGACAAAATACGGTAGAAAATCAGAAGCTGATGGATGCTGCCACAGAAAATATGAACCAGATTAATAAGAGTACGGAAGAGTGTGAACAGATCATTAAAACCCTGGGTGAAGAGTCCCAGGAGATTATCGGTATAGTACAGACCATCACCGGTATTTCCAGCAAGACCAACATTCTGGCACTGAACGCTTCCATTGAGGCAGCAAGAGCCGGAGAGCAGGGTAAGGGCTTTGCTGTGGTTGCAGAAGAAATCCAGAAGCTTTCCGAGCAGACGAAAAAGGCAGTGGAAAGCATCGGAGATATTGTTAATGAGGTTGTTAAAAACACAGAGGATGCGGTGGCTGCCATGGATGAAAATGCTAAGAATGCCAAAGCAGGTATGGAAAGTATCCAGCTGGCAAACAAATCCGCAACGTTGATTACATCTTCCAACGAGGAGCTGGTGGGCCAGATTCATGAAATTGACAAGGCAGCAGAAGTAATCCGGGAAAAGAGTAACGAAGTAGCAGACCGTATGCAGCAAATCAGCAGCAATACCCAGGCAAACTGTACTGCAGTAGAGCAGGTATCTGCGGCAACTCAGGAAAATACGGCAGGAACAGAGAGCCTGACAAATATTGTAGAACAGATTAAGGGATTGTCAGAAAAACTGAACAGTGTAGTACAAGGTTAAAAATTTCCCCTTTTGGAATTGGCTGAAATGGTATATAATGTAGTCAGCTTCCGAAAGGGGATTTTTATGGATAAAGTAGAGTTCCGCGTCATTGCGCATATAGAAAACGATTATAAAGAAAAGTTCGGTATTCCGCGACAAAGCGGTTTGGTGGAGTCCTTGGTTTCAAGAATTGTGTTTGAGCCGGAGTACCGGAACCCGGATGCGTTCCGGGGAATCGAAGGGTATTCCCACCTTTGGCTGTTGTGGCACTTTTCCGAGGCAGACCGGGGTGAAGAGTGGTCTCCGACGGTACGCCCGCCAAGGCTTGGCGGAAATACCAGAGTAGGGGTATTTGCCACCCGTTCCCCGTTCCGCCCGAATTCCGTGGGCATGAGTTCCGTAAAACTGGAGAAATTTGAGGTGGATAAAACCTTAGGACCGGTTCTCTATGTGTCCGGTGCAGACTTGCTTTCAGGCACCCCAATCTTTGATATAAAACCGTACCTTGCCTATGTGGACAGCCACCCGGAGGCAAAGGACGGATTTGCCCTAAATCAGAAGGAAGGGACGCTTTTTGTGGAGTTTCCGGAAGAACTGCTGGCAGAAGTGCCCGTAGAAAAGCGCCGGGGCCTTATAGAGCTTCTTTCCCAGGACCCTAGGCCACAATATCAATCTGACCCGGAACGGGTCTATAAAATGAAATTTGGAGCCCAGGAAGTATGGTTTAAGGTAGAAGACGACAAACTTACCGTATGTAACGTATGTACCGCATAGAAAGAATTCTTTTCGTGTTGTAAAAAATAATACTCTGTCAAACCATTAGCGATGAGCGGGTTTGACAGAGTATTTATTTTTTATTGGTGCGATGAGCGGGTCAGGAAGGGTACTTCTGTTTTTACTGTCCTATAGTAAACGTTGCGTTGTTTCCTGCAAAGGTAGCCGAGATAGTTCCGGTAATATAACCGTACTTATCATATGCCGGCAGTAGTTTCTTTGCCCAGTCGCCGGCCCAGGCATATCCATGGCGGCGTTCTTCACCGATTTCCATGATATCATGCTTCATGATACCGTCGCGGTCACAGAAGATAGGAAGATTGGTATCAATTTCGTAGAAACGGTACCAGTTGCGGTGACCGGCAGTGGTTTTAAAATAATTGCCGTCAGATGCCTTGCGGACATATTCAATGTCAGTTAATTCGGATTCTTTTAACCAGGCAATGGCAGCTTCTACTGCAGTTTTGATTTCAGGAGTCTGTTCCTGGTTCATCAAGAACAGGATAACCGGAACGGATTCGCATCCGCTGATGGAAGCCAGTTCATAAGCTCTTGCTGCCACCGGTGCATAAGTTACCGGGTCGTGCTGGGCACACCATGCGGTGAGCTTACCCTGAGATACAATTTGAGACTTTAAGATATAGTCAATGGCACGGTCGATAGAGTCCTGAAGCTTTACCTTGTAATCATCAGGAATAATATCCGAGTCAAACGGATAACGGCCGTACAGGGCATCTTCCAGCATATAAAGTACGTTAATCATGGCATTATCATTGAAGGTTACCATGTCGGAATAGTTGCCGCGGGCAGGATATACCTGAGCAAAGCCGCCGGATTCGTACTGTAAGTTGAACAGGAAGTCTAAGCCTTTTAATACGCTTTCCTGATATTTTGCATCCGGAACTTCCCGGTAAACTGCCGCAATATGACGAATCTGGGTGTAAGTACCTTCATTATCAATGGTACCGATTAGCTCGCCGTTTTTGCCGGTCCAACCGGAACCTTTATTTTTCTTCTGGCCTTCGGTCCAGGCGGTTTTACCATCAATCTTTTTATCCCAGCCGCCGTGGTCCATCTGCCAGGTGATATAGTTATCTGCTAAGGTAATGGCAGCATTCAGATTGGAGAAGTTGGATGCCTTCTTTGGAATAACCACAGAGGTGTTACGCAGGGTTTCTGCCACGGTATACACAAGGACGGTTTTTCCTTCTTCATTGGTGGTAACAGAACTGTCTGTTACGGTTAAGGTCCCTTTTACTTCTTTGTAAGAGGTCCAGTCAATGTTGTAGGTGCTAAAGGAAATTTCTTCCGGGTTGGCGTTTGGTAAGAAACCGTTTAAGGTAACTGCAATGGTATGCGCATCCTGAATTTCCATGGATTCGATTTGTGCCGTAGAAGCGGATATCACAGGAACGGTTGGTGCTTCTGTAGGAACCGGAGTACATGTGGCGGTTGGTTCCGGTGTTGGTGTAGATGTTGCAGTAGGCTCCGGTGTTGGTGTAGATGTTGCAGTAGGCTCCGGTGTAGATGTTGCAGTAGGCTCCGGAGTTGGCGCTTCTGTCGGAGCAGTAGTAGCGGTTGGCTCTGCTGCTTCCGTCGGTGCCGTTGTAGTAGTCGGTGCTACTGTATTGGTTGGCACCGGGGTTGGTGTGGCGTCAGTTTTACCTGCTTCGCCACAGCCTGCAAGTGCAACTACCAGACAGGTAAGAAGCACTGCGTTTTTTTTGTTTACAATTCTTTTCATTTGGTTCTCCTTTTTTCTCCTTTATTAATCCGCCAGTTCTTCCCACTGTTCCATAAGTTCCAGCAGGTGTTCTGCGGTTTCGTCCTTTTCTTTGGTGACTTCCAACAGCTTGGTGTGGTTGGTGTAGACCGCTTCGTCGGCAAGCAATACATCCAGTTCCTCGGAACGGGCCTCCAGACGCTCAATTTCTGCCTCGATACGTTTTAAATCGTTCTGACGCTTACGTTCTCTAGCCTGCTCCTCCTTTTGCTGCTTCCAGTCTGTTTTACCGGCAGATTCCGGTTCGGCAGGAGCAGTAACAGGCGCATTTTTTGCGGCAGGAGTTTTGCCTACGCCGTAGCCGATGCCCTGTAAGTGGAGGCGTTCCATGTTTTCTTTATGTTCCAAATAATAGTCGTAATTGCCGTCATAGGTAATCAGCTTGCCGCTGGTTAAATCCAAAATTTTGGTGGCGGTTTTGTTGATAAAATAACGGTCGTGGGAAACGTAGAGAACGGTGCCGGTGTAGTTTTGGATGGCGTTCTCTAAAATTTCCTTGGACATAATGTCTAAGTGGTTGGTCGGTTCGTCGAGAATCAGGAAATTGGATTCCGACAGCATGAGCTTTGCCAAGGAAACGCGGCCACGCTCGCCACCACTGATATCCTTAATCTGCTTAAATACATCGTCGCCGGTAAAAAGGAAGGCAGCCAGGGTGTTACGAATCTGAGTGTTATCCATAAACGGATAGGTATCCTGCAATTCAGAAAACAAGGTCTTTTCCATGTGTAAAACCTGATGCTCCTGGTCGTAGTAAGCAATGTGTACCTTAACACCCGGTTTAATATTGCCGGCGTCAGGAGTAACGATGCCGTTAATCATTTTTAAAATAGTGGTTTTGCCGGTACCGTTGTTACCGATGATGGCTACCTTTTCCCCACGCTTAATCTCGAAGGAAAGGTCAGTAAACAGGGTTTGCGGTCCGAAGGACTTGGCAAGACCGGTAACGGAAAGAACGTCGTTGCCGCTGGTGACGGAAGGCTCTAAGCGGATATTCATTCCGTCGGATTCCTCCATTGGCTTATCTAAACGTTCGATTTTATCTAACATCTTTTCGCGGCTTTCGGCACGCTTGATGGATTTTTCACGGTTAAAGGAACGAAGCTTTGCAATGACTTCTTCCTGATGCTTAATTTCTCTTTGCTGGTTTAAGTAGGCCTTAATCTGGTCTTCCCGCTGCTTTGCCTTTTTCTGGGCATAAGTAGAGTAGTTTCCTTCGAAGGTCTGGGCCTTGGTGTGGTCCAGCTCGATGACCTTGGTTACTACTTTATCCAAGAAATAACGGTCATGGGCAATAACGACAACAGCACCCTTATAGGTGGCAAGGAAGGTTTCCAACCAGGCAATGGAGTTCATATCCAGATGGTTGGTTGGCTCGTCCAGCAATATTAAGTCCGGTTTGCGAAGAAGCAGCTTACCAAGGGCAATTCTTGTTTTCTGACCGCCGGAGAGGGTATTGACCCGCTTTTCAAATTCCGACTCTTCAAATCCGAGACCCTTTAAGATACCCACCACTTCACTGCGGTAGGCGTAGCCGTTTTGGATTTCAAATTCATGGTTCATGCGGGAGTAGGTGGATAATGCCTGCTCCAATGCCTCACCCTCCATGTGCTTCATATCCTGCTCCAGGGCACGGATGCTTTCTTCCAAGCGGAGAATGTCTGCCTTGGTGGAAAGAAGCTCTTCATAAATGGTGTTTTCGGAGGTTAAATCCTGGTGCTGGGAAAGATAACCGTAGGTGGAGCCTTTTTGAAAAGTAACTTCTCCGGTATCGGAAGACAGTTCCCCTACAATAATCTTAAACAGGGTGGATTTGCCTGCACCGTTGATGCCGACAATGGCCGCTTTTTCGTTGTCATTAATGTGAAAGGAAACCCCGTGCAGGATTTCCTTTTCACCAAAACTTTTTGTAATGTTGTTACATGCAAGTATCATAGTAAATTCCTATTCTTCGTCTTCCGGCTCGGTATAGTCCGGGTCGATGGTAAGACCAATCTTGTCGATACGGTTTTTATCCATAGCCAGTACCTTGTAAGTACATCCGCCTTCCGTTACGCTTTCGCCCTCGGTTGGAAGGTGGTCAAGCAGGTGGATGACGTGACCGGCAATGGAGTCATAGTCTTCGGATTCTAAGCCAAGCTCCAGAATTTCATTGATCTCATCCAGTTTGGTGGTGCCGAGAATGGTGTATTCGTTTTCGGCAGTCTTCTGGATAGCGTCTTCTTCGTCGGTGTCGTATTCGTCACGGATTTCACCGACAATTTCTTCAATTAAGTCTTCGATGGTGAGAAGACCTGCAGTGGCACCGTACTCATCAAGCACGATGGCAAGAGAATTGGTGGCTTTTTTGAGCTCTCTGAGAAGCTCAGAGGTTTTTTTGTACTCGTATGTAAAGTACGGAGCACGTAAAAAGTCTTTTATATTGAAATCTTCTTTGTTTCCGCGGAAAAAGAAGACATCCTTCATGTTGATAATACCGATGACATTGTCACGGGTTTCGCTGTAAACCGGAAGTCTGGTGTACATGTCCTTTTCAAAGGCTGCAACCAGCTCATCGTAGGTCATTTCCACATCAGCAAATGCCATGTCAATACGAGGAACCATAACGTCCTTTGCCAGGGCATCACCGAAGTCTACCACGTTGGTAATCATCAGTCGTTCTTCACTCTCAATTACGCCGTCTTCATGGCTTACATCTACAATAGTAAGCAGCTCGTTTTCTGTCATGAGGTTGTTTTTGGCATTAGGGTCTACACGGAACAGAAGTAAGAATACGCCGGATAATTTGTTGAGCAAAAAGATAACCGGTGTAAGCACTTTTGTGAGCAGACTAATGATAGGCGCATAAAAGAACGCCATTTTTTCTGCATGGACGGTAGCCAAAGTCTTTGGGGTAATTTCACCAAAAATCAGGACAAGCAGGGTTAGAATACCGGTACCGATGGCGGCATAGGCATTTCCTAACCAGTCCATGACTAAAGTGGTGGTAAGAGAGGATGCATACAGGTTTACAATGTTGTTGCCGATTAAGATGGCACTGAGCATCTTGGATGGGTTTTCAATCAGGTTGTTGATGATTTTTGCCTTTTTGTTGCCCTCCTCCATAAGGCTTCGGATATGGAGCTTATTCACCGTAGTTAAAGAGGTTTCCGCAGACGAGAAGAATGCGGATAATAAAAGTAGTACAATGAGCACGATTAACTGTGCCGCGACACTGGGGTCCATTTTTTAAATATCACTCCTTATAAAATGTTTTTGCTGTATAACATATGGATATACGCCATATAATCATACCGTATTTTGCCTGTAATGTCAACTGAGGATATGATAAGGATTATGAAAAAACAATAAAGAAGGGTGGTTTTATTTTACATAGGAATGTGTTAAAATAGAGAATGGTTTAAATCTTAATATAAAGTGAAAACAGAAAAAGGAGTTTTTATGATGAATGTGATTGACAGATTTTTAAAATATGTGGCAGTGGATACCGAATCCGTAGAAGATGCAGAATGTTTTCCGAGCAGTGAAAAGCAAAAGAATTTGGCTAAGATGTTAGTGGAAGAATTACAGGCAATCGGTGCGGAAAATCCACGCATGGATGACTATGGTTATGTATATGCCACTATTCCGGCTACTTCCGATAAAAAGGTGCCGGTGTTAGGCTTCTTGGCTCATATGGACACTTCACCTGCCATGAGCGGTAAGGATGTAAAGCCACGCGTTGTTAAGAACTATGACGGCGGAAGAATCGTGTTAAATGAGAATGAGAATATTTCCATGGATGCGGACATGTTCCCGTCCTTGAGCCGTAATATTGGTAAAGACCTGATTGTGACTGACGGAACCACTCTGCTTGGAGCTGATGATAAAGCAGGTATTGCAGAAATTATGACCATGGCGGAGCTTTTGCTAAAGGACAAGTCTATTCCGCACGGAACCATTCAGATTGCCTTCACGCCGGATGAAGAAGTAGGCGCCGGTGTAGACCATTTCAATGTGGAAGGCTTTGGCGCTGAGTTTGCTTATACGGTGGACGGTGGCTCTTTGGGAGAAATCGAGTATGAGAATTTCAATGCAGCTTCCGGTAAGTTAAAAATTCACGGACAGAGCATTCATCCGGGTTCTGCTAAGGGAAAAATGGTAAATGCCCTGTTGGTTGGTATGGAATTTCAGCAGATGCTTCCTGTTGCCCAGAATCCGGCATATACCGAAGGCTATGAAGGATTTTTCCATTTGGACCGTATGACAGGCGGTGTGGAGGAAGCGGAACTATTTTACATTATCCGCGACCATGACAAGGTAAAGTTTGAAGAAAAAAAGAATCGTTTTGAAAAGACAGCGGCATTTTTAAATGAAAAATACGGTGCGGGTACTGTAGAGTGTAAGGTGCAGGATTCTTACTATAACATGAAGGAAAAGGTAGAACCTTACATGTTCTTGATTGATAATGCCACAAAGGCGATGGAAGACCTTGGTATTGCACCGATTATTACTCCAATCCGTGGCGGCACCGACGGTGCAAGGCTTTCCTTCATGGGACTTCCTTGCCCGAATCTTTGCACCGGTGGTGAAAATTATCACGGAAAGTTTGAGTATGTTCCGGTGCAGGATATGGAAAAGATTGTGGAATTTTTACTGCAGTTAATTAAGGTATATCAGGAAGCATAACTATGAAATCACAAAAGACAATGCAAATAGCGGAAATTGCACTGATGGGCGCAGTGCTCTGTGTGATTTCTCCTTTTACAATACCGGTTCCGGCAAGTCCGGTGCCTCTTAGCCTTGCTTTGTTCGGTGTATATCTGGCAGCAGTTCTTCTGGGAGCCAAAAAGAGCGCGCTTAGTGTATTAATTTATCTGCTCCTTGGTGCGATTGGACTTCCGGTATTCTCCGGGTTCTCCGGTGGAATCGGAGTGCTTCTGGGACCAACGGGAGGATATATCATAGGGTATGTACTGTGCGCATTGGTTATCGGCTTACTGGCGGAGCGGGGCGTGCATACTGTTTTTGCCATGACGGCAGGAACATTGGTATGCTACTGTTTTGGAACGATATGGTTTCTGATAATCATGAAAGGAACTTATACTTTGATTCAGGCACTGCTGGTTTGTGTAGTGCCCTATCTGATATTTGATTTGATAAAAATTCTGGCGGCTGCTGCTGTGACTGTGCCGGTACGAAAGATTGTGCGGAGGATAGAAATGCGATGAAAAAATGGATATTACTTTGTGGATTACTGCTTGCTTTGGCAGCAGGCTGCAGTGGCGGAAAAGTGGCAGAACCAACATCGGCTCCAACAGAAACTCCAACCCCGACTCCTGACCCATTTGATGTGGTAGAGGCTGCAACTACGCAGGAATATGTAGATTTGATGGGCGTTGGCTGGAATGTCGGTAATTCCCTGGATTCTGCCAACACAGGAAGAACAGACCATATGAAGGCTGAGGTTGCCTGGGGAAATCCGATTGTGGTGCAGAATCTGATTAAGCATATTAAAGCAGAAGGATTCAAAACCATCCGCGTGCCGGTGTCTTATTTAGACCACATGGAAGAAGACGGGCTGACCATTAAAACTGAGTGGCTGGACCGTGTGCAGCAGGTGGTGGATTGGTGTGTGGAAGAAGATTTGTTTACTATCATTAACATTCATCACGAAGGTGACTGGCTGTTAAACGCTTCCAAAGACTACGATGGGGCAATGAAACGGTATACTTCCATTTGGAATCAGATTGCGGAGCGTTTCAGCGGCTACAATGAAAAATTGATTTTTGAATCCATGAATGAAATTGGGTTTGATGATTTGGGTACCAAGAAGGGTTGCGAACTTATCAGCAAAATCAATGCGGAATTTGTGGAGTTAGTCCGTAAGTCCGGCGGTTTTAATGATAAGAGATATTTATTGCTGGCAGGCTACTGGACAGATATTGACCGTACCTGTACCGCAGAATATACCTTGCCGGAGGATGACAGAATCATGGTTTCCGTGCATTATTATTCCCCGGCGGATTTCGCAATTGCGGATGCGGCTACTTCCTGGGGATATCGTAAAACATGGGGGACAGATGCGGACTTGGATTATTTAAAGGGGCAGTTTGAGAAGCTGAAAACCTGGTTTACAGATAAGGGTATTCCGGTAATCGTAGGTGAATACGGTGTTATCGACAAGGATAAGGACGAAGAAGACCGGGTGTACTGGTTTGAATGTGTGACAAAAACTGCTTTAGAATATGGCTGCTGCCCGGTAGTTTGGGACAATGGCGAGCTGATTCATCGCTTTAAGTATGAGTGGAAGGCTCCGGAGTTAGGTGAGGCGTTAAAGAAAATTATGGCGGAATAAGCCTTTGTTTATGCGGATTTCTAACGATTCCACCAACGGTAGGTTGTGTGTTTTCGGGAGAATTTGTATACTGAAAGTAACAATTACTTGAAGTGGAGGACAGGAGAATGTTTGAAATTGACAAAAAGGAATTTGGATGTTTCCTTGCGGAACTTCGAAAAGAAAAAGGATTCACTCAAAAGGAACTGGCGGAGAAACTATTTGTTTCCGACAAAGCGGTAAGTAAATGGGAAACAGGAGGAAGTATTCCGGATGTGGCACTTCTGATGCCTCTTTCTAAGCTTCTTGGTGTAACGGTGCCGGAGCTTTTGGAGTGCCGTAGGTATCAGGCTACAGAAACAATTGCACCGGAGCGCGCAGATGCTATGATGAGTACGGTAATTCAGTTAACGGATGAGGAACGGACAGCGGCGGAAAAAGCCCGTAAGAAAATACAGAGTTGGTTTATTGGTGCGGCAGTGGTGTCTTTGGTGGCATGTCTTTTGAATTACCAATATTTTTCGCAAGTCCGGTCTATCAATCCGATGGCAGTTGCTATGCCGTTAATGATTCCTTTGTTTGGTTTGATTTTTGGAATATATGCCTGCTTTGGTGCAAAGGAGAAACTTCCATCCTATTTTGATGAGAATAAAATTTCTGCCTACAGTGATGGAGTATTCCGCATGAATATACCGGGCGTACACTTTAACAACAGCAACTGGAAGCATATTCTGGGATGGATGCGGATATGGTCTGTACTGATGCTTCTGGTTGGACCGGTAGTGTGGTTTGTGGCATGTTGGTTCAGTCAAAGCATGGATCGGACCGTTGTATATGGTGCTTCTTCCGGAGTAACAGCAGCGGTGCTTGTGGTAAGTATATTTCTTCCGATTTATGTGCTGGCAAAGAAATATGAATAATGAAAGTTTTGAGAGAGTCCGGATGGCATTGCTGTCCGGATTTTTTGTTAGTTTTTATCTTTTTTGTTGTCTTTATAAGTGAAGATGTTAAAATACACTTAAGGAAGGGGCAATTGATATGACGCAGGAAGATTTTTTTGAAATTCTGGCAGAGGTGGATGAGCAGTATATTGTGGAAGCAGAGGAACCGGTAAAGAAAAAACGATTAAGCGGAAAGAGGATTATGTTTGCGGTTGGTTTGGCGGCAGCCGCTTGTCTGTGTCTGTTTTTGTTTGGAGGGCGAGAAATTGAGTTATCCCGGTCGAAAGGGGTACGGGTATCCTATACAAGATTTTTGCCCGGTATTGGTTCAGAAGCATGTTTGGTATATCTTACGGAGGAAGAACTCTTTACAGAATGGAGCGATGCGGTTTTTAAAGGAACTGTAACAAAAATTGATAATATCAAACTAAGTTTTAATGGTTCTACGGATTATCGCGCACTGGCAGAGGTGCAGGTGGAGAAGGTATATCGTGGTACCTGCGAGGAAGGTGAAACAATACGGATGCTGCTTCCGGGGGCTGTATCGGGAAATATTCACAGCAGTATCATGGACACACTGGGAGAACTTAAAGTTGGCATGACCGGAATTTTTATGCCGATGGCCTACGGGATTGATAGTGTTTACCAGAGTAACGGTGCAACCTTATATTTGGGAGAATTAGCACCGTATGGTTTTGGTGACGGTATCCGCTTTGCATTTTTGAAAACAGAAGAAGGGCTGGTATTTAGCCGTGATGCCTATGTGGGCGCCAAGGATGCATCAACCCTGGAGGAAATTGAGGTGTATGTGGAGCAGATGCTGGAGCTCTATTTTGGAGAAGATGCTGCAGATAGTGCACAAGAGTAAGGAGGGGCAGACCATGGAAGACGATAAAATCATTCAGTTATATTGGGACAGAGATGAGTCAGCAATTCCTGCTACTTCAGAAAAGTACGGAGCTTATTGTGCGGCCATTGCCAGAAATATTCTAAAAAATGAAGAAGATGCGGAAGAATGTGTTAATGACACCTATTTAAACGCCTGGAATGCCATGCCGCCCCAGAAACCGTCGGTTTTGTCGGCATTTCTCGGGCGCATTACAAGAAACTTAAGCTTTAACCGATACAAATCACTACATACCCAGAAGCGTGGCGGAGGAGAAACACCGTTGGTACTTTCTGAACTTGGAGATATTGTTTCAGGAACGGAAAGTGTAGAACAGGAGCTGGTACGAAAAGAATTGTTGGCTGAAATCAACGGTTTCCTGGCAGGTCTTTCAAAAGAAAAGCGTCAGATGTTTGTGCGGAGATACTGGTTTGCAGAAAGCATAGGGGAGCTTGCAGGAAGGTTTGGTATTAGTGAAGGTAATACCACTATGACATTGAAGCGGATAAGGCTGCAGTTGAAGAAAATGCTGTTGAAAAAAGGATATCAATTATAGAAAAGAAGCAGAAAAAGGGAAGTCTGTAAAATAGAATGCAGGACTTCCTTTTTTATGTAGAGATTTGATTGAAAAAGAAGTCGCAGAGTGGTAAAATTAGAAACAGGTAGTGGAAGATTGGCAAGCTATGAAAGGATGGGCGTTATGGAACAAAAGATTAAACAATTTATCGACCGAATGATAATAGAAAATCCGGGTATCGAAGCAGTTGCATTGGCAAACAAGGATGAGGTGCTGTTAGAACATCATTTTGTGAAACTGCAGAGCCGTAATATTTATTCCCATACCAAAAGTTTCATGAGTACGGCGGCAGGCATTGCCCTGGAAGAAGGCGCCCTGACTTTGGAAGACCCGTTGGTAAAGTATTTCCCGGACAAGGTTCCTGAAGTGCATCAAAAGTGGCTTAGGGAAATCCGGTTCCGTCATCTGCTTACCATGTCCAGCGGTTTTGGAAAAGCGTATTTAATGATTGACGGACGCAGGCACGGAGAAGGTTTGCCAAATTATCTGGAATATATGATGTCCCGGGAGGTATTAAAGAAGCCGGGTACGGAGTTTGATTATTCTACAGCAGACAGTCATCTGGCAGGTCTTATGTTAGCCAAAGCGGTGGGTAAAAACCTAAATGTATATTTATATGAAAAATTATTCTGTCCCCTTGGTATGGACTATCCGATTTGGGAGTGTGACCCGCAGGGCAATCCAAACGGTGGCAGTGGCTTGTTTTTAAATATCACCGATCAGATAAAGCTGGGTCAGTTATATTTGGCGGATGGTGTATGGAAAGGAGAGCGCATCTTAAGTTCCCTTTGGGTAAAAGAGGCAACCAGAAAGCAGATTGAGACAAACGGTGGTGACAGCTGGAATTGCGGCTACGGTTATCAGTTCTGGATGATGCCGCAAACAGGTGCTTACCGTGCGGACGGTGCTTATGGGCAGATTACCATTGTACTTCCAAAGCAGGGTTATGTGGTTGCGGTGCAGTGCTCCGAGTACGGAAATTTTGAAAAGGTGAAACAGGCACTGAATGAGATTGTGCTTGCAGATTTATAAATGGACGTTTTAATGAAAAACTTTTGTGAGAATTATGGATTGGGCGGGGTGCTTGCACTGCGCCCTGTTTCCGGTGGATTACTTCATAAAATGTACCGGGTGGAAACTACATCCGGTATTTATGCCATAAAGGTTCTGAATCCGGAAATTATGCAGCGTCCAACGGCTTTGCAAAATACTGTAAATTCAGAAAAGGTTGCCCACGCACTGGAAAACATTGTCCCGTTAGTGGCAGCAAAGGAATTTAACGGAGCGCATGTAGTAAAATATGACGGCAGTTGGTTTATGGTGTTTGACTGGCTGGAAGGGGCATCGGTATTTGCACCGGATATTACGGTGGAACATTGTGCAAAAATAGGAGAACTGCTTGGGAAAATCCATACAGCCGATGTGGAAATTGAAGGAATGGAGCCTGAGACAGAAGTAAGGGATGTGTTTGATTGGGAGAAACTATGTAAGGCAATGCCGTGTGGCGAAAGAGGCTTTGTATCGGCTTTGAATGATTTTCTCCCGGAGCTTTTAGCACTGGATGCAGACGTTGTACATGCACTAAAAATTTCCTCCTCCCATAAGGTAATCAGTCATCGGGATTTAGACCCGAAGAATGTAATGTGGCAGGGCAATCAGCCTTACATTATTGACTGGGAAGCGGCAGGCTATGTGAATCCGTTCCAGGAACTGGTGGAAGTAATCAATTACTGGATTACAGAGATTGATGGTAGTTATAATTATGATAAATTAACAGTGTTGATGGATGCATATAAAGCTTTTAAAGAAGTCAGATTTGTAGACTGGGATACTGTGCTGTTACGCAGCTTTGACGGTATTCTTGGCTGGCTGGAATACAATATGCGCCGGGCGGCAGGAATGACCGGGGAAGACGTCGCAGACCGGGAAGAAGGCAAAAAACAGGTGGAAGGTACCATTGCAGAGATTAAGAATCAGCGAGCGCAGATGGAAGAACTTAGGAGTTGGTTATATGAACATCGATAAAATTTTCCGTGAGGAGGATTTGTTTCCACGGGAATTTGCAAATTTTGAAGCAAGAAATTATGGCATACTGTTTTTTGATGAGAACAACAAAGATTCCTACGACAGTAATCATGCCGTGGTTTTTAAAGATAAGATAACCGATTTGAATGCAGTGCTTGAGGATGTTGCGGCCTTTTATGAAAAAAAGGGATTAAAGGCTATATTGTATCAGGCAACGGCAGAAGAAGGGTACTTTACATCGAATACAGATGTGTTTGCAAAGCACGGATTCAAAAACTGGGAAGAAGAAATCCGGTTCATGGTGCCTGCAGAGGAAAATAAGCTGGGAAACAATCCGGAGATTTCGGTGAAACGGGTTACGGAATGGGACGAAGCTTTTGCAACGGAAATTTTTGAAAAAGCCGGGGAACCCTGGGAAATCGGTGTGGCTAAGCGGATGATAAGGAATTCCAACACCGTGTTTTTAGTGGCGTATTATCAGGGATGTCCTGTTGGTATGACCTATGTGCATGTGCGGAGCGGTGTATGCCGTTATGACTATATACTGGTTTCCAAGGAACACAGAAGAATCGGTGTAGGCAGAGCTTTGATGAATGCGCTGGTGGAGTATTGCAAAGAGCAAAGAATTGAAAACTGTTATCTTTGGCCGGCAGGAGAATCGGCGCAGCGCATTTATCTGGAAGCCGGGTTCCAAACTGTGGAGGTAAAGAAGGCCGGACGGGCGGCGATGGAAACTGCAGAAGAGTGATTATTTTCTGCTTGTCATAACTTTGTTAATCTGCTACAATAAAGCGATAAAGAACACGCTTCGTGAGAGGAAATAAAACAAGTGAAATTAAAAGACTTTCTACAAGAAAATATTCTGCTGATGGATGGTGCCATGGGTACCTATTACCAGCAGTTACAGGAGCATAAAGAAGATATTGCGGAACTGGCCACAATTTCGCAACCGGAAGTGATTCTGAACATCCACAAAGAGTATCTGGCAGCGGGAGCGGACATCATTCGCACCAATACCTTTGCGGTGAATTCTGTAGTGTTGCCGGGAGTAAGTGACGATGTAAGAAATGATTTGCTACGCAAGGCTTGTAAGCTTGCCAAGCAGGCAGTGGCAGAAGAAAAACTTCGTACCGGAAGGGAATGCTTTGTGGCGGCGGATATCGGGCCGGTTGCCGGTGGTGAACGGGCAGCGGAAGAAATTCTTTCGGAGTACTACCGTATGTGCGATGTGTTCCTTGACGAAGGCATGGACGTTTTCTGGCTGGAAACCTTTTCTTCCATGGAGTTTGTGCCGGAAATTTTATCGTACATAAAAGAAAAAGCGCCGGAAGCATTTTGCTCCGTCAGCTTTTGTATCAATAAAAACGGATTTACTACTGCAGGACAGAAAGCAGAACGTCTATTATTTGCGGAGGGCTTACGGCAGGCGGATGCCATCGGTTTTAACTGTGGCATCGGTTCGGTACACATGAAGTCCGTCCTGGAAAAGTGCAAACTGCCAAAAGATGTTTTTGTTCTGGCGGCACCAAATGCGGGTTATGCAGAAACCTTTTCCAGCCGTGCGGTGTTTTTAAACAGTGCCGGATATTTTGGTGACAATATGGCCGAAACAGCTGAACTTGGTGTGGATATCGTGGGCGGCTGTTGCGGTACTATGCCTTCTTTTATCCGGGAGATACGAAAGAAAATTTCCGGAAAGAAGAACGTGGAGCGGATTTCCAGAGAAGAATATGAAAAAGTACTGGCTGAGGCAAAGAAACCTGCGGATGCAACGGGTATACAAAATAGTGAAAATAGTTTGTCGGCAGGTGTACAAAATAAGCTGAAAGAAAAGCTTTTACGCGGCGAAAAAGTCATCGCGGTGGAGCTGGACCCTCCTTACAATGCGGATGGGGAAAAGCTGCTTGCCTGTGCACAAACACTTTCTAAGTATCCGGTGGATGTTCTGACCTTTGCGGATTCTCCTATGGGACGAAGCCGTGCGGATTCTACACTAACGGCACTTCATATCTGCAGTCAGACCGGCATGCAGGTAATTCCTCATATTTGCTGTCGCGACCGCAATGTGATTGCCATGCGCTCCCTTTTATTGGGTGCCCATATGAACGGACTTAGAAATCTTCTGATTGTAACCGGAGACCCGGTGCCGGGAGATGACAGAAAGACAGTCACCGGTGTGTTTGACTATAACTCCATCCGGTTTATGAACTATGTGACGGAAATGAATAAGGAACTGTTCCCGGAGGATACATTTTTCTTTGGCGGAGCGTTAAACTATAATTTTCCGAACGGAGAAAAAGTAGCGGAACGTATGGAAAAGAAGATGGCAGCAGGGTGCTCGTTTTTCCTGACCCAGCCGGTATTTTCTGATGAGGATATAGAGCGGATTAAATGGCTGAAAGAGCGTACGGGAGCAAAGATTCTTGCGGGAATTCTTCCGCCGGTAAGTTTAAAAAATGCCAGCTTTATCCGCAATGAAATGGCGGGGATGAACGTGCCTGACGAGGTGCTTGCCATGTACCGGGCCGACATGACCAGAGAAGAGGGCGAGATTGCCGGTGCTGAAATCGCAAAGGGTCTGATGAAAAAGCTGGATCCTTTTGTGGACGGTTACTATTTTATGCTTCCGTTTAACCGGGTGAGCCTGATGGAGCGGATTTTATGCGAATAAACGGCATGATGCCGATTTGATGAAAGAATAAGGGTGAAGAGAATGACAAAGCGTGAATTTAGTGATTTGTGTGAAAAAAGGATTTTGTTATTGGACGGTGCCACCGGTACCAATTTACAAAGGGCGGGAATGCCGACGGGAGTTTGTCCGGAACAGTGGATTTTAGAGAATAAGGATGAGGCAAAGAAGCTTCAAATGGCGTTTCTGGAAGCAGGCACCGATATTTTATATGCACCTACTTTTAGTGCAAACCGTCTGAAACTGGCGGAATACGGGCTTCAGGATAAGCTTGCAGACATGAATCGGGCGCTTGTGGCATTGTCTAAGGATGCAGTGGCAGAATACGAAGAAAAGAAACGCTGCAACGTGGGCAGACACTTTATTGCAGGTGATCTTACCATGACAGGCGAGCTGTTATATCCGGTGGGTAAACTGCAATTTGAAGAACTGGTTGATATTTATAAGGAGCAGGTACACGTACTGGCGGATGCCGGGGTTGATTTGTTTGTGGTGGAAACCATGATGAGTCTGCAGGAATGCAGGGCAGCGGTGCTTGCAATCAAGGAAACCTGTGATTTGCCGGTTATGGTAACCTTAACCTTTGCGGGAGATAATAAGACAATGTACGGCACTACTCCGGAAGCGGCTGTGGTTGTACTGCAGGCTCTTGGAGCAGATGCTGTAGGTGTAAATTGTTCTGCAGGACCGGAAACCATGGTGCCGATGATTAAGCGTATGGCAGCGGTTGCCGAGATTCCGGTAATTGCAAAACCGAATGCCGGAATGCCGGAGCTTTCCGAGGGAAAAACCGTATATAAAATGACTCCTGCAGAGTATGCGAAGCATATGGAGGCATTAGTGGATGCCGGTGCAGGTATTGTGGGAGGCTGCTGCGGTTCCGAACCGGAACATATTGCGGCAGTATCAGCAATGATAAAGAAGAAAAAACCTCGTGAAGTACAGCCGCATAAAGCTATTTTGGCAACCGAACGGGAAATCTTCCCGATTGAACTCAATGGGCAGTTCCGCATTATCGGTGAGAGAATCAATCCTACCGGAAAGAAGGCGCTGCAGGCAGAACTCCGGGAAGGAAAAATGGATTTAGTACTTCAGTATGCCAAGGAGCAGGAAGAAGCGGGTGCATATATCTTGGATGTCAATGCCGGAATGCCGGGAATTGATGAAAAGGAACGCTTGCTTCAGATTATCTATGAGGTAACCCAGAATTCTTCCCTGCCGCTTGCGATTGATTCCAGTCATGTGGATGTAATTGAAGAGGCACTGAGGATTTATCCGGGCCGTGCCTTGGTAAATTCCGTTTCCTGTGAGAAAGAGAAAATGGAGAAGCTGCTTCCGATTGTAAAGAAATACGGAGCGATGTTTATTTTGCTTCCGCTTTCGGAAAACGGTCTGCCAAAGGATCAGTTTGAAAAACGCAGATTTATCCACATGGTTATGACAGCGGCTTTAAAAGAAGGTCTGCAGAAAGAGGATATTATTGTAGACGGTCTTGTAAATACCATTGGTGCAGGTAAAAACGCAGCACTGGAAACATTGGCAACAATCCGATACTGCAAGGAAGATTTGGGACTGGCTACCAGCATCGGACTTTCCAATATTTCCTTTGGATTACCGGCAAGAAGCTATGTAAATACCGCATTTCTTACCATGGCAATCGGCAGTGGTCTTACCATGGCGATTGCAAATCCGTGTCAGAAGATGACCATGCATTTTATGCTGGCGTCTGATTTGCTGATGGGAAAAGAAGGTGCGGACCTTGCATTTATTGAAGCATCTGCAGATATGGCAGCTCCTGCAGGAAGTACAAATCAGAGCGCGACAGTGCCGGGCGAAGTGCCTGCAGCTAAGACGGCAAAAGATGAGGCGCAAGGAACTGCGCTGTTTCAGGCTGTGCTGAAAGGTAACAAAAGAAACATTCTGGAATTGACAGAAAATGCATTGGCGGATTCTGCTTATGGCGTAGAAGGAACAGAACGGGCAAATAAAATATTAAATGAAGATTTAATTCCTGCAATCAATAAGGTGGGAGAATTATTTGAACAGAAAAAATATTTTCTTCCGCAGCTGATTGCTTCTGCGGAAACCATGGAGATGGCAATGAAGGAACTGGAACCGTTGCTTGCTACCGGAGACGGAGGAAAACGGGGGAAGGTAATTATTGCTACCGTAAAGGGAGATATTCACGACATCGGAAAAAATCTGGTATCTTTGATGCTTAAAAACTATGGTTTTGAAGTAATTGACATGGGTAAAGATGTGGAATCCGAAGCGATTATCGAGAAAGCCAAGGAAACCGGCGCTGACCTGATAGCTCTGTCTGCTCTTATGACAACCACCATGACCCGTATGAAAGAAGTGGTGGAATTAAAGAACGCAGCAAAGCTTTCCACCAAGGTAATTATCGGTGGTGCGGTAACTACGGAAGAGTATGCAAAGGAGATTGGAGCCGACGGATATGCAAAGGATGCCAGGGAAGCGGTAAAGGTTGCAATTTCTTTGACGGAACAGTAAAAGTGTGTTATACTAAAACGAGATAGTTTTTACTAAAGGAGAGAGTTACTTATGGAGTTCAGAACGTTAGATAAGTTAGGAATTAAAACCTCCTTACTGGGATTTGGATGCATGCGTTTCCCTACAACAGCAGAAGGAAAAATTGATGAAGTAAGAGCGGAGCAGATGTTAGATGAAGCATATGCAGCAGGCATCAACTATTATGATACTGCATGGCCGTACCATAACGGTGAGAGTGAACCGTTTGTTGGTAAAATCATGAAGAAATATCCTCGCGAAAGTTTCTACTTTGCAACGAAGCTTCCTTGTTGGAATGTGAAGGAACGGGAAGATGCTACCCGTATTTTCCATCAGCAGTTAGAACATCTGCAGTCCGATTATGTTGATTTTTATCTGCTTCACGCATTAAACAGAGGCAGCTTTAACCAGATGAAGGACCTTGGTGTTATTGATGATATGGTAGAGTTAAAGAATCAGGGAAAAATCAAGTATCTTGGTTTTTCTTTCCACGACGGTTATGAGGCATTTGAAGAAATTCTTACCTACCGTGACTGGGATTTCTGCCAGATTCAATACAATTATATGGATACCAATGAGCAGGCCGGCGACAAAGGGTATGCTCTTTGCGAAAAGCTGAATGTACCGATTGTTATCATGGAACCAATCAAGGGTGGAGCGCTGGCTTCTTATGCCCCTGAAGTGGAGGACATGTTTAAGGCTGTCCGTCCGGAAAAGAGTATTGCTTCCTGGGCACTGCGCTGGGTGGCAAGCAAGCCTCAGATTAAGGTGGTTCTCAGTGGTATGTCCACCGAGGAACAGGTAAAAGATAATTTAGATACCTTTGGAAATTTCGAAGCATTATCTGAGAAAGAGTTTGAAACTGTTGAAAATGTTGTCAAAGAAGTTAAATCAAGAATTAAGAATGGATGTACGGCGTGCCGCTATTGCATGCCATGCCCGTTTGGGGTAAATATTCCTAGAAACTTTGCTGTTTGGAATAATTACGGTATGTATAACAATGCAGGTTCCGCTAAGTGGCGTTATTTCCACGAAATGAAAGAAGAGGAACGTGCAGATAAATGTATGTCCTGCGGTGCCTGTGAAGATGCATGTCCGCAGAAGCTTCCAATCCGCGAGCACTTGGCTCAGGTGGCAGAATTAATGCAGAGTTTATAATCAGGCAATATTTGTAGAGGCGTTTTTACAAAGAATCCGGGGTGATGCGGTATGCTATATAACAAAAAAATTATTGCACTTTGTATGGCAAGAATACAGGATGATGCAAGTAACGAATATATTACTGCATTAAATCGTGCGGTTACACCGGCAGGATACAGCATTTTTGTGTATAATACCTGCTCGGCGGTAAGTGTGGATTCCTACGAAGGTAGTACACAAACCGCAATTTATGAGTATATGGACTTTGACATTATTGATGTAGTCATTGTTTATGAAGAAGTACTGCGTAATCAGGCTGTAACGGATGCACTGATAGAAAAAGCCAAAAAGCATAACGCTCCTGTCATTGTGATCGGAGAAACCCACGAAGGCTGTATCAATATAAAATTTGATCATGAAAATGCTTTTGTTGAAATTGTCCGTCATATGATTCAGGTGCATCACCTAACCAAACTGCATTTTATGGCTGGCTTTAAAGGAAATCAGTTTTCCGAATACCGATTAAATGCGTTCCGCAAAGTATTAGAAGAAAACGGGCTTCCTTTTGATGATTCCATGGTAAGCTATGGCGATTTTTATTCTGTAGCGGCAGAAAGAGAAACAGAAAAACTGGTTGCATCAGGCAGGATTCCGGAGGCAATTTTATGTGCTAACGACAGAATGGCGCTGGCTGTTTGTGATGTATTGGACAGACACGGCATCCGTGTTCCGGAGGATGTGGCGGTAACCGGTTTTGACGGCATTCCGGAGATAAATGTAACTACTCCGAGAATTACCTCTGTAATATGTGATCCGGATGACCTTGCAAAACAAACGTTAGAATGTTTAGAGCAGATAGGGGCTATGAAGGGGAAAACCAAAACCGTTTTTGTTACCCCAAAGCTTTATATTGCAGAGTCTTGTGGCTGTGTGGGTAAAAAGACCAGAAATGCCTCAGAATATTTGAACACATTATATAATTGTTTGTACCGCTTCCAGGAAGAAGAACTGGACTTATCATTAATTACCGCTCAGGTACAGCGTTGCGATTCGCTGGAACAGGTGGCGGTGGAATTAAAGAAAAATGTCATTTACGATACCTGCTGCATGATAGAAAAAGAATATTTGGATGAGAAAGTCAATCCGATTCAATTAACACAGCATGTTGATGTAAAGGAAAAAGAATTAGTAGTCGTATTTGACAGTGACTTTTTGGGAGAACACTTTGTTCCGTACACAATCTCGCCCAAAGAGATTACTCCGCATTTAGATTATTTGGTGGAGCACGGAAGAGTTCTTGTGTTTACTTCTTTGTATCATGTGGATGTGCCGATTGGTTATGCATGTGTATTTTACAGTGAATTGACCAGCGGCAACTATATGAAAATACCACAGAACATCAACGCTCTTAACAATGCATTTGGTGGTTACAGAAATTTAAGATATAAGAATTATCTGATGAATCAGATTGATGAAATGTACCGCATTGATACGTTGACAGGCTTATATAACCGTCGCGGTTTTGAACGGGAATATAAACGATTGTTGGAAAATAAGCAGGGAGGAAGCCGGTTGACCATCATTCTGGCAGACCTTGACCATTTAAAGTATATCAATGATAATTATGGACATAAAGAGGGTGACTTTGCCATTCATGCAGTTGCACAGGCATTAGTACAGGTCTGCCCGGACAACTCACTTTTTACCAGGTTTGGTGGAGATGAAATGCTGGCAGTATGTCCATGTGTCCTCGATGTGGAAGAAACAAAAGAAAAATTCAGCCGGTATTTTGCTAAGTTGAATGCTACAGCAAATAAGGAGTATGTAATCGAAGCAAGTACCGGAATTTATATCACCGGAGCGGATGAAATACTCGGATTTGAAGAACTGATAGAAAAGTCCGACCATTTGATGTATGAAGAAAAGAAAGAACGAAGAGCAAGACGTAACGGTTAATGTTTGAAGAAAAAGACTGGAGTATCAAGTATGATCGGTAATAAAAAAATAATTGCCGTCTGTGCAGCAAGAATACAGGACGAAGCAACCAACAATTATATTACGGCATTAAATGATGTGGTATCCAGAGCGGGATATGGTGTTATTGTATATAATACCAGTACTGTTTTAGACATGGATAATTCTGCTGATACCCGGTTTTATATTTATAGTCTGATGGATTTTTCCATTATTGATGTGGTAATCATTTCGCAGGAAACCATACAAAATGAGTTGGTGATTCAGACAATTGTCCAAAATGCCAAGAATTTTGATGTTCCGGTTATTATTATCGGTGGACAGCGGGATGACTGCATCAGTATCCGGTTTGACCAGGAGCAGGGATTTGAAGCTATGGTGCGCCATATGGTGGAAGACCATCATATGACCGATTTGCACTTCATGGCCGGAATGCGAAATAATGAATTTTCCGATCACCGGAAAGAAGTGTTCTTTAAGGTGATGCGGGAGCATAACCTTACGGCAGATGAGAGCGTAGTAAGCTACGGTGATTTCTGGTCTGCTCCGGCAGAAGAGGCAACAGAAAAAATAATTGCTTCCGGAAAGCTTCCCCAGGCTATTATTTGTGCCAATGATAAAATGGCAATCGCCGTCTGCGGCGTGTTAAACCGTCATGGAATCAAAATTCCGGAGCAGGTGGCGGTTACCGGCTTTGATGGCGTTTTGGAAATTAATTTTTCCTCTCCAAGAATTACATCTGCCTGTTGTGAGGCTATGGACCTTGCGAAAAAAACACTGGAAGTTTTAACAAGAATAAATTCATTAAAGGGGTCAGCAGAGTGTTTTACCGTGCCTGCCAGAATCAATATGGCGGAGTCCTGTGGCTGTAAGCAAAAGCAGCCGGTAGATGCATCCCGATATCTGAATTCTTTGAATGATCGGTTTTATTTGTATCAGCATGAAGCAATTCAGTTATCTTCCGTTATTGCAAATGTGCAGCGTTGTGAAAATGCAGAACAGATTGTAGAACAACTGCGGCATCATATGTTTTATGACATGTGCTGTGTTATGGAGAAAGATTTCTTAAATGAAGAAATGAATCCGGGTGAGTTTGCTGCTGAAAGGCTGCAGGATATCAACAGAGAAATGCTGGTGCTGTTTGATTGTAATCATTATGACGGCTTCCGGCCTTATCCGATGTCTTTAAAGCAGATTATTCCGAGCATACAGTATTGTTTGGATACCGGACGTGTTATTGTATTGACTGCCCTGCAGCATATGGGTGTTCCGATGGGCTATGTGGCATTTTTCTTTATGCGTCTGAATCCAACCCAGGGCTCCCGTATTACGCAGATAGCGAATGCTTTAAACTCGGCACTGGGAGGCTACCGTAATATGCGGTACAGAAATTATCTGATGAATCAGATTGATGAAATGTCCCGAATCGATACACTGACCGGAATGTTCAACCGTCGCGGATTTGCTCTTGCCTATCAGAATCTGTTAGAGAAGGAACAGGATAATTTGCAATTAACCATTATTCTGGCAGATTTAGACCGCCTGAAGTATATCAATGATACGTTCGGACATAAGGAAGGTGACTTTGCTATCCGGACGGTGGCAGATGCTTTAGTTGCGGTATGTCCGGAAGGTTCCTTGTTTAACCGCTTTGGTGGTGACGAAATGTTAGGTGTATGCTGCGGAAGACTGGAACCGGAAGATATTCGAACCGCCTTTACAGAGTATTTTAGTAAATTTAATTCCAATTCCGATAAGCCGTACGAAGTGGATGCCAGTATCGGCGTATATATTACCAGCGAGCAGGACCGCTTAAGCTTTGAAGAATTAATAGAACGTTCTGACCGCCTGATGTATGAAGAAAAAGAACGTCACAGACAAAAGTTATTAAATAAACAATAAGGAAAACCGCCGGGAAGAATTTCTTCAACGGCGGTTTCTTAATGCAAAAATAAATAGCTAGATATTAAGTAAAGCCCGGATGGCAGTTACTACATCAGAACAATGATAATTAAATCTGGATTTTATTTCTTCTATTGCGTTGTCCATAACATAACCGTATTTTACTGTTTCTAACATTTCTAAATCGTTATAATTGTCTCCAAATGCAGCACATTCGCCGGCAGTGATTCCAAGAAAATCAATTAGTTCCTGCAGGGCACATCCTTTGTTGAACCCCGGGGCTACACAGTCTAGCCAGGCTTTGCCGGAAATGGTACAATGGGCGTTATCTTTATGGCGTTTCAACAATTCCGGACCATGTCCTTCGGCGATTCCGCTTTCTTCAAAAACAGAAATTTTGTAATATGGTTCCGGATGTTCTTCCGGAGAAGCTAAAAGTTTAATATCATTTTTGACATGGTTTACCATACGGTCCACAAACCGCTCATTTTTCGGAATGAGATAACAGGTTTTTTCACCGGAGATTTGTAATTCGCAGCCGGGCAGGGATAAAATATCATGGCTGATGGTAAGGGCGGTTTCACGGTCCATCGGATGTCCTGCCAATAATTTGTCTTGGTAGAAGATAAGGGAACCGTTTTCACAGATAAAAGCCATATGCTTGGATGCAGAACCGAATAAGCGGACCAGGTTCGGATATTGTCTGCCACTGGCAGCTACAAAAAGAATACCGTATTCCGTAGCTAATTTTTCAATAAATGGGATAACCCCTTCCGGAAGGGACTGGGCACCGTTATGTAAAAGGGTACCGTCCAAATCACTTGCAATCAGTTTAATCATAGAAAACTCCGTTTTGATTTATGGTTGATATGATGTCCTGAACATAATCGGACCACGTACATTATACAAGCAGGGAAACACAGAAGTCAATGCGGTTTTTATTGACAATCGCAAAGGAAAACAGTACTATGATAATAGAAGATTTTGTTTACAAAAGAGAAAGGCAGGACAGTGTAATGGCAGTAGGTTTACCATATAGCAGAGAGTTATATATTGATGTTGTGATAGAAGAATCCCGCCCGGAGGAGATTTTCCTATATCAGGTGGATTTTAATAAGGACAAAACGTTCCGTACAAAAGAATATTTATATAAAAGAGAGGAGCCGGAAGCAGCAGAAGGAGAAGAACTTACAGAAGATCAGCTGCCGCCGGATCCGCTGAATTTATTTAAAGAACAGTGGGAAGTACTTTGCAAAGAAGAGGTTCCGACAGAGGTTTATGCTACAGATGCACGCACGGTAGCGGAGTATATTTTTGAACCGTTAACAAAACAGTATGCTGACTTTACAGACTGTCCGCAGTTAAGTCTTGGCCGTGAATTTATTCATGACTGCATCAGTATGGGCCGGGTTGTCTCTATGTCTGTATTTGATGAAGAGCAGTATCTTTCCGCACAAATCCGCAGAAGAATGAAGGAGCGTTATCATGAGTATGTGGATGAAGTAAAAGCAGAGCGTCAGGAACATGTTTTTATTAGTCAGACCATGTCGGACGAAATGCCGGTACTTTTACTTACGATTACTGATGCGCAGTTTCAAATAAAAAAACAGGTAATGTTAAACCGCGGTATGAAAGAGGAAACTCTGGCGGTGCGGTTCAGAGAAATATTAGCACTGTATCCGGAAGCAGATATTATTGTAGATGCAACATCACCGGAATTGTACCGGTTATTCTGCAACATGGACCGTTTTATGGGTGTGGAACATAAGCGTCTGGTATTATCCCTGGAGAGTATGCTTGCCGCAATGGGAAAGAAGCCGCTTGTCACAGATGTATTAAAATCCTATGTGCTGTATGTCAGAAACCAGGAAGAAATGCGACTGAGTACATTCCTTCCGGAGCGGTTATACAGTACACATGCGTTTTACCTTCCGGTACAGATTTCTTCCGAAAAAGCATGGAAGCTGCAGTTTTCCAAGAATTCTTTCTGGAAACAGGCAGGCCGGGAAAGCTACTGTATTATTCCGGAGGGTGAATTAAAGGGAAAATATCTTGTTAAGGCCGGCAAAGAACAGTTTGTTTTAAAACTGAAAGGTATTTCTATCCAAAGATATTTAAAGAAATATGCGGTGCTCCGTCTGGAAGTAGAAAACTATTGCTATCCGGGAAAAGCAGACAGGGAACGAATTAATGAATTAGCGTCCTGTTTGTTTGCGGGAACAATTACCGGCCCGGATTCTCTGGAAATTAAATTAAAGAACAGAAATCAGGCATATTCCCTGGCAACAATACCGGTGGAAGGCAATGAAAACCAGCTATGGTTAAATGGTTTATTGCAACTGGGACAAAAGAAAAAGAAGCCGGGCAAAAATGCCTTGGTTCTGACTTCTATGAAGGAAAGGATGTATTGTACCGAGATGCTTGAGACCGAGGAGGAAGAGTCAGTTATCCAGACAGTTCTGATAAAAGACGGTATTTTACGGAAAATCGAGGATTCCCTTGCAAAAACAATGAAGCCGGAAAAGAGTGACCGTCCGGCAGGCAGCTTGTTAAAACGCCAGAAGCGTGCTATTAAAGAACTGTTTGAAATGTATCGATATATGGTGGTTTCCTTCGGAGAAAATTATGAAGCATCCCAAAAACAAGAGTGTAAATTTACATATGACATTACGGAAGAAAAATTGGGAACGCATGAGGTGACAGGCCGCTTGAAAGACAAATTTGGTTTGTTTTTCTAGTTTGACAAAAATATAACAATGCCGTATAATAAAAGGATAGTAAAAACCTATATATATGGGGTGCAAATTTGCGATAAGAGGTGTTTCGGATGCAGTCAAAAAGTATATCCATAGCGGTAATTAAACGTTTGCCGCGTTATTACAGATATCTCGGTGAATTACTTGCTCATGACGTGGTAAGAATTTCTTCCAAGGAATTAAGTGAAAAGATGGGCGTAACAGCTTCGCAAATCCGTCAGGATTTAAATAATTTCGGAGGATTTGGGCAACAGGGTTATGGATATCAGGTAGAGTATCTTTACACCGAAATCGGAAAAATCTTAGGATTAGACAAAAAAAATAATTTAATTATCCTCGGTGCCGGAAACTTAGGCATGGCATTAACAAATTCCACCGGTTTACAGAAAAGAGGATTTGAGGTTATCGGTATTTTTGATATTAATCCGGAGGTTGTCGGTACTTCAGTACGTGGAATTCCGGTAATGCATGTGAATGAGCTGGAGCAGTTTATTAAAACGCATCAGGTGGATATGGCGGCTCTTACCGTACCAAAAGCAGTGGCACCAACACTGGCTGCTGATATCGTAAAATGGGGCGTAAAGGCAATTTGGAATTTTGCTCCGACCGATTTGCAGCTTCCGCCTGACGTGGTGCAGGAAAACGTACATTTGACCGAAAGTTTGATGCGCCTTTCCTACAAGAAAAAGGCAGCAGAAGAGGAGAAAAAATGATTTATGGCATCGGAACCGATTTGATTGAAGTTGCGCGTGTAAAAAAAGCATACGAAAAAGAATCGTTCCGAAAAAAAATATACACGGAGCAGGAACAGGCACTAATTGCAGACAATGCCCAAAGGGCAGCCGGCAATTTTGCGGTAAAGGAATCTGTGGTAAAAGCATTCGGTACCGGATTTAGAACGATTTCCGCCATTGATATAGAGGTCCTTCGGGACGAATTGGGAAAACCGTATGTAGTACTCCACGGTCCCGCAAAGGAACAGGCGGAGTCGTCAAACATTCTGCAGATACATGTGTCCATATCCAATACAAAGGAATATGCGGTCTCATATGTGGTAATGGAGGTATAAAATAAAAATGAAATACGCACTTGGTTCGGGTCAGATGAAGGCAATAGACCGGTACACCATAGAAACAGTGGGCATTCCGTCCATGGTTCTGATGGAAAAGGCTGCTATGGCGGTGGTGCGTCATATAAAGGAATTGTGTTCCGAAAAGGATACTATTCTGGCAGTCTGTGGATACGGTAACAATGGTGGCGACGGTATCGCAGCTGCCAGAATTTTATTTATGGAAGGCTATAACGTAGCAATTTTCATGGTGGGTGACAAGCAGCATGCCACTAAAGAAACAAAGCAGCAAATGAAAATTGCTAAAAAAATCGGTGTCCCAATGCTTCGCAAAGTGAAGTGGGAAGAATATACTGTTATTGTTGATGCGTTGTTTGGTATCGGTCTTAGCAGAACGGTGGCGGGAGAATTTCGTAAGGTTGTGGAAAATATAAACCAAAGCAATGCCAAAGTAGTGGCGGTGGATGTTCCGTCCGGAGTTTGCGCCGATGACGGCAAGGTGTTTGGAATTGCGGTGGAGGCAGATGTAACTGTTACCTTCGGATATCAGAAGACAGGATGTCTGTTGTTCCCGGGTTCGGAATATGCCGGCAGGGTAGTTGTAGAAGACATCGGCTTTGCCCCGGGAGGTCTTGAAGAAGCACCTACCAGATTTTATTTTGATGAATCACCGGCGGCATTACTTCCGGTCAGACAGAAAAATTCCAACAAAGGAACCTATGGCAAGGTTCTGGTGATTGCAGGCTCCAAAAACATGTCCGGTGCGGCATATTTTGCTGCCACAGCGGCATATCGTATGGGCTCCGGCTTAGTACGCATTTTGACCGCGCAGGAAAACCGCGAAATTTTACAGCGGCAGATTCCGGAAGCAATTCTTACAACCTACGAAACCTTGGAAGACGGAATTTCGGAGAAAGATGCGGAAAGCATTAAAGAAGCCGTATCCTGGGCAAGTGTCATTGTACTCGGACCGGGACTTGGCATGTCTGCCATGAGTGCCCGTATCGTGAATTACGTTATCTGCGAGTGTAAAGTACCTCTTGTGGTAGATGCAGATGGTTTAAATATACTTTCCCGTATGGTTTCCGAAAAGGTACCGGAAGAAGAAGGAGTGGAAGGAAGAATCCGCTATCTGGCAGAACTGCTTCCAAAAGAGACGATTCTGACTCCACATAAAAAGGAATTATCCGTACTTACCGGTATTCCTTTGGCAGATTTAGTTGCTTGCCTTATTGACAGCAGTGCGCCTTGCACGTATAATAATGATTTGATTTATGTAAAAAAAGATGTCAGAACCATTGTGTCCTTCGGAAACTCCGACTACATCAATGTAAGCGGTAATGACGGTATGGCAACCGCAGGCAGCGGTGACGTACTGGCAGGAATTATTGCGGGGCTTTTGGCCCAAGGAGAGAAGCCAAAGATGGCTGCTATGGCCGGATGCTTTCTTCATGGCTTGGCCGGAGATGCTGCGGCAAAGAAAAAGGGACCGCGTTCCATGCTGGCAAGCGACATCTTGGAAGCGATTCCTGAAATTTTGCAGGATGCTTAGTTCACTTGAAAGGAATAATCTATTTTGAAACCAGAATATTTTCGCGTTTGTGCAAACATTAACCTGGATGCAATCCGGGATAATATAAAGAGCGGCCGGGCACTGTTGCCTTCCAGCACCAAAATGATGGGTGTGGTAAAGGCAGATGCATACGGTCACGGTGCTGTGCCGGTGGCAAAGGCTATTGAAGACTTGGTAGAGGTTTACGGTGTGTCCATGCCGGAAGAAGGTGTGGAACTCCGCAGGGCGGGACTTACAAAGCCGATTGTTATTCTTGGCTACACAGCTCCTGAGGTTGCAGAGCTGGCTATCCGCTACGACATTACCATGGCGGTATTCCAGTCGGAAATTGCAATGCAGTATAACGAAATTGCAAAACAGTTAAATAAAAAGGCAAAGGTGCATATTAAACTGGATACCGGTATGAGCCGTATCGGTTATCTGTGCAGGGAAGAAAGCCTTGACGATATCGAAAAAATCGCGGCTCTTTCCCATGTGGAAATTGAAGGTATGTTTACCCATTTTTCCAAGGCAGACGAAACCGATAAAACCTTTGCAAAAAATCAGTTTAAAAAGTATATGGAATTTGCGGATGCCTTAGAGGCAAGAGGCATCAAGCTTCCTTGCAAGCATGTGTGTAACAGTGCCGGAATTATTGATATTCCGGAGGGCGATTTAGACATGGTCCGCTTTGGTGTTACCATGTACGGTATGTATCCTACAGATGAAGTGACCAAAGAACGTATGCCGGTAACTCCGGCCATGGAGGTAAAAACCCATATTGCGTATATTAAAACGTTACCTGCAGGCGTGGGTATCAGTTACAGCGGCACCTTTGTAACAGAAAAGGAAACCAGGGTGGCGACTCTTTCCGTAGGCTATGGTGACGGTTATCCGAGAGGGTTATCCAATGCAGGCCGTGTGCTGATTCACGGTAAATCCGCACCGATTCTTGGCAGAATCTGCATGGACCAGTGTATGGTGGATGTAACGGATATTCCGGAGGCAAAGCAGGGAGATGTGGTAACCTTGCTTGGAAAAGACGGTGATGATTTCATTTCCGCAGAGGAAATCGGAGCCACCGTAGGCAACTCCTTCCACTATGAAGTTGTTTGCGACATCAGCAAGAGAGTACCGAGAATTTATTACAGAGACGGAAAAATTGTCGAAATAGTAAGTTTTCTTCCGAGAGAATAGAAGATAAGACGCTGAAAGAAACAGAATACGTGAGGAAAAAGCAGGAAATACTAGGAACATCAGCAGGCTGCTAGAACCAAAAACGGAGCGTGAATTTCAGTGGTTATTCGAAGAGGAGATATTTATTATGCGGATTTAAGACCGGTGGTCGGGTCGGAACAGGGCGGTATCCGCCCGGTACTTATTGTACAAAACGACGTAGGAAACCGGCATTCGCCAACGGTAATCGTGGCAGCAATTACCAGTAAAATGCATAAAGCAAAGCTGCCGACTCATATTGAGTTGTCAAAACGATATGGAATTGAAAAGGATTCCGTGATATTATTGGAACAGGTCCGGACGATTGATAAATCAAGACTCCGGGAAAAAGTTTGTCATCTTGACCAGGAGATTCTGTCAAGCGTGAACCGGGCGTTACTCATTAGTTTTGCGCTGGATACATAATCCCTGTATTATTTACGAAAAGGAGAAAAGAAAAAATATGGACGGTCTTCCCATACGTGGAGTGATGTGGCTGGTTGGATTAGTTATTTTCAATGCAATTGTTGAGGCAATGGTGACTGCCTTCGAAAGCGTCAGCGAATCTGCTGTAGAAAAGCGCTTGGAAGAAGGGGATAAAAAGGCAAAGAGGGTAACCTTTTTGTTGGAACACCATCGCCGTTACATAACTGTAACAGATATGCTTCGCCTTGTGGCGGTTTCCGGTATGGCAGTAGTGTACTATGTGTATTTTCTGCCGTATTTCAAAGTGCTTTTACAGAAGTCTTTTGGTGCTGATTGCCCTGCAATTTTAACGATAGCGGTTCTTGTGTTGATTACGCTTTTGGCAGTGATGCTCATAGAACTTTTTGCTGTTAAGCTTCCAAAAAAGCTGGCATTTAAGCATGCCGAAGGTTTTTCCTTCGCTTTGGCCGGATTACTCCGCTTATTTGTAATTGTTTTAGGACCGGTGGCCTGGCTTATCGAAACAATTACTATAGGAATTTTAAAATTATTTCATATCAAGGCATCCGAGCTGGAAGAAGTGGTAACAGAAGAAGAACTCTTTTCCACGGTGGAAGAAGCGGCAGAGAGCGGCGTTTTGGAAGCGGACGAAGTGGAAATGATCCAAAATATCTTTGAATTTGATGATAAAGAAGTAAAAGACATTATGACTCACCGCACCGGTATGGTTGCCGTGGATGCTGACTGGAACCTGGAAGAAGCCATGAAGTTTATGTTAAATGAGATTTATTCCAGATTTCCGGTTTATGAAGAATCGGTGGAAAATATCATCGGTATTGTGCATTTAAAGGATGCGTTAAAGGTATATATGTCCGGCAATGCGGCAAAAATGAAGCAGCGCAAGGTTCGCAGTATTACCAGAAAACCTTTCTTTGTGCCGGATACCCAGGGCATAGATGTTCTTTTGGAAAATATGCAGAAAAAGAAGTTCCATATGGCGCTTGCCATTGATGAATACGGCCAGACAGCGGGTCTTGTTACCTTAGAAGACATTCTGGAAGAAATCGTTGGTGACATTCAGGACGAGTACGACCGGGAAGAAGAGGATATGGTTTCCGAAGCAGAAAATGTTTATCTGGTAAAGGGAATCACCACACTGGCAGATTTGTCCGAAGATATGGGACATGAGATTACCAGCGAAGATTTTGAAACCCTCAACGGTCTTATTGTTTCCGCACTTGGTCATATTCCAACCGAGGGCGAGCAGTTTACCATGACCTATCAGGGATGCCAAATTGATATTGTGGAAGTAAAGAATAAGATGGTTACTTTGGCAAGAGTAACCGTGCTTCCGGAAGAAGAGGCTTCTGAGGAAGAGGAAGAATGAAAATTACAGTTCTATGCGTAGGAAAAATTAAGGAAAAGTACTTTACGGGGGCCATTGAAGAATATTCCAAGCGTTTGTCCAGATATTGCAAGCTGGAAATCATCGAAGTGGCAGATGAAAAGACACCGGACGGTGCTTCAGAAGCTTTAGAAGAACAAATTAAGCAGAAGGAAGCAGAACGTCTGATGAAATACATTCCGGATGATGCGTATGTGTGTGTACTTGCGATTTTAGGAAAACAATTGACCAGTGAGGAATTGTCCGAGAAAATCAATGAACTGGGTGTAAGAGGAACCAGTCATATTGTGTTTGTTATCGGTGGTTCATTGGGACTTGCAGAGTGTATTAACAAGAGGGCAGATTATTTGCTCAGCTTTTCCAAGATGACATTCCCGCACCAGTTGATGAGAGTAGTGTTACTGGAGCAGATTTACAGAAGCTATAGAATCATGATGGGTGAACCGTATCATAAGTAAACAGTTCAGCCTGTGCGATTAGGCGCGGGCTGAACTGTTAGTAAAAGCGTTGAAAGGGTGGTAAATGTGCCATCCTTTTAATTGTTTTTTCTATAAGATGTGATACGGTTTTTCTACTGAGAAAGCACTTTTGTATAGTAGCTGAAAAATCACTCCACTAAGGAATTAATTATAAAAAATATATATTGATTGAAACTTTTTGTCCTTTAGTAGAATCAAATATTACAGAAAGGTATGAAGGAGGTGACGCGCCTTGAACTTTTTTTCCGGAAAAAAAGATAAAACAAACAAAACGTTAATAGAAAAAATTATTTTGGAAAAGTACAATCAGTATTATCGGTTGGCATACAGCTATGTACATAACGAAGCGGATGCTAATGACATTGTACAGAATGGGGCTTATAAGGCATTGCGAAGCAGCCATACTTTAAAGGAGCCTGAATTTGCAGAAACCTGGGTGTACCGTATAATGCTTAATGAATGTTTTCGACAGTTTAAACGGCCCCAATTTCTTTCTTATGAAGCCATGCAAGAAGAAAAAGGGGGAGAATTTGAAGGTGCTGAGGACAGTTATGCGGATATTGATTTGCAAAGAGCATTAGAGGCACTTGAGGAAAAAGAAAAGGCAATTATTATTTTGAAATACTTTGAGGATAAAAAACTCGAGGAAATTGCAGATATTTTGGATGAAAATGTTAACACAATTAAAAGCAGGTTATATCGCAGTATGAAGAAACTTCGTAGTACTCTTTCCGGTGAAAGAGATGAAAAAGAGCAATGTGTGGCAAAAAAAAATAGGTAGGTGACAATATGATATATAATTTTTCAGAAACGAAAAAACAGAATGATTTTGTTGAAGAAAAACTTCAAGTATTAAAAGAAGAATATCAAAAGCCCCAAATGTCCCAAAGTCAGTTGGAGGAACTGCGGAAGAGAATGAAAGAGGCTAATATGGCAGATAAAAAGGAGCTTAATAGAAAAAGAATGGTGAAATATACAGCTACAGCTGCAGCAGTGATAGGAGCATTTATGATTTTGCCCAATACATCAACGACAATAGCACATGCAATGGAGCAGATACCAATTATAGGTCAGCTTGTAGAGGTTGTAACATTCCGAGATTATGAATATGATTCGGCTAGAAATAAGGCAGATATTGATGTTTCGGAAATTAAACCAAGTGAAGAACTTGAAAATAGTGAAGTAAAGGACAACTTGGAACGTTCAACAGCTGAAATAAATGCAGAAATTCAGAAAATTACAGACGAATTAGTAGCGCATTTTGAAACTCACTTAGAGGATGAAATGGGGTATCAGGATATTGTTGTGAAAAGTGAAGTATTAACAACAACACAGGATTATTTCACATTAAAACTATTCTGTTACCAAGGAACCGGAAGTGGCTATCAGTGGAATTATTTTTACACCATTGATTTGAATACGGGTGAGCGTCTGCAAATAAAAGATATTTTTAAAGAAGGTACAGACTATATTACACCAATCAGTGAAAATATCAAGGAACAAATGCAAGCACAAATGACAGCTGATGATAATGTGTATTATTGGTTGAATGATGAAATTGAAGAATGGAATTTTAAGACGATAACAGATGAGACATCTTTCTATGTGAATGAAAAAGATAATGTGGTAATCAGCTTTAATGAGGGCGAAGTTGCACCCATGTATATGGGAGCAGTAGAATTTGAAATTCCGGCAGATGTATTGAGTGATATAAGAAAATAGGGAAAGCACTTTCCGGAAAGAGGTAAAGAATGAATAAAAAAATATTAATGTTGTTAGTTATTTTAACTGTAAGTGTTATTGTTGGATGTTCGAAAGAAACCGGCCAAGAGGACTCAGAAACTTCTGTGAGCATAATGCAGAGTGAAGTAATAGGAAAAGTAGAAGAAATAAAAGATTTTATGCTTATCATAACGGATGATGATAATGTCAGTTATTCATTTACTTTTGAAGAGAAGCCGGAAGGTCTGGATAAGATAGCTGTCGGGGATAGGGTACTCGTAACTTATACAGGTACGCTATCAGAGGTTGATCCTTTTATGGGGAAGTTTATGGTGAAAGCATTATCTTCTGGCTGTTCAGATCATTTGGGGGAGAATAGCTCTGATAAAAAACAAAGTGGAGATCTGAGGTCCAGCGGGATTACAGATCCCTATGTAAATCCCGAGGTGAAATTTAGTAACTTGACTTCTGAAGAAGATCAATCAGAGCTTAGCAAGGATTTAGAAAAAGCGGGAATAAAGGAATCTTATATTAAAGATTATATTAACTACGTTAATCTATACAATGAAACTGCGCCTGAATCCGTTTTGGATGGTTGGAACACTTTGGATAAAGTAAATTACGACCCTTATGTGATAAACGACGTATGGGTGCAAAAATATCCTGATTTTGTTGGTGTTTGTTGCAGAATGGCAGCATTTACATTGTTGAGAGATGATATCCTGGTAAATAACACTGATTTTCAAAAAACATCTATGGGGTCATTGACTTTTGATAATTATTCGTTTGAAATGATGCCCACTAAATATATGACAGATGAAAATTTAAAGGCATTTGAAAACTTTTATGCACCAATACCTACAAGCATATCAACTGATAAAGAGGTTCAAAAAAAGGTTTTGGAGCAAGCTCTTAAGGAGAGAGGAATTCAATTTAAAAAATCCAATTTAAGGTTTATAGGTATGGTTGGGCACAATACCATAGATGAATCTAATCCGTTTCTGTTTATAGATCATGCAGGAGTGATATACGAAAAAAATGGCTCTGTATATCTTTTGGAAAAATTAGCGTTCCAGGAACCATATCAATGGATCGAATTCCCATCCGAAGAAGAAATCATTAAATATTTTGAATCTAAATATAATTTAGATTCAACCGGCAGAATAGCGGAACCTATATATATGATCAATGATAAGCTGTTTTAACACAGTTTGATGTCGTTTAAATTCTAATTATGCATTTCTGCATTTTTTGCAAATGACTTATTTTTTCTGATAAAAAATGAGGTGTGCCTATCTTCTAGGCACACCTCATTATGCATTATACAACATTTTGAAAAACAAGTCTATACTTTTTTGAAAAAAATGTTAGAATTATTTTCGTAGCAAAGAAACAGTGTAGGGATGAGCACGAACAGCAACCAAGAGAAGGAGAAAAGCCAATGAAGGTATTGGGTACCGACAGGAAAACAGAAGAACTGCAGTTGCAAAGAATACTGGCAGTGGCACAGGACAATCTGGAGCTGGCAGAAGGCAATCAAAAGGGATTGTCGGAGCAGTTACAGGATATGTTGGAATCCTATGACACAAAGGACAAAGAAGTGCTCGCCCTATGGCACAACACGGAAGCTTTGTTTCAGGAAAGCAAGCGGGATTTGCTCCGTTGCATCAAGGCCCGGAAAAAGCCGTATTTCGGAAGAATTGATTTTAAGGATGCGGGTCTTTCGGAGCCGGAATCCTATTATGTGGGCCGTGTGGGTATATCACCGGACGGGGTGGAACAGCTGGTTATCGACTGGCGTGCCCCTATGGCATCGGTATACTATGAAAATGCTTTGGGAAACTGCACCTATGCGGTAAAAGACACAAAAGAAAACGAGACAAAGGTCCATGAAATTGACCTGTTCCGGAAACGAACCTATGAAATTGAAGACGATAAACTGCTTGATTTTTTTGATTCGGATATCGTGGCAAACGACGAGCTTTTAACCAAGTGTCTGGCAAAGAGCAAAAAGGCCGTGCTCGGAGAAATTATCGGGACCATTCAAAAAGAGCAGAATGAAATTATCAGAAAGTCACCAAGAACAAATCTGATTGTGCAGGGTGTGGCCGGTTCAGGAAAAACTACGGTAGCCATGCACCGCATTTCCTATATTTTGTATAACTATGAGCAGTTCCGTCCGGTGGACTTTTACATTGTGGGAAGCAACCGTATTTTGCTCAATTATATTACCGGTGTACTGCCGGAGCTGGATGTGTACGGCGTATCCCAGATGACCATGGAGCAGCTGTTTGTACGTCTGCTTTATGAGGACTGGGATGACAAAAAGCATAAAATCGTGGCGGCGGACCAAAGCAATAAGGAAGCATACCGGAAGGGCGAATATGTCTGGTTCCATGAGTTGGAGGCCTTTTGTGCGGAATATGAGGAAAAGGTTATACCAAAAGAATCGGTGATTATTGAAAAGACCGGTGTGGTGCTTTTAGAGCAGAAGTCCATAGAAAATTACAGAAAGAATAATCCGCAGCTTTCGGTGCAGGCAAAAATCAATGCGCTGAATGAGTGGCTGCTTGGCAGACTGGAAAATGAACTGACCGGAAAGTCGGTATCTTACACGCCGGAGGAGAAAAAAGAACTGAACCGGAATTGCAAGGTTCATTTCGGTCGGGATGAATGGAAGGGTTCCTTGTTTGAGGTATATGAAGAGTTTCTGGCACGGCAGAGGGCGCGTGGCAGTAAAATCTTTGTGGAGCCGGGAAAATACGATGTTTATGACCTTGCGGCGTTAGCATATCTTTACAAGAGAATTAAGGAAATCGATCCAATCCGGGAAGCATCCCATGTCATCATTGATGAGGCCCAGGATTTTGGTATGATGGTATATGGCGCCCTGGAATACTGTCTCAGAGGCTGCACTTATACAATCATGGGGGATGTTTCCCAGAACATCCATCATGGTTACGGATTAAATGACTGGGAAGATTTGCGCAACCTGATTCTGACCGGAGATTATGACAGCTTCGGAATTCTGAAAAAGAGCTACCGTAACACGGTGGAGATTTCGGAATTTGCCACAGAAGTTTTGCGCCATGGCGATTTTTCCATTTATCCTGCTGAACCAATACTCCGTCATGGAAATCCGGTAAGTACCCAGGGTTTTGCAACAGAAGCGGAAATGAACCGGGCGGTGGTGCGTATCATCGAAAACTGGAAAAAAGAAGGTCACGGAACCATTGCGGTCATCTGCGCCAATGAAAAGGAAGCAGAGGAAGTAACCTGGATGCTTGGCGGAAAAATCGCCCTGGCAGACAGTAACCCGGAAACCGCAGTGTTTGACGAAGGCGTTATGGTGCTTCCTGTGGAATATACAAAGGGCTTGGAATTTGACGCGGTACTTTTGTATCACCCATCGAAGACAAATTATCCGGAGGAAGACCAATATGTAAAACTGCTGTATGTGGCGGCGACAAGAGCACTGCACGAGCTGGCGGTGGTGCATTTGAATGATTTGACAGATTTGATTGCAACCCCGGTATCGGAAGAAAAAAAGCTTCGTTCCCTGGAAAAATCTCAGGATATGCTGCGTGTGGCAGCACCCCGCGTGATTCACAAGGTGACCGAAGAAGAAAAGCAGGATGAGCTGGCAAAGTTTTTAGAGCGGACCACAAAGCGGTATGGACTGAACCAGCCGAAGCCGGAAGTAAAAAAGGCACCCGGACCGGAGCCTGATGCGGAAATCAACCGTTCCTCATATCAGTTTGCAACTGTTGTGGAAACGGCAAAACTGACGCCAAAGGGACACAGCAGAATCGACTGTGGCGTCCGCTGGGTAAAGAAATCCAAGGAATTTGTGGAGTTTGTAAGCAACTACGGAACACTTCGGGTTACACCGGTAACGAATGAGATAGTCCGGGTTCAGTTTGTCAGAGGACAGGCCGATATCTTTGCCGAAGAAAAGTGGAAGTATACGGGAGAGAAAAAGGTATCCTTTATTACCAGGGAAAATCCGAGCGTGTTTGAGATTATCACGAAAAAACTGATTGTCCGCATGGAGAAAAAGACCGGAGCCCTAAGCTTTTTGGATACGAAGGGAGCACTTCTGTTTAAGGAATCGGGCAAGGAGCCGCACCAAATCGAACCGGAGGTTTCCAAGACCTGGAACTATTTTGAATGGGCAAAGAGTGAAAAGATATCTGCAAAGGGAATCCTCGATGAGGATTTAGTAGAGGTAAACGGAAAAGCCCGCTATATTTCCATCGGAGGAAAGAAAAAGAGAATGCCGCTGCTGCTTTCCGGAAGGGGATACGCACTTTCGGTTTCTGCGGAGGACACGGCATACTTTTGCGGCGTAGGCGTGTACGGACAGTACATTTGTACAGAGCAGGAAACGCAGATTGACTATTATGTTATATTTGGCGGAAACAATGCAGAAAATTTACGTTTGTATAAGCTGTTTAGCAGATAGGAGGATTTATGGAGTTAAAAGAAGCATTATTAAAGCGTAGAAGTGTCAGAAAGTTTACGGACGAACCGGTTTCGGACGAAATGATAGAAGAACTTCTTCACGCGGCCATGAGCGGTCCAAGCGCCTGCAACAGAAGACCTTGGGATTTTTATGCGGTAACCAAGGAAGATGTTTTGGAGAAGCTGAAAGGGGCATCCAAATTTACCAAGTTCAATGCAAAGCTGGCTATTATTGTTTGCGGTAATTTATCCAGGGCACTGCCGATGCAAATGGCTCCTTACTGGATTCAGGATTGCAGCGCAGCTACAGAAAATATTCTGCTTCGTGTAACAGACTTAGGTTTAGGCGCTGTTTGGTGCGGTATTCATCCGCAGAAGAGAGCAGAGAAAAAGGTGGCAGAGTTCTTAGGATTGAAAGCAAACCAGATTCCGTTAAACATCATCTTCATCGGACATCCGGCAGAAGAACCGGAAGCCAGAGACCAGTATGAAGAAAAATGCGTGCATTATGTGCGGTAGGAAATAGCGAACTAGGTAAAGGGAGGATGCCCCCTGCTGCGATGAAAATTGCAGCTCCGGGGCTTCCTCTTTTTAGATTTATACTGTTCCGGTTACGGTAAGCACGGTTACGCCCGGTACAATTGTCCACTGTCCGGTGACAGGGTCCTGGGTGTAGGTGGCAGCAGGAACGGTAATTACACTTGCTACGGTCTGGAATAAACCGGTGGTTTCGTCATAGATATACTCCGGTCCTTCCGTTAAGACTGCGCCGTTTAACGCTACGGTGATATTTTCTAAGATAGGATTGAAAAGGTCAGTTACAGTCACGTTATCGGTAGCAACGGCAGGGGTGTTGCCGGTGTTCTGGATGGTGAAGGTGTAGGTCAACTGACCGTTTTCCGCAACAGTTTCCGGTGTCAGACCTTTGGTGATGGAAAGCTGGGCTGCATTTGCGATGGTAATAGTATCGGATACCGTAATCGGAGTTGTGAGACCGGCACCGGAAATGGTAGCTTCATTTACGATGGTAGAACCGGAAGCTAAAGGTGCGAATTCATTTACACGGGCATTGTAAATAACGACGGCATTTCCGCCAGCCGGTACGTTGATGCCACTGATAACTAAAGACGGGCCTGCTACTGCGGTTGCACCGGTCTGTAAAACGCCGTTTGCGTAATAGACAAGGGAATCCTCTACATAGGTGAGAGGGGTTCTTGTTACGCCCGAGGCGGTGTATGCGCCTAAATCATCGGTGATAGTTAAGTTGTTAAAAGCAGCGGTTCCGGTGTTAACGATGCTTACAACATAAGTTACGGTGTCACCGAAGCGGTACTCATCATCTACTGCATTCTTTGCAGCGGAGAGTACTTCGATAATTTCTCCGGTAACGATATTGGAAGTTGTTGTTGTATTATTGTAGGACAGGGTTGCTTGATTTGTAAAAATAGCCATAGAAGGTATACTCCTTTTTGTGTTTCAATATTAGTATATGGCGGGCAACGAAAAGAGTGTAAACAAATTGCTTGACAACTTTAATTAACGGTGGTATTATCACCACAATAACATAAGAAAAGCGTTGACGGAAACAAGTAGTTTACCGGAAAGCATCCAGAGAGAGCAGCATTTGGTGGAAGCTGCTTATGCGGAACGTAGACGAAAACCATTCCAGAGCTGTAACGCCCAAGGTCAGTAAGTGTTACCGTATGCCTGCGTTAAAGGATAGGATTTGTTGGAATCTGAAGTGAAAAGTTAAGGTGGAACCGTGCTAGATGCACCCTTAAGGCTAATTCGTTTGGTCTTATGGGTGCTTTTCTTATGTTGTTGAATGTCGCGGTGGCTGAATAGTCACGAAAAAATTCAAACATAGAAAGGAGTAGCAACTATGAAGGTTCTACAAAACAACAACGAAGTAATGGAAGTAAAATTTGAGGAATTGGAGGGAAAGAAAGCATTCTGGCATACGAGTGCCCATGTGCTTGCCCAGGCGGTAAAGCGGTTGTATCCGGAAACGAAATGTGCCATCGGGCCAGCAATTGAAAACGGTTTTTATTATGATTTTGACTTTGCATTCCCATTCTCTGACGAGCATTTAAGCGCAATCGAAGAGGAAATGAAAAAGATAGTGAAGGAATCCCTTTCACTGCAAGTGAGTGAAAAATCGAGGGAAGAAGCTATTGCCTATATGGAGCAGGCAAGTGAGCCATATAAGCTGGAAATGATACGAGAACTGGCTGACGACGTGCGCATCAGCTTTTATAAGCAGGGCGAGTATGAGGAATTCTGTGCAGGACCACACATTTCCAATGTGTGTCAGATTAAGGCAATTAAGCTGTTGTCTGTGGCAGGTGCTTATTGGCGGGGCGATGAAAAGAATCCGATGTTAACGAGAATTTACGGTATCTCGTTTCCAAAGGCATCCCAGTTGGAGGAATATCTTCACCTGCTGGAAGAAGCAAAGGCAAGAGACCACAGAAAGCTTGGCAAGGAGCTGGGTATCTTTACGATTTTTGACGAAGGCCCGGGGCTTCCGGTGTTCCTGCCAAAGGGCATGGTATTAAAAAATCTTCTAATTGATTATTGGAGAAAGATTCACCGCAAAGAGGGTTATGTGGAGGTGTCCACGCCGATTATGCTAGAGAGAAACCTCTGGGAAACGTCCGGCCATTGGGACCATTATAGAGAGTCTATGTACTCCCTGCAGGTGGAAGACGAGGATTACGCCATTAAACCGATGAGCTGTCCGGGTGGCATGCTGGTATATAAGCTGCAGCCAAAGTCCTACAAGGAACTGCCAATCCGAATGGCAGAACTTGGTCTGGTGCACCGCAACGAGAAGTCCGGAACGCTGCACGGATTGATGCGCGTCCGCTCCTTCACGCAGGATGACGCCCATATTTTCATGAGGGAAGACCAGGTGATGGACGAGATTCAGGGCGTGATGCGTCTGATTGATAAGGTGTATGCGAAGTTCGGCTTTTCCTATCAGATTGAATTATCTACGAGACCGGAAAACTCCATCGGCAGCGATGAGGAATGGGAACTGGCAACGAGGGCTTTGGAGCAGGCGGTTGTTGGTCTTGGCAAGTCTTATGTAGTAAATGAGGGAGATGGCGCCTTCTACGGCCCGAAGCTTGATTTCCACTTGAAGGATTCCCTGGGAAGAACGTGGCAGTGCGGTACGATTCAGTTGGATTTCCAGCTCCCGCAGCGATTCGGCATTGAGTACATCGGTGCCGACGGTGAAAAGCACCGTCCGATTATGCTGCACCGTGTGGTATTTGGTTCCATCGAGCGCTTTATCGGCATTTTAATCGAGCATTATGCAGGTAAGTTCCCGGCATGGCTGGCTCCGGTGCAGGTAAAAATTCTTCCTGTATCCGACAAGTATATGGACTATGCAAAGGAAGTGGCAGAAAAACTGGAAGACGCGGATGTCCGTGTGGAACTGGATTTAAGAAACGAAAAGCTTGGCTACAAAATAAGAGAAGCCCGCATGGATAAGGTACCGTACATGGTAATCGTTGGCGAGAACGAGGAGAAGAATGGTTCCGTTTCCGTGAGACAAAGAGATGCAGAAATTGAGAAGCAGGAGCTGGGTGAGATGAGTCTGGAGCAGTTGGTGGGATTAGTGAGGAAGTAGGATTAACATGATAAAGAGGTGTCACAATGTGAAATAGCGTGGCACCTCAGTTTTTTTATTTACGGTCAGTATTTCTTTTTTCCAAATAGCGGTTGATTTCTTCTGCATCCATTTTTAGACGATAGATATTATATCTGGTAATTACCAGGTAAGCGATTAGAAAATCTAACGTAAAGGAAATCAGGTTCAGCACAGAAAAGGATACCCAACCAGTGATAAGCATCAGGGCACCGACTCCCACATACCAGGTTAGACAGGAGAAAAGCAATCCTTTTTTAGCACTGGTTTGCCATACGGAAGTGAGAATGTAATATTCCACGCAGTTGAGAAGAAAACCTCCGCCGATAATGATAAGCAGATTGATATATAAAAGCTTTTCAGGGCTGTTTTGAATAATGTTGTAGATTGCGGTTATAAGGATAAGTGCAATGGTAAATAAACCGGTTTGAGGTATGACATTTTTAAATATTTTTTTCATGGAATTATCGTCCTTTCTTTACAATGTTTTTTAACTCTTGGATATAGGTTCTGCCCACGATAAGCTTCTCACCGTTTTTCATGTGGGCAAGAAGACGGTGATTACTGAAAGGTTCTACCTTCATAAGAAAATCAATATTGATCAGGCAGTTTTTGCTGATACGGACAAACTGATTTCCTTTTAAGTTATTCTCAATACATAAGAGGGAGTCTGTGGTTTCATATATCTCATTTTCCGTGTATAAAAAGGTTTTACCCTCCACGGTATCTGCGTAATAAAGGTCAGTTTCGTAAAGCTTATGCTGTATACCGTCTTTGAAAACCCAGAGAGGCTGTGCGTAATTGGCGATATGGTGATAGAGTCGATGAACTTCTTCGGTTTCTTCCTTGCAAAGGATTTTTACAAGAAGCTCTTCGAGTTTGTTTTGGGGTTCTATAATTATTTTCATGAATTTGTTCCTCACATTCTAATCATTTGCATACCGGTATGTTTTTGATGAGGTAAGGATAGCATTTCGGAAAATGTTTTGCAATAGGCGGACTGGGGAAGTGCCCGGGGAGAGGGGCGAAATGCCCCGTATATACTGTGGAATTGGTTAGTAAAAAGGTGTTGAATATATTAAGTTTGTGTGCTATAATCTGAATAGAAAGAAGCAACCGCCCACAAAGTGGTTAGCCTCGTTTAGTTGACAAAATGCCTACCTTGACTCGGCCAAGTACAAGGGTAGGCATTTTTATTTTCGCTTGTAAATCCTATCTATGTAGGCAAGCAATGCGATAAGGAACGAACCACCTAAAAAGAGCAGGCTAATGACTTCGATAATTTCCATATGCACCACCTCCCTTCTATTGCTAGTACGGGAGGCTACCACCTTGTATCACGGTTGCTATGTATATTATATCATAAATCGAACAAATGTTCAACTGTATTTTGAAACAAAACCGGTTGTATATCCTTAAGAGTATGCAACCGGTTTACTTATATGCTTCATCAAAATCCTCATCTTTAATGAACTCGCAAATATCCTCAATATTGCAGTTTAAAATATTGCAAAGCAGATTTAGGTTATGGGTAGTGATGCTTTGATTGTTTCGCAACCGCTGTAATAAACTGCGGCTTATTTTGTATTTGGTGTAAAGGGCGTATTGGGTTATGCCCTTTTTTTTCATGGTTGCCCAGAGCTTATCGTATTTTATCATGGCAAAGTCTACTTTCTATCTTGCTTTTCTTCTATTATTCCCCTATAATAAAAATAATAATAGTGTCTATATATAGAGATTAACAAAGGAGGAAAAGATGAGTATTTTGTTTTCTTTTTTAGTGTTTGCTTTTATCTTGGCGATTCCGGTTTTAGTTTTTGTTTTGATAATTAAGGCAATTAGAAAAAAGCCTTTAAAGAAAACCGCATGGGGAATTGCGGGATGTTTTATTGGGGTTATCGTTTCTGCCATGCTCTTTGGTTTCACAGATCCGCAAAGTAATTGCGAGCATGAGTATATTCTGACGGAATCTACCAAGGCAACCTGTGCGGAAGCAGGGAAAAACGTGCATCAGTGTATAAAGTGTGAAAAGAAAATAGAAGAGGTATTACCGATTCTGGAACATGAATGGAAGGAAGCAGATTGTGAAAATCCAAAAACTTGTCAGTTATGTGGTACAACCGATGGAGAGAAGGGTGGACACAACTGGGTAGCGGCGACTTGTAATACTCCTAAGACCTGTCAAATTTGTGGTGAAACAGAAGGAACTGTGAAAAATCACACATGGGTAAATGCGACCTGTACCACGCCAAAAGTATGTTCCGACTGTGGACTGGAGGAGGGCGAACCATTAAATGCAGATAAATCCCATACCTGGGCGGAAGCAACCTGTTCTTTGCCAAAGACTTGTAATGTATGCGGGGAAACAGAAGGAACTACACTTTCTCATAATCAGGGGGAATGGGAAGTAGTTTACGAAGGAACCAGTGAAGAACAGGGAACAAAGCAGAAAAAATGTACGGTATGCGGTACTGTGATCGAAACAGAGCGATTCGATTCTCCTTCCAAGATGGTTGCAGATATCATAAAACGTGTTGTTAAGGATTTTTCGGGACAAGTGGGAGAAATAGAGATTATTCCTGCAACAGATTCAGACGGTCTAATTGCAACCTGTGCCATTTGCTGTGAAAACAGCGAGCAGGAAGTGAAGGATATTCTTGCAGAGATAGCAACAGAACTCCAGAAACTGGACGTAAAGACAGAAGCTATTTTTTCTTTTGGCGATGTAAAAGAAGGCTTGGATGGTACCTGCTTAGCCATTGGTTCCATTGATGCAGAAGGAAATTATGAAGTGGCTTCCATGAGCAGCGAATTTAAGACAGAACGTAATGAGTGGATTAAAAGCCAGTTCAGCGCCTGGGACGGAAGTCATACGGTTCTTAAAGACCTGATTAAGGATAACCTGAATGATGAAAAATCGTTCAAACATATTGAAACCACATATATTGATATAGCCTCAGAGGATAAAAGGGATTATGTCAATGGAATTTTGGCAGATGCCGGATATTCTCAAAGGGTTGAAGTGGGCGATTTGTTTGTAATGACGGAGTTTTCTGCAAAGAATGCCTTCAATGCTACAATAAAAAATACAGCCTTTGGCATTGTGGATTATAGTGAAGGGTTAGTAAGGCTGATTGGGATTGAATAGGCTATAGATAGTATTTGACACTCAAGAGGGTGTCCCAAAACTATGATTTTTAAATCGTAGCGAGGGGCATCCTCGTTTTTTTATTCTTGAAATACGCATTTTCAGAATAAAACAGCACGGGATTTCTATCCTTCCAGTGCCATTTTTGTGATATTATGGGCGAT